>CAMZFV010000031.1 GCA_947306175.1 uncultured Prevotellaceae bacterium
CAGCGGAAGGTACAATAACAGCTTCAATATAAACTATCTCATACCACACCAAATCTCTGGCAATAGTAGAAGAAAGTCCCGATGCTAATGGGGTAGATTGGTTAGTGTAATTTTGATCGAAGACTAGCGCCTTTGAACTCGATAAAGTTGAACATCTCCAAGCAACGGTCAGCAATATATGCACCGTATTTCTGCGCAATGTCTTCGAGTTTAAGGTTGGTGGTGATATGGGTGACACTATCACGCCTGTGATCATAGCGCAACTGAAGTACAAACTGGATGACATTCAGTTCTGTACCGTAATACTTCGCGGGCCTGGGTTCTCTTCCCAACTCATCGATGATAAGGTTGATTTCGTCGGTTGTGTACTTTACAAGAGCTGGCTGGCCATCAACTGAAAAGATGTTTGCCAATTCACTTGCAGCCTTCAGCCAAGTTCCCTTCATGCGGAAATCTTCTTTCTTACTCTCGTATCGGGAAACCAGACCATTCCGGTATTGGCGAAGAGCTTGCAGAGTCATACTCTTGCCTAAGCCGAGATCTCCATAGAAGCAAAACCCCTTGTTGTAATCCAACTTGAGCTTGTTGTACTCATCGAGCTTCCATACCCAGGCAAAGAGTGAGTTTAAGATGTTCCTATCTGCCAGTTTCGGGTCAAAACGTGGTTCGACCTTAAGAAAAGCTGCTCGGAAGTAGGCTATTTCTTTGGCCCAATCAACCGATATTGGCGGTGTGGACGGTTGCATTTGAAAGCGGGTTACCTGTTGTTGCAGAGTTTTTTGAAGTTTCTTTTTCATGATTGTAATTTTTTAGGCCGTTAACTTTGTGTCGAAGCACAGATATGAAGTGGTTCTTTGTCCACTCACTATCTGGTAGATCTTTGAATTTCCATTCTGCGATAATTGCTGTAGCGAGTTCCATGTATTGTGTCTGCGTTATGCCGCAACTCTTACATGCTAGCTCAATGTTGCCGTCAATCATCACTTCATGTTCAAGTTTTTCTCTCATGTGTGCACATGTATCGTCGTCGACGTTGTTATTTAATTGTTTTTTCTTATTATAATGTGTAGTAGGGTACTCATTTGGTGGGGGTGGTACGGCTATTTTGGTGGGGGTACCATTTGAGCTACCTACTATTTTGGTGGGGGTCTCCTCCCACTGGGACGTATCTCTTACAGCTTCATACACATTCGTCTGACCCGGCACACTCTTCACGGTAACCAAACCTTTCCTCTCGAGTTTGCATACGCATCGGCACCAAGTTTTTTCGTTGATATGTAGTTTATCACAGGCCGAGCGCACGGTATACCTGTACCCGTTAGGCATAGAAGCGATGAAATTCCACACTGCTTTATCTGAAACACTAAGTTCAGATGAACGGATGATAGCGTTCGGAACCATTGTGAAGCCCTTGTCGTTCATAGCTAAAATTTCTTTGAAAGTTCGTCGACCGGCAACTCAGCCTCCACAAGGAGGCTGAACTTGCCTTTCGAATACGATGTGTTTTCCATGATAGATTAGATTTTACAGCCGACGAGTCGTTCGATGTCGCTTTTGCGGTAGCGACGCTTGCCGCCGATCTCTACCTTCTTAAGTATACCGTTCTGGTCCCAACGGTAGAGCGTCATCTTGGAGACGGACAGCAACTCTGATGCCTCGTCAATGGTTAATAACTGGTCGCTCGTCGCAGCGGCTTCTGCTTCGATCATAGCGACTGACTTTGCGCCGATAAGAATGTTCTGCGCGAACTCTTTCAAGTCCTTTGCTGAAACTTGAAGGATGACATTGGCATCTGATGCCAGGATGTCTGAAATGGTGTGGTTAATCATATTTAGATTTATAAAGTATTTGAGAAGGCTCTCTCTCATTTTGCCCTCTTGAATCAGGCCTCTTGGTCACTGAGCCTATGTGCCAGGCTTTCATCGTTCGGACATTGCAAAGTTACTACCATAGTTTTAGGGCAGATTAGGGCAATGAAAAAAAGTGCTATAAAATTCTGATGTGATTATTCGTTGGAAATCAACAGAATAATCACATCATAGAAATATTTTTTTCAGGGCAAATTACGGCAGCATTACGGCAGAGTTACTGCTGTATATTATTTGAGGCTATTTTTGAATAGTTTTACTAACTCTTCATACCACAAACTATCCTTGTCTATGTTTTTAGTTAGTCCATTTGATTTTATTTTTAGTGATGCGCATACATCTTTGGTCCAAGCCTCTGATTCTCCCTTTATGCATTCTCTAGCGAATGTTAAAGCGACATTGTATTTCCATTTGGTTTTTGGTTGGATTAGACTTGCGTCTGCTGATTCTACGACGTGCCTGAAGGTGTGGAATGTAATGTCATTTGAAATGATCACTTTGGTTTTCTTTAGATAATCAAAGATTTCGAACAATGGTTTCTCGGCAGTAATCTCATACTTTTTTTCTACATGAGCATCTTTTTCTTGATTCCCATGACTATTTCGGGCGTCATTTATTAGCGTTGAGTAGCACCACATCATTGCTGCTTGGTTTTCTGGTGTTGGCTTAATACGTTCAGCAATCCTCTCGAGAGCTGTGATGAGATAATCCTTATCATATTCTGATGGATGGGCTATAGCCTTCAATGCAGCAATGTCGAACTTGATGTGCTGCATGAGATCAAAAAAGTTTCCACAGTCATGTTCAATAAAGTCAAAATCCATTGATGCGTCAAAAATAGAATTGTTGACGATATACTTATCTATTTCTGGCGACAAGACGTATTTATCAATTACTTTGGAAACTGTTTCCGGGCGGTGTTCGATTGTAGCGCAGATCTCGGTACAAGCAAATGAAGATTGCATGTGATAGGCTCTCATGTCGTAAGGTAATTCGGATGCGGCTTTATAAATGTCATCATATCGTGAAATGTGTTGAGCGGTATTCCTCACAAATACGCCGTAATTCTTTAAGCAGTCGTAATTCATAATCAGATTCGGTATTTAGGTTATCTGGTTTATATTTGGTTTGTTTTTGTTATGCAAAGATAATTGAAATGGCAGAAAAACCAAAATAGTAAAATCTAACTCCAAATAGGGGAGGAAAATGAGAGAAAATGAGATGAAAAGACTAAAATATCATCTAACTAGATGTATATCAAAGTGAAGTATCAGGAGAATTCAAACCCGTAACTTATTGACCGTGTGCAGGATTGTGCAGGAATGTGCAAACTTGTGCACGAATTTAAAAAAGTTAAATGATGTTTTATTTTGTGAATTTAAAGATGGTTGAAGATAATCTGCTCAAGACTGGAGAAAAAACAATATAAAAGCGGTGCAATTTCGGAGATAAGTGTTAATCGGTGCAGAAATTGGACTAGAAAATTTTTGAACCGGTGCAATTTCGGTGCAGTTTTGGCCAAGAAAAAGCGGAAGTCGTTGAAAATCAACGGCTTCCGCTCGAAAAAGGTGTCCAAGATGAGAGTCGAACTCACACGCCCAATTGGGCACTACCCCCTCAAAGTAGCGCGTCTACCAATTCCGCCACCTGGACAAAAAGAGAGCGAAAGACGGGACTCGGACCCGCGACCCCGACCTTGGCAAGGTCGTGCTCTACCAACTGAGCTACTTTCGCATTAATTATGGTACTGTAATCAGTACCGACTCTGGTGAAGTTCAAAGAACGAGAGCGAAAGACGGGACTCGGACCCGCGACCCCGACCTTGGCAAGGTCGTGCTCTACCAACTGAGCTACTTTCGCAGTCAATTCTGACCCCTTTGGAGGGGTGCTTTCGAGAATTGCGGTGCAAAGATATAGCGACTTTTTGAACTGGCAAAATTTTTTGCCAGAAAAAATCACTTTTCCTTAAATTATTTTTTCACGCCGAGTAGAGTGAAGAACTCGTTCTGGCGGTGAATGTCCTCAAACTCACCACTATACTCAAATGTGATGGTGGTGGAGTCCTGTTTCTCGACGCCGCGCATCTTCATGCACATGTGCTGTGCCTCGGCATAAACGATGACGCCACGGTTGGGCAGCACGCGTGAGAGTAGCTCACAGATGTCATGGGTCATGCGCTCCTGCACCTGCAGGCGGCGTGAGAAGGTATCGACGATGCGGGCCAGTTTGCTCAGGCCGACGATGCCACCGGCGGGGATGTAGCCGATGGATACCTTGCCGAAGAACGGCAGGATATGGTGCTCGCACAGGGAGTAGAACTCAATGTCCTTGACGATGACGATCTCGCTGCCCTCGTGCTCAAAGATAGCGCTGTGGACGATGGCATCGGCATCCTCGCTGTAGCCGCGCGTGTTCTCGATGAGCGCTTTGGCTGCGCGCATGGGGGTCTTGGCCAGGCCCTCACGGTCTGGATTCTCGCCAATCAGTTCGATAATGGCGCGGTAGTGTTCTGCTATTTTTTCGGCGAGTTTAATGTCCTCGTCGCTGAATTTCATTTTAATCATTACTCCAGATGTTAATACGGTCACGCACGATGACCATTTCACGGGCGAACTTGGGATACACGCTCTTGATGCGGTTCAGCGCTGCCTTGGCATCCTGCTGGGTCTTGAAGTCACCGATGCGCAGGCGCCATGCGGGAGCCTTGTAGGAGATGTAGGAGCGGTACTGCGGGAACTTCATGGCGATGTCGCGTGCGCGCTGCTGGGCGGCGGCCTTAGCGGTCTTGGGGTTGTTGTCCGTGTAGGCCTGGATGCGGTACCCTACGCTACGGTTCTCGATGGTCTGCTGTGAGGTGTGTTGGCGCTTGGGTTTCTTGGGCGTCACTTCCTCTTTCTTCTTCTCCTCTTCCTTCTTGGCGTTTGTAGTATTATCATCGTCAAGCTCGTTGAGTTTCTCATCCTCGCTCTTAGGGTCGGTTTTCTTTTTGTCTTTCTCTTTTACCTTGTTGTCCTTGTTGGTTGTCGTTTGCTGCTTGCCCAGGTCGGCGTTGTTGCGCTTTACCAGTTCCTTGGGGGCGTCAACGGTAACCTGACCGTTTTTGTTCAGACGGTCAGTGATTTGAGGGCGCTGGGCGCTGGCTGCCAAGGCGATAACGAGCATCAGACAGAGGCTCAGAGCACGGATGTGTAAAAGTTTAAGCATTATCTATAGATGTGATGTTGTCAAATTTCGCCGCAAAGATACTGCAATTTTCCGTATCCAGTGTTATTTTTTATGAATTTATCCAATTATGTATGGTAATATTTGTCGGCGAATCATGCGAATTAGTCGAAAAGAATGTCATAATCCGATTAATTCGTATAATCCGCCGACAGGATAGGGTTGAGGTGGGCTTAGAATGCCGTTACGATGCCCATGAAGTCGCCTGCCTTCAACGAGGCGCCGCCGATGAGGCCGCCGTCGATATCGGGCTTGGCAAACAGTTCAGGAGCATTGCTGGGCTTGCAGCTGCCGCCATACAGGATGGTCATGTCGTCGGCCACCTGTGCGCCATATTGGTGAGCCAGCAGGCCGCGGATGAAGGCGTGGATTTCCTGTGCTTGGTCGCTTGTGGCGGTCTTGCCGGTGCCGATGGCCCAGATGGGCTCGTAAGCGATGACGATGTTGGCCATCTGCTCTGGGGTAAGATGGAACAAGGAATCACGGATTTCAGCGCAAATGACATCCTTGAACGAGCCGTTTTCACGCTCCTCAAGGCTCTCGCCGCAGCAGAAGATCACCTTCAGCCCGTTCTCCAGCGCTAAGTCAACCTTCGTCTTCAGCATCTCGTAGCTCTCGTTATAGTAGCCGCGGCGTTCGCTGTGACCCAGGATGACGTAGTTGGCCCCCGTCGAAGCTACCATAGCAGCCGAAACCTCGCCGGTGTAAGCGCCACTAGTGTGGTCAGCGCAGTTTTGTGCGGCCAGGCCCACATTGGCGTCGCCGATGACTTCTTTCACTGCGGTCAAGTGGGTGAAGGGCACGCCCATGATCACGTCACACTTCAGGTTGGCCTCTGCAGCAACAGCGGCACACACGTCCTTGGCGAGCTGTACGCCCTCGGGTACGGTGGTGTTCATCTTCCAGTTACCCGCAACAATGTTCTTTCTCATTTCTCTTTTCTTTGGGTTAAAGTTATACGATAATTTAAATTCTCTTGATTCAATACTGCAAAGTTACAACCAATTCCCGAAACTCCCACCAGATTGGAACGAAAACTATTTTCACCAATTATGATAGATTAGGATGCTCTGTCTCATTTATCCTGACTCTGACGAAAAGGCGTTATAACTTAAGTAATACCTTGCCGGGAGTTCGGGATATCCATTCCGAAATATATGCACACAATATTGTTGTCAACAATGCTAATAATAAGACTGCCAATAATGGTAATGTGTGAATATTAAAGTGAGATAAGATGTGATCTCTTATATAAAATACAAAAACGAAATGAAAAATATAGACTCCACCTGAATTGATGCCAATAGTCTTTATCAGTTGTGACGGCCAGAAATTATCCTTCACGCCTTTGAGCATACAGAAAAGCCCGACGCTCATGAATAATGCTCCTAATGTGGGGAACGAACCGTTGACACCATCGTAAACTGCGCCGTCGTGATTCGTCATAGCTATTGTTGTGAAAACATTTAGAGCAAGACCCAATAAAAATATTATAATACAGGTAGCGAAGTTGAGTTTGGAGTTTTTGAGATGTGCTCCAATTCTAGAATACACGACTCCGTAAAGTGTGAAAAGACCGGTGTGACCCCAGCGCGGTAATGTGTGGCCTGGATCAATAAAAAGTATAATATCCCAGACGAAATTGTTTAAGAAAGTCGCTGTAAAGATGGCAATAACCAACAAGTAACCAAACCATTTAGGTAATATCTGAATCAGGTAATTAAGGATATAGACATATGCTAATGAGATCAGGAACCAATAGAAGTTTATTAAGCCATAGAAAGATTTTGGTTGGCCGTTTCCAAATAAGTAGCCAATGACACCGCATCTCAAGACTAAGGACCAAAAAGTGGCTATCAAGAAAAGTCTCAAGACTTTGTTGATGACTTTTTGATATGTTATTTTGTTGTTGATTGTCAGAGCACCATTAACCATGAAAAACACTGGCACTCCGGCTGCACAAATCAACTGTATGATTTTATTGAAATTTGGTACATAGAATTTTCCAGGCTCAAAAGCAAAATCAAGCATGAGGAAATGATAAAAGACCACCAGAAACATAGCAAGAGCCTTTAATAGATCATATCCAAAAACTCTTTCTTTGGTGAGGGAAGAACTCATATTTTGTTTTTTAAAAGTTAAATCTTTGACGTCATTCAATACTGCAAAGTTACAACTTTTTCATGTAATGTGGTCTCTGCAATGACAAATTTACTGTTGCTTTAATCGTTCTAAAAGCTGGTTGGCATAGGTGTTGCCCTGTTCAGCAGCCAGGCTGTACCATTTGATGGCCTCTTGGATATCTTTCGGGACTCCCTTCCCTGACTCGTAGCAGATGCCAAGGTTAAACTGCGCTTCCTCGTGACCCTGTTCAGCGGCTTTTAGAAACCATTTAGCCGCTTCTTCGGCATCGGTGACAACGCCATGGCCCTTCTTGTAGCAATTCCCAAGATTGTATTGCGCCCACTCGTTGCCTTGTTCGGCTGCTTTTCTGAACCATTTTACGGCTTCGTTGTAGTTTTGTGTGAAGCGATATCCATGATAGTAGCAAATGCCAAGCTTATTTTGCGCAAATTGGTTACCTTTCTCGGCAGCGAGCCTAAACCATTTTACCGCTTCTTCCATGTCGATGGGAACGCCATGGCCATGGAAGTAACATTCCCCCAAGTCAACTTGTGCCCACTCGTTGCCTTGCTCGGCTGCTTTACTGAACCATTTCACAGCTTCTTCGTAGTCGATGGTCACACCTTTGCCGTGATAATAGCATTCGCCCAGTTCCTTTTGCGCTTCGATACAACCTTGCTCTGCTGATTTGAGAAACCAGTCTGCCGCTTTCTCGTGATCTTGGAGCTCATCCGTCAGATAGTACTCATAATAGATTCCCAATTCATATTGCGCCAAGGGGTGACCTTGCTCGGCAGCCGACTGATAATACTCAACAGCCTGCTCATAGTTCTCGCTGTCATGCAGCGACTTGCCCAGATCGTACAGCGCCTCAGGGGACAAAACCTCAATATCCTCTTCGTCTGATTCCGGTTTTGATTCGCCCAGGTGTTTGGCGACCGAGGCGATCAGGCGTTCCGCGGCCGAGGAAAAATCATTCTGCTGATATTGAATGAAATCAATCAGGATGAGGTTTAAGGCGATTCTCTTGTCATATTTCGCTTCGTCAATCTTGATGGGAATGATGGTTTTGTGCTCCGACAAGGCGTAGTAGATTTCTCTGACCGTCCACTCCGAGGCATTGGAGTTGACAGACGAGAAGAATAGCAAAATATCAGAACTCTCGATGGCTTCTACAATTTTGGTCGCAAACTGGTCGCCGCTGTAGATGCCCTCTCGGTCAATCCAGACGCTGTAGCCTGCTTCGGTGAGCTGCTGAACGAACTGGTTGACGATCTCAGAGTCTTTTCGTGAGTAACTGATAAAAATATCGTATTCCATGCGTGAAAAATCCAATGATTATTCTTCCTGCAAAGTTACGAGATTCTTGCGGTATGAGCAAAAAAAGAATGTTGTTTTGGTTGTTTCTTGTTGTTCATGTTGTTTGACATTACTCGGGAACGTTGTTTGATAAAATACATCATTAATATACTTTAAGGGGGTAGGGTGGGGCGAAATGAGGAAAATTTCGTACATTTGCGGCGCTTTTTGCGCCCGCAAAGCGTAAATGGCGGTTAATAAAGAGAATATCAACATAACAACCATAAATATTGAAAAAGAAATCATGGGTTTAAGAATCATTGTTCTGGCCAAGCAAGTGCCAGACACCCGCAATGTGGGTAAAGACGCGATGAAGGAGGACGGAACCATTAACCGTGCTGCCCTGCCCGCCATTTTCAACCCCGAGGACTTGAACGCCCTGGAACAGGCGTTGCAGCTCAAGGATGCCCATCCTGGCTCGACCATCACGCTACTGACGATGGGCCTGCCTCGCAGCGCCGAGATGGTGCGCGAGAGCTTGTACCGTGGTGGCGACGACGGTGTGGTATTGACCGACCGCCCACTGGGTGGTGCCGACACCCTCGCCACAAGCTACTCGCTGGCCCAGGCCATCAGGCACATGGGTGAGTTTGACATCATCGTGGGTGGCCGTCAGGCCATCGACGGCGATACGGCCCAGGTGGGTCCGCAGATCGCCGAGAAGTTGGGCCTGCCCCAGGTGACCTACGCCGAGAGCATCCAGGTCGCTGATGGCAAGGCTACCATCAAGCGCCGCATCGAACGCGGCTTCGAGACCGTGGAGTGTCCGCTGCCTGTAGTGGTTACCGTCAACGGCAGTGCCGACGCATGCCGTCCCCGCAACGCCCGCCTTATCCAGAAGTACAAATATGCCGTGACGCCCAGCGAGAAGGCCACTCTGGCCGCCGACCGTCAGGCACTCATCGAAGCCCGTCCCTACCTTAACATCAAGGAGTGGGGCGTGAAAGAGATAGAGGCCGATCCCGAACAGATCGGTATGGCTGGTTCACCCACCAAGGTGAAAACCATCGTCAACGTCGCCTTCCAGGCCAAAGAAGCCCGCCGCATTGACGCTGCTGCCGACGCCGAACTCGAAGGCCTCGTGAAAGAACTCATCGCCGATCACATCATCGGATAATTTTTTAACTACGAATTACACGAATTGAACAAATTATTGATATATGTGAAATAAACATTAGTGTAATTAGCGAAATTCGTAGTTTTTTAAAAACTGAAAAATAATGGAAGACAAGAATAATCTGATAGTCTATTGCGAGTATGACGAGGGCCGCATCGCCGACGTCAGCCTCGAACTGTTGACCAAGGGCCGCCAGCTTGCCACCCGTCTGGGCTGCCGCCTGGAGGCGCTGGTGCTGGGCGACAAACTCGACGGCATCGAGAAGGAACTGTTCCCCTACGGTGTGGACGTGGTCTATAAGGTGCAGGACAACCGCCTGTTCCCCTACACCTCTCTGCCCCATAGCAGTGTGGTGACCACGTTATTCAAGGAATTCGAGCCGCAGATATGCCTCATGGGTGCCACGACCATCGGCCGTGACCTGGGACCCCGTGTCTCCTCGTGCCTGCATAGCGGTCTGACCGCCGACTGCACCTCGCTGGAGATCGGTGACCACACCGACGCAGCCAAGGGCAAGGAGTACAAGGACCTGCTGTACCAGATCCGTCCCGCATTCGGCGGCAACATCGTCGCCACCATCGTCAACCCCGAGTGCCGTCCCCAGATGGCAACCGTACGCGAGGGCGTGATGAAGAAAGAGATTTTTGACGAGAATTACAAGGGTGAGGTCATCAACCTCGACCCCGACAAGTATATCGACCCTGCCAGCCTCGTGGTGAAAATCATCGACCGCGAAATTGAGCAGAGCAAGGTGAACATCAAGGGTGCCCACATCATCGTGGCTGGTGGCTACGGCGTGGGCAGCAAGGAGAATTTTGACATGCTCTTTGAACTCGCCGACGTGCTTGGCGGCGAGGTGGGCGCATCACGAGCCGCTGTCGATGCCGGCTTCACCGACCATGAGCGCCAGATCGGCCAGACTGGTGTCACCGTACGTCCCAAGCTGTACATCGCATGCGGTATCTCGGGCCAGATTCAGCACATCGCCGGCATGAACGAGAGCTCCATCATCATCAGCATCAATACCGACCCCGACGCCCCCATCAACGCGATTGCCGACTACGTGATCACAGGCAGCGTCGAGGACGTCATTCCCAGGCTCATCAAGCACTACAAGAAGAATTCAAAATAATCAGCTATAAGGCATTAGGTTTTAGGCATTAGGCTTTAGTTTTTCAGAAGCAAACCCTAATACCTAATACCTAAAGCCTAAAACCTAAAAAGAATATGGCTAACTTTTATACTGACAATAAAGCGCTCCAGTACCACCTGCGTCACCCGCTGATGAAGGAAATCGTTGCATTGCGTGAGCGCGACTACACCCAGAGCGAGCAATTCGACTACGCTCCCCTCGACTTCGAGGACGCGATGGACTCCTACGAGCGCGTGCTGGACATCATCGGCGAGGTGTGCGGTGACATCATCGCCCCCAATGCCAAGGATGTTGACCTGGAGGGTCCGCACCACGAGAACGGCCGCGTGCGCTATGCCAAGGGCACCGAGGAGAACCTCAAGGCCCTGAACCAGGCTGGCCTGATGGGCATCACCTTGCCCCGCCAGTACGGTGGCCTGAACATGTCGTCGATTCCCTACATCATGGCTGCCGACATGGTGAGCCGTGCTGATGCGGGTTTCGTCAACGTGTGGGGTCTGCAGGACTGCGCCGAAACCATCAACGAGTTTGCCAGCGAGGACCAGAAGCAGCGTTTTCTGCCCCGCACCTGCAAGGGCGAGACCTTGGCGATGGACCTTACTGAGCCCGATGCGGGCAGTGACCTGCAGTCTGTCATGCTCAAAGCTACTCAGGACGAGGACGGCACTTGGCGCCTCAATGGCGTGAAGCGCTTCATCACCAATGGCGACGGAGACATCTCCCTTGTGCTGGCACGCAGTGAGGAGGGTACACGTGACGGCCGCGGCCTGTCGATGTTTATCTACGACAAGCGTGACGGAGGCATGACCGTGCGCCGCATCGAGGACAAGATGGGTATTCACGGCAGCCCTACGTGCGAACTGGTGTTCAAGAACGCAAAGGCCGAGTTGTGCGGTGACCGCAAGCTGGGTCTCATCAAGTATGTGATGTCGCTGATGAACGGCGCCCGCCTGGGCATTGCAGCCCAGAGTGTCGGTGTGAGCGAGGCCGCCTATCAGGAGGCAATCGCCTACGCCCGTAGCCGTGAGCAGTTTGGCAAGGCCATCATCAACTTCCCCGCCGTGAGCGAGATGATTGCCAATATCAAGGCCAAGCTGGACGCTTCGCGCACCCTGCTCTATGAGTGCACCCGCTTTGTGGATATGTACAAGTCGCTGGAGGCCATCAGCCGTGAGCGCACCCTCGCCCCCGAGGAGCGCAAGACCATGAAGGCCTACAACCGCCTGGCCGACGCCTTCACGCCGCTGGCCAAGGGCATGACGAGCGAGTTCTGCAACCAGAACGCCTATGACTGCGTGCAGATTCACGGCGGTAGCGGCTTCATGCGTGACTACGCCTGTGAGCGCATCTACCGTGACGCCCGCATCACCAGCATCTACGAGGGCACGACCCAGTTGCAGGTGGTTGCCGCCATCCGCCACGTCACCACGGGCACCTATCTCAACCAGATCAAGGAGTACGCCGCTCGCGAGTACAGCGATGCCGTTGCTCCGATGAAGGCCAAACTTGAGGCCATGACCGCCCTCTACGAGGAAACCTTCGCCAAGGTTCAGGCCGCCGAGGATCCCGAGTACATCACCTTCCATGCTCGTCGCCTCGTTGAGATGCTCGGCCACATCATTATGGGCTACCTGCTCATTGGTGATGCCAGCAACGAGCCCGACCTGTTCATGGACAGCGCTAAGGTCTATGTCAACATGGGCGAGGCCGAAGTGGCACGCCACGCACGCTTCATCGGTGCCTTCAACCCCGCCGACCAAGCCGCCTATATGCGCAACTAAACCTAGAAGCCAACTACGAATTACGCGAATTTAACGAATTGATTATTAATAGATTATTTGTGAAATTCGCGTAATTCGCTGTTTAAATATGGTGATATGAATCGGGAGAAGGAAATATACAAGGTGACGCTGGTGGGCAGTGCCGGCAATGTGGCGCTGCTGACCTTCAAGTTCATCGCGGGTGTGATGGGGCATAGTTCGGCGATGATTGCCGATGCCGTGCACTCGCTCTCCGACTTTATTACTGATGTCATTGTCCTGGCCTTTGTCCACGTGAGTGCTAAGCCACAGGACATGGGGCATGACTATGGTCACGGCAAGTATGAGACCTTCGCCTCATTCATTATTGGCCTGGCGCTGATGGCGGCTGCTACGGGCATCATCGTCTCGGGTGTGGCCAAACTCGTTGATTGGGCAGGCGGCAAACAACTTGCAGCACCAGGCTGGCTGGCGCTGGCTGCGGCGATTATCTCGATTCTGGTCAAGGAATTTCTTTATCGTTATACTGCAATCCGAGGCAAAAAGCTTGATTCCCAAGCTCTAGTCGCTAACGCCTGGCACCACCGCAGCGACGCCCTTTCGTCCATCGGGACTGCTGTGGGTATCGGCGGCGCTATCATTCTCGGGAACCGCTGGACGGTGCTTGACCCCTTGGCCTCGGTGGCCGTTGGCGCGATGTTGGTCAAGGTGTCTATTGACTTGCTACGTACCAGCATTGGCGAACTCACCGAGTCGTCTCTATCGGCAGACATTGAAAAGGAAATCGAGGAAATCATCTGTTCTTTCCCTGACGTGAGCGAACCTCACAACCTGCGCACGCGCCGTATTGGCAACCGCTTCGCCATAGAGGCTCATGTGCGCATGGATGGCAGCGCTTCACTCACGGCCGCACACGACCGTGCAACTGCCATCGAGCAGCGCATCAGGCAACGCTTCGGTAATCAGACCCACGTCACCATCCACATGGAACCCACCAAGTGATCATTACACCTCAAGGGTCCCAAAACTCTAAACACTAAACTCTAACCTCTAAACTTCAAGTTTTTATAGTAGTTACGCCACTATAAAAACTTGAATTATCAATGATCAGCGACTTCCTCCAGCTTGGAGAGGAAGGCGATGCGTGCACCTTGCAGCAAGGTGATTGCGCGGGGCACGATGTCACCCAGTTCGGGCGTGGTGTCGGCGAGGATCTCAAAGGCCACCCATACGCTGGTCTCCTTCTTGCCATCCTCATCTTCCATTTCCATGGTGTAAAGCTTCACCACCTTGATGTTGCCATTCACATCGTTCATGGCACGCATGATTATCTCCTCGTTGTCCTCGGTAACGACAAAGATTGCTGGCATCATCAGCCTGAAATACTGCTCATCTTCCTCGTCCTTGAAGTACAGGAAATTGATGCCTTCCTTCTTGAAGGCGATGCCGAAGGGGGTCTCGTGGGGACGGAATCCCTCTTCAGCCAAATATTCTATCATCAGTTTGTTTAAGTCCATATTCTTATTCTTTTAGTTGTCAGTTGTTTTTGGTGCTATTACTGGTTTCGTTAGGCATCTCTAAACCCTAAACTTCAAGTTTTCTAAAGTGGCACAGCTACTTTAGAAACTTGAATTTCTTACTTGTATCCGATGCGTGGCAGGGCGTTGCTGCGTGAGATGCCTTCCATCTTGTTGCGCATCTCCTCATATTCCTTCAGTAATTCCTTGCTGATTGACGGCTTGATGCCCTCGATGGTCTTGATGAGCAAGTCCTGAGTGATCTTCTCGTGGTTAAAGGCGGCAATGGTGGCGGCCTCGTTCACCACATAGGCGATATCGCTAGCCACATAGCCGTCGGCCTTCTCGGCCAGTGCATTGCTGTCAATGTCCTCACAGGGGCGGTCCTTGAGGTACAGCTCAAACATCAGGCGGCGAGCCGTCAGGTCGGGCATGGGTACATACACCTGCTTGTCGATACGGCCTGTACGCAACACGGCGGGATCCACCTTGTCGGGACGGTTGCTCGTGGCTATCACAAAGATGCCACGCTTGGAGCAGTTGTTCAGCTGGGAGAGGAACTCGTTCACCTCGCCTGCCTGATTGCTGCCCAGGTCTCCCGAACGGCTCGGCACAAAGGCGTCAAACTCGTCAAAGCAGAGCACCGAAGGCGCATTCTCCTCGGCTTTCTTAAACAGGTCGGCGATTTTGCCTTGTGAGCCGTGGATATAGATGGAGCCCAGGTCGCTTGCCTTGACCAGGATAAAGTTAAAGCCCGTCTCCTCGGCAAACTTCTCTGCAAAGAAGCTCTTGCCGCATCCCGGAGGACCGTACAGCAACATGCCGTTGGGCGGGGTGAGCTTGTATTTCTCGGCAAGTTCCTTATCCTGGAGGATCATGATGACGCGCTTGCGCAGCATCTCCTTGAGGTCGTCCATACCGGCGATATCGGTGAATCCATTGCCGCCACCGCGCTTGATTTCAACATCGGCACTGGTCTCGGCTGCAGCCTGTGTGCGGTTACTGCTGCTATAGCTTTCTGACTCGTCAAGTTGATCCTTGGCGGCTTCTTGTTCGCGCTTGGCCAAGCGGTTGCGGATTTCCTGCGCCATGTCACTGTCATCATCAACCAGCAGGTCATTGAGGACTTCATCAACGCTGTCGTAGCGGTCGGTGTAACTCAGCGACAGGCCGCATGCCACAATAGCTTGCAGTAATTCGTCATGGATGTCATCCACGTCGATTTCGCCTTGCTCACTGCGGGCCTTCTGCACGAGACGGATTTTCTCCTTGCGGGACATGCCTGGGGCAAATTCAACTCCCCACGGTGCCTTGCCCGTGAGCATGGTGTAGAACACACCCGTAGCGGCAAAGATGTCGTTTTTCTCATCATATTTGCCCAAGAAGGATTGCCCGCTGGCATATCGCGGATCCAGGTCGGCGGTGTCAAACGGCGCGTTACCCATAAAGCAGGGCGACACGTGCCCCATGTCAATCAGTTCGGCGGTGCCGCGTGTCTTGCTGCTCAGCATCACGTTGGTGGGGTTGATGTCGTTGTGCAGCAGCACCCCGGGACGCTCATGCAGGTATTGCAGACCTTGCAGCATCTCAATAAAAATCTTGACGGCCGCTTTCTGGTCGAGTTTCTTTTTCTTCTTGCGCTGCAGCATCTCGCTCAGCAGTTCGCCGCTGAAGTAAGTGGCTACCATATAGTGGCATTCGCCCGCCTCGTCGTTATAGACACCGTCGGCAATGTAGCTCACGATGTTCTTGTGCTGCAACTGTCGGCAGGCGGCGATTTCGGCGATTTCGCCGTCGTGAATCAACTTGTCGGGCGTGTTCTTGAGGCGGTAAATCTTCAGGAAGTAAGGATTGCCGCTCTCGTCCTCAACACGGTAACTCTCGGCATAGGGGTTTTCCTTGATGAGATAAACCACATGCCATTTGTCGATAGGTTGTCCTTCTTTGAGTATCATATCTTAGTCTCTTCTGTAGAGTGCAAAATCTTGCGTCTCAAGTCTCTATGTTCTGGTTGTTATTGGTTTTCTTCAAAAACAGGCGCTTGAGCAACAGGTGGCTGCGGTTGACCAACAATAGCGCCAGCATGGCGGCCAGATAGATAAGCATCAGGTTGGTCAAAATGCCGTCAGCGTCATAATCGTTGCCCAGTTCGCTCAATTCTATTGGTTGCTCCACATCGTTAAGTGACGTGAGGGTGCGTTTCCACTTGATAGTGCCGTCCTCCAAGTAAACGACGGCAGGATTGCCGCGCGCCACCATTTTGAGTTCGCTATCGTCCATATGGTAGATGGGATAGCTGGCCATTGACAGGTCTATCCATTGGTCTATCTCATCCTCGGTCGCAGGAGTTAACCCGATGACGTCGGCTTCAGAGACCAGGGCGGCATCGTTAATCTCATTGAGGGCATAGGAATTGATGACACCCACCTCTGGAAGTTCAGGGAACAACAGCAGCACTGTGCGGCGGCTGTCAGTCAGGACATCCACGGTAATGTCATTGCCTCCCTCATCCAGGATGGCGATGCCGTTGTCGCTATTCCCCCTCTGGATGATGACCTTGCCGTGGGGACGGCGGCTGTGGTAGCGTGTCACATATTCCCAGCCGTCCTCCTCGTCAGGGAGGCTGTCGATGGTGAATTCGTGCTCCTCTCCATCTTTACGATAGATAAAGGTGAAATCATCTTCTCCGTCGTCGGTGTCCTCAATGGTTGAATTCACCAGCTTGGTGCCAACGGGGTAGGGACGATAGTCAATAAGAGGCTGTACGAAGTAGCCATAGTAGGCGACGGCCATGATAAACGCAAAAGACAACGCGCTCACCACCCATTGCACAGCGGGACCATAAACTCCCCGAAGGGAGGTATTGAACAGCAGCAGATAAATGACACCGAGCAGCAATAACAGGTTCTTGCCGAAGGTCGCCCAGTTGCTTAGGTGCAGCGCGTCGCCGAAACAACCGCAATCGGGCACTGCGCCTGTGATGGCAAGCCAAAGCGTGAGCGGCGTCATCACCACCATCAGGATTAGAGCCACCCACGGGGCACTGCGGCGATAGGCTCCCACCGCAATATTAACGCCCGTGAAAAATTCCACTGCAGCCAGTGCAAAGGCGATGAATAATGCCGTGTCCGACCAGCTGGTCAGCCCCATGGCGTTCAGGTAATCGGTGATTTTATAGCTTGTACCCCAAGGGTCGATGCCCTTAGTGAACCCCGAAAAGATGAACACACCACCCACAGTCAAGCGCATGAGCAGCGTCAGCACTTGGCACCACTTCTCATATTTAACCGCCTGAATGAACGCCTTGATGGTCATCGCTTGATCAAATGGATTAGTTTATTCTTTGCAGCCCTCGTTGTGCTTGATGAGGGCGAACACGCTGTAGTTGATCATGTCCTGATAGTTGGCATCGATGCCCTCGCTCACGATGGTGGCGCCACCGTGATTCTCGATTTCCTTGGTGCGCTGGATCTTGGTCAAAATCAGGTCGGTGTAGCTGGAAATGCGCATGTCGCGCCATGCCTCGCCATAATCGGTGTTCTTGGCAATCATCAGATCCTTAGTCTGGCCGATCAGTTCGTCATAAAGCTTCAAAGCCTCTGCTGCGGTAATGTCAACGACGTCGCTGTAACCGCGCTTGAGCTGGATCAAGCCGATGATGCCATAATTGATGATACCGATAAATTCGGGCCAGATGCTTTCTCCCACCTTGGTCTCACCGTTCAGCTCAAGCGTGCGGATGCGCTTGGCCTTGATGAAGATCTGGTCGGTCACCGAACGGGGACGCAGGATGCGCCACGAGGGGCCGTAGTCTTTCATCTTGTTAATGAAAAGTTCGCGGCACGTGGCAATCACCTCATCATATTGTTTGCTTGTATTCTGCATTGTGTTATCAGAGTTTTTTGTATTAACTGACAAAGATACTGCTTTTTCTGTTTGAGTGACCAAAGATTACTTTATTTTTTATCGACTTATGGGTTTGTTGGGCGATAGTGCTTTCACGAGCAGGCTGTATAGCCAGCTCAAGGCGATGGAAAGCACGAAATAAACGGCCATAGAAAGCAGTATTGAGTTCGGCTCCATCTCGTAGAAGACCATCTTTAACAGCGGATGGACCACATAGATGCTGGCCGAAATGGCTCCGAGCCATGCGAGCACCTTCAGACGGAAAATGCGGCTCAAACTGACGCCGAGGACTACGCCCGAGATTTCGCTCAACGGTACTAAAAACTTGTTGGTAACGCACAGCAACATCATTGTCGCCGACAAGAGACAAACGATGGCATTCTGCCGCTTTGACAAGTTCAACGGCGTCTTGGCGGCAATCATGCCCAACAGGAAGGGCGTTCCCCAGCCGATAAAATTGATGCGGCACCACATCAGCACATCGTTATTGGTCAGATACAAAACGAGGTAATGGACAACAATAAACGCGCCCATCAGCACCCACAACCATGACCGTTTAAACCGCCTGAATACAAGGAAGAGCAGATATAACTGAAATATGACGCCCAGGAACCAGTATATGCCCGGCTCGATGACAAAGGCGTTCTCACCATAGCACAAAGGGTTAATGGTAAGCGTTAACTGTGCAATGATGGATGGGATGTTCCAGGGATGCCCGAACACGCCGTAAAATAACACGACATACACCACAAAGACGGGGATGAAGAGCGCCCACAGCTTGAACAGGTGCTTTTTGATGTAAAGTCCCTTATTAAGCGGCTCCTCGCCATATTTCTTGGTGAGGCCGTAGCCGCTCAAGAAGAAAAAGCACGCCACAAGCGGCCATACGGCAAACGATACCATGTACCACGGAAACTGGAACGACCACACATGGGCGAGGAAATGGTTGATATGGTCTTGGGAGAAGAGGAATTCGTTGCAGTTGATGCCCATGAGGCGAAACACATAGTTGTGTATCACCGCCAGCAGGATGGTGAGACCTCTGATGTTTAAGCTTTGTTCTTTGGTGATGTCCATGTTGGCATGCCATTAAACCAATCAGCAAGTCTGGATGCGGATTCTCGCTCCAGGCTTGCTAATCGGTTGTGACTATAGTAGGTAAAACCCGTTATAGAAATCTCCTGAACGAAAATTACAGGTTGGGATTGATCTTGTTCCACTCGCTGATGGGAGGAACGATGCCCAGGTCAACCAACTCGTCGCGCATCTTGCACAGGTGTGCGTAGCTGGCGTCGAGTCTTGCGTTCTCCGAGGGTATTCCCTGGGGCACCTTGTAGGAAACGCCGTTCTCGTCGAGCGTAGTGTCCATCGCCATCATGATGTGGTTGTACTTGTCATTGTTCACGTAGGTGCCAACAGGGTAGTTGAACTTCTCACCGCCCATGGCAGCACGGATCATCTCGACCGACAAGTAAGCGGGGCTCTGGAATGAACTGCGGCCGCGCAGTTTGATGATCTGGGCGCCGCCCAGGGTGACGTCACGCTTCATGTGCTCCCACTCCTCACGGGGGAATTCTTCAGTACCCATGATGTCGATCAACTTGCGTCCTGCAATCTCGACATGGCTGCCGAACACTGCCATCTGCTCACCGTGGCCGCCGTAGGTGGCACAGCCGGTGATCTGGCTACGCATCACGTTGAACTTCTTGGCCAGCGCGCTTTGCAGGCGCGTGGTGTCGAGGGCGGCAAGAGTGGTCACCTGGCTAGGCTTCAAGCCGCTGTACAACAAGGTTACCAGACCCGTCAGGTCGGCGGGGTTGAAGATGATGACCACGTGCTTCACGTCGGGGCAGTACCTCTTGATATCCATGCCAAGCTCCTCGGCAATCTTGCAGTTGCCTGCCAGCAGGTCCTCGCGGGTCATACCATCCTTGCGGGGAGCACCGCCACTGGAAATGATGTATTTGGCGTCGGTAAAGGCTTCCTTGACATCGGTGGTAGCGACGATATTCACGTCACCGAAGCCGCTCTGGCGCATTTCCTCGGCCACGCCCTCGGGTGAGAACACATCATAGAGGCAAATGTTTGTTGTCAAGCCCATCATCAGGGCCGTTTGTACCATGTTTGAGCCGATCATGCCAGCGGCGCCGACGATGACCAATTTGTCATTTGTTAATGCCATAATGCTATGTTTTTTAAATTTTTAAGTGATTAATCTGAATTTTTACCAGTGCAAAGGTAGGCAAATTCGACCATCATACCAAGCAATTTTCCAACTTATAAAGATTAAATATTGTGAAATAAGTCTTGATGCGTGGCAAAATGACTACCTTTGCCTTCTCAATCTACACAGAACACATGGAACAGGAATTTGCTTCACGGTTGTTGGAGACGGCGGTCAGCGAGTTTGCTAAGCTGCCGGGTATCGGGCGCAAGACTGCGCTCCGTCTCGTGTTGCACCTGCTCAAGCAGGACGAGCAGGAGGCGGTCAGCTTTGGCGAAGCCATCATCAAACTGCGCCGCGAGATCCGCTACTGCCGCGTGTGCCACAACATCAGCGAGACCGAGGTGTGTCCCATCTGTGATAACCCGTCACGTGACGCCTCGACCATCTGCGTGGTCGAGAACGTCAAGGACGTGATGAGCATCGAGAACACCCATCAGCATAACGGCCTCTACCATGTGCTGGGAGGTCTCATATCGCCCATGGACGGCATCGGGCCCGTCGACATCGAGGTGGACAGCCTAGAAGAACGCGTCAAGGCTGGCGGCATCAAGGAGGTCATTCTTGCCCTGAGCGCCACAATGGAGGGCGATACGACCAATTTCTACATCTTCCGCCGCTTGGCGCCTTATCCCGATGTGAAAATCACCATCCTGGCGCGCGGCGTCAGCGTGGGCAACGAAATCGAGTATACCGACGAACTGACCCTGGGCCGCTCCATCCTCAACCGCACACTCTTCTCCGACACCTTCCACAAAGAATAACAAAAATGAAAACAATAAATACAATAAGCACAAATATAAATCACTGATAATCAATTGTATTTATTGTACTTATTGTCTTCTTATTATCAATAAACCGATGATTGTTTTGTAGATGGCAGACAACGATTTTGCATACCGCCAAGAAGACGCCGAGAAGCGCCGTCGCCGCCGTGAGGCCGAGCGTCAACGCCGCCTGCGCCACGCCCGCCAGGAATACCTCAAAAAGAAAAACCAAGAAAACAAATAAATCGGCTCAAATGTCATTCAATTTGAGCCGATTCTATCATAAAAGATAGTTGTCAATCTGTTGTCTTAAGAGTTGTCCTTGTTGTCTGATAGTTGGTCGGTAAGGGCGAGGACTCTGCCGGTGAAGTCGTCGGGGGCGAGGTTGCTGGAGAGCCAGTGGATGGGGGTGCCGCGTTTTTCCATGCCGCGGAACCAGGTCATCTGGCGTTTTGCGAACTGGTGGATGGCGATTTCCAACTGGCGGAACATCTCTTCCTCACTCAATTGTCCCAGCACGTGCTGAGTCACGAATTTGTATTCCAGACCGTAATAGATGAGGTCTTCGGGGTCGATGCCTTCGTCAATAAGGCGGCGCACCTCGTCGATCATTCCCTCGTCGAGACGTGCCCTCAGGCGGCGGCTGATGCGCTCGCGCCGGGTGTCACGATCGACCTCTACGCCGATAACCAAGGCATTCTGCATGGGGTGGGGCTCGGTGAGCGCTTTCAATTCGGGATGCTGCTCGTAATAGCGGCAAATCTCGATGGCACGGGTGGCGCGTTGCACGGTATCGATATCGCTGTTGTTGCGCAGGGTCTTCATCGTCTTCAGCAGGGCGGTCAGTTCCTCCAGCGACTTGCCCGCCAACTCGGCCCGCAGTTCCTCGTTGCGGGGTACGGGCGGCAGTTTGATGCCCTTGACGACGGTCTCGACATACATCCCCGTACCGCCACACATGATGACGGGTTTGCCGCGCCCACGGATGTCGTCATAGGCCAGTTCAAAGTCCTCCAGGAACTCGTACAGGCTGTAGCGGTAGCCAGCGGGACGGATGTCGATGAGGTGATAGGGGACACCGTCATACTCGGCCAGGTCCTTACCCGTGCCGATGTCCATGCCGCGGTAAATCTGCCGCGAGTCGGCGCTGATGATCTCACCACCGATAGCCTTCGCCAGATGCACCGCCCGCGCCGTCTTCCCCGTCGCCGTTGGCCCCGTCACCACAAAAAACACATCCCTATATTCCATATTTCTTCAGTTTCTAGTCCCTAGTTTCTAGTCCCTAGTCCAACTTGTGTTTCTGAGATGGCGGATGCCAACTAGAAACTAAGGACTAGGGACTAAAAACTAATACTATTTCAGGTACTGGTCGTAGAATTCCAGGGCGCGTTTATAGACCACGTAGCGGGCGGAGCAGTCGCGGATGCTGTGGTTCATGTTGGTGAACACCATCATGTCGCACGTGCGGTTCATGTCCACCAGCTTGGATACATACTGCATCGAGTTGACGATGTGCACGTTGTCATCGGCACTGCCAAACATGATGAGTACACGTCCCTTCAGGTTCTCGGCGCGGTTCAGCGGGAAGTTGCTGTAGCCCTCGGGGTTCTCCTGTGGCGTACGCATGTAGCGCTCGGTGTAGATGCTGTCATAGTAGCGCCACGTCGTCACCGGGGCAATGCTCACGCCGCAGGCATAGTTGCTGCCCGGTTCACTCATCGCCATCAGTGTCTGGAAACCGCCGTAGCTCCATCCCATGATGCCGATGTGGTCGGCATCCACCCAGGGCTGTTGAGCCATCCAGTTGGCGGCAGCAACGGCGTCTTCGGTCTCATATTTACCCAGGTTGAGGTAGGTCATCGACTCGAACGCCTTGCCACGGAAACCCGTGCCGCGGCTATCAACCTCGCACACGATATAGCCCTCGGTAGCAAAGTACTGCTCCCAGCCCATGCGCCACTTGTTGAGCACCTCTTGTGAGCCAGGCCCGTTGTAATGCTCCATGATGACAGGATACTTCTTGTTTGGGTCGAAGTCCACGGGCTTAATCATGTAACCGTTAAGCAGATAGCCATTGCACTCGACGGTAAAGAATTCCTTCTTGGGAACGTCAACGGCGGTGTAACGGCGAGCATATTCCTCGTTGAGTTGCAGGTCGCGCACGCGTTTGCCCTTGCGGTCATAGATACGGTACTGGTCGGGCGTCGTGGCATCGCTATAACGACCCACGTAGTAGCTAAAGTCTCCGTTGAAGATAGCCGATGCAGTGCCTTGACCATCAGCCGTTGACGGGGCGAGGCGAACAATCTTTCCCTTGGCATCGACATACTCCACGACGCGGTTCAACGGGCCGCACGAGGCCTGATAGTAGAAACGCTTGGTCGCCTTGTCGTAGCCGTAGAACTGCGACACGATACGGTCGTTGTCATTAGTCAGCTGGCGCATCAGATTGCCGTCCAGGTCATACTGGTAGAGCTGCATGTAGCCCGAGCGCTCACTGGGGATGACAAAGAAATTGTCCTCGTATTGTACCTGTTGCGACGTCTCAGCGTCCACCCAGGTGTCAGATGTCTCGTGATACACCTGTTTGGCATCGCCCGTCATGGGATTGACGGCGTAGATGCGCAGGTCGTTCTGGTGGCGGTTCAGGCGCTGCACCATCAACCGTTGCGGGTCGGGGCTGAATGTGATGTGGCAGACGTAATCCTCTCCATCTAGGGGCACGTTAAGCTTTTTGAAAGTGCCATCCACCACGTCATAGCAGTGAACACTCACGATGGAGTTCTTCTCACCTGCCACGGGGTACTTGAAGTCGTAGCGGCCAGGATAGAGTGCATACTCGTCCTTGGGGTTGCAGGTGCCCTGATAGATAACCATCGAGGCCATTTTCACCTGGCTCTCATCCCAGCGCAGGAATGCCAGCGAGCGGCTGTCGCTCGACCAGTTGAGGGTGTTGAGCATCCCCAATTCCTCCTGATATACCCAATCGGGCACGCCATAGATGATATTGTTTTTCTTGCCGTCATGGGTCACCTGCACGGTTGTGCCGTCCACTAGGTTGCGCACAAACACGTTGTTGCCTTTGACATAGGCCACACGCTTGCCGTCGGGCGACAGTGTGGCGATTTCCTCGCCACCGCCTTCGCTCAAGGCCTTCATGGTCTTGTTCTTCAGGTCAAATACATAGTAGTCGGCGCTGAAGCTGTATCGATAGATGTACTGGCTGTTGTTCCACAGCAGGACGTATGCGCCGTCGGCTGTCACCTCAAAGTCGTCCCAGCCGGTCACCAGCTCACCGCTGGTATCCACCAGCACGCTCTCATCGCCCTTGGCATAGCTGATGCGGTTGATGGCGTTGCCGTCATCGCTCAGGCGGTAAAAGTAACGACCGTCATTCTTGGCGGGTTGCATGGCACCAATGCCCTTGGGCGAGTTGCCTCGTAACACACATTCCTCAAGCGTCAATGCGCCGGAACTCATGGCGAGCACCAGCATCGCAAGTGTCAAAACTAACTTCTTCATCTCTATTGCTCTCACTAATCACTAATCATTAATCCCTAATCACTTGGATTTTAACCCATTAAAATCCAAGTTCAAGAATCTGATTAGCGCTATCCTTGGTGTTCACTTTCTCGATAATGTGTTTCACCACACCTTGCTCGTCGATGATGAATGTGGTGCGCACGGTGCCCATATAGGTGCGGCCCGCCATTTTCTTCTCGCGCCAGACGCCGAAGGCCTGGTTCAGCGTCGTGTCCACGTCGGCAATCAGCGGGAAGGGGAGGCTGTACTTGTCGGCAAACTTCTGGTGGCTTGCGGCGCTGTCCTTGCTCACGCCCAGCAGGGCATAGCCGGCACGTTTCAGCGCCCCGTAACCTGTTGACAGGCTGCATGCCTCGGCGGTGCAACCGGGAGTATTGTCTTTGGGATAGAAGTAGATGATGAGTTTCTTGCCGGCAAAGTCGCTGGCCTTCACTTCGTTGCCATTCTGGTCAAGCCCTAAGAATTCGGGAATCTTATCTCCAATTTTCATAATCTAATCTAGTTTTAAAGTTGTTTTGTCCCACAAATTTACAACAATTTCTCCAATCCGTGGCCAAGGAGCCGTCATTTTCATTTGGCGTGCGTTAAATTTTGCGAAATATTTCAGCGATTTGCGGTTACAGTTTGCACATCTTATAAAATAGTAGTAATTTTGCGGGCTAAATGCGCAAAAATGACGTATCAATGATCAGGAGATTGACGATAATATTGGCTTTGGCCTGTGTGTTGGCGGGTTGTGGCGAGTACAACAAGGTCATGAAGAGCAATGACCTGGAATACAAGTACGCCTATGCCAAGAAGGCTTTTGAGAACAAACGGTATGCCCAGGCTTATACCATCCTCACCGAGCTGGTGCCGCTTTTCCGTGGCACACCCCATGCCGAGGAGTCGCTCTATCTCTTGGGATTAAGTTACTACGAGAACAAGGACTACATCAGTGCCGGCTCCTATTTCAAGCAGTACTACCAGCGCTATCCGCGCGGTCAGTATGCCGAGTTGGCACGATTCTATGCAGGCTACGGTTTCTATTTGGATTCCCCCGATGCCCAGCTTGACCAGACCGAGACCATCCGCGCGATGGAGGAGTTGCAGGCCTTCCTCGACTACTTCCCCAAGAGTGACAAGGCTTCGATTGCCCAGAGCGCAGTCTTTGAGTTGCAGGATAAACTGGTGCTCAAGGAGCTACAGAACGCTACCCTCTACTACAACCTGGGTAACTACATGGGCAACAACTACGAGAGCGCTGTCATCACGGCCCAGAATGCCATCAAGTCCTATCCTTATAGCAAGTACAAGGAAGACTTGGAAATGCTCGTCCTGAGGGCACGCTACAAGGAGGCCAGCGAGAGCGTTGAGGAAAAAAAGATGGAGCGTTTCCGCACCGTCATCGACGAGTATTACTCGTTCATCAACGACTATCCTGACAGCAAGAACCGCAAGGAGGCCGACAACATCTTCAAGATTGCCAACAAGTATGTCAACAACTAAGCAATAAATAACAACATTATAATTATATAGCAGAAAATGGATTACAAGAAGACCAACGCGCCACTCACCACCACGGTGCATGACATCATCGACATGGCTGAGCCCACAGGTAACATCTACGAGACTGTTTGCATCATCAGCAAGCGTGCCAACCAGATTGCTGCCGAGATGAAGTCCGACCTTGAGAAGAAACTTCAGGAGTTTGCTACCATGAACGATAACTTAGAGGAAATCAGTGAGAACCGTGAGCAGATCGAGATCTCTAAGTATTACGAGAAACTTCCCAAGCCCACGCTGATTGCTACCCAGGAATACCTGGAGGATAAATTAGCCTACCGCAACCTGGCAAAGGAGAAAGAAGATTTCTAATAATGGAACAGTAAAATATATTAACGGCGCCCCACAAGGCGCCGTTAATTGTGTTTATTGGGGGTGGGTGGTTATGATGTTGATTAGTCGAGGCGTGCTGCAGCGAGAGTGAATAGGGATACGGTAGCTCCTGGGATTTGTTTTAGTAGGGCTGCGCACACAGTCAATGTGGAGCCGGTGGTGATGACGTCATCGACAAGCAGGATGTGTTTGCCGGCCAGTTGGTCGGCATCTTTTTTCAAGGCGTAGTTACCTTGGATGTTTTGCCAGCGTTCCATGGCGCCTTTGTGGGTCTGGGTGGAGTGGGGGCGTATTGCCTTCAGTGCCTCAATGAAGGGGATGTCCAGTCGTTCGGCGATACCGCGGGCCAGGTATTCGCTTTGGTTATAGCCACGTTGGGCGAGTTTGCTGCGGTGCAGCGGCACGGCCGTCACCACGTCGATACCGTCAAAGAAACGGCTGCCTGCCATGTCTCCCACAGCACGTGCCGTGAGCCATTTACCCATCGTTGGCGTCCCGTGATATTTGATGTCATGCAAAATAGAAGCGTAAGGTGAACCCTTTTCATAGAAGAAATAGGCTGTGGCGCGTTCGATGGGTACCTTGCCCGCAAAGTGTTGTTCCATGGTGTTGAAGGTCACTTCCTCATATCGGGTGCGTGGCAATGTGGCTAAGCACTTGCGGCATAGCCACTTCTCATCGCCATCAAGCGCCTGCTGGCATACGGGACACACGCGTGGCATCACCACATCGGCAGCGCCGCCAAGCCATTGTTTAATAGTCTTCCACATCGAGTCGGCTCACTGTTTTGACACATTCACTGGCTATTCCCGTCTCAAAGCCTCTGGAGGTGGCAAACCGCATCATGGCTGCCCATGCTGCACGTGGCTCGCGTTCTTTCACTATGCGCCACTTGGCACGCAGTAACTCTGTCAGCCGTTGGCGATAGGCTTCGTCGTCGATGACAGTCATCGCGTCGTCAATCACTTCAGTGGGAATGCCTTTCTGCCGCAGTTGATGGGCAATTTTGAATTTACCCCACCCGTTAAAGGCAAATTTGTCCTTGACAAAGGCTTTGGCATAGCGTCTCTCGTCAATAAAGCCTTGTGAGGTGAGCTGGGCGACTACTTGGTTGGCATCATTGGCGCTGAGTCCCCATTTGATCAATTTCTCACGGATGTCGCCTGGAGCCTGTTCGCTGCGGGCACACAAGGCGGCGGCGCGGTTTAGCGCTTGTGAGGGCGTGAGCGGTTGTTTGGGACTATTCATTGGCAATAGGCTCCTCGTCATTGCCCTTGGCAAGGAATTGCTTGAGCTCGTCAAGGCGTTGCAGGGCCTCGGCGCGTCCTTGCTGATAGACGCGGTTCATCTCCTTGGGGTCATGCGTCGTTCGGCTCACGTTGAGCGGTGTCAGGGGACGGAAGACAAAGGCGTTGCCTTTACGCTCCTGCTCGCGCACCTGTTGCAGTTGCATGTTGTAATGGGCAGGACGCTTCTTCAGGGCTTCGATGACCTTGGGCCATTTGCGCAGCAGGGGCTTCATTAGCCACATGCCGTGCTCGGCGGTTTTGCGGAATCCCTCTTCACGCGTGAGGATGACCACGTTCCGCTCATAGCCTTTGCTCATCATGAATTCCAGCGGAATGGAATCGGCCAGGCCGCCGTCGAGCAGCAGGTGACCTCCCACTTCGACAGGTTGAGCGACAACGGGCATTGATGCCGAGGCCCTTATCCACTCAAAGAAGTCATCGTTCACATGTTCTAAGCGTTGATAGACGCCCTCGCCTGTATTCACGTCAAAGCACACCGCATAGCACTCCATGGGTGAGTCTTCAAACACATTGTAATCAAACACGTCATAATGCGTCGGCACCAGGTGATAAGCAAACCAAGCGTTGTAGTAGTCACCGGTCTTCAACAGGGAGCCTATGCCGCTATACCGTTTGTCATGGGCAAAACGTACGTTGTAACGCAGCGCGCGTCCAGCTTGACGTGACTTGTAATTGCAGCCGAAGGCGATGCCTGCCGACACGCCCACCATGCCGTCTAGGTAGATGTGGTTCTCCATCAGCACGTCCAGAATGCCGCAGGTGTACATGCCACGCATGCCGCCGCCTTCTAGCACGAGTCCAGTTTTGCCATTAGCCATATTAGTAGTTCGTCTTATTGGTTTTTCACGGCAAAGTTAATCATTTATTTCTGATATAACAAATTTGCCTGCTTTTGGTGCATTCAAGCTGTTTTAACATCATTTTTGGAAATTTGTTGGCATTTTCTATGCATTAACCGAGATAAAATTGCTAATTTCGCCCAACTTTTTTAACCTTTAATATCCAAGATGAAGAAGTTAGACACCCTACTTGCGGAGAAATTGTTGCAAATCAATGCGATAAAGTTGCAGCCCGATAGCCCGTTTTCATGGGCAACTGGCTGGCAATCACCCATTTATTCTGACCTGCGCATGACCCTGTCCTATCCCGAGGTGCGCAACCTCATCAAGGTGGAGATGGCAAGGCTCATCATGGAGAACTTTGGTGAGGCCGAGGTCGTTGCAGGCATCGCCACGGGCGCCATTGCCCATGGAGCTCTCGTGGCCGACTCGTTGGCATTGCCGATGGTCTATGTGCGTTCCACCCCCAAGGACCACGGCCTTGAGAACCTCATCGAGGGCGACATTAAGCCTGGCCAAAAGGTGGTGCTCATCGAGGATCAGCTATCTACGGGCAATAACTGTCTCAAGTGCCTTAATACCGTGCGCGATGCGGGTGGTATCATCTTGGGCGCAGTGGTCATCTTCGACTATCAATTCTCGCAGGCGGCCAAGGGATTGAAACGAGCCAAACTCCCCATCATCACCTTGACAGATTTTGAAACCATGATCGATGTGGCAATCGACAGTGGTAGGATCAATCAGGCCGATGCCGAAATCTTGCAGCACTGGCACAGTGACCCCGAGAACTGGACCCCCGACGGTCTCAACGCCGTGGACTAAAAAACTGACAACTTTCAAACAAATTTCTGCGAAGCTAATAATTTTGGTCCATAACCGTTAGTGTAATTAGCGTAATTCGTAGTTTTAAACTGACAACTGAAAATGGAATCTTTCAAAGGCGCTCCCCATGCCATCGCATGCAACGCGGCAATCATCTATAGTAAGCTCACCAACCCCTCGCTCATCCAGCAACTGATCGAGGCTCACGCCGACAAGATTGAAGGCGAGGCGCGTCAGCACCTCGACACCGTCAAGTTTGGCGAAGATTCGATCTCTATCCAGTCGCCCATGGGCGAAGTGACGCTGGCACTTGACCACGAGAACAGCGTGGAGGGTCAGCGTGTGGTATATACCGCTTCTCAGTCCCCTGTGCCCATCAACATGGTCATCAATCTGGAGCCGCAGCCCGATGACACGACGATGAGCACTGCCGAGCTGCAGCTGAATCTCCCGTTCTTCCTGCGCAAGATGGTAGAAGGCCAACTCCAGGAAGGCGCCAACCGCTTCGGCGAACTCCTCGCCCTCATCCCCTTCGACCGCCTGTAATGGGATAAAAAATCGTTAAATATCTATAAGTAACAGCGCAATCGTTTGTGGTTGCGCTTTTTTGTGCTACTTTTGTAGGTAATAATCATTTTTAAGAATTAACCACAAATCTTTAGAATATGAAACGTTTTTTCTCTACTCTGTTTCTCGTGATGTTGCTATCAGGCATGCTGGTTCAAGCTTGGGCTTATGGCACACCCAAACGTGAGTTCCGTTCAGCGTGGATTGCCACCGTGTGGTGTCTTGACTGGCCCTCTCAGGGCGCAGGTGCTACCAAGCAGAAGGCTCAGATGGACCGCTTGCTCGACTCCTTGCAGGTCAATAATTTCAATGCGGTCAATTTCCAGGTGCGCTCGATGTGCGACGCGATGTATCAGTCCAGCATCGAGCCGTGGTCCAGTTATCTGACGGGCACCCGTGGCCAGGATCCCGGTTTCGACCCCTTGCAGTATGTGGTCGAGGGCTGCCACAAGCGCGGCATGGAGTGCCATGCCTGGGTGAATCCTTACCGCTGGAGCACGGGTACCAACTGGAACACCCCCTATGATCAGGAGTTGAAAAACGACGGATGGCTGCTCACCCATGGCTCGACCGTCATTCTCGACCCGGGTCAGCAGCGTACCATCGACCGCATCGTGGCTGTTTGCAAGGATATCATCACCCACTACGATGTGGATGGCATCCTCTATGACGACTACTTCTATCCTGACGGAATCCCTGCCGACGCTTCGGCGCAGGACTATGGGGAGTGGCAGGCATCGGGTACGACGTTGTCCTTTGGCGACTGGCGCCGCGACAACGTCAACCGCATGGTGAGGGCCGTCTATGACATGATTCAGGAAACCCGTCCCGAGGTGCGCTATGGCATCTCGCCCGCTGGTGTTGCCGCCAGCAGCCGTGCCGTTGCCGACAAGTATGGCGTGGACCCCTGTCCCGCTGGTAGTGACTGGCAATATAACGGCATCTTCAGCGATCCGCTGGCATGGCTCGCCTCACAAAGCATTGACTATATCTCCCCGCAGGTCTATTGGAAAATCGGCGCCACTGCCGACTATAGCAAAATCACCCCTTGGTGGGGCAAGGTGGCTGCCAAATTCGGTCGTCAGGTCTATATCTCCTCATCGATTTCGTCGATTACCAACAGCTCCAACGAGGTGCAGTACAAGGAATACGCCGAAGAGGTGGAACTGAACCGCACCAGTTCCTTGGACGGTAATCCCGGCGCGATTTTCTACTCGTGCAAATATCTGTATGCCTATAACAGCAATTCACTGGCACATTACCTTAAGAATACCGTCTTCACTAAACCCGCCCTGCCCCCTGCCATACCTTGGAAGGAAGGTTACAACCCGGGCGAGGTGCAGAATCTGGAACGCGTGAGCAACCGCCTCCAGTGGGAGGCTTACGACAATGTGCGTTACACGGTCTATGCCTTCCCCATCACAATGAATACGAGCACTTTCACGGGGCAGATTGACTACCTGCTGGGTATGACCTACGAGCCTGCCTATGACATCCCTGCCGAGTATCAGCAGGGCTATCAGTATGCCGTGTGTGTGCTCGACCGCGTGGGCAACGAGTGGTCGCCCGCATTTTTGAGTGTGGAGCTTGACCAACTCGATAATCCCATCCTCATCACTCCCGAGGCAGGTGCCACGGTCGATGCGCCGTTCAAGTTCACTTGGCATCAGGTCGAAGGTGCGACAAGCTATGTCGTCGAACTGGCAAACACTGAGGATTTCAGCAGTGTGCTGGAAACCGTCACGGTGACCGACACCGTGGCCAGCGTGCTCAATTTCAACAAACTCACGCACGGCGAGGTGCAGTATTGGCGCGTGCAGTCGTGTGCCGACAGTTGCTACAGCGGCGTGAGCGAGGTGCGTGCCTTCACGCCCATGTTGCTCACCATTTTGTCTCCCGCCGACGGCAGCGAGGATTTACAGGTGCCCGTCATCGCCCAGTGGTACACCTGCGGCAGCAGCGAGGAGGCGACAATTGAGGTCGCCAACGATGACAATTTCACGGCTGTGGTATTTACGGGTAAATCTTCAAATGGAACCCTCGAAATCCCTGACGAATTGTTGGAGCCTGGCAACACCTATTTCATGCGTGTCTCCCTCACCGTCGATGGCGAGACGATGATCAGCGACGTGGTGCGCTTCTCGGTGGCTCATGCCGCTGCCCGCTTTGCCGTGCCCGTCGATGGTGGAGTGCTCTATAAGGGTCAACACGTGACGCTCAGGCCCCAGCAATGGGCGACATCCTATGTCGTTGAGATTTCCAACAGCGAGACCACTTGGGGACGTTCACGTTTCATCGAGACGCTGAAGAACGGCCAGTACGAGACCACGCTGCCTGCCGAGGAAATCAAGGTCAACAGCAAATACCTGCAAGACGGCACCACTTACTATGCCCGCTGCAAAACCAGCTACCTTGACTTCGACGGCAACAGCCACACCACGCCTTACGGTCCCGTGATCTCGTTCGTCTATAAGGAGAGCGCCTCAATCGCTGGCGACGTCAACAATGACGGCGAAATCAACATTGCCGACATCAACGCCCTCATCGACCTCATCCTGACAGGAGGCACCAACCCCGCCGCCGACGTCAACCACGACGGTGAAATCAACATCGCCGACATCAACACCGTCATCGACCTCATCCTCACCCTGTGATGGAAGAGGTCTAAAACTAAATGTTGTCAACGTTGTAATTAATGTTGTCTTTGTTGTCTGAATAAGATGATGAGGAGCGAGGCGGTGAGGCCGTAATAGACGGCATCACCTGGAAGTCCTGTAAACTTGGCCAACAGCATGGCTGCGACGCCGATAGGCATCGATAGCAGCACTTGACGTGGATTGTAACGGCCTGGCCGCCAGAGTGCGAAACTCAGCGGGAAGAGGATGGCGACGGCCCGCAGACCCAGCGACAGGAAGCCCAGGTCGTTGATAAACGTCCCGCTTAAGGTGATGGCCGCAAGGAATGCCACCAAGAGGATGCCCACGATGGACAGCCTCGTCTGGGTGAGTTGGGATAGGGGAGAGGCGCTCATGCCCATCCGCCGCTTGAAGTTGCCGTACACGTCACGCACCAGGATGGTAGAAGCGCCTAACGATAAGCCGCTGCCGCACCCCAGGATGTTGATGAGCATCGTACCCAGCATCAACCCTCCTAACCATGCGGGCAGGTGCTCTATCACAAACGTTGGGAATGCCAGTGCCGACCCCTCGATAACACCCAGCCCAGCGGGAACCTGTTCACCCAGGCGCTGCAACTGCACCAGTTCCGAACTCGTGATATAATGCCCGCGCATGTACAGCCCTACCAGTGTGCATGCAGCGCCGATAATGGGCATGAACAGGGAGCACAACACAGCCCCTTGTCTTGCTTTGCGGGTAGTGGCAGCCGACCAGATGCACTGGGCGTAGGTCTGAGTGGACACGACGCCCAGGATAAGCGAGAGGCATCCTCCCATATCTTTAAAGAATCCGCGGGCAAACGCACTGCCATAGCGGGCATGGATGCTCTCGGCATCGCTCAGGTTGTTGATGTCGCCCAAATTCGGCGTGTTCAGATAGATATTGTCGATGCTGTCGCGCAGTCCAGAGAATCCTCCAGCGATGTGCCACACGACAACTCCCGCAACGACGGAGCAGACGTAAAGCAGAATCAGCTTGACAATTCCTCCCGCGCCCGCGCTGCGGATGCCGCCAAACAGCACCAGCAGCATGATGAGCACAGCACTGGCCAACGCCGCCCAAACCAGATGGATGCCGAACAGGCTGGAAATCATCGCCGAGGATGACAAAACCTGTGACACGATGCTGATGAAAATGCCGATGAGAAACAGGATAGAACCCACAGTCTCGGCCTTGTGGCCATACTCACGGCTCACCACTTCGAGCAGGGTCGAGCACCCGCTTCGCCGCAACGGTCCCGCATAGAACAATCCTAACGCCAGCGAACCCAGTCCTGCCCCGATAGTGAACCACCAGGCCGACACGCCATAGTAGAACGCCAGCTGGGCCGTGCCGATAGTGCTCTGCCCGCCGGCGAGTGTCCCCAGCAATGCGCCGCACACCATCCAGCTGCCACTCTTGCCGCCGGTGGTGAAACTGCGTGCGTCCTTGACCTTGCGCCCTGATAGCCAGCTGACCAGCACCAGCAGCAACACGGTCAGTAAGACCCCTATGAGATGAACTGATGAAACCATGCCTGTGCGTATTTTGAGCCGCAAAGATACTGCAAAAATCGGCCACTAAGGGTATTTGTGATGATTATTGTGGCGGCTTGTTTTGACTTTTGGACAAAAAATGAGTAATTTTGTAGCATTGCAAGGCGATGCCTTATCGCTGACCGTCCAAATCAAGAGAATGAAATGATCATACTGATAATTGTTACCGCATTGCTGCCCGTGCTCATTCTGGGCTGGTGGATATATAGGAAAGACTCTTTGCGCCCCGAACCGTTGAGGATGCTCTACAAGGCTTTTCTTTATGGCGTCGGTTCGACGTTTGTGTCACTGCTGATTTCGGCTTTCTTGGCCGTGACGGGAATTCTGTCGGTTAATCTCGAATCATTCGGCGGTGCTGTATCGACCGCCCTGTTTGCCGCCGCAGTTCCCGAGGAAATCGCCAAATTCCTGATGCTGTGGCTCTTCTTGCGTAGCAATAAGTTTTATGACGAGTATTTTGATGGTATCGTCTATGCCGCTTGTATCGGATTGGGCTTTGCTGGAACCGAGAACATCCTTTACCTGATGCAGAGCGAGGATTGGGTGCTCACGGGTGCCATCCGAGGTGTTACAGCAGTGCCGGGGCATTTCGCCATGGGTTGCGCGATGGGCTATTTCTACAGCAAGCGCCACTTTGGCGACAAGAGCACATTGACGGCCGTCTGCATCTTGGCAGTTCCCATCCTCATTCACTGGACGTGGGATGCGCTGGCCTTCAGCGAGGGCATTTTCCCGGCCTTGTCGGTGGTCATTAGCATCATGTTGGTGGGTCTCATCATCTATCTGTACAAGAGCACCATGCGCCGCATCTCCATCCTCCACGACCAAGACGTTGCCCGCATGACCCCGCCTCCCTTCCCAGGTCCTACACCCACAGGCACTCCGCTCCCGCCACCTCTCCCCGGCAGCGAAATCACTCCCAACGACGACAACACCCCCTTGGCCTAACGCCAAAGGGGTGTCTCTATAATTCCAAATTATTTCTTATTGGTGTCCGCTAAAAGTTTTTTGAGCGGCTGAAAAATTAGGCTGAATCCCG
>CAMZFV010000032.1 GCA_947306175.1 uncultured Prevotellaceae bacterium
CCGTGATTCCGTCGCTCTACGGTGCCTACAAGAAGGACCGCTGGACGTTCTCGGGATTCTTTGGCTTCACTGGTGGCGGTGGCAAGTGCTCGTTTGACAATGGCCTGCCCGTGTTTGACGCCAGCATCATGGCCGGTATCTATGCTCAGACCGCTGGTCTGAAGAAGGCCCTGGCCGACAATCCCGCCACGGCTCCCATCCTGGGCGACCCCCGTGTAGCAGGCATGTTGCCATTGACCTCCGACAAGTATGACATCAACTCCTCGATGAAGGGCCGCCAGTACATCTACGGCCTGCAGCTGGGTGCAACCTACAAGATTTTTGACTGGATGAGCGCTTACGTTGGTGGCCGCATGAACTACTTCGACGGTAACTATACCGGTTTTGTCAAGGTGCTGCCCAAGCCCGAGTTGGCAAGTGCCGTACAGCAGATTGCCATGGCTTATCCCGCGCTGGCTCCGACGCTGGGCACGCTCACCAACCAGAACGGTGAGATGGCCAACATCGACCTGAACTGCTCACAGACAGGTTGGGGCGTTACCCCCATCATCGGTTTGGACCTGGTGTGGAAGGGCTTTACGTTGGCTGCCAAGTATGAGTTCAAGACCAACCTCAGCATCGAGAACGACACCAAGACCGCCATTGCCGAGCCCGCCGCATTTGAGTCAGCCCTTGCCGACTACAAGCATGGCGTGAATACTCCCAGTGACCTGCCTGCAGTGTTCTATGCTGCCCTGGGCTATGAGTTCATCCCTAACAAGTTGCGCGCCACCGTCGAGTACCACTACTATGACGACAAGCACGCCGAGATGGCTCATGACAAGCAAAAGGCCCTGCGCCACGGTACCCATGAGGTGCTGGCTGGCGTGGAGTGGGACATCAACAAGATGTTCACCGTGAGCGCTGGTGCCCAGAACACCGACTACGGCCTGAGCGACGCTTACCAGGCCCACACCTCGTTCTCCTGCGACAGCTACTCGATTGGCTTTGGTGGCGCAGTAAATCTGAGCGAGAAGGTGAAACTGAACGTGGGCTACTTCTGGACCACCTACAAGGACTATGACCGCAGCGAGACGAACTACTTCAACACCACGCTGCCTGGTAAGGACACCTACAGCCGCACCAACAAGGTCTTTGGTGCCGGTATCGACTTCAAGTTCTAAACACACAATAAGGGGTAAAAAATAAGAATCTATTCCTGTGTAGCGCACCGCCGTCCGACAACATATCGGACGGCGGCGTAGTTTAGTTAATTCTTTACCCTCTAACTAAGGACTAAAAACTAAAGACTAAGGACTAAAAACTAAAGCCTAATGCCTTACCTGAGCAGATTGCTCATCATGGTGTTCCAGTCCTGGGCGTCGGAGATGCTGCTGAGCATCCCGCCGTGGTCGGGGAAGGCGACGCTGTCGTTGAGGGTGTAGGTCACCTGCGGCAGCTTGACGTAGAGGCTCAAGGTGTTCAGCGTCTCGCCGTTCTTGTACTGCTCGCCCAGTTTCTTGAAGTCCTCGGCCTTGATGTAGTAGAGGCGGTCGCCCTTGTTACACAGGTAGATGCGGGAGAAGTCGCGCTCGCCCAACTGCTGGGCGCACTGCAACAGGCAGCGTGTGACGTCAAAGCGGTCGAAGTTGCGCTCATCGGGCTTGCCCACGTTGAAGGAGAGTTCATTGAGCGGATTGTACCACGGCTGGGTCACCTCGATGTTGATGCCGTTGTTGGCAGGGTCGAGGTTTTTCAATTCAACGCGCGATACGACCTTCCTGCCTCCCTTGACGAAATCCACCGAGAGGAAGGCATGGGCCACCACCAGGGCCAGCACGGCAATGATGGCGAGCAGCAAGAATTTGTCTTTCCTGGTCATGGTTTTATAAGTTTCTAGTTTCTAGTCCTTAGTCCCTAGTTTCTAGTTGGCATCCGCTTTGTCAAACAGGTTTCTGAGGACTAGTTAAAATTATTAATCTGATATGGAATTTGAAAGAGCGTTGAGCATTTTTGCTATCTCTGTAATGAGATTATGTATGGGTGCTGTTTGAGATTTCTCTAAATAATTAAGTCTTTCACATATCTCTATTTGGGTAGATAATTCCCAAAGTGATCCCCTTGCCATTGAAAGAAACCTAATGAATTCTTTTGTAGTGATTCGGCCTTGTCCTTCGGCTATATTAGAGGGAATTGATATAGCCGCTCTACGGATTTGGTCTGAGAGTGCGTATGTTTCTTCTTTTGGCAAAAGTTTGGCAAGAGAATACACTTCAATGGCCAAATCCATAGCTTTTTGCCAAACAATCAAATCTCTAAATTCACTTGATTTCATATAGTCGTTTTTGAAATTAAGTATTGTGTTAAGTATCAACTAGGGACTAGAAACTAGGGACTAGAAACTAGGGACTAGAAACTATTAAACGTCAGTTTGACGCCCTCTGGGGTGACCTCCAGAGTAGCAGGACAACCTTCGATCATGGGGTAGTTCCAAGACTCGTCATGGCTGGCGGGGAAGTCGTAGCACACGGGGATGTCATACCCGTTGAGGGTCTCGCTCAGCATCTCGTTCATGTCGGTGTAGCCGTCGCGGGGCTCATACTCGGTAAATCGTCCCACGATGATGCCCTTGACATGGTTGAGCACACCCTTGAGACGCAACTGCTGCAACATGCTGTTGACGCGTGGCATACTCTCGCTCACGTCCTCAAAGAAGAGGATGATGTCACGCCCCCTGATGTTGTCGCGGTCCAGGAAGTCCCACTCACGGCTGCCGCCGATGTTGGTGAACACCGCCATATTGCCGCCGATGACAACACCCTTGGCAGTACCCATCTTGTTCAGCGGGTGGGCAGGAACGGTATAGCTGGGCAATGTGCCCATGAGCACATCGCGCAGCATCAGATTGATGTTATCGTTGGGACCGCGTTCGCCTAGGGCGCCGCCCATGTTGGCATGCAGACTCATCACACCGCTGCACACCATCGCGCTGTGTAAGGCGGTAATGTCACTGTAGCCCACAATCCACTTGGGGTTGCGCTGGAAGTCCTCATGTGACAACGGGTCGAGCAGCATAGACGAGCCATATCCGCCACGGGTACACACGATGGCCTTGATGTCGGGGTCGTTGAGCGCCCAGAGCAGGTCGGAACAGCGCTCCCTGATGGTTCCGGCATAGGAATGATAATTGGTCAAGACATTACGTCCCAAGACGGGTTCGAAGCCCCAGGCGCGAAGCGTGGCGGCCGCCTTCTCGGGATTTTGTTCTCCAGGCGTGCTGGCCGGGGAGATAATGGCGATTTTGTCGCCTGGCTTGAGGGCCTCGGGCATCTTGAGTGCGGGCCTGTGCGGTCTGGGCATCTGGTGACGCTGGGGTTTCTGGTCGCTTGCCATGATGGTCATTGATGCAAATAATGCGATTGCTGCAATAAGAATGAGTCGTTTCATATTATTATGTCTTTGTAGAGACGCAAAATTTTGCGTCTCAGTTTTGTCATTCGGTTGAAGACGCAAGATTATGCGTCTCAACATGTAGTTTCTTGATGCGTTCGTGGGATTGTTGCAGACGCTCCCAGGGGATGCGGCCTTCCTTCACCGAGTTGACGATCATATCCACGAGTTTGAACGGGCGATCGGCCTCAAAGCCCGTGCTGATGTTGTTGCCCACGCAGATGAGGTCGGCACCCGCGTTGATGGCCAGTTCCAGCGCCGTGGGGATGCTGTACTGGTTGCGGATGGCCTGCATGTAGAGGTCATCGGTCACCACCACGCCATCATAACCCATCTCGCCACGCAGCAGGCCGTTGATGGTCTTGGCAGACAGCGTGGCGGGGTATTCGTCGTCGATGTTACGGTTGAACAGGTGGGCCGTCATAATCAGGTCGGCCTTGCCCGCATCGATAAGGATGCGGAAAGGTTCCAATTCGGCAGCGGTCCAGCCGTTGGTCACATCGACAAAGCCGTAGTGCGAGTCGTCGATGGCATTGCCGTGACCAGGGAAGTGCTTCAGGGTACACAACACGCCCTGACGGTGGCACTCGTCGATGAACCAGCCAGCATGGCGGACGATGGCCTGCGGGTCGGTCGAGAAACAGCGCAGGTAGTGGCCCACGGCGGCACAGTCGTGGTTCAGCACATCGACCACGGGTGCCAGATTGACGTTCACGCCAGCCTCACGCATCTCGCGGGACAGGCGTGCAGCATAGTAGCGCGTGGTGTCCTCGTTATCGACGGTACCCAGGTACTCGGCGGTCACGGTGGGCAGGAAGCCGTATTGCGGCTTGAGGCGGGCTACCTTGCCGCCTTCCTGGTCGGTGGCGATGAGCAAGGGATAGTCGGCCCATGCCTGCAGTTGGGCGGTCATGCGCGTAAGGCGCTCCTTGCTGGTGATGTTGCGGGAACCCAGCGTGGCGTCACCCGTCACGTCGATGTCAAACAGCACGATGGCGCCCACCTTGAGGTCGCGCACGTAACGTGCCGCGTCACAGTCCTCGGTGACGCTGTCGCCCTTGAAGCCCACCATCAGCATGCCCGCGGCATATCGCCGCAGCACCGAGTCGGGCGGCAGTTGCGCAAAAAGGCTATTGGCTGCAGTCAGCACAATAGCCAGTGTCAACAATATCCTCTTCATAGTCGCATCATCAAAAGCGCAGAGTTCTCTAAACTTTAAACTCTAAACTCTAAACCTCAAGTATCTAGAGTGTTTTTTCACTCTAGATACTTGAATTTATTGTTTGTCGAAGAAGTGGAAGAAGTAGTAGCAGGCGATCCAATCGACGCGCACACCGCGGGCAAAGCCGATGGTGTTCTTCTCGGCGTCGGTCACCTTGCCGTCGTTGATGCTGATGTTGCCCAGCACTTTGCTCTCGCCGTCACGCACGGTGCCGTCGGTATTGATGTAGCCAATGCGGGTACCCTCAGTATCAAAAATCTCCAGTTCCTTAATCACGCCCACTGCTTTGCCGTCGGCATTACGCACGGTACCATCGGCGTCAAACGATCCGATGGAGTGCATCGTGCCGTCACGCACCACGCCGTTACCGTTGATGCGGCCGATGCTGTTGAAGTCGGCATCGCGCAGCACCTGGGCGCTCGCTTGGGTTGACATCATGCCGACTATCGCCAGCATGGCAACCATCACATATAATCTAATCCGTTTCATAGTCGTCTCCTTTAAAAAAGTTTTCTATTAGACTTGAATCAAGCCACAAAGTTAAAAACATTTTCCATAAAACCCAAATTTTGTACTTCCAGTGCGAGGGGTTTAAATGACAAAGGTTAATGAGGCAAATTCATTCTTGCTTTCAGACAACTATAAAAAGTTGTCCCCACTTGCCCATGGAGTAGTCCTGATTGGTCTGAAAAAGAAAAGCGAAGGGGACGAACGGGTATTACAGGGCGCCTTGCTCGATGCGGACGCAGATGCGTTCGATCATGGCGTCGTTCTTGTCCTTGTTGGGATGGTAGCCCGCCTTGAGACTCGCGCCGAAGAATTTGCTGAAGGTCTGCCAGAATCCCGCCCTGAAGGTGCCGAGGAAGGCTTTCAGGATGCTGTAGCTGCTCTGGTTGGTCTCACGGTTGATGAGCTTGATGAGCATCTTGCCCTGGTTCTTGGTGAGCTTCTTCATCTGCGGCTTGTACTGGGCAAAGAGCTCTTTCTCGAAGCGCTTGAGGTAGGCCTGCTTCTGCTTCTCGGTCTGATAGGTGTCGATATACTCGTAGGTCTCGAGCAGCGTCGAACTGATGAGTTTGGCGTAGGGCAACGTCTTCTTGATGTCGCGCACGGTCTTCCAGTAGTATTTTTCCTCGGCCTTGTTGCGGAAACGTTCGCGCGGATATATGATGATGGGATTGAAGACGATCATCGCCAGCGTGTCGCCCGTCGAGGGCTCGATGAAGTGGTAGTAGCCCGCAAAGGTCTTCTGCAATACCGAGGGCAACTCGATGTTGTCAAGCGGATCCTCCACAACAGGAGCCGCGTGCGCCTTAGCGCCCGATAAAGCCGTCATGGTCACGGCAATAGCTAATATGAGGAACAACCGTTTCATTTCTTCGGCGGCAAAAGTAGAACAAAGAAACGAATCCCAGCAAAAATATGATGTTAAATTAAGTTGAAACATCCGCCCTCTACTTCTTTCAGACAACAGGGACAACTTTGATGGACTAATGGGAACAACTTTTTATTTGTAGATGTTGTAAAATATGTTGTCTTTGTTGTTTGAAAAAAGAACACGTCAGCCAAATTAGCTTAATTAGCGTAATTCGTAGTTTATAATCAAATACGCGTCAATTCAGATAATTCAGACTTTTCAGTTGTTTGAAAAAAAGAGTGCGGATGCCCTTACTGGAAGTGGCGGAGGAAGCCGGTATAGGAGACGGTGGCTCCGATGCAGAGGCCCTTGACCGAGGGGACCAGATTGCTGTACTTGGCGTAGGTCACAAAGGGGCTGACGCGGACTGCCGAGATGTAATGGGCCTGGCCGGAGGTAAACGGGGAGTCGGTGATTTTGCCGTGCAGCTTGAAGTCGATGTCCACGCTTGCCAGCCACCCGACGCTATTCTCATGTGTGCCTGTCACGACGTCTATCGAGGGGCGTTCCTGTCCCTCGGGATCATTCTCATATTTGATGGTGTTAAGATCCCATGACAGGCGGTTCCAGCTGATACCCACATTGGGAGTCACTGATACCCTACCCTGCCGCCACACGGTATAACCCAGCTGAAGGTCCAAGCCCAGCAGAGTCGGGTTAGCCGTGGCGTTGAGTTGCAGGTCGCGGCCCTGGCTGTCGTACACGGCGTAGGGATTATTGTTCTTGAACGAAGGCTGGCCGTAAGCAACATCAGCCTTGAGCCTCAGGCGGTTGTACTCGGCATTCAGGCCTCCTGTGAACAAGACGCAGCCCTTGAGGTCATCGGCAAGTGAGCCGGTAGGCAATATGCCACCAGCACCTAACTGGAAGCCGAAGCCCCAGCTTTGATATACGTTCTCAGTCTCCTGGGCGCGCAGGGCGGCAGGAGTCATTATCATTAATGCAAGAAGAATCAAAATCGTCCGTTTCATCGTCATTTTTCAGTTTTTTCTATTATAACGGACATCAGTTCATTAAATTGCTTAATCAAGCTTTATACAACTAGGAACTAAGGACTAACGACTAAAAACTAAGGACTAAAAACTAACCTACCACCAGAGGTTGCGGTAATACTTGTGGTAGAGGGAGAGGCCCTCGCTGATGGGCTTGAGGGAGGCCTTGGCAGCACGCTTGAGGTCGGCGAGGTCTTCCTCGTTGTTCCAGATGGCCTTGATGTAGGCCTTGTACTCGGGGGTATCCTCCTCGGTCTGCATGGCGATGCGGTCGAAGGCGTAAATCATCTTGTCCAAGATTTCGTTCCACTCCTCTTGGGGCATATTCGGGCGGGGAGTGCGTTCACAATGTTTCTTGAAGACCATCAGACGGGGCAAAATAAAGCGCGCGATGGTCACGTCAAGGTCATAGAGTTCCTCGACGTTAATCGTCTTGGCAATGGCTTTGGGATTGTACTTGTTATCCATTTTGTTTTGAGAGGTTAAGGAGAGTAATGATTGTTTTCAGGGAGCAATTTTAGACAATATTTTTGACATGACAAAAAAATCTCCCCAAAAACTGTAGAAAATATCATTCTATCCACTAATTAATTCGATTTCAACCTCATTTACTAAAAACTAGGGACTAGGGACTAGAAACTAAAAACTTAGGACTAAGGACTAAAAACTGAAAACTTTTTATTAATTTTGCCATCACTATGACGATACAAGAGGCTCAGGAGCGTGTGGACGCTTGGATCAAAAAGTATGGGGTGCGCTACTTCAGCGAACTGACCAACATGGCGGTGCTCACCGAGGAAGTGGGCGAAGTGGCACGTGTCATCGCGCGGCGCTACGGCGACCAGTCGAGCAAACCGAGCGACAACCTGGACCTGGCCGACGAGTTGGCCGACGTGCTGTGGGTGGTAATGTGCCTCGCCAACCAGACGGGCATCGACCTGGATGCCGCACTGGAGCGCAACTTTGCCAAGAAAACCTCACGTGACAGTCATCGTCACCTGGATAACAAAAAACTTACTAACCAATAAATATCTACTAATTATGAGCAACCACGAACACGAACATTGCGGATGCGGCTGTGAGCATCACGATCATGACCACAAGCCGATGGACAAGTACATGACCGCCATCAACCAAAGCGGCGTAACCACCGATGACGCTACTGTAGCTGCCGCCGTGCAGGAGATTATCGACAAGCACGCTGCCGAGAACAATACCCCCGAGGTACAGCAGTTCCTGCTGAACTGTGTGGACCTGACGACGCTCGCCACCGAGGACAGCGAGCGCAGTGTGGCCCAGTTTGTACAGAAGGTCAACGACTTTGACAACAACTATCCCCAGTACAAGAACGTGGCCGCCATCTGCGTTTACAGCAACTTTGCGGCAGTGGTGCGCGGCACGCTTGAAGTGAGTGGGGTCAACGTGGCTGTGTGCAGCGCCTGCTTCCCCTCCAGCCAGGCCCACATCGAGACCAAGATCGCCGAGACTGCTCTCGCTATCGCCGATGGTGCCGACGAGGTGGATATCGTGCTGAATGTGGGCTACTTCAAGGACGAGGCCTACGAGGAATTATGCGATGAAATCGCCGAAATCAAGCACGTCTTGGGTGACCGCCACCTGAAAGTTATCCTTGAGACCGGACTGCTGAAGAGTGCCGAGGCCATCCGCAACGCCAGCATCCTGTCGATGTATTCGGGCTGCGACTTCATCAAGACCTCGACAGGCAAGATCTATCCTGGTGCGTCGCTTGAGGCTGCCTACGTGATGTGCCAGTGCATCAAGGAGTATTATGAGAAGTACGGCCGCATGGTAGGTTTCAAGGCTTCGGGCGGCATCCGCTCGACCGAGGACGCCGTGAAGTACTACACCATCGTCAAGGAAGTCCTGGGCGAGAAGTGGTTGACCAACGAATACTTCCGCATCGGCGCCTCCAGCCTGGCCAATGCCCTGTTCCAGTCCTTCACCGGCACCGACCAAAAACCCTTCTAAAACAACTACAACAACTCAAACAACTATTTTATAAGGAAGACAATAAATACAATAAGTACAATTTGTTGATTACCAATAATTTGTATTTGTTGTACTTATTGTTTTCCCTTTAGAAGCGGGCATGAATCGGGAGATATTGAGGATTGCGTTGCCGGCGATTATTGCCAACATCACTGTACCGCTGCTGGGACTGGTGGATACCGCCATTGCGGGGCACCTGGGAGACAAGGTGTTTATCGGTGCCGTGGCGGTGGGCGCGATGATGTTCAACCTGGTGTATTGGAACTTCGGGTTCCTGCGCATGAGCACATCGGGCATGACGGCACAGACCTACGGCAGCGGCGACTTCAAGGAGAGCGCCAAACTGCTGGGCGAGTCTACCGCTCTGGCAGCGCTCGTGTCTGCCATCATCATCGTGCTGCAGTGGCCCATCCGCCTGCTGCTGTTGTGGATCATCGGTCCCTCGCCCGAAGTCACCTCGCTGGCCATCACCTATTTTACCATCTGCATCTGGGGCGTTCCGCCCGTGCTGGTGATGATGGCGTTCAAAGGGTGGCTGCTAGGGATGCAGGACTCCAAGAGCGCCATGTGGATCTCCATCATGACCAACATTTTTAATATTGCAGCGAGCTTATTCTGCGTCTATATCTTAAAAATGGGATTCACTGGTATTGCCGTGGGAACGATGGCAGGTGAATGGTTGGGCCTACTGTATGCCGCTCTGACGGTGCAGCACAAATTCCCGAAACTCAATGGCGTGCTCGACTGGCGCCGCGTGTGGCGCTTCAAGGGCGCAGGGCGTTATTTCAAGGTGAGTCGCGATATCTTCGTGCGCAGTTTCCTATTGATGACCGTGAGCCTGGCATTTGTTTCTATCGGAGCCCGCAGTGGCGACCTCATTCTTGCCGTCAATGCCCTCATCCTGCAACTCTTTACCTTATATTCCCACTTCATGGACGGCATCGCCTTTGCCGGTGAGGCGGTCGTGGGTAAGTATTACGGCATGGGCGACATGGGGCGCATGAGGCGCTGCGTGAGGCTGTTGTTCGGCTGGGGACTGGCTGTCGCCGCCGTCTTTACCTTGATTTACTCATTCCCACGCATTGCCTTCTGGCTGCTGACCGACCAGCAGAGTGTCATCGAGGCAGCGATGGACTACCGCGTGTGGTGCGCACTGATTCCCGCGGCAGGCATGGCGGCATTTGTGTGGGACGGCGTGTTCATCAGCCTGACGCGTTCTTCTGGTATGCTCATTTCGGCCAGCATCGCTTGGTCATTGTTCTTTATCATCTACTGGATCACCCCCAATGAATGGGGCAACAACCGCCTGTGGATCGCCTACCTGAGTTTCCTTGCCCTGCGCGGCCTCATCCAGACCATCCTCTACCGCGGCTACCTCTCCCACGGCATGCTTGAACACTGATACACTACGGACAAAAACAATGTGACGGGAGCATCACAGTTGTTCCCGTCACATCAGTTATTGTTTTTGATTTCTTATTTGCCTGCCAGCAGTTGGTCGATCAGTGTCGTCACATCAGAGACAGAGATGATGCTGTCGCCGTTGACATCGGCACAGATATCGCAGATGACAACTTCGCTTCCCAGCAGGAAATCGATGAGTGTGGTCACATCGGCAACAGATACGATGCCATTGTGGTCCACATCACCCCGCTCAAAGTCATGGCCATTGTCAAACAACGTCACCTCTTGCTGATTGCTCCAAGCGCTCTCAGTACCGTCACTGAACAATGTCTTTACTTTATAGACGTAGGTACCCTCGGCTTCAAGATTCTTCACCGTGTAGAACCTGTTGGTAATGCCGGTAATGAGACGATAGGTCTCATTGCCAGTTTCGTTGGCTTTCAACTGGTTTGCTGTCATGTCTCCAGCATAAACAGTGACATTCCTGATGAAGGCATAGTTGCTCAAGCACTGGAAGGTCACCTGGTCATTGTCGGCACAATCAAGCACAACAGTATAATCATTGTAAGTACCATCCAACGTCAAGCTTTGGGATTCCATGCTTGTCTTCACGGCAATCGAAGCGCTGGAATAGGAATAAGCCTCAGCCTCGACCACAACCGTCAGTTTGTCATAACCTGCAAGATTGTAGGTCGGAGTAATCAGGGAGCCATCAAAAGCCAACAGCAGAGCACCATTATAGGCACCCAGGAAATAAGTACCTGACCAACCTTCAGGCAAATAACCCTCAGTGTTGCCAGAAATATCATCCAAGTATTGTCCGTCACTGGTAATTGCATCGGGAACGCCGCTGAAATCGGCAGTTTCCAACAATTCAAACGAAGGCTTGGGACTCACCTCCAGGGTGTAACTGGCCACATTTTCGGCAGGAGTCTGGTCGGTCCAGTCGGCACGGAACTGGGTCAAACTGATGAACTGCTCATTGGCGGGCAGCATCACGGGAGCGTAGCCCTCGATAAGTCCGTGACCCATGAGATTTACAACCACATTCTGAGCCCCTGTACTGCTCAGTGTCACAGCGGCGTTATAGTCCTGAATAGCCTCAGGCGAGAAGGTTACCGTAATTTCAACTCCATTGCCTGCATCGTTTGAGCTGATAACAGTGGGAGTAATCGAGAAAGCGCCATTACCACCATTGAGTGTAGCGGTGATGTTACCCGTCAATGCCTGCCCATAAACCTTGAAAGTGCGGGTCTCACTTGTGCCCATCACCAAGTCACCAAAATCGATATCGGTCGTTGAAACCGAGATAACCGGACTGGTCGCCATCCCCTTCATGAACCAGAAACTGGCGGTTCCATCGTCATTAATGACCATTTCAGTAACAGGTTTACCTAGGGAACCAGCATTGCTCACGATGCTACCGTTAGCCCTCATGTATAACCTTGCGGGCGGTGTGGAATTGTCGGTAAACTCGGTTTTCCCGTCTCGGGGCCACGTGTCTGTGGTCTCATTATAATAGGAAAGCGTGTTGTCGGCCGGCACATAGGTCATGAGCTGGATGTCCTGGTTATTGGGCGTGTTGGCATACCAGCGGTCAGCACTATAGGTAACGTGGGAAATGAAAATACCGTCGGCTGGCATGTAGCGGTCCCAACCTTGGCGCTTACGGTTCTCAATAATGAAAAACTCATTGGAATTCAAGTTACTGAAGATGCACACGGCCTTATCGGTCGCCGCATTTTTCTTGTTCCACACGGGCAACGTGTAGTAAGTACCAGGTTGAGCCTCAATGAATTCAATCCATCCCATGAAATTCTTCTCATAGGCAGTATATCCAGCTGGCGTAAAGCCATCATTATTGTAGCAACCCATGCACATGATAGACCAGTCACCCATACCAAAATGGTTGCCATTACCCGTGTCATAGAAGTCAGGCAGACCTAAGCAATGACCAAACTCATGGGCAAAGGTGCCAATGCCATCAATTGTCTTGCCATTATCATCGCTGCCGTGCAACTCGTTGAACACAGCAAAATTATCGACATAGGGGTCACCAGTTTTGGGACGGAAGGAACCATTACCGCCCATGCCATAATAGGAAGCAGCATCCAGCGACCAGTTACAGGGCCAGATGGCCTCGGGATGGGTAGTCGAAGCCTGAGCCTCGCCCACACCAGCATAGATAACAATCACCACGTCGCAGTAGTTATCATTGTCGGTATCATAAGGCTTGAACGATACACCATCGCTTGCCGCCAACTGGACGGCCTCGGTCACCATCGCTCCCAAAGCCTTATCATTGCCACCCGAATTATTGCCACCATAGTAAGAACGGTTCTGTGACAGGGTGTAAATGCCGTGCACCTCAAAATTAGGTTCATACAAGCCGTTGGACTGGTCACGGAAGTACTGACCCACACTCGTTTCACCCGTAAGCATCGCTTCGATGATTTCCTCGCGGGTGTTGTTGAACTTTTTGTCCTGATACTCCACCAGGATGATGGGTATGCGGCGTGAACCTTGGGCGGGCACACCCGAATCGGCATTGCTGCCGCCAATGCCGATGAAACCTTCACGGCGCGGAGCCTTAAATGATTTGGTCGTCATTGTCAAGTTAGCACGCTGTGCGGCAACAAATGCATTCTCGGTAGCGTTGCGCTCACTGGCCTCATGGGCACGCACAGCAGTCAGTCCCGTCAGCGATGAGATGTAGTAGAAATCGCCGTCACTGCCGCGTGCAACCGTCAAACCATCACTGGTGAGGATCGCGTGGTTAAACGCGTTACCCACAGCCTGCACCTTCAAGGTGGACCCGTCACTCTGAGTAATTGTGTGCCATCCAGGCTTGGCAGGCATCGCCATCGCAATAGCGCCACAGCACAGGAGGGCCAATAGTGTTAATACAATCTTTCTCATTTTAATTAATATAAAATTATTATTAATAAATATTATTTAATAATGTATTTTAAAGGCTATGCCCTAACAATAGCCAGGTTCAATGTAGTATTCTTGAAAAAACTGTTTCAGTCGTTGTCCTAGATAAAGTCAATGATGGTCATCACCATTGACGTTATCCATGACCTCGATGGCTACAGTGGGATTGATTATTGGCTATTGAGAAACTCCACCAGACGGGCGACTGCGCGGCCACGGTGACTGATGCGGTTCTTTTCCTGGGGCGACATCTGGGCAAAAGTGCTGCCGTCACCCTCGATGGGCTGAAAAATGCTGTCGTAGCCGAAGCCTCCCGTCCCGTGACGCTCGGTAAGAATGATACCCTCGACCTGGCCTTCAAACATGTGCATCTCATCGCCCTGCAACAGGGCGATAGCGGTGCGGAAACGGGCCGTGCGTTCGGTCACACCGTCAAGTTTCAACAAGACCTTGTCGATATTAGCCTCGCTATTGTGACCTGGACCAGCATAGCGTGCCGAATGGACGCCTGGCTCACCGCCAAGGGCATCAATCTCCAATCCTGTGTCATCGCTGAAGCAATCGTAGCCATATTTTTCCTTGACATAACGGGCCTTCATTTGGGCATTTTCTTCGATGAAATCGGCAGTTTCTGGTATTTCCTCATGACAACCGATGTCGGCAAGACCCAGAATTTCGTAGCGGTCACCCAGCATCTGTCGCAACTCCTGCAACTTGTGCACATTGTTGGTTGCAAATACAATTTTCTTCATTATTTCCTAAATAAAAAACTACGAATTACACGAATTCAACTAATTTATTATTATTCGTCCAATTCGCGTAATTCGTTTAATCATTTATTTATACGACTACGTTGACAATCTTGTTGACCACGACGATGACCTTCTTTGGCTGTTTGCCGTCAAGCCATCGCTCGGCTCCAGCATCACTCAGGGCAATGCGCTGCACCTCGTCCTGAGCGGTTCCTGCAGGCACCTCAATGTTATAACGGGGCTTACCGTTGAACAGGACAGTGTATTTCACCATCGATTCCTTGAGGTATTCCTCGTTCCACGTGGGCCACTGCGCGTCACACACCGTGGTGTCGTGACCTAGCACATGCCACAATTCCTCGGCAATGTGAGGCGCAAAGGGTGCCAACAGCACTACTAGGGGCTCATAAATCTCACGTGACCTGCACTTCATACTGGTCAACTCGTTCACACAGATCATGAATGCTGCCACCGAGGTGTTGTAGCTGAAGGACTCGATATCGCCCGTCACCTTTTTGATGAGCTTGTGTACCGACTTGAGTGCTTCGGCACTGGGTTTCTCATCGGTGAGCTGCATGGTGTCACCCTTATAGAAGAGTGCCCACAGACGCTTGAGGAAGCGGTTCACACCGTCAATACCATTGGTATCCCAAGGCTTGCTGGCTTCAACAGGACCCAGGAACATCTCGTACAGACGCAGGGTGTCGGCACCATAGCGAACAACGATATCATCGGGATTGACCACGTTGAACATCGACTTGGACATCTTTTCGATGGCCCAGCCACAGATGTACTTGCCATTCTCCAGGATGAACTCGGCATCCTTGAATTCGGGCCGCCAGTCGCGGAATTTCTCGATATCCAGAGCATCGGCATGAACGATGTTCACATCCACGTGGATGGGGGTCACGTCATATTTGTCCTTGAGATTGAGCGAGACAAACTTGTTGGTATCCTTGATGCGATAAACAAAGTTACTGCGGCCTTGAATCATACCCTGATTGACCAGCTTGCGGAACGGTTCGGACTCGCACACATAACCATAGTCATAGAGGAACTTATTCCAGAAACGGCTGTAAATCAAGTGACCCGTAGCATGTTCGGTACCACCCACATAGAGGTCCACCTGGCGCCAATACTCATTGGCCTCATGCGAAACCAATTCCTTGTCGTTATGAGGATCCATGTAGCGCAAATAGTAAGCTGACGAACCGGCAAAGCCAGGCATGGTGTTCAACTCCAGCGGATAACCGTCGGTAGTCACCCAACCCTTAGCACGGCCCAGAGGCGGTTCACCCGTCTCAGTGGGCAGGAACTTGTCCACTTCGGGCAACTGCAGAGGCAACTTACTCTCATCGAGCGGCTGCGGCTGGTTGTTCTCGTCATAATAGATGGGGAACGGCTCGCCCCAATAGCGCTGACGGCTGAAGATGGCGTCACGCAGGCGATAATTCACCTTGACGTGGCCGATGCCCGTTTCCTCAATGAATTGCTTCGTCTTGGCAATCGCTTCCTTAACCTGCAAGCCATTGAGTTGCAGGCGCTCGTTGGACGAATTGGCCATGATACCTTCTTTGGCGTCAAAGCTCTCTTCGCTCACATCAGCACCTTCAATCAACGGGATAATGGGCAAATCAAAGTGTTTAGCAAAAGCATAGTCGCGGCTGTCGTGGGCAGGTACCGCCATGATGGCACCCGTGCCATATCCAGCAAGCACATAGTCACTTATATATATAGGTATATTCTTGCCCGTGATGGGATTGACGGCATAGCTGCCGGTGAATACGCCGCTCACCTTCTTTTCAATCATGCGCTCGCGCTCGGTCTTGTGCTTTACCTCATCGATATAGGCATCGACCGCGGCACGCTGATCGGCAGTCACCACATCATCCACATAGATGCTCTCGGGCGCCAATACCATAAACGTTACACCAAAGATTGTGTCGGCCCTAGTGGTGAAAATCAACAGGCTCTTGTCACTGTCAGCAATGGGGAAGGTCATCTCAGCACCCTCGCTGTAACCGATCCAGTTGCGCTGGGTTTCCTTGATTGATTCTGTCCACTCGATAGTGTCCAAATCACGCAAGAGGCGACCTGCATAGGCCGACACGCGCAGACACCACTGACTCATCATTTTCTGCTCCACGGGATAACCGCCACGGATGGAAACACCCTCGCTCACCTCGTCGTTGGCCAGCACAGTACCCAACTTGGGACACCAGTTCACCATCGTGTTGCCCAGATAAGCGATGCGATAGTTCATCAGCACGTCATTGCGCTGAGCCTGAGTCATTGCGTTCCACTCGTCGGCAGTAAACTCGTCGGTGCAGTTGGTATGGGCGTTGCAGCCTGCTGTACCGTGTTTCTCGAAATGTTTTACCAGTTCATCGATGGGACGTGCCTTGTCGAGTTCAGTGTTATAATAACTCTTGAACATCTGCAGGAAGGCCCACTGCGTCCACTTGTAATAAGTGGGGTCGCAGGTGCGCACCTCACGGTCCCAATCATAGCAGAAACCAATCTTATCCAACTGCTCACGGTAACGTGCAATGTTCTCATTGGTGGTTATTTCGGGATGTTGACCCGTCTGGATGGCATATTGCTCAGCTGGCAAACCATAGGCATCATAGCCCATAGGATGCAAGACGTTGAAACCGCGCAGGCGCTTATAACGTGCATAAATGTCGCTGGCTATGTAGCCCAGGGGATGTCCCACGTGCAAGCCAGCTCCCGAAGGATAGGGGAACATGTCAAGCACATAGAACTTGGGACGATTATGGTCAATTTCACATTTATAGGTGTGATTCTCACGCCAATACTGTTGCCACTTTTTCTCTATTTCTTTATAGTTATAATCCATTAGTATCTATATATTTATTGTATTAAAGTAATTGTCTGATGGCCTCTTCAATGATTTTGATGTCGGTAGTGGGTTCGTAACGTTCCACCACATTACCCTCACGATCAATGAGGAACTTGGTGAAGTTCCACTTGATGTCGGGTTTGCTGGCATAGTCGGGATCAGCCTTTAAAAGCATATCATTCAACAAGGCGCCGATTTTGTGGTCAAGGTCAAAACCCTTGAACCCTTTTTGAGCCTTCAGATAAGCAAATAAGGGTGACTCGTTCTCTCCATTGACCTCGATTTTCTTGAACTGGGGAAACTCGGTGCCGAAGTTCAAGGTACAGAACTGATGAATCTCCTCCTCGGTGCCAGGTGCCTGCTCACCAAACTGGTTGCAAGGGAAGTCAAGGATTTCCAGACCCTTATCCTTATAATTCTTGTAAAGTGCCTCTAATTCTTCGTACTGTGGTGTAAAACCGCAACGTGTTGCAGTGTTGACAATCAGTAATACCTTACCTTTATACTCAGCGAGTGATACGTCGTTACCACGGCGATCCTTCACAGTAAAATCATAAACATTCTGTGCCATAACGTTCAATACATTAATCATTATCAACAATGATATAAATAATTTTTTCATAAACAATTACTTGATGATACCCAAGTCCCGCGAAATGTCAAGCATGCGCTGGATCGGTCTCACGGCGCGCTCGGCAATCTCGGGAGCCACCTCGATTTCGGGAGCCATGAACTTGAGCGAGTTATATAATTTTTCAAGAGTGATCAACTTCATGTACTCACATTCGTTGCAGGCACATGTGCCATCTTCGGGCGGAGCAGGAATGAAAGTCTTCTCAGGACAGCGGCGCTGCATCTCAAAGAGGATGCCGCTCTCGGTGCACACGATAAACTCCTGAGCCTCATCATCTACAGCAAAGTTGAGCAAAGCCTGGGTCGAACCCACCTTGTCGGCCATGATGCGCACAGGCTTGGGACATTCGGGATGAACCAGCACCTTGGCATCGGGATGTTCCCGCTTGAGGTCAGCGAGCTTGGCAGCACTGAATTTCTCATGCACATGGCAAGCACCGTCCCACAGCAGCATCTCACGACCCGTAATGCTGTTGATATAGTTACCCAGGTTGCGGTCAGGACCGAAGATGATTTTCTCATCCTGTGGCAGACTGCCCACAATCTCCTTGGCATTGGACGAAGTCACCACCACATCGGTCACTGCCTTAACGGCGGCACTCGTGTTGACATAGCTGATGACCGTGTGATCGGGATGCTCGTTGACAAATTCCTCAAATTTGTCGGCAGGACAACTGTCAGCCAGTGAGCAACCGGCGCTCAGGTCAGGCACGATAACAGTTTTGTCAGGGCACAATATCTTGGCCGTCTCGCCCATGAAGTGTACACCGCACAGGATAATCACCGGCGCATCGGTCTTGGCTGCCAGCTGGGCCAGAGCCAGGCTATCGCCGATATAATCGGCCAGCTGCTGAATTTCCTCACGCTGGTAATAATGCGCCATGATAACAGCGTTGCGCTCCTTCTTCAAGCGCATGATTTCCTCTCTCAAGTCAATGCCTTCCTCGATAGGTTCATCGACATAGCCTTTTTCAACATTCATATTATATATTGTTTAATTTTTAATTTTTTAAAACTTTAAATCTTACTACAACAACTATGCCTGTTAATTGTGTTGAAAACTTTTTGGCCAATATAATCCATCAAGGCATTATCAACACCATTTATCAGTTATTGATAGTTTATTGACAAGCCTAATTGCTGAGCAATAGCGGTTTCACCACTTTATTAACAGGGTGTAAACAACCTGCAAAGTTAATAAAACATTACCAATTTTTCTCATAAAAGCTGATGAAAACCGTGTTTAAAGAGAAATAAAATTTTTGTGCTAACTTTTTTGGCATTTCAAAAAAGAATGATAACCAATAAAAGTTTTGAATTTGTCAAGTCTTTTTTATTGATTTTTTTGAAATACTTTTCAACACCTATTGACAACCTTATTGACACAGTAATCATTGCTTGGAATGAGTTCATCACAAATGTACTATTTTTTAATGAGAAAAAAGCTGTACATTTGTGGTGAACTTTTCAATATTCTATTGACAATGGCGCTGAAGAAATCGATGGTGGAACTGCACCGCGTGGGTGTGGAGGAGTATAAGCAGGAAGCAAAGCTACCTGTGACAGTGGTGCTGGATAATGTGCGCAGCGAAATGAATGTGGGATCGGTGTTCCGCACGGCCGACGCTTTCTTGATGGAGCGCATCTGTCTATGCGGCATTACGCCTCAACCCCCTAAAGCCGAAATTCACAAGACGGCACTCGGTGCCGAAGATTCCGTTGCCTGGCAATACTACCCCACTACACTTGCTGCTGTCAATGAACTCAAGAATGAGGGCTACATGATCTGTTCAATTGAGCAGGTACATGATAGTGTTAGTCTGGAAAAGTTTATTGTCAATAATGGACAAAAGGTAGCTATCGTGTTGGGTAATGAAGTGAAAGGTGTCAGTCAGGAGGTGGTTGATGTCAGCGACAAGTGTATTGAAATTCCGCAACATGGCACCAAGCACTCGTTGAATATTTCTTGCTGTGCAGCCATCGTCATGTGGCACATGTTTAATGCTGGAAAAAGTTATTAACAAGGGTGGAATTTGCCAATCATGGACAAAAAAACTAGGTAAAATAGGGCTGAAAAACAGAAATTTTAGTTAAAAAATTAAATGTTAAAGGGTATTATTTTTAACATTTAATGTCAAGAAAGGTTTATTCCATGGAAAAGCGATTGATTTATACATTATTTAATTCAAAATCAATAGTTTATAAAACACACAACAGAGTTTTTCTATTTTTTTACAATACATTATATTATAATAGGGAAAAGATAGATACTGAGGGGATTTAGTTAAAGTCTTTCTTTTATTTTGCCCAATTTACATATTTTTACTTACTTTGCGTACTTGTAACTAATCGATTGCGGCTACCAGAATGCACCATCGAGACCTTACAGTGACTGATGAAATTCAAACACATTTTAACTTTAATGTATTAATTAATAAACATCACTATTTTTATGAAGAAGCTATTTCTGCTGCTGATAGCCATTTGCGCTATCTCACTGGGCATGAGTGCCCAACAAGTAGTGAGGGGACAAGTTACCGATCCCAATGGCGAACCGCTCATTGGTGCTACGGTACAGCCCGTTGGCGGAGGTAACGGCGCAGCCACCGATGTAAACGGTGAGTTCTCGCTGAATCTTCCTTACAACGTGAAGACCCTCAAGGTTTCGTATGTGGGTTACAAGACCCTGGAATTACCTGTTCAGCCTAGCATGGCCATCACGATGAGTGACGGTGGTACTACCGCTCTGGACGAGGTGATGGTAGTTGCCTATGGTACTGCCAAGAAGACCTCCTACACCGGTTCGGCCGAGGCTGTGACCAACAAGAAACTGGAGTTGCGTCCTGTTACCGATGCTACCAAGGCCCTCGAGGGTAACGTAGCCGGTCTGCAGGTGACCAGCGCATCGGGTCAGCCCGGTTCGTCACCCAGCATCCAGATTCGTGGTTACGGTTCTATCAACGCATCCAGCCAGCCGCTGTATGTAGTTGATGGTGCACCTTTTGATGGCAACCTGGCCACGATCAACCCCTCGGATATTGAGTCGATGACCGTGTTGAAGGATGCATCGGCAGCCGCTCTGTACGGTGCTCGTGGTGCTAACGGTGTTGTAATGATCACCACTAAGAAGGGTGTTGAGGGCCGCACCAATGTGATGTGGCGTTCGACCTTCGGTTGGTCATCACGTGCCACCAAGCGCTATGATCTCGTTGACCAGAAAGAGTTTGTTCAGTTGTACTACGAGTCACTGCGTAACGTACAGCTTGATCAAGGTAAGGATTGGAAGGATGCTGAGGCTATCGCCCGCGCCACGCTCGGCTCAAGCCTGGGTGGTGAGTACTATAACCCCTTCAAGAACTACACTTGGGACAACATCATTGATCCTGCTACCGGTCAAGTGCGTGCCGATGCCAAGAGTGCATGGAACGAGGACTGGTATGACAGTGTAACCCGCAAGAATGCCTTCCGTCACGAGCATCAGTTGCAGGTGACTGGCGGTAGCGACCATGCTCAGTACATGATGTCGTTGGGTTACTTGAACGAGGATGGTATCTTGAAGACCACCAACTATGAGCGTTACACCGGTCGTGCCAACATCAACAGCCAGATTACTGACTGGTTGGCTGCCAACATCAACGCTTCGTTGGCTCACTCTACCTCTAACTTCAATGACTATGACGGTACCAGCACTTCTAACCCCTGGTACACCGCACAGTTCATCAACCCGTTGTTCCCCGTTTACCTGAAGGACATCAACGGTGACAACATCTTTGACACCGACGGTAATATCCAGTATGACTGGGGTGAGAAGAGGGATAATGGTGACTCACGTCCCGGTTCAATGACCGACTTCTCGGCACTTGGTATGCTGATGATGGATAAGGCATGGGCTAAGCGTGACGTTGCAGGTCTGCGCACCGGTATCGTCCTGGGTAGTGATCTGGCCAAGTATGGCTGGCGTCAGGGCATCAAGCTGGCTGTGAACTTCAGCACGGACTATGTGAATCGCAACAACACCCGTTACATGAACTCTCAGCATGGTAACCAGGCTAACGCCGGTGGTCTGCTTCAAAAGTACAACCGTCGCACTCAGAGCTATACCTTCAACCAGTTGTTGACTTGGGACCGCACCTTCGGTGATCACACCATCGGTCTGTTGCTGGGTCATGAGTGGTATGACTATCAGTATAGCTACATGACTGCTGGTAAGACCAACCTCATCGATGGTATCTATGAGTTGCGTCCCGGTACCACCTTGCTTGAGGCTGATTCATACAGCGACAAGTATCGCATCAACTCTTGGCTGGGCCGTGCCACCTATAACTACGCTGGCCGCTACTTCCTGAGCGGTTCGCTGCGTCAGGACCAGTCATCACGCTTCCACCCCGATCACAACAAGGGTACCTTCTGGAGTGTAGGTGCTAACTGGCGTGTATCTGGTGAGAAGTTCATGCAGAACGTGGGTTGGATCAACAACCTGTCAGTAAAGGCCAGCTATGGTGAGCAGGGTAACGATGCTCTGTCTTCATTCTATGCATGGCAGTCATTGTATGACTTGAGCTACAGCAACGCTACCAACATTGGTGCTATGATTGCTTCGCTTGAGAACCAGAACGTATCTTGGGAGAAGAGCCAGAACTTCAACGCTGGTTTTGACGCTATCATGTTCAACCATCGTTTGCAGTTGAATGTTGAGTTCTACAACCGCTTGACCAAGAACATGCTGCTGAATCGTCCCATGGCGCTTTCGACTGGTTTCACCGGCTTCATGGACAACGTTGGTGACATGCGCAACCGTGGTGTTGAGGGTTCGATTCGCATCACCCCCGTCCGCACTGGCGACTTTGAGTGGAACATCACTGCAATGGCCACCCACAACAAGAATAAAGTCATCAAGTTGACTGCTGAGGCTCCTGTATTGACCTACGGTGCCCGTATCATCAAGGAGGGTTATCCCATCTACACATATTATACTTCAAAGAGTGCTGGTGTAGATCCCACTACTGGTAATGCACTGTACTGGGTTTACGATGTAGATTCCGAGGGTAATATGGATCCCTCCACCGAGAGAATCTCTAATGACAAGACCAAGGCCGCTAACTCGAAGTACTATCTTGGCAGCCGTCAGCCCGACTTGTTCGGTAGCCTTGGCACCGACTTCAGCTGGAAGGGTCTGACCCTGAGCGTGCTGACTACCTACTCGCTGGGTGGTAAGGTGCTGGATGGTCTGTATTCGCCCACTATGTCGATGATGTATGCCGACAAGACTTGGCACAAGCACATGTTGCGCCGTTGGCAGAAGCCCGGTGACGTGACCGATGTTCCCCGTGCTTTCATCAACGACCCGAATGTGATTACTTCGGACCGCTGGTTGATTGATGCCAGCTACTTTGCTATCAAGAACATCACCCTGGCTTACGCTCTGCCCAACTCTTGGGTTAACAAGCTGGGTATGACCGGTGCCCGTATCTTCGGTTCGGTTGATAACTTGGCATTGTTCACACACCTCGATGGTATGGATCCCCAGTACAACTTCAGTGGTGGTACTGACTATGACTACAGCCCCAACAGGACTTACACCGTTGGTTTTGAGTTGAACTTTGGTAAGACCTATGCCGCTCCTGCTCCCGCTGCTAACGTTAACCTGCTGAACAGCCAGATCAACGACCTGCGTGCTCAGCTCGCTGACGCTCAGGGTGCTGCTGCCGACGCTAACAGCCGTCTGGCTCAGATGCAGAATGCTCTCGACGCTGCCAATAATGCGTTGAAGAAATGTCAGAATGACCTGACTGCTGCCAAGAACAAGCCCGCAACCGTTGTTGACAACAGCAAGCAGTACATGAACGTACTCGTTCACTTCCCCAAGTCGGGTACCGCCGTTACTACCGATCAGCGTCCCAACGTTGAGCGCGTAGCTGCTTACCTGAAGAGCCATCCCGAGGCTACCTGCGTTATCAAGGGTTATGCTTCGCCCGAGGGCAAGGAGGAAATCAACGTGAAGCTCGCTAACGGCCGTGCCGATAGCGTGAAGAATCTGCTCGTTAACAAGTATGGTATCGCTGCTAGCCGCATTCAGTCTGCTGGCCAGGGTATCAGCAACATGTTTGACGAATTGAGCTGGAACCGTGTTTCGATTTGCGAAATCATCGTGAAGTAAGTATAAATTAAGTTTAGAGTTTAGAGTTTAAAGTTTAGAGTAATATTTCCTCGTGACGATACAGTTTTCAGGCGATACAAATCATACTTAAAACTTAAAACTTAGAACTTACAACTAAAACAACAGATATAAAACATGAAAAAGCTATTTAAATATTTGTTTATTGGGATGTTTGGTGTGCTCTGCTTCTCCTCATGCTCTAACGATATGCTGGAGACCGAGCCTACTGACGCTATGTCAGGATCGACATTCATGAGCGACGCTTCCAAGGCCCTCGTGCCGCTGAATGGTATCTATCGCTCGATGTACACCGCCGGTTGGTCAACCACCGGCAACACCCACCAGTGCTTCGGTATCAGTGCCTATAACCTGACGGCCGAGGTGATGGGCGACGATTTTATCATGGGCGCTTCGGGTTCCGGTTGGTTCTGGTATGATGCTGCCTATGATGTAAAAGATGCTTATGACAGAAGTACCTGGCGTCCCTATGACTTGTGGATGGCCTACTACACTTGGGTAGCCAATGCCAACTACATCATTGCTGCCGAGGAAACCATGGGTGGTTTGAAGGAAGATGTGGACTATGTGATCGGTCAGGCTTACGCTATCCGTGCCTACAGCTACTTCATGCTGGCACAGTCCTATGCCCGTAACTACAATTTCCAGGACGATCCTTGTGTGCCTTTATACAACGAGCCTACGATGACCACCACCACTGGTCAGCCCCGTGCCTCGGTTAAGGAGGTTTATGCACAGATTGACAGTGATATCAACAAAGCTATCGAATTGCTGGCTAACTCTCCTGCTCAGCGTCATCCCAGCCACATCAGCTATGCTGTTGCTTTGGGTCTGAAGGCACGCATCGCCCTCGTCGAGGAGAAGTGGGCTGATGCTCTTGATGCTGCTCAGAAGGCTATCACCGCTAGTGGCAAGAGCGTTCAGGCTGTTGATGCTTCATCATTTGCTCCTGACAAGAGCAACTTCATCAATTCGGTGGGTGCCGGTAACGTGATGTGGGGTGCCCAGATCGTCAGCGACCAGGCTGGTATGTATGCTTCGTTGATGACGCACATGAGCGGCACCGCTCCTTATGGTCAGCGTGCTCCCAAGCGCATCACTTCGTGGCTCTACGACAAGATGAGTGCAACCGACTCCCGTTTAGCATGGTGGAACCCGAGCCAGAGTTATCAGCAGAAGAAGTTTGAGTTCTCCAATACTCAAACTTGGGAAGGTGACTATGTTTGGATGCGTGTTGAGGAAATGTATCTCAACGCTGCCGAGGCTGCTTGCCGCTTGGGTCAGGATGCTGCTGCCAAGGAGTACCTGATGGCTGTGATGAGCAAGCGTGATGCCAACTACAACACCAACAAGACTGGTAAAGAACTGGGTGCACTCACTACCGACTTAACCGGCTCACTGCTGGAAGAGATCTTGATCCAGCGCCGCATTGAGTTGTGGGGTGAGGATGGCCGCATTTACACCATCCGCCGCCTGAAACAAGGTTTTGAGCGTCCTTCAGAATTCGGCTGGCCCGATGCTCTGCGTAATCCCAACCACTTTGATGCTTGGAAGGATCCCGCCAGTTATGCATGGGTAATGACCATTCCTCAGGCCGAGTTTGATGGCAATGTGAACATGAATCCCAATCCCATCCCCAATGGTGATCAGAATCCCATTGGCGACTATCCCAATTAATTCACGTTTAATCTCATTAAACTAATTGAAGATTATGAAATTAGGTAAATATATTTTAGGTTTGGCAGTTGTCGCTGCTGCTTTGACCAGTTGTGACACTGATAACGTTGGTGCCATCTATGATGCTCCGGCTATGCCCAACCTCTCGTTCCAGAGCAAAGCTATCACTCAGGAGACCGAGGGTGACGCTCTTACCGTTCCTGTTGTTATCACGAGGACTTATTCGACCGAGGCCTACTCGACCACTGTCAATATGACCACGACCAATGACAAGGCGAAACTGAGGAGCAACCAAGTTTCGTTTGGTCCCCAGGAACAGAGCGACACGCTCTACATCGACGCTACCAATCTTGATTGGGGTGATCAGTGCGTATGTACACTTAGCCTACCTGATGTTGATATTCAGAATGCAAATCCGTTTGCCACTCCGATTCATCAGATTGTAGTGACGATCAAGAAGCCAGCTTTGTTACCCGCTGGAACTTGTACTATCACTGACTATACTTGGTTTGAGGAACCTGTAACTGTTGAGAATGTACCCATTATCAGAGTTGAGGGAACGGATATCTATCGCATTGTTTCGCCGCTGTATTACCTGTATTACGGCCTCGAGGATGATCCCGACACGTCTAATTTTGAGTTCACCCTCAAGGATGGTAAGATTACTATTGAGGATGGCATGAACTTGAATTGGTGGGGCTACTATGGCTACTTTGATGCAGCCAGCTATAGTAGCTATTGCTACGTTGAATATGGCGAAGGCAATACCTATACTGTAAACCAGTTGCTGTATTATGCCGCCGGTGGCAATCTCTACACTGGATGCGTCTTCACATTCGTTTGGGACAAGCCTGCTGAAGAGTAATCAAGTAAGAGAATTCTAATCATTTAGAATATCAGTTAATCGCAAGGGTGGACGCTCCCGCAAGGGGTCGCCCACCCTTCGTCATTTAATCCAATACGCTTCATATTGTTTGGTTTCGGCGTGGGAGTAGCCATATATTTGCATCAACAAACGATTAAATGATTAAAGTTATGGCATCCATTTATCAACCAGAGCAAGAAGGCTGAGCAGGAGTCAGTAATAAGTGGCGCAATGATTCGCGTGACGGCAGCTGTTATCATGCTGATGGATGACAGCCATGCCTATCAAATCACAAACGCATAATGGATTGGGTGCCTGTGTTGAGGTGTTCAAGCATGTCCGCGTGGCTGCCACCTATGGCATTTAGGTTACCAAGACCGATATCGTAAACAACGGTTCGCTGGTAAAAGAAAAAAAGTAACAGCTGGAGCATCACCGCCTTTACATGTTCTAAAAGGAATGAGATTGATGTGAAGGAATAGTTTTTTTGAGATAATCCTATTGAAAAACATAAAAAGTGTGAGCAAAATTGACCAAAAGTCATATAAAAACCGACTTAAAGTCAATTTTGCTTGTGCTTTTTTGATGATGATATGGATAATTTTCTTAATTTTGCGCATTACAATTAATGAATAGACGATGAAAGATAGAATGATTGGCAGAGGCCAAGAGATGGCAGAATTGCAGCGCAGTATGGATTCAGACCGTTCAGAATTTGTTATCATTTACGGTCGTAGACGTGTTGGCAAGACTTATCTTGTTGAGCATTTCTTTGACGGCGAATATGATTTCTCGTTTGTTGGTGGTCATCGGTTGACCAAAGCGAAGCAGTTGCGCAATTTTGCCAAAGCATTGAAGAAATATGCTCAATTATCCAGGCAACCTAAATTTGCCGGTTGGGATGAAGCCTTTGACGCGTTGGAGGAATATATAGAAACTCTGCCAAATGGAAAACGCAAGGTGATTTTTATCGATGAAATGCCATGGATTGACACCCCGCAATCCGAATTTGTTGATGCCTTAGAAATGTTTTGGAATGGTTGGGCAGCACGTCGTGATGACATCATGTTTGTTGCTACAGGCTCATCTACATCTTGGATGGTAGATAAATTGGTTGAGAATCAGGGCGGTTTACATGGACGCATCACAAGAAATATCTACGTACGTCCTTTCACGCTCAATGAGGCAGAGCAGTTCTTGAGTAGTCGAGGAGCCAAATGGGACCGTTATCAGATATTGCAGGCCTATATGACGGTAGGTGGAATACCCTTCTACTATAGTCTGATGGATGTCAAGGATAGCCTGATGCAGAACATCGATCGGTTGTTTTTCCGCAAGAATAGCACGTTGCGCATTGAGTTTGAAGAACTATATCATGCTTTGTTCATGCACGCTGAGAAATATATTCAAGTTGTCAAATTACTTAATGGGTCTCGCAAAGGATTGACAAGAAAAGAGATTTCGGATTCATTGGGCATGAATGGTTCGGTATTAACCCATATTCTGCGCAATCTTGAACGATGTGATTTTATGATTCGTTATTCTCAATTTGGTAATAAAGTCAATGATGCTATCTATCGGTTGGTAGATTTCTATACATTGTTCTATTTTAGGTTTATTGATGGATTTAATGCTCAAGATGAGCAGTGGTGGAGTCACAACTATCAATCCCATGCTGTGGATGTATGGCAAGGTCTATCATTTGAGTTGATCGCTTTAACCCATTTGCCACAAATCAAGAAACGATTGGGTATTTCAGGTATTTCTACGACTTCATCCTCATGGAGATATGTTCCATCACGCACCAATCCAAAACCTGAAGAAAAAGGAGCGCAAATTGACCTTTTGATTGACCGCGCTGATCGCATTATCAACCTATGCGAGATGAAATTCTCGGTGAAACCCTATCGCATCACTAGTGACTATGAGCAAAAATTGCGAGAAAGAATGGATATTTTCAAAACCAAAACTAAAACCACAAAGGCACTTGCACATACGTTTATCACTACATTCGGTGTTGTTGATGGGAAACACCATTCTATCGTTGACAGTGAAGTCACTATGAATGATTTATTCGAATCAGCCAATTAAATAAAAAGTGTGAGCAAAGTTAACCAAAAGTCATATAAGAATAGACTTAAAGTCAATTTTGCTCATACTTTTTTTAATCTCAGCTGATTTGATGGCTGAAAAACTGAAAAACCATTATCTTTGCAATCCTAATTCTTACAAAATTTTGATGTTAATGATGAAGAAGATATTGATGACGCTGGTGGTGCTGGTGACAGTGCTGCCTGCCGGAGCAGTGCTCAAGGAGAGCAACATGGAGCAGACGCTGGGCGTGCTGTGTGAGGAACTGAGCGAGACGCATCAGGAGCAGAAGGCGCGTGCTCAGCGCTTCGAGAAGCGCAACAAGCAGTTCCAGCGCAGCATCGGGCGCGACCTGGAGTTGTGCAACAATATCGAGCTGATGCTCTATAGCCAGAAGGACCAGAACATCTTTGACCTGGCTTACGCCTGTGGTCAGGCGACGTCGCTCTATAACCGTGTGAACAGGACCCGCTCGTTCAAGCAGTTTGAGCAGCAGCAGGACGAGCAGATTGCCCAGTATGAAAATCTGGTGGAGGCCCTCAACAAGATACCTGACTATCAGCTCAAGACTCCCGAGATGCAGGTCACGCGCGACAGCTGCATCTATCTGGCAAAGGTCATCGAGGGCGATATCCGCAAGGCCCGCGAGACGATGAAGGACAACCATGAGAAGCGCCAATGGGTCGCCAAGAAGGCCAAGGCCTTGAACGACTATGCGCTGGCGATGTATGAGCGCATCCGTCAGAGCGTGTTTGTCAACGGAGGCCAGAACTATTTCCAGATTCTGAACAGGTTTGGTTACAACTGGAAGAACAGCAAGGAAGACCTCGCTGAGAAATATACCCATCCCCGCAAGACCCGCAGCGAGTGGCGTGGGCCCCTCATCGGCTTCCTGTTCATCTTCATGGCGATTTACATCGTGGGCGCACTGCTGCTCAGCTGGCTTATCTTGCGCTATCTGGTACCCAAGCGTTTCATCAACTTGAAATTCCGCAAGAAGCGCTCCTGCATCGTCATCTGTGTGGCTGCTGCGGTGTTTGGCATCGCCACGTTTATTATCTCTAACGTGACCGATCAGAACTTTATGGCCATGGCCACCACACTGTTGAGCGAGTATGCCTGGCTGATTGCCGTGATTACCTTGTCGATTATCATCCGCATGGACGGCGACACCGTCAAGAGCGGCATCAAACTCTATGTACCGGTGTTGCTGGTGGGATTTGTGGTGTTCTTCTTCCGTATTGTGTTCCTGCCCAGCTCGGTGGTCAACCTGGTCTTCCCTGTCCTGTTGCTGATCTTTACTATTTGGCAGCTTGTCGTCAATAAGCTCAACAACAATGGTGTACCGCGCAGCGATGTGTTCTACTCATGGATTTCCTTCATCGTGATGGCCGTCTCGACGGTCATGGCGTGGATGGGTTATACGCTGATGAGCGTGCAGGTGCTCATCTGGTGGATCATGCTGTTGACGCTCATCCAGACCATCACCGTCATCTATGACCTGTTGCACAGCTACGAGGACAAATACATCTCCAAGAGTGCCGACGTGCGCCAGACATGGTTCTATGACGCTATCTATAAGATGATTATCCCCATTGCCGCCACCATAAGTGTCGCGCTGTCGATCTACTGGGCGGCTAAGGTCTTTGACCTCACACAGTGGTGTGAGCGCATCTTCCGCTACAAGTTCGTCAACCAGCCGGGACTCATCGTCTTGTCGCTCGAGAGGCTGTTGTTCTGTGTAGCGCTTGCCTTTGTGTTCCACTACATCATCTACCTGTGCATCGAGGGCTATCAGTTGTGGAAGGCCCACAAGACAGGCAGCAACAAGAAGGCCGTGACACTTTCGATGAACATCATCAAGTACATCGGCTGGGGCATCTACATCTACATCGTGCTGGTGACTTTGGACGTCAGCCGAACGGGCATCACCTTCATCCTCACAGGCCTCTCCACCGGTATCGGTTTTGCCATGAAGGATACCCTCGAAAACCTCTTCTACGGCCTGTCGCTGATGAACGGCCGTGTCAAGATCGGTGACGTCATCGAGTGTGACGGCGTGCGTGGCAAGGTGAGCAACATCAACTACCAGAGCACCCTGGTCGAGACTATAGACGGCTCGGTTATCGCCTTCCTCAACAGCCAGCTGTTTACCAAGAATTTCAAGAACATGACCCGCAACCACGGCTACGAGATGGCCAAGATTACCGTCGGCGTCGCCTATGGCAGTAAGATTGACCACGTGCGCGACCTGATCATCTCGCGCATTCAGGAGCTGGATTGCTACGACCCCAAGAAGGGCATCCAAGTGCTGTTCCAGAACTTCGGCGAGAGCAGTGTCGATCTGCTGGTCATCGTGTGGGTGCGTGTCGCCTCTCAGGCTGCCGACATCGCCCTCATCAAAGAGAATATCTACAGTGTCCTCAACGACAATGGCATCGAGATACCCTTCCCGCAGGCCGATGTCCACATCCACACCCTGCCCATCGCCCATGAAGCCCAAATAGTGTAACAGGATTTTTCAAACAACATAGACAACGCTTAAAGACAAGTATTGACAACAATAATATAAAAGTTGTCAATACTTGTCTTCTAAATAAACCGCGCTGGATAGCATTGTAATTATTGTATTTATTGTTTTCCTTTTCTAAAGAACGCGTCAGCCAAGTTAGTATAATTTGCGTAATTCGTAGTTTTAATAAAGTGTGCGGATGCCAACTAGAAACTAAGGACTAAGGACTAAAAACTAGAAACTAGGGACTAGGGACTAGGGACTAGAAACTTTTATTATCTTTGTCGGCGAAAAATCGAGAGATTAAATAATTCGCGTAATTAGCATCAGCCCCGCAGGGTAAAGGAAATGGCAAGGAGTGTTCTCATATCGGTATTGACAGTGCTCGTGGCAATGCTCACGGGCTGTGGTGGTGTGCACCGCTATGACAGCCGCCTTGTGCAGGCGGACAGCCTCATGAAGTCCGCCCCCGACAGCGTCCTGGCCCTCGTCGAGGCACTGCCCGCCAGCGACCTCTCCACCGACCATGACCGCGCCTATCGCGACCTGCTGCTCACCCAGGCCCGCTACAAATGCTACATCACTGCCACCAGCGACAGCGACATCAACCGCGCCCTCACCTACTACCGCCATCACAAAAACGACCGCGAAAAACTCACCCGCGCCTACATATACAAAGGTGCCGTCATGGAAGAACTCGGCCACCCCGACTCCGCCATGCACTACTACAAAACCGCCGAAGCAAGCGCTGAACCCATGGACTACGCCAACCTTGGCTATGCCAACTTGCGTATTGCGCAACTTTATCAAAGTTTTTTTGCTAATGATACAGCAGTTGTGGCCAGGATGAAGAAAGCGACTCACTATTTCATGGCTACGAGTGACACTAACTACCTGATCACATCAACAGGTACATTGGGCTCATATCCAAAAATTCTCGGCAAAGACTCGGCACGCTTTTACCTGAATCAAGCCATAGGGCTGTCCAAGACCATCCATTCCCACAAGGGTCTACAATACCAGTCAAAGCTGGCGGGAATGTACTTTTATGATGGCAAGTACAGTATAGCTAAAAACTTGGCCATGGACATTTTCAACAACGGCAAGGAAGACTGCAACGAAAGACAATTCTATTATTATGCTGCAATGTCTTATATCCGTCTAAACCAGATCGATTCGGCCCGTTGGTTAATCTCCCGGATCCCAGAACCAAACAATGCGGTTGATAGCATGAACCATTTCCAGACACTCGCCGAAATGGCTCAAGCGACTCAACATTTTAACGATTATATATTATATGATGAAAAGGCAAAAGCAATCAACACGAGACTCTTAGAGGCATCGCGTAATACAAGATTGACAAAAATAGAATTTGAATGGGAAGCAAACCAACATGAGGGGGAATTAAAGAGTGAAGCTAAATACCAAATGCTGAAGGTCATTGGTATTGTTTTGTTGGCCATTGTACTCCTGGCTGCACTCTTTTTCTTATTGGCAAAGAGCCGCATGGGCAAGTACCAGCAAGAAATTGACAGCACCAAAAGCGATTTGGAGAAACTCCTATGTAATCTGGAGCAGGAAAGGCTCAGTTTTGAGTCCGAGCGGCAGGATTATATCTCTCAAATTGAGGAGAAGAACAGCGAATTGGCTGAGGTCAACAAGAAAAGTCAACAGATAGAACTTGACCTTAACCAAAAGGTAGCAGACATTGTCAGGCACAGGCATTCAGCCATCAATGAACTGTACAATTGCATCAGGATAAAATCCGACTCCGATAACGATAGAAAACGTCCATTATTGCTGATGAGCACATTGAGGGACCTGTATGAGAAGAAGGGCGTCCTATCTACGCCTCCCTCACAATCGTTTTGGGACAACCTCAGGTACTCAGTCGAAGGAGAATATCCAGGCATCATGGAATTCATTACTAAGCATTATCCCCACCTGACCGAAGACGACATGAAATTATTCCTGCTATGTTGTGCGGACTTCCCTAACAAAATCATCAAAATCTGCATGGACTACACTAGCGATGTGACAGCAAGCAAAAACAAGAAAAAACTGCTTAAGGAAAAATTTGGCCTGGATGTGAAATTTGACGATTTCATCCAATTGTATCTGCAAGGAAAATTGCCATCATAATAAGACGAATAATCCTGCCGTTTTCTGAAAGGAAAAGTTAAAAAATCCTATATGTTTATCACACAGCCAATTAGCCACCTAAAAGGCTAATTGTTTTTTTGCAATTGTCCGATTTTTTTATTATAATTTTGTAGCGGTACTTAACCAGTAATAGCTAGCATTGCGCCAGTGTTTGTGGTAAGCACCGCCATAGTTTATATTAATACCATTTCAATAACCATTTTTATTTACGAAAGATTATGCTGAACACTAAACGATTAATTACTTTACTGATGTCTATGTTTGTTCTCAGTATAAGTGCGTGTTATGGTCAAGAACTCATTAACATGCAGCATATTGGGAATCATAATGATCACTTTAACTTCCCCATCCCTGCCGATATGCCTGACGTGTATTACTATAATGTGTCGCAGACCATTATTATCGACGGCACGGGAGAAGTCGATTACTATGACGTGGAAATCTTCTCGGTAACATCATCCACCACTGTGATCTCTACTCAGGTCAATGGCTACTATGACACTATTGACATCTCCTCTCTCTCCGATGGCGAGTACGGCATCATCATCTACTCACCAACAGGTAACATTTTCGATGGATTCTTTGAAATCTATTGAAATTGACATTTTTCCCCATTTCATCGGAAAAATCCCCGATGAAATGGGAGATTTACGATTGAACTAACATTTATTCACTTATTTCATTTTTTTATATGAAAAAATTATTTCTCTTTTTCATTGTGCTGCTATTTGCAGCATTGACTGCCAGTGCTGACAATGACAGTTACTTCACCATAGGAACCAACGGAGTGCTTAGGATAAGGCCTGAAACCGAGCCATTCTTTGCCCTCATTCCAGTGCATGCGCACTTCGAAAAACGACTTGACACATGGCAGGCCAATTTCACCCTTCCTAATGGATTGTCAATCAGCAACTCATACACTGGACCAGGCATGGCAATCAGCTACACTAACTATTTCGGGCATGATACCATTTACAACGCATCGTTGAGCACCACCAATTATGGGTTAACAATAGCGTCCCATATCCAAGATTTCGGCTATTGGGACTACAACCACGATGGAATCTATGAATCATATGGCAGCATTAAGTGGGAGCCTGGCGACTATGACTGCATGTTCTATGTCGATTTATGTGTCTCGCAGGGTTTCAGAAGCGGCAGTATCACCATTGAGGGTTATCTGTCATCAAGCGCTGACTATCGGGGGCCAACCATCGGCTATGCCGAATATGAGAAAACTGTGACGGTCATCATCGGTTACGAGCCTGGCGACGTGAACGGCGACGGTCTCATTAACACGTTGGATGCAACCATGTTGATTGACTATCTTCTTGGCGCACTGACTCTTAACGAGTTCCAGTTGGCTGCGGCCGACTTCAACGAGGATGGTGTGGTGAGTGCACTAGATGTCACAGCACTCATAGATTATTTGAACCAGAACTGAAGCCGTCACGCTGGGAATCTCTCAAAGGATAACATCAACGTAAGTATAAAGCATTGCATTTGTATTATTCATTAACTTAATAAAACACCAAATAAAATGAAAAACAGTACTTTAAGAAATCGGTTATGGCTCCCTGTTATAGCCATGCTGTTAAGCGCATTCGCGGCTCATGCCGACGCGGAAAGCTACATCACCCTGGGCACCGACGGCACAGTGGCGGTAGC
>CAMZFV010000033.1 GCA_947306175.1 uncultured Prevotellaceae bacterium
GCCCTCAGAGCCAGATCAGCATCTTTGAGCTCGTGCGCGACCCGTGGTTACCGCTGGTTTATATCGGCATAGGCTTGATGCTTGCGGGAGCCCTATGTATGTTTATCCTTACTCAACGACGACAAGCGCCATGATCTGGGATTATTTCATCTATTTCGCCATTGTGGCCATCATACTGTGGGCTGTAGGTGCCCTGTTGGCATGGAAAGAAAAAACGGTTGGCGTCTATGCCGCAACTTTGACGGGTTTGACCGTGTTTTTCACGTTCATCGTCATCATGTGGGTGACGCTCGAGCGTCCGCCATTGCGCACAATGGGAGAGACACGCTTGTGGTACTCGTTCTTCCTGCCTTTGGCGGGCATACTGGTCTATAGCCGATGGAAATACAAGTGGATATTGTCGTTCTCTACGATGCTGGCGGCCGTGTTCATCTGCATCAACATCTTCAAACCCGAGATTCATTCCAAGGCATTGATGCCTGCCCTGCAGAGCCCTTGGTTCGCACCGCATGTCATCGTCTATATGTTCGCCTACGCCTTGTTGGGCGCAGCGACACTCATGGCGCTTTACCAACTGTTTTTCAAGAAGGGGCGTCCGTTGGAGCGCAAGGAGATGGACATTACCGACAACCTGGTGAATGTCGGTCTTGCGTTCTTGACCTTTGGCATGCTTTTCGGCGCGTTGTGGGCTAAAGAAGCATGGGGCCACTATTGGTCATGGGATCCCAAGGAGACTTGGGCGGCCATTACCTGGCTTGCTTATTTGGGCTATATCCATTATCGCATCTATCGTCCCAAGTCCATCAAGCCAGCCCTGTGGGTGCTGCTCATCGCTTTCATCCTGTTGCAGGTCTGCTGGTGGGGCATCAACTACCTGCCGTCAGCTCAAGGCTCCAGCGTCCACACCTACACCACCTGACATAGCAAATATCAATAGAATGATGAGAAGAAAAGATAGACAACAGGATGCTGTTTTCGCGTTGGAGGTCTTTGATAAGGCTCCATTTGTGACGGTCAGCATGACCAGGAAAGACGGGACACCTTACGGTTTACCCTTGTCTTTGGCGCGAACCGATGACAAGACGTTCTATTTTCACTGTGCATTGGAGGGCGAAAAACTGGACTGCATCGCTCATAACCCGGTTGTGTTTCTTTCCGCAGTAACCCGTTGCACACCGACCTTCGCTCAAAAGGATGGAAGTTTTACCCTGCAATATAAATCGGCTACAGCCGTCGGCAAGGCTGAACTCGTGACTGACCGTGAAGAGAAGATATCTGCCCTAAGAGCCATCTGCCTGCGTTTTCTGCCGCATCACATGGATGCTTTTGATGATGCAATAGCTCGTAGCCTTGAACATACAGCCGTGGTTCGCATTACACTGACCGAACCACCCATCGGCAAGCGCAAGCTCTATGACCAACAAGGAAACGAACTATCTTCTATGTAAGAGAATAATTCAGGTGCTTTTCATGGTTTTTATACATTTATAGCATAATCAACACAATGAACAAGTCACATATATTCGGCTATCTGCTTGGACTGCTCATCTTTGTGATAGGCATCCCGGCATTGATGTGGCTGGTATCAGGACGGCCTTGGCCATTCGTGCCTGACTCAGCGGTATTGTGCGTTGTCAGTGTGTTGCTCGCCGTCTGCGAATTGGCGCTCAGCATCTACAGCATTATCTATATGCGCATCGTCGGCAAGGGGAACCCGTTCGATGCCTACGGCCATGAGGTGGCTCCACGGACGAAACATCTGATGACTGGCGGCCCATACGGTCTGTGCCGCAATCCGATGCTTGTCGGCATCTACATCTATGATGCAGGTGTTCTCGTCTGGCTGTGGTCAGTGTGGCCGCTGCTGATGGTCCTCGTGGAAGTCGTTCTGCTTACCCTTCAAGTCCGCAGTGAGGAAAAGCGGCTGGAAAAAGACTTCGGGCAGGAATACCTTGATTACAAGAAACGAGTCGGGAGATATTTCAGAATATAAAACTGAAAGTGGTAGTTAATGTATAATTTATGTGCTCTTGCGACCACTTTCATGCTTTTTGTTTGTATATTTGCACAAAAAGCGTAAAATAATGGACAGTAATCAAAACGATAATTGACTATGAAGAAAGTAACTTTTATGATGCTTGCGGCCGTGATAATGTTGGCCGGCTGTGAACAGAAACAAGACGCCTCCACCAATGGGCAGGAGGCTGCAACGGTCTATCTGACAACTGACATCAGCCCCGAAGCACTTGTCAAAATCTACAAGGCTCTGGGTGTAGAGGCCACGGGCCGCGTGGCAGTGAAGATTTCGACGGGCGAGGGCAGCAATCCCAACTACCTGAAGCCTGAACTGATTAAGGACCTGGTGCTTGAGGTGAACGGCACCATCGTGGAGTGCAACACCGCATACGGTAGCGGTCCCGGCAACGAGAAAGACGAACGCAACACATCGGCCAACCACTGGAAGGTTATCAACGAGCATGGCTTCACCAAGTACTTCCCCGTGGACATTATGGACGAGTACGACGAGATGCGTATTCCCGTGAAGGACCAGTCGCACATCAAGTATGACATCGTGGGCGGCCACATGGCCAATTACGACTTCATGATTGCGCTCAACCATTTTAAGGGTCATCCCATGGGCGGCTATGGCGGAGCCTTGAAGAACCTGTCCATCGGATGTGCCAGCTCGAACGGCAAGGCCTACATCCACTCGGCAGGAAAGATGGAGAAACTCGACATGGCCAAGCTCTGGACGCCCGAGTTCATCGGCGATCAGGACGGTTTCCTCGAGAGCATGGCAGCTGCCGCTCAGGCTGTTGTGAACTACTTCAACAAGAAGCAGGGCATCATCTACATCAGCGTGATGAACAACATGTCGATTGACTGCGACTGTGTGGACCATCCCGATCCCGTGAAACTTGAGGATTACGGCATCCTGGCCTCTACCGACCCCGTGGCACTCGACCAGGCCTGTATCGACATCATCAACCAACAGAAGGTGACCGCCAAGAACGACCCCACTGACCTGCTGGACCGCATCGACCAGCAGCATGGTACGCACACTATCGACCATGCCGAGAAAATCGGCCTTGGAACCAAGAAATACAAGCTGGTTGAGCTTGACAAATAAGAATAAAACAAACCAAAAATACGATTATGAACATTCTGATATTACAAGGCTCACCGAGGGCCAACGGAAACACAGCCTGGATGGCGGAAGAGTATAAGAAGGCTGCTGAGGCAGCAGGTCATGAGGTGACACTGGTCAATGTGGCACGCAAGAAGATAGCTGGCTGCCTGGCCTGCGAGTATTGCCACGGCAAGGGCAACGGGGCCTGCATCCAGCAGGACGACATGCAGGAGCTCTATCCGCTGATGGCCGAGGCTGAGGTGCTGGTGTTGGCCGCACCCATCTACTACTTCACGCTCTGCGCCCAAATTCAGGCGCCCATCCAACGTATGTACTGCGTGAACGCTCCCGCCAAGGTGAAGAAGATGGCATTGCTGATGTCATCCTACTCGCCTGGCGTGTATGACGGCGCAAAAGCTGAGTACCGTGATATCTGCAACTACTGGAATGTAGAAGACTCGGGCATCGTCACCGCTACCATCGACGAACAGAAAACCGACGCCACCAAGAAGAAAATCCAGGAACTGGTGAAGAACTTGTAAGGGTATTCTCTTTATGTGCCTTCGCGGCAGATGATAAAACTGAAAGTGGTCGCTGCAAGAGACTGTATGGAAAACCTCACGCTGTACTTCCGTGACGTTCAACGGCACCTCTTAAAGCAGAGTATCCATTCAATATGCTGCGTTTAAAGCGGTGATTAATTATGCTGCGCTGGAACGACAATTAACTCTATCTTGTGCTGGCTAGATACACCTCTATAGTTTGCGGTTGCAAAAGTGGGCTGCCTCATAGCACAAAATCAATGCATTTTGACAAAGAAAAACGGAAGCTGTTGAAGAATCAACAACCTCCGCTTTCTGTGTCCAAGATGAGGACATTAATATGATATCTATTGATTTCGGGATTTCGATAATGATATTAACTTATCTGAAAATCAATAAATTACAAATGTAGTGATATTGTAAAATAACATTAAAATATCTTAAATATCAGCTATCGGTGCAATTTCGGTGCAGAAATGGATATGTTAAATTCAAGATTTGAACTATAATATTGAACTTATACCCAGTTGTTTATAAAAACAACTGGTAACAAGAAATAATGTTAAAAATTTGCATTAACGTTAGAAATTGATTATCTTTGTGGCTGAATAAACCAAAACACATTGAAAATCATGGCAGTTATCTATCTTCGTCTATCAAAAAGACACAACGAACTTAATCGGAATGAGATCATCATGACCTTCAGGCAGGGCTCCACGATATATCAACGGGCTGGAACGGGTATTTTCATTCTCGACAAGCCCAATTACTGGGACGGCGAGAAGATGGTATTGCGTGCCCGTTCGATGACCGAAGAGGTGAAGTACCATCGCGAAATGAAGCATAAACTCGAAGACCTGTGCGCTGCTGTCAACCGTGCCTGGGAAGAAACTGACAGGAGCAGGATCAGCCCAACCTGGCTCAAGGACGTGATAGCGCAATTCAATGCGCCGGCAGTGGAAGATGATGAACTCATTGGAGTGCCCGATCGAGAAACGGTGACATCCACCTTCCCTCAGTTTGTGGCAAGTCGCCGCGTGTCCATGTATCGCGAGAAACATTTCTGGACGATGTGGCGCATGTTGCGCAGGTATGAGCTGCTGCAGGGAACCGTCTTTGACTTCGAGACTTTCTCGCACAAAGACCTGGAAGGCTTTAGGACTTTCCTTATCAACGAACATGAGTATTGGGTTCGTGATAGGGAAACCAAAAAGATGAAATGCACCAATCGCAACTACCTCAGAGCGTTTGAACAAGTAAACGAAGAATGCCAGAAACTGGGTAGGAAGATTGAAAGCCGATGCCCAGAGCCCCGCAGCAAGAATACGTTGAATAACATTCTGCTGATTCTTAAGTCCTATTGGCTCTGGTGTATGAAGGAAGGTTATGCTGATCGCAACCCCTTCCACAAGTTCACGATTGACAACGCTGAATATGGCACCCCCTTCTATATTTCCCAAGAGGAACGTCTCCAGTTGGAGGCAGCTCCTCTTGAAGGGATGGTTGCCCTGCAGCGTGACATTTTTGTGTTCCAAAGCTACGTCGGTTGTCGTGTCGGTGATCTGTACAAGTTCACCTATGACAACATCGTGGATGGCTGCCTCAAATACACTCCGCGCAAGACCCAAGACAACAACCCGGTTCTTGTTGAGGTGCCGCTCGTGTCTAAGGCGCAGAAACTCATCGAGAAGTACTATGACCCGCAACGAGGCACCTTGTTCCCGTTCATCAGCCAGCAGAAGTACAACGTGTACATCAAGAAAGCGTTTCAAGAGGCAGGCTTGAATCGCAAGGTTGCAGTGCTGAATCCACAAACCCGCCAGTATGAGATGAAACCTCTATACGAAGTCGCCACAAGCCACATGGCCAGAAGAACCTTCACCGGCATAGCTTACGGCCTCGTCCAGGATCCCAACATCATCGCATCGATGACAGGCCATGTCGAGGGAAGCAAGGCCTTCAACCGCTACCGCAAGATTGACATGAGCGTCAAGAAGTCCCTGATGGACCAGCTGGAATGATAACAGCTCTGTAAACCGAAACAGGGAAACCTCGAGAGCTGTAAACCCATTCAGTGATAAAACCGCCAAACTGTCAACCAAGTTTAGGCGAACCATAAAATTAGTGTAAACCAACTTAGTTAATCGCTCTCAAATCTGTTAACCTTTTCTAGAGAAAGACAGAGTTTTGGCCAGCTCATTTTTTGATTGTTGGCATAAAACTTTCCATTTCAGAGTAAAAGAAATTTCGTTCCATTGCACAGGTCTCTCTTACGGCTCCTAAAAGATTGAAATGTTTTGCAATTTCTTGACCTTTTTCTTCCATCTGAGTCATATCCTCTGGATGGTCTGCTAAATACTCTAAGACACCCATAGCGCAAGGTTTGTAACGAAAGGCAACTGATGTTCCAAAAACTCTAGTCCTAAAAGTTTGATTTGAAAATAAAACTCTAGTCAATCTAAATTTGTCGGACTTGTTCAAATTTATATCATCAGTCGAAAGATAAACGGACCACCAAAGATTCGATAAAGCCTGATCCATTAGTCCACCAAAATAATAATAAAGGATGAATTTCTTCAAGTCCATTTTTTGGTTCCATTTCCAACGATTCTGTACATAAGGGAACAAATCTGTTAATGACAAGGTAACCCAAAAGGTCAAATCAGATGCTTGTATACGGTTCAAATAACTATAGGCTCTATATAGAGCAACAGCAGACTGAAAATCTTCTTTTTTATCTGAATTCATCGCCAAAGCAAGATGTTCTGGCTCTTGAATACTTGGTGTGGTATATAATTCATCTTCATCATATGGGAACGAATCAGCAAGAAAACGTTCCAATTGGATTCCCTCTTTAACTTCTTGCTTTAATTTCTCCACATAGGATGGATTAAAATATTTTTGATTTGCCATAATCAATTATTGTTTTCACTAAATGTATTAACCAACTCTTTAAAAGGATTGCCCAAAATTTTTTGAGCCATAATAAAGGCATCTTCTGCAAAAGGGAAAGTGCTACCGTCATCAAGGTTTAATCTATATTCCTTTAATGTCTCATCTTTCATAATCTTATTGTATAATGCGCGCATCCAACGAGGTTGAATCTCTTTCTGCTCATATTTCTGAAGCGCATATGCTAATCCACTAAGGGCAATTGAAGATATTAATGCTTGAGAATTCGCATTTCCATAGTGAGAGATTTGCGTATACATTTCTTGGGGCACATAGACTATTACCTTTGTGTTCTCAAGAGAATAATGAGTAAACTGCTCCTCTTCATTAACACTTGGCTTGATTGTCAAAAAGTCTCCTACAGCCCTTAAGCGTGTATATACTATATCGATGTCATCAGAAAACTTTCCAAGGATACCTAGTATTTCTCCTTTTTCAATTTCAGTCGGTGCTTCATCTTTATAGTCTGGATGAGCAGAACTATTCTTATACGCTTCTATTCGACCCTTTGCAACGATATAAGTTTCAAATTCAACTCGTCCAGAGATGGATGTTTTTAATAGTTTAATCTTGAATTCCGCCTTTTTGAAATTTTCAGGACGGAAACTTTGCCGGAACATAGTTGATACACATTTCACTTCACATATGAACTCTGCTAAATTCTGTTCTATCAAATTCTGAATATCAGCATTATTCCAATCGTAAGCAAAGGAATAAATATAATCGTCGTCGTCCTGACTGCGACGCGGTACCTCCTTCAAATTTGGCAGAGGAAGAATGTCGTCATTATGGCCCAGTACAGGATAGGGGAAAGACATTTTATCTGTTTTCATAAGCATCTATCTGAATTGAATGTTTCATCTTGTCATTGAACTTAATCTCTATTGTGTTGACAATGTCCTTGTGCAATGCGACCGATTTAATTTTGTTCCCTTCAATGGGATATGATTCCGCTGATTCAATAGATAAGTCAAATGCTTTCCCATCTTCTCCTAGTGTCCTGATTTCAATTATTGCACTTGAAGCATCTTCCTTACTATGAATTAACAATTTATGATAAACATAATCGTTTCTTGAAAAAGCTGATACCCTGTAAGTTATGGGAATATGATGATTATATGAGCCATTCTTCCCTTTGGGATCTGGATTCACAGGCTTTGTGCCTGTTGAAGGTGTAATTGGGCGTGGACCGTGACCAGTATGTTGCCTGCCTGCTGTATCGGGACCGCTTTCGCCTGGCACAATGGGGCCATTTTTAGGGTCAATTGCATCACCTTGGTTTGCTAGCGCCCTATGTGGTTTTGATTGTTGAGGCAAGTCAGATTTTGGTTTAGTTTCTTGAACTACTCCAGGTTCTGTAGAGTTCTGATTTGTGACTATTCCCACAAATGGATTTGTTTCATTTATGTCGTCATCATTGAGCAGTTCCTCACTTATCGAAATATATTTGTCTAAGCCTTCAATTCTAAACTCTCCAGTTTCTGCCGCTTTGAAAAATTCATCTAAATAATTTTCAACAAAATTATTATATGCTTTTTCTATTGTAACTCCAAGAGGGTTGATGTCACTCGTTGATGAACCTTTCCAATTTCTTGAATCCCATTGAGTATGAGTCGGGTCTTCCATTTCTTTTAAATATTCACTTCCGGTATCAGATTCACAGACAAATACGCCGACAAATCCACGACCTCCATTATAGCCTCGCGTATAAATCAGCATGCGTTTGTTTCTCATGAATTGAATATAGTCTCGGCCTTGTTTTTTGAATTTATGTAGGTAGAATGAGCATGTTCCTAATGGTGTGACTTCTTCTCGTTTATGAAAGTAATTCTCATCCGCACCTTGATTGGCTACTGTTCTGTAAAAATGAATTGGGTTAGTAGAACTATAATCATTCACTGAGAAATATTTCAACAATAGTTGCTCTAGATTTTCTGCAGTTATGTAAATTTCCGTATTGTTTCCTCCTTTGAAGACGATTTCAAGATTCTTGCTGTAAATAGAGAACCAAAAGCTCAATAACACTGCTTTGGTCATCTCTTCTATTGCTGCGTCTTGTTCGTCCTTGTCTCCGGTTGTCCCCATTAAATAAAAAGATGTACCTGGCTCTTCTCGCTGAAACCTTGGAGCAATATTTCTAACATCCGCAACAGGTTCACCGTTGTTATTATCATAATAGCCGGTCTCTCTTTTTTTCACAAGGTTTCCATTTTCAAGGATTTTATGAGTGCATAATTTTGAAACCCCCTGAAAGAACAGTTTCTTCTCTTTCGTCATTGTTGAAACCAATATTGTTCTCAATGGAGAGCAATTGAAATAAGCAGCTTTGCCATAGCCAAAATGCCCACCTGAAGATGTGTCAGACTTGAAGTTATAGCCTACAGTATGTACAAATCCATAAAATGGACTGTCCTCTGGAACATAGTCCATTCCAATGGTATTATAATCACTTATACAGAGATATGGCAGTTGTGCATGCATGCTGTTCAACCGATCAATAATCGGCATGAATAATCTCTTTGCAGAGTCTGCTTTTTCTGCTCCAGGCATTTTAAATATACCTTCAACATGTTTTTTTAATTCAAAGAAGTTGGGAAATCTGTCCTCAGGCAAACTTGAATATTCAAATTTTACCACAACAGGTTTATCACTTTCGGGATCCGCTACATCCAAGGAGTTTTGAATTGCTTCTCGCACTAATGATGGATATGGGGTCTGATTGAACATGGTAAAAGAAGGGTCATTAGGCCCCATTTCAGTTCCGCCATCTTCATTAGCGAAAAACCACTTTAAATCCTTATATCCTTTTGTCTCTGCTATACTTTCCATTTCATTTAAATTTGAAGTCAATTTTTTGTACTTTATTTAATTCGTTTTCATAAACATTACGAGTTTCTTTTAAAACTCTATTGATCTCGCCAAACATAAAATCAACGTCGTCAATGGTATACTCATAGTTGTTATGATTGGAACAGTTTTGAAGTGACCTTAAAAAGTCTATGACCTTTTGCACTCTATAAGAAGCTACCTTCTCAAATCTTAATCTTTTTTGTGACTTATCCATAAATATATATTTGAATTATGGCGCAAATATAAACTATATTTTTATTATGTACAAATATTTGATAAAAATATCTGATTTCTGGAAATGTTCATATAATTCATTAATATATTGATATAATATATTAAGTAGTTATTTAAACTATAAAAATTGATATATAAAGTGGTGAACAGTTTGAAAAAATTGACGTTAAGAAGTGGTTAACGTTAATTGAAAATTTGCTAACTAAAGAGGTTTTCTTTAATTTTGCAAATTAAAAAACCAGTAGAATGACGATTAATGACAGACTAATATATAGCTTAATGACCTTGGGCATCAAAAAGGAAGGCATTTCGCGTATTTACGATGAAGCAGCTCTTGATGATGATAACAACATTATACCATTTTCAACACAAATGGCCATTGTCACTCATTATGCTAATTTACGAGGGAAGAGAGTTGGCGAAGGCTATAAGAAAAAAGCTGAACAACTCATTGAAAGTTGGGGAAATTTTTTTGAAAACCAACCCAAAGAACTAAAGCAGCTCTCTTGCGTTAGCGAACCATCAGCATTGGAATTGACGATTTTTAATGAAGTGGAGAGTGCTCCGTTTCACGCAATCCAAAGACCTAAATTCAAATTCATCGATTTGTTTGCTGGCATTGGCGGTTTTAGGCTTGCTTTCCAAAATCTAGGAGGCGAATGTGTTTTCTCATCGGAATGGGATGCTCAGGCTCAAAAAACCTATTATGCAAATTATGGCGAAGTGCCGTTTGGCGATATTACGAAAGAGTATACCAAGCGGTTTATTCCCCAAGAATTTGATATACTTTGTGCCGGTTTTCCTTGCCAGGCTTTTTCTTTAGCTGGTAAACGACTTGGTTTTGCAGAAACTCGTGGCACACTTTTCTTTGATGTTGCCGACATTTTGAACCGTTGGCATCCAAAAGCATTTTTCTTGGAGAACGTCAAGGGATTGGCCATCCATGATAAGGGCAAGACACTCAAAACCATATTAAACACACTTGACGAAGTGGGTTATATTGTTCCTGAGCCCCAGATTGTAAATGCGATGTACTTTGGCGTACCTCAGCATCGCGAACGAATATACATTGTCGGATTCAGAAAGGATTTAGGTATAACAAAAGAGGATTTTCATTATCCCGACCAAAAAGAAGTCACAAAGCATTTTATTGACATACGTGAGGAAGATCCCGTTCCTGCCAAATATTATCTGTCAACACAGTACCTTAACACTCTTATTTCTCACCGAGCACGACATGAAGCTGCTGGACATGGATTCGGCTATGAAATCATAGGTGATAATGAAGTTGCTAATGCTATTGTTGTGGGAGGAATGGGGCGTGAACGGAATTTGGTGATTGACAAAAGACAAACTGACTTAACTCCGACAACAAATATAAAGGGTGTGTACAATACCGATGGGATACGGAGAATGACTCCACGCGAATGGGCAAGATTACAAGGTTTTCCTGATGACTTTCGCATTCCAGTAGCTGATGCGTCTGCTTACAAACAGTTTGGCAACTCTGTTGCTGTACCAGCTATACAGGCCACGGCAAAAGAAATTTTGAAAACACTTAAAAAAAGCAAGAAATAATGGCACCGTTCTTCTTTTTCTTCTTCACAGATGATGAGCAGCATGATCGTAAAAAATTCGATCTTGACGATAGCATTTGCAGAATTATTCTGCGTTTTTTACAATTAAAATCGGAAGGTTTACGTGTCGATTTAGGATTTGGATTAGAACAAATCAAGAGCGTTTCATTTAATGGCGTGGAGCTCAGCTATATTGGTGATATTAGAAAGGTCGACATCTCTAAAATCTCCTCCGAAGAAGCATCAAAAGCTTGCTTTAATGCTGGGTACAGACAGATTTTTCATTGTAAAACAGACATCACTATTAACGGCCATAACATTCTTATCAGAAGTCAAAACAACACCGACCGGCCTCTGATAAATCATAGCACTAGAGATAAATATTTAGATGCTTGTCAAAAAGAGGGATTGAGTATTAGTCCTTTAGATAAGATGGTTGAAGACTATTGGCAAAAGAGGTCACTTGGTATTATCAATGAAGATATCAGTAATCTGGACGCACTATCTCCATTTAGAGAGCATAAAGATTATTTAAAGCCGATATTAACTCGGCTCTTCTTTGAAGGCGTTAAACCAAAAGAAGGATTGTCTGCCGATATTTTCCTAGATTATGAAGGTGAGGAACCTTGGAATACTAAAACATGGCACCCCTATAGTCGCGAAAATTATATAGACTATGTGTGGGACCATTTACGCTTTTCTTTCAGAGCAGACAGAGGTATGCCAAGTAAGTACAATCCAAGTGATGATAAATATAAAATGATAAGACCCTGGGCATACGAATGGAAAAATAAAAAAGGAGAAACAGTATATAAAGGAGCTCTGCATATTCGAGTGATTAATTTTGATAGTGACAACCCTGCTGTCCCCGAGTTCATAGTAAAGAACGCAGAGGTCATAAAGAAAATAAAAGCAAACAGAGGTGAAATTGACGAAATGATTATAAAAATTTTCCTTGTTGAGGCAAGAGAGAAAAAGTTATATCTACCTATTGTAGATAAACCTGAGCTCATCACCTCCGTAGGAATGCGCCATAATAAAACCAATCAAATTTATGAATTCTCTAATCTGCCATTCTATGGCGATTGGAGTTCAATGCCTGTAGAGGAGCTTTTGGCCATAAGCCAATATTCAAAAATTGAGAAGGCCAGCCAATTTCATAAGGCAGATGTTATAGTAAATAACATCGGAATTTCATTAAAGTCACAGAGAGGGGCATCTCCGTCCATTATTAATACTACTATGAGAAGTAAAATAAAAAAAGTAATGGATTCCTTACATCAACCAATGAAGAATATAGACTTGATGATAAACAACTATTGGAGTCTTCGGTTGGCCAGAAAAATCGGCGAGGATATTTCAAACAGTGACCCTAATTCACCTTTCCTAAAACTTGAAGAAGAGGACGGAAAGAAAATACTTGAGCCGCTACTTACATACTTCTCATTTGATGGGACAGGATCAAGATTATCAAAATCGCCCGCTGATTATATATTGGAGTTTGATAATCCTGTAGACGTCACGACTTGGACTTGCTATAGCCGGGATAACTATATCTATTCTGTGTTTTTGCGTCTTGTATTCTCAGTACGTAACCACAACATGCCTTCACCAAATGCAGAGGATTTGCCTTGGGTAAAAGAAATAGACGGAAATAAAAAGGGACAGCTGAATGTGAGAGTAGCCAAAAGATAAAGTCATATTAAAAGAGGTAAAAATGAAACAGAAAACATTCGATTTTTCCAATAAACATGTATTGTTCACCCAAATAAATAATCTTCTTAAAGAGATTGCCAATAGAGGTGTTGATTATAATAATAGCCGTACTGTAAATGATAAACGCGTAGCTGATATTGCTAAATACATCAAAACCGAAATACCAGATTTGCTTAAAGGGATCATAAACGATGACTCATATTATATCAAAGGCTCGGTTGGCGCGGGCATTTTAACTAAAACTCCATGGATTGCAATCATGGATAAACGTATTACAAACACAACTCAGAACGGCATATACATAGTATTTTTATTTTCCAGAGATTTAAAGAAAGTTTCTTTTGGAATTGCTGGTGGAACGACAGTAAAAGGTAAATTTGGTTTTCGTTTAAAACCCAAGCAGGTTCTCGAAAGAACGAAATCTATCAGAGCAGAACTTAGTATTGACAACCCCTTATTCGGTATGACATCACCAGATGTAGAGGATAAGGGTTATAAAGCAAGTTCAATATATAATATCGTATGGGATTATAACATTGACAGTGATAAACCAGGATTACTTAGCGCCTATCTTCAATTATACAACGACAGATTTGAAGTTTTTAAGAACTATTCAGGCGTGAATCCAACAGAACAGCCACAGAACGGTGAAGAGATAAAAAAAATGGCAGCTTCTATTTCAACACAAAAAGAGACTACAAGTTTGTCAGATGAGCTGGCATCTTTCAAGCAATACCTTCTGCAATCTAGCCTCGTCTTCAATGATACTTTTATCGACCGCTTTGTGCTATCACTGAGGTCGAAACCTTTTGTGATATTGAGCGGGCTGACTGGATCTGGAAAGACTCAGCTAGCTATGGCCTTTGCTAAATGGAAGAAGAGCATAGGAACAGGAGATTACCTAATAGTTCCCGTCGGTGCAGACTGGACCAATAGGGAGTATCTGCTTGGATATCCAAACGCACTGCAACCTGGAGAATACGTCAAGCCGAACGGAGCACTTGACTTGTTGATCAAAGCAAACAATGACACCAGCAAGGATTACTTTCTGATCCTTGACGAAATGAACATGAGCTATGTGGAGCGATATTTCGCAGACTTCCTTTCAGCAATGGAATCAGGTGAGTACATCCCTCTTTGGACAAACAAACCAGATGATACGGAGAATGAAGTGCCAAAGGAGATATCTTTGCCAAAAAACTTCTACGTCATCGGCACCATCAATGTAGATGAAACGACGTACATGTTCAGTCCGAAAGTTCTGGACAGGGCTTTCGTGCTGGAATTCCATATTGAAAAAAACGACATGGAAAAGTTTCTGGAAATGACTGCTCCTGACTTTAAAGATACGTTACTGGCCATCTTTGAGCAGTTGGGCAGAATCAATGCAGAATTTGGATATCGCACTGCAAAGGAAATATCAGAATACATGAAAAATGCGACACTATGCGGCATCGATTCTGAAGACATTCTCGATGCAGTGATTATGCAAAAATTGCTCCCTAAGGTTCATGGATCTCGCAAGAAGATTACACCGACCCTTATGGAGCTCTGGAAAATCTGCTTTGACAATAAAGACGCGAATATTGATGCGCTTAAAGAGTATCCAGAGGATAAGGTACCGCGCTATCCAATTTCAGCAAAGAAGATCTGGAGAATGTATCAGATTCTTCAGGATAATGGTTTTGTTAGTTTTTCCGAAGCATAATGGATAGCAGGCACTTCACCATATTACTTGATGACAAAACTCAGCTAGGTATAATGATTTTTGCCAATAATGATGCTGACTTTCCAAAAGAGCAGACAGGTGACGCTATGTGCCAATTGATTGAGGGGAAGAACTATACTTTTAAACTGGATAACACAGATTATCATCTTAACGATCAGATAGATAATATCGTTGAGAATGTGCCAGAGCACACTAGTTCCAGTGGCATTATAAGAACTAGCATCAATGTTGGCTCCTACAAGGATGACATCATCCGGACATGTGACAATATAAAAGTGGGAGAAGTAAAGATGGAAATCCATTCATCGAAAATGGATTACATGAAAGATTATTCCACAATGCTTGAGCAGATTGCATCGCAATGTGCGGAGCTGCTCATGCAACAAAGTTCTCCCGTCACACAAAGATATACCGTGAACGAACAGACGCCAGCCCAGTTTGATTATGAACGTTTCGCCTTTGTTAAATCTTTGGTAGATAGTGACACCTTAGAGGATGCTTTGAGAATGGTGGAATCAAATCCGATCAGAAAATGGGAGCAAACGCAGGAACTAACAAACATAGGCCAGGTGAAGCATCTACATTCCAATGACATTCGCCAGCTGGCTTCTTCAACTCGTAGAACAACGATTCCTGATGGGCATTTTTTGCACAATTACATGAGTTCCGTGCCCGACAAAATTTGGACATCATCCAAGCAAGACACTCTCGATGTAGCTGAAAACAGGTTCGTTAAGTTTGTACTCCAATCATTTCTGAGTTTTGTCACGTCCATTAGAAAGATGCCAGAAGCAGGAGAACGCCTGAAGAGTGAGGCAGATGAGACTTCCATGAAGTTATCTGGATTACTCAGTCACTCATTCTTCAAAAGGCTTGGTCATCTTACCTCTTTGCCACTGAACAGTCCTGCAATGCAACGCAAGGAAGGTTATCGGGAAATACTGCAAAAATGGTTTATGTTTAGGTTGGCTGCCAATCTCTCATGGCCTGGTGGTGAGGACATTTATGAAGCGGGGCAGAAGAACATTGCCGCACTGTATGAATACTGGGTATTCTTCAAATTGCATGACATTTTCACAGACAAATTCAGTCTCGAATCCGTTGGCGAAAACAAGCTTATTCAGGTCACCGAGAATGGTTTAGGTATCTCTATCAAGCAGGGTAAATCAATGACCTACAATGGATATATTGACAAAAAAGGTCGTAGGCTTAATGTGCGCTTTTATTACAACCGAACTTTTGGCCATAATGAATCATATGATTCTGCAGGAAGTTGGACTAGCAGCATGCGCCCAGACTATACGCTTTCCTTCTGGCCTGAAGGATTGGAAGTCGACGAAGCTGAGGCACGCGATACGATCACTCATATTCACTTCGATGCCAAGTACAAGGTAAAAAACTACCTTGTGGAAATGCTTGATGGTAAATCGGATTATGAAGACGTGGACCTCAAAACAGATGAAGGCATATATAAACGTAGTGATTTGTTAAAGATGCACGCTTATAAAGATGCTATCAGAAGAACTGCTGGAGCCTATATTCTTTATCCTGGTACAAGGGAGGCCGCATACACTGGCTTTCATGAGATCATCCCTGGACTTGGAGCGTTCCCACTTTCTCCTCAACATTTTGAAGCAAACGTCGCTAGTTTTATCCGTTTTATAGATGAAGTAATAGATAATTTCCTTGACCGTACTTCGCAACGAGAACGCATTCAGTACCACACCTACGAAGATTTGCAATTAGAAAGTGAGGGTTTGTATGCAAACATGCCGGAACCTGTAACAAGAGAGAAACGACATCCTTTGCCCGCCGAAGTTTATGTATTGCCTGGGTATATTCAAAGAGCAAAAGCGAAATGGATAAAAGAAAACCAAATGTATCCTTTCAGAGTTGGTATGTCTAAGGGTACCCTGCATCTAGATAATAAGTTGTTGTCGGTGAAATACATTCTGCTTTACGGACGTCAAAACATTAGTCTTGTTGAAGTAGATGCTCCACTGTTGATAACGAAAGAAGAATTGATGAAGAAGGGTTATCCTTCGCCTCGTCACGATTCATACCTGCTATATAAATATCATATCTCCAGCAACTATTCTGGCATCAAATGGAATTACGATGCTTTAGTTGATATATTCAAATATGGTGAAAACGCCACACCTAATACTTTGGCAGAAATGATAAAAGCCTTTGCCGAATAATAAAAAAAGAAGTAGTAAACATACATAGGAACTAACCTAACATCAAATAGAAATTATCTCTTTGCTTTGTGATTTGGTAAACTCACGTTGTTTATGAGATTGCTGGCATTACTGCAGGTGACTTTGGTAACAGTTCTTCGATCAAATAATGTTCACTTACTCGTGCCACCGACATTGACGCCAACCTGGAATACACGCCCATCGATCGATAACCTTTGCTGGACGGAACCATAAAAATCAGCTATTTTCAAGATCTTCATTGAAAACGGCTGATTTTTCTTTTGCTATTCCGGCCTATACCCATTCAATTCCAGAATTGGAAATGATTATTACGTAATTTCCGCTGCGCAAAACATGAAGTGAACATATTAAGCTGACAAGCAATCTGTTAGTAGCCTATAAATACAAGGTCGCAGAGTACTTTTGTGAACGCCATGTATAGGGTTGCTGCATCATCTATGACCGTTTCTTCGGTATGTGTCTGAGGCTACGAGCCACCGTGCAAGACTGATGAGTGAAGGACCCGACATATTTCGACCGATACCCGTTCAATTCCGCTGCAAACCCATTCAAGTGATTGTAGCTTTTCGATCTCCAACTTTTTTGCAACCACTGTTACTGTAACAGCCGTTGCAAAAGAAAAACGGAGCATGCTGTTACACTTATTGCGCCAAAATGACTTAATAATAGAAAAGCTATAATCAGCGGAAATCCATGTTTTTCTACATGTTTCCTCTGATTATAGCAATTTATTACCCGCCTCAATCAAATTGGTTTGACGGTTACTGCACCGATGGTATCGTATTGTGCCGTTAGTAACATGATACCGAAATCGTCATGAATGTCAATGTGGTGAACAATGGAGTGGATTTCGCGATTTGCTCCCTCGGACAGCATATTGAAGAAATAGGGAAACAGGTAATTGGAAAGATATGGTTCTCGCCTCACTGGCATGGCGAGGCAAACAGGATCCCCACAATAATCCTCGTGATAAGTGAAGACATATTCTCCGGCATCCGTTTCTTGAAGGATTCCCGCTTCAATGTCATGAACAAATACATTACATTGTCTCATATTCAAGTCGTTTCAGGTTAATGTCCAATTGAAGGCCTAAAGTGTCAAGGATCGCTAGTAGCGTTGTTAACTGCGGATTGCCTTCACCACGTTCAATGGCGACCACAGTGTTGACTGCCACATCCGCAAGGTCAGCCAACGTGCGCTGATTCACACCTAGATGTTTGCGCCGTTCTTTGATGGCAAATCCTATTTCTTTCAGAGTCATAATCCCAATATATTGCGATTTCAAGGCAAAGAAAAGCATCAATCTCTAGCGAAACAAGCAAAATCTCAACAAATTGCGATTTTGCAAGATTGAAACACATTGAGTCTCAAACGCCTCAATAATTTTAGCTTAAGACATTAAAATTACGAACTTTATTCTTTTTAATAATGCACTTGCTTAATTTTTTACACGATGAGAAGAGAATGAGCGCTAGCTTATTGGGCGCTTGTATTTGTGGCGATAGCAACGGGCACTCTTAGCCTATTTCTCACTTCCTCGTATATGTTTTCACCGAAAATGTTGAGTGGCACGGCATCTGCCAGTTCTAACGAAACAGCAATAGCATATTTAACCTTGCCATCCAAGTTCCCGGCATCTTTGGAACAGTTCACTTTAATTCCCAGTTTATCACCATCTTCAAAGGCATGAGCATTCTTACCTTCAAACACTTCATGCTGAAGAGTTCCACGCATTGTCGCCTTGTTATCTGTTACCTCCACTCTGTCTGCGGCTATTTGCTTGTTATCGGCTGTTTCTAGCCATAATTTCGCTACGCGATATTTCTGACTTTGAGAATTAATTGGACTCATCCATGCCAATGTCACAATAAGTCTTCGTTTATATGTCTTTGATGCTAAAGATGGTGGCAATGGAAACTGATAAACGTGGGCTTCATCTTGGGCCAACTCTCCGTAACCAATAACAGTGGCTCTCTGTGGAGAGCAAGCTAGTGAATGATCAATATATGGATAACCATATCCTATCCACTGCCTCTTAATGATCTTGGCTTCTTTCTTATCTGTGCCATTGGGCAGATATTTGTCAATACTATCACCGAGAGTTGCCCAAGAGCACCCATGTGCAGTCATTGCTTTTATCAATAAATGAATGTGACTATCTGTCCGACCATTTAGAGCCAGGATTTCTTTTAGGCTTTTGTAGCATTTATACGCATATCGGCTGATTAAAGCAGCGGAACAACTTGTTCCTCTGCTATAAACCGTCTTCTGTAGCGTGCTATCAGGATAAGCTAATTGTAAGCCTGGGCATCTATTTGAATTGCAAAACTCTAAAGATCCTCCTAATGGACTTTCCTTCAACATTATTCTTCCTCCATCATAAACCAAGTCGGGCTTAATAGATTTCTTAAGACCTCCTCCAAACGGACTATAAAGCGAAGGGTGTAATTTGTCATATGGATTTAACAAAACAGGATTTGCTGCTGATAGATCTGAAGCATCTAGATGCACCGCTCCTACGGTCAAGTTGTTTATTGATTCTGCAGGCGAAAGTATACGATGCTCCATCCTATTTTTCAGAATTTCCTTAGTTATGTATTTTGATATTTCTACTTGCCCCTGAGATCTTAAGTCAGATAGACTATATGCCATGGGTATCGTCCGATGCGTATTTCCTGCACTAATTACAAACAACACTTCGAACTTATAGCTCAACCAGTCCAAAAGACGTGCCATAGGACTCATGGTATGGGTAAACATCTGAATGTCATCACCTATTGAAAAGTTGATAATTTTTACATCAGGAGCACTGGCCGGGACACCATTCTCACCTATTAGCATCCGCTTTACAGCCCTGTGAATCAAATCAATAGGCAACATATTTTCAGGCATTTTCTCTTTGCCATCTTTATCAGGTAACATGATAGGACGTACATATAGAGGCGTATCAATTGAATCACCTGGTGCAGACAAATCACCATGTATAAGAAGAGATGCCATCTCGGTACCATGGACACGATAATCTACCTGATATTGACTTCCAAATCCATCAGGGTCATCTATGATTAGTCTTTTGTTTAGAGTAATATGTCGTTCAAGAGGATAACCATCAAGAAGCGCCACTATAGGTGTTTCTGTTGGCTGTTCTTTATCCACCATTTTCATAATAGAACTCTGTTCAACCTTCTCATCCTTCCCATCTGTCTCTTCAATCCCCAAAAATGCTTGTGGCATGGGCTTGAAGTACATAATATCATGGCTCTTTATCAAACTACCTTCTTCGATGTTGTCCACGATTTCTCTCAGCTTCATAGCATTTACTTCCACAAGTAATGCGTGGTAGCGTATTTCCTCAATCAAACAGCTGCTAAGTACATGGCCACCAGCTGTAGTAACAAGTTCATGTACAGCTTTTTGTGCAGCATTTCTTTTAATAGCGGAATCCCGAAACCATAATTCTATTTGGAAAGTGATAGTATTTTCGGGGAAAGCTTCATTGTCACGAAGCCACTTCTCTAAAAAGTTGTTTCCATCTATTCTGTCTTGGTAATCCCAAAAACGTACTTCTCTGAGCTGTTCAAATACATCTTTAAAGCCTCCATAGCCCCTCGTGAGAGCGTCTTTTGGGTTGCTTATAAACTGATTGTACAATGATATTATTTGCACCAAGGCTTGTGAATTTGTCGAGATGAGATATAGCCGTGAAGAAAGAGCCTTGTCTGTCTTCTCCCCGTTCTTCTCCTCATAGAAGTATTCATCAGGTATTCCGTCAAAATCTTCTTCTAATAACCATTCAAGTCCCTCTACGCGTTTTACGGCATTTAGGAAGTCATCTATTCGACCTGCGGTTTCCAGTACTAGGACGTCTTCAGGGTTTGCGCCTTCGGCCTCCTGTTGTAATTTAATCCGACGGCCTTCTAACGTGTTTTTCAAAACAGTAAACTTAGGACTCAACCTAGCTGCGTTCGCTGTTGCATTAGGCAAATGAGGTTTGCTTCCTCTTCTAGTGTTTAACTTTGTTCGCGAAACAGATGCAGGCATGGGAAACACTAATAGTGGATATTCATTATTCATTTGCAATGTCCTCCTCTTTATATGATATTGAATTCCAGTTTTTTAATGCTGCGCCAACTATCTCCCTCATATTGTTCTCAGGCAGTGACATTACGTATGTCCTAAGTACATTCATGCCAAACTCCTCCACTTCGGAATAATTACAACCTATAAGTTTTTTTGCAATTGTCTCTGTGGAATATTCGAAACGTAGTTTATGCTCTTGCTGGAATCTCTCCAGCCAAAGAGAAATATTTGCCCTAGTAGGATGAGGAAGACTCAGTCGCATCTGAAAACGTCTCCATACAGCTCGGTCTAACAACTCCGGATGATTAGTCGCTCCAATTACTGTTACATAACTTGGTAGTCTGTCCATTTGCATTAGCAGCGAACTCACTACACGTTTTATTTCTCCTGTCTCATGGAGGTCGCCCCGTTCTTTACCCAGCGTCTCAAACTCATCAAAGAAAAGCACACACTTTCTGCTACTCACATAATCCATTAGTTTTTTTAGCCTCATGGCCGTCTCTCCAAGATATGCGCCTACTATAGCATCATATTTTACCACATAAAATGGTTCCATTAAAGCTTCTGCAATAGCCTCCGCCAAAGATGTCTTACCGTTTCCAGGAGGGCCAATGAGCAAAAGTTTGTTTCTGGGCTCCAATCCGTAGCTTCGAAGTAAGTCTGCTCGGAATTTTTCCTGAATAAACTGTTCACAGTTGTATGTCACTTCTGGTGGCAATATCAGGCTGTTTAGTGTACGCTTTGCTTCATGTTCCTCAAAATAAGACTCAGTGCTCGCGTCTACAATAACAAAAGGTGCACCTCTCCCATCTGCGATATTCCCTTTTGCTTCTTCTCTTTGACTCTGCGCCAATGTATTCTCAAGTCGATCTGCCAAAATTGAGTGCTGTTTCTCCCTCTCCTCTGCAATGATGGCTTGGGAAACTTTTTTCACCATTCCTTTATTGCCAGATATGGCGTATTTTACTAGATCTACAAGTAAGTCAGCTCTTGCCATAACTACATAATATTATTATTTTGTTTTATTTAATAAATCTCTGATGTCTACGTCTAGTAGCTGTGCTATTTGAAAAAGAGTCTCAACTGATGGTTGATTATCATTAGTGCACCACCTTGATATGGTTGTTGGGCTTTTCCCCATCCTCTCGGCCAACCATAAATTGCTTTTTCCACGATCAGCCAATACTGTCTTTATTCTATTAAGCTGTACAACTGCCATATTTCTAAACCTCAATTATTTTTTATTTTCAGTAAATATAATAAATAAACATTGACGTTATGGTTAAACGAGTGCGGATGCTTTCACATTGAGTTGAGAGCCTATTATCAGAACACCCAATCATTCCCAAATTCACATTATTTGATATTTTATTATAAAATAATAGCAATTTTCCGCAAAGTTATAGTTTTTTTTTAATAAACGAGTTAAATGTCTGTCAAAATATTAAGCTTTAACTTTTTTTACAGGTTATCTGCAAAAATTGCTTCAGGTAATAAATGCTTTTTCCCAGCATATATGTTCGTGTGAATACGCTGGTCGCTTATTGTAAATACCTGTTGCTTAGAGAATTATAAAATTCTTTTGTGCTCATAGATTTAGGGCAAATTAGTTTTGACTAAAACTCTATACCACTGAGAATAATCCTGTGAATCAATCAATGGTCAATATTTGGCATGTTTATGATGGAATTATCATTGTGTAACTTGTTGGTGAGCACCTGTAGAAAATTTGTCAACAATTCGCGAAAATCCTTATCACAACGTCACATTATTCAGTAATGTGTTGTATCTTTGTGGTCGTAATTAAGATAAACACCTTTAGCATTAACAATCAATTGATGGCAAAACACGCAAAACATATCAGCTATAGTTATAGCCTTTTTAGGTTACTCTGGCTTTTATATTTAAGAGGAAGCATTGTCATGTTATCCAATGGTTTGTTAACGTTTTTACTTATTGAGTCTGATAAATAATTTGTAATGTTTTATGACGTACAATGAATATTTATATTGCGCTGAAAAACATTTAAAAGGTTGTGCTTCATTGTTGTTATCATATCAGATGCACGAGAAACGCGATAAGCATGTATGGCTTGAATTATATTACTTGTCAGGGTACATACTTGAGGGAATCGTTGTTTATTCTGCATATAAATTAAATAATTGGAACCCATCAGATGACATAAGATTGAAGTATAATTTATCATTCACTCAACGTACAAATCTGGATTTCTATTATAATCGGACCAGAATAATAAATGGCAGAGAAAGAATCCCTTCTTTCTTCCAAAATAGACCTCCAGGCAGTTTGAGTGTACAAGGACATAAGTTTCAAGAAATTGTCAGAAGGCTTTTAAAGCCAGATCCATCTTTTAATAGTATTCCTTATCTTGGTAATGGAATAATTGATTCAGATGTTGAACAATTAATTGATAATTGGCGGCCGGAAGTTAGATACAAATACATAGCGCAGCAAATGTCCCCAACGTTGAATCAAGATCTTATTGCTCGATTATTAAATACCTGTTTTACAATTTATTCAAATCACGTCTAAATATGGTACACATTTCTGATTTAGCCAAAAGAATTGAATCTTTTCTCAAGATGAAGGGAGAAGATCGGTTTAAAATTTTTATTCGCATAAACTTTCAAATTGATGTTTATGTAATGAGTTTAAATGTTGCTGTAGCTGAAAGTTACCAGAAAGAGTTTATTGATTCCTTGTTAAATATAGTTGATAGCGATGGTCAGCCTCAATCTGAATTAGATGATTTCTATTCCAAGCATAAAGACTATTTAAAAATCTCTTTTAATATTGTTAGTTTAGAAGAAGCAGAAGATGACCCTTACTATAAGCAGATATTTGCGAACAGTAAAGAGCACATAGATTGGGGTCCAAGATATAGATTTGATTCATTACTACAAGGGAAAATAATAGTTTCTGAAAAAAAGCCTTCAAAAACAACTCCAGTAGTAACTTTCTATAGTTACAAGGGTGGAATGGGCAGAACCACTACGATGATTGCATATGCAATGAGCCTTGCTGCAAATAAAGACACAGCCAAGAGAAAAAGAGTTGTGATTATCGATTGTGACCTGGAAGCCCCAGGTTATTTGAATTTTTTTGATTTGTCTGAGCACAATGGCCTTAGGAGTGGGAAAAAGAATGGCTTGGTTGAATTTATCAGTGATGCACAAACCACTAATCACCCAGAGTTAATCGATATAAACGACTATATTATTAATGTTGGCTTAGATAATCAGAATAGTTTTGCATATAATAACCTTGATAACATTTGGATTGTACCAGCGGGTAATCTTAATGAAAGTTATTCTGACTTTGAAGGAGGATCGGATCGAAATGATTATCTTGAAGGATTAGCAAAGATCAACTTATCAAGTGTGCAAGCTGTCGTAGATAATTTTACCCTCTTATTTGAGAAAATAAAGGAGACGCTTGATCCGGATATTATTCTAATTGATTCACGCACAGGATTTAATGATATTTTCGGCACTGCCGCTATTTATTTATCATCTTGTGTCGTTGGATTTTTTGGATTCAGCCGTCAAACACAACCGGGATTAATGAATCTACTAAAAGAATATTATAAACCGAGTAATAGTTTTAAATTACAGCTAGTATTCTCAATTCTTCCAGAAAACGTACAAGAAGAATGGATTAATTTACATAAACAACAAATCCTCGAATACATCAATTATATTGGTGGTGAGTCAAAAGACTATCCTTCTTTTTTATATCTCCATCGAAATCCTATGTTAGAAACTATAGGGACAGGGGATAATCAGTCTGATTCAAATTTTGTTGAGTTGGTGCAAAGCAGGAAATTTAATGACTATAATCTTCTTTTTGATTGCATCAATGATATGTATTTTAAAGTTCAAGAAGTTAATCAATTTACAAGCAAAACACCTGCAATTCAGTTACGGAATGTTGTTCTTAAACATCTTAAAGAAGCTCTTACAACGGTTTCAAATTTTGCCGAAGACACACAAATTGATGATAGCCAGTTTTTTTACCGTGAGTGTATGAAAGAACTTTTTGACCCGAAAAAGTTTATTATTCAAGGTTATAAAGGAACCGGAAAAACATATCTTTATAAAGCCTTAGGTGATAAACAAATCGCTTCAAATATTCAAAAATGGGTTGAACAAAAAGGACAAGATATGCTTGACCCCATCTTTGTTAACATACTTCCGGCCAATGAAACATCATTAGTTTTTGATAACATTCGATATTCAGGTATTGAGGAGCCTGAGTATTATTTCAATATGTTTTGGCAGATATATACATGGAATGCCCTATTACTAATGCCTGAGTTTGAAACGATAAAGAACAGCAGTGAATTATCAGAATATGTCAAACCTATTAGTGGAGTAGGCTATGCAAAAGAAGCTCTTGTACGAATTGACGAGTTAATTGGCATGGGAGTTAAGGCTTTGATTGCCATTGAGAAAGACATTGCTAAACTTAATGATTTTTTGGCTACTGCAAACAAACGTCTTTTTGTCCTTTATGATAGACTAGATACTTGTATTAACCCACTGAGGTGGAATAAAGCAGTGTCCCCGTTAATAAACTATTGGAGAAATAACTGCGAGTCCTTCTCCAATATTGCTCCGAAGATTTTTGTCCGCACAGACTTATTTAAGCAGATTGAAGGTACAAATACAGCTCGATTAGAGAACAGTATAGTTCATATTGAATGGACAATTGGAGAAGTCTTTGGCTTTTTCTTCAAACTGATTTTTTCAGACAAAAATGCAAGTAAAGCATATTGGGCTATAGCAGAGAAAGTCAATATTGATTCTAGTTATATCATTAATACACAAAGATCTTTTGCAAGATTCCCTTATAATCAATTTAAATCGCTGAATCTCGCTGAAATGTCTCCGATTATTCGTGTTTTCTTTGGTAAGATTGTCAAAGTTGGTGTTATCACACTCGGTACACCATGGGAGTATTTTGAAAAAGAATTAGCAAATGCGGACAACACTGCTATCAGTTTGCGGCCATTTATTAACACCATGGATTCGAATGCTGTGGATAAAGCCTTAGCCAGGACCGAGAAGTATGTTCAAAATGGAATAATATCTCCCGAGATATATGCATCCAAGTCGGTTCGAGAAGACACCACTGAAAAGTATTTTGCAGATTTAACTCAAGATGCATTTAGTAAAGATCTTTTACGGTTTAAGGAAGTTATCCGCACTTCTGTAGGTGAGCCGTTCAGATTTAAGTCATTAACGGAATCACAATTTGAAGAGTTAATAACAATTACATTTGCCAGAATCACTGATAGTGCAGTTGTCAAAGCACCTGATGACTTGAAGCGGTTAATCTTTGCAAATGGAATCATGGCCGAGAAAATAACTACGAAAGGAAAATATTACCGATTTGCTCCTATATATTGGTATTCGTGGGGACTTGTGAATTCTGTTTTAGAAAAAGAAGAGAAAAAGAAAAGCTCAAAGGCCCCCAAAAAATTAAGTGACGGAGAGGAATATTCTGGACAGATTATTATTGTAAAAGATCGATTTGGAAGAGATCGAAAACGAGTTAAATGCGTAAATCACTCTAATCCTTTAGAGATTAGGGACAATGCACTGAGTGATTTTTATGAGGATGATATTGTAACCTTCATTGCTAAGAGTGAGGTAGACAAACGCGATGCAACTAAAACGTTCTGGTTTGCCACCAAACTTCAACTAAGAGAATAATTATTATGAGCCAGCAAAATCTCTTTTTCGGTCAGGGTTATCAGGCTGAGTTTGCTCGGATAATTTATCAATTGCTGATGAGCCGTAGATGGGTAACTCATGCTGATGTTATGTCCATACGCATGAATCTTAGTTCAGTAAGAGAATTGCCATGTTCTGTATCAGCGTGCGATGGATACGGTGAGCTAAGAAAGTCCTTCATGTATCTAAAGCAGGCAATTACTGAAAAGGTAGGGGACGGATGTTTTGAGATTGAGGGTAACAACCGCAATATGCGCTATCGTTACGTAGGCGAGGACGATAATCCATTAGTCGAAATGATGAACGCTAAGGTTGTAAGTGATTTGCGAGAATACTGGAAGTTTTGTCAGAATTCTGCTGGTTTTTTCCCAGAGGCATGGCTTGATCATTTCTTCAGAGATTGCAAAGATTTGCTGGCTATTAAAGCAAAAAAACAGAAAGGTGAACAAATTATCAGCTCTAGCATAGACAGAGACCTAAAGAATATTGAATATCTACCTGATTTGCATGATTGGATTATCAACAAACAAGTGCTAGTGATAAATTATCAACCCTATGGTGAAGACTGCCAAACCTTAGTTTTCCATCCTCATTATCTAAAAGAGTTTAATGGCCGATGGTTTTTATTTGGTCATGCTGAGGGTCTTGAGCCAGAGCTCGGCTATAATATTGCTCTAGATAGAATTGTGGGAAGACCGCGAGAAAACAATGAAAAAGGTGTACAATATATTCCAGCTCCATCAAACTTCTATCAAGATTTCTTCAAAGATATAATTGGTGTGAGTCATTGGAAAGGAATTAAGGCACAGGATATTCGTGTGCGCGCCCATGACGTAAGGATGTTTTATCTTATTGAAACAAAAAAATTGCATAAGAGCCAAGAAACCGTTCTTGAATTCGGCGAACATGAGGATGGAAAATATGGTGATTTTGTCCTTCATATAGAGATAAACAATGAGTTTATAGGTCAAATTCTTCAGATGGGTAGTGGCCTTGAGGTGGTTGAGCCCCAAGAAATTAGAGAAGTTTTCAAGAGGCGTGCAAAAGCTCTAGCATGGCGATATAAATAGCAAGGATTTCTCCCACACATCAGTTCACTAATCGTTCCAAAATAAAAGGAACGATTATTCTCTTTGAATTATTTTTTTTGTTGATTTCAACGGCCTAATTTTGCGGCACCAATCTTCGATACCACCTCGAGGGTTGGTGCTAAAAATGATTGGTGGGAACTAAACAAATTATGAAAATGGAAAAGAATTCTAAAACTGGACTGTTGAAACTTGGTTACGTGAAAAACCTGAAAAGCTGTAAGGCAGAACTCAACGCGATGCTCAATGATGAAAAGCAAGTGAGCACAGCAGAACTCAATGCAATCGTCGACAATGCCCGTATTATATACTTGAATAGATACGGATATGAGAAGAAACGTTCTGGTGAGGCCATACCTCTTAAAGACGCGACTTACCTTTACTTTGAGACCGGACTCAGGGACCAAACGGGTTCCATCATAATCGGCTGGTTTGAGCGCAAGAGAAAAGATGACATCTTCAAAGGTGTATATTGGGGGACGAAGGCATCTCTCGATGCCAAGATTCGCGCTTGTAGAATGTTCCACTGGGGAGACCTCTATTTCAAGAGCGAAGAAGATGGTCTCGCATTTCTTGAAGATATCGCAGCCAATACCATACCTGAGACTTGGTCGTTCAAGAACAAGCCTTCAAACGTCAACCATCCAATTCTTAAGTCTTACCTTGAGAACACCCTCGAGGTTCTCAAAAAGGAAGCGGAAAAGGGCGCAAAGAACAAACTTGTATATAGCCAGGATGGTAAGTTCATGGTCTTTAACACCAACTTGCTTGATAAGTTCTTTCACGAGATATTAATCGTAGTTGAGGTTCGCAAGCAAAAAGATGGCAGCACTCTGCTAATGAGTCCTCGTCGGGTAAGAAAGGAGTTGGAGCTTCGCAAACTTGGTTTTGCACGAGGAATAAGGCCTGAACAACCGCGTTTCTTCAAGAAAGTGGAAGAAGTTATCTATCAACCGACTTGGGCTATCGATAAAGACTTCGATAAATTCACTCACATTATCGAAGAACGCAGGGAAAGGTTTCCCGTTGACATGCAAACCGCATCGTCAGATGAGCTTGGGCGAAAATTGGATGATGCCATTACTTTTGCTGTTGCCATAGCTCAACGCAACTACAAGTTCATCGTACCGATGTACCGTCCACAGACAGGCAAGATACAACTGCTCATGCCCATCTATCTGAAGGGAACTTATAGCAGCAAGCCAGACTTTGCGCTCATCCTAACTCCTGACAAGGAAAACGAATACTATACACCAGAGACCATCCTCCCTTTGGATGCTGTTTATCAGAATGCACGTCTCATTGCAAAGCCAGATGATACCTGGTTAAATCCGGATACAATTCTGTAGGCTTCAACAGGCTCCCTTTGTGGTGGAGCCTCCTCTACCACAAAGGAGTGGCAGCCCCAGATTATCCGGAAATGACAAATCCATGAATAAGAACACATAACAACTAATTATATAAGCCTCATGAAACACCTTAATAATAAGCCCGAAACCATTAATCCCAAACGAAAGAGATTACACACTAATCATGAAACCGAAGCTAATGCACGTAGAAAGATTAACAGAACCTGGATGCACGTCGAAGAAACATCACGTTATCGCAAGGCGTCAGCGAATAGGTTATACCAGTCAACGACAAAAAAGATTAAAGAAGAGGTGCTCGATCCAGTTGATATGCATCTAAACTTGAGGTCTCGAGTAAAATCTGCTAATGTCCAAAAACGATTGTTGCGCAGAATTGTCGAGAAACGTCAAGCGCAAGCAAATCATAAAAAGAATGGACGTGCAGGAGATCTGACTTCATTGCATTTTACGATTTTATGCGTTAGCAGATGTATGGTCGAAATCTGCCGTTATGGTCAAGAAACATCAAATGGTTATAACTAGTAATAGTTCCAAATACGAGGGAACGATAAAACAAATAATCAGTTGATGTTTATTTGGAAACCACGTTATAATTTTGCAACGCAATTTACACAAATGAGTAAATTAACAATAATTACTAACTGAAAACTAACCAAAGAAAGATGAAAAACATGAAGAACAAACAACTCCCCGCCCTCATTATGAAGGTGCTTCCCGCCCTCTCGGGCAGTTCTCTCACCTACAATGCAGAGAAGAACTTGTATCTCACCCTGGGTTACACCAGCAACGCTGGTAACACCTACTTTCAAGCCGTGCGCTGCACCGAACGCTTGGCAGTGTACTTCGATATCGGCAAAGGATATGCACGTACCTTCCTCAACGGCATCAAGATGTTTTGTTGGGACGGGCATAAGGCACGGCTCATCGCCCAAAGATACTGGGGTGGTGCAAATAACTGGGTAGACTTTTCGGAGTACTTCGCCAAGCAGCAGTGCATCCTCATGTTAAAGGACTATCTTGCTGCTCAGTACAAAGCCCACGGTCAGCATGCAAGTGAACGACAGCTCCAGGAATTCTCTTGCGCTCTCATTGAAGAGACTCAAAGGAAGCTTACCGCCTAACCAGTGTCAAACCACAACAACAAATTAACATCATCAACAAAACGAAACGATTATGGCAAACATCAACAACGCAATCAGCAAGAACCTGCTCGACAACATCCTGCCTACCTTTGGCAACCCCAGAGTAAACATCCCCGTATGGGACAATAGCCAACGAATGTTCATCTGTGAGGAATACGAGTCTGCAAGTGGCAACTACTATTACAGTGGCGTTCGCTTTTGTGACAGACTGGTTATCCGCGAGAAGGTGGGTTTGTTCCACAACTGGACCTACATCGATAGCCTTGAGCTGTACGCCTTCAATGGTAAAAAGATGGAACTTGTCCAAAAGCGCGACTATGACAAGGAGTTCCGCAACGAGGAATTTATCCGTCAAGAGTCCATGGAGATGCTCAAGGACTTCCTTACTGCGGTCTTAAAGGCCCAGGGCTCGCCAATCGATCCTGAAGCTGTCGAGACTCGTGCCATGGAGATTGTCGAGGGCTGCTACAAGAGCTTACTCGACCCGGACTTCAACATCCGTCTCGCCCAGATTCTCCCCGCTCTGAATCAATAACCAAACAAACCAAGCCATAAACAAAAACACATAAAACAAAACTACAAACTCAAAACTACAAAACTATGAGAAAAACTACCATCGATACCCAGAACCCCCAGCAAGTACGTGCATACGAACTCATCGCCAACACCAACTCAAGCTTCTTCCTCACAGGACGAGCTGGAACTGGTAAGACAACCTTCTTGCACAATGTGCAGGAGATGGTGGACAAGAATTTCATCGTTCTTGCTCCAACCGGCGTGGCTGCCATCCTCGCGGGGGGCGAAACGATCCATTCCTTCTTCGGCCTGCCGTTGGAGGTTTGTGTGCCAGGCACTTGCGGGCAGATGAACGAGGCCAAAATCCTCACGTTGCGCCACGCCGACACCATCATCATCGATGAGGTCTCGATGGTTCGATGCGACATCATTGATGCCATCGACTACACGATGCGCAAGGTGCTTCGCACGACCCAGCCCTTCGGTGGCAAGCAGGTCATCTTCGTCGGTGACATGTTTCAGTTGCCGCCGGTAATCAAGCATGGGGCCGAGAAGGAACTCATGCGTGACCTCTACCGCACCGAGGACTTCTTCTTTAACAAGGCTGATGTCATCCAGCGCATGCGCCTTGTTAAGATTGAATTCCAAGAGGTTTATCGCCAGGGAGACCGTGACTTCCTGCGTGTGCTTGAGCACGTCCGTCTCAACAAAGTAACACCCGAGGATCTGATGCGCCTCAATTCCCGAGTGTGTCAACCCACAGAGAAAGATGGCATAGTCATCACGCTTGCCTCGGTAAACAAGACGTCCGATGCCATCAATCAGAAACGATTGGCTGACATTGACGCAACCGAGTACACCTACGAGGGCACTGTCGATGGTAAGTTTGAAGAGCGCCGCTTTCCTGTTGACCAGATGCTCAAGCTAAAAGTCGGCGCTCAGGTGATGTTCACGCGCAATGACTCGCAGAAGCGTTGGGCTAACGGCACGCTGGGCACTGTCTCAAAACTGACCAAGGACGAAATTCGCGTCACGTTGGAGAACGGTGAGACCTATGCCGTGCCCTGCTGCAGCTGGGATTCCATCAGCTACGAGTACGACCGTGACGAGCGAAAGATGAAGAAGGAGGTTACCGGCACCTTCACCCAGTTCCCGCTCAAGCTCGCATGGGCCATCACCGTCCACAAGAGCCAGGGTTTGACGTTTGACAAACTCTCGCTCGACCTCAGTCACGGTATGTTTGCCGATGGACAGCTCTACGTGGCTCTGAGTCGTGTACGCTCCTTGGATGGGCTGTTCCTCTCAAGGAACATTATTCCTCAGTACGTACGCACAAGCAGGGAGGTGCTGACCTTCGCCGTAGGGTACAACGATGATCGTCAGATCAGCAACGAGATTGAGAGCGGCAAAGCCGTGTACGAAGCACTCCGTCATGACGACTATGACGAGGCTGCTAAGCAATACCTGTTGCTGGTACACAAAAAAGCATCAGAAGGTGATATCCGAGAAGCCATGCAACAGGCAAAGCGTCTGCTTGACACCATGGTGTGTGACGATGACCTGTATGGCATCATCGACACTGTCCCTGGAGACCTGAAGACCGCTGAGCACTGGGCTCCTCGCTTCATTGTCGCCTTGCTCAGCCTGTATTTGGGTGAGTATGAGCAAGCCTTACAGTTTGCCAACAAGGTGCTCGCTCTGCATCAGTGCCAAGAGGCACTCTATGTGAAGTCGCGTGCGCTGGCTAAGTTGGAACGCTATCAAGAGGCAGATGATGTCAACGGGACCATGATTGAAGGTCTTGACATGGCAATTCTCGATGCCAAAGTGCTCTACTGGGTAGCCATGCTCAATGAGACTCACATTGGCGATCCTGGTGTTGAGGCCATGCGTTCTCTAGTGGTTGCTAGGCCAAAATATGACAGGGGCATTCTCGCCCTGCGTGGGTTCATGAAGAACCACGGTCTGAAACTGGATAAGCTTACAGACTCCAATTGCGAGCTGGTGGATGCGTTCAATGCCGACATCTCCAATGAGGAATTTGCTGCCGCACTCATGGAATGCCGGGAGAAGGCACCCAAGTCAATCTCCTATCTGCTCCGCCGCATCAAGCGGCAGGAGTTCAAAGAGGAATTGACAAAAGCTTGAAATATCACCTGCACATAGACATTCAGCCTGAAGCAGAAGATCTTCTGCCTCGGGCTGAGTTCGATTAGTAACATGCTAACTGAGTATTAGGATTTTACTTATGCTATTTATCGCTATGAGAAGAGTGGGTATCTTTGTGATATCTTTTTATAGTATAATAATTATGACTATGTCTTATTTGGTAAATTTTGTAGACAGCATTCCATTTGACAACCTTTCACATCTTGTGGTGAATGGTTATGAATTCCACTGGAATGGCTATTGCTGGGAGTTTGTGGGCATGTACTACTAATACTCTCATTTTGAATTGCGTCCCCTAGTGGGGCATGTACTGGAACATAGAAACCGCTATTAGCGGTTCTATCCTTGATTAAGGTAAGGAGGGAAACGCCCGTGGCGGGCGATCCCTCCTTGCTTCGTCTTTAATTTTGCCTCTCTACATGTCGGGAGAGGAATTGATATGGGAAGCCGCCATGATGATTTTCTGATGTGACATTGCCCCCGTCGTCGCTAGGCGTATATCTTTTTCGGTTCAAAGTTAGATGTTAACGTGATACTATCACAATTCTTTCATTGATTCGGTTTATTTACTATTGGCCATTCGGACCGATACCCATTCAATTCCGCTGCAAACCCGTTCAAGTGATTGTAGCTTATTCGCGCCCCAACTATTTTGTAACCACTGTTACTGTAACAGCCGTTGCAAAAGAAAAACGGAGCATGCTGTTACATTTATTGCGCCAAAATGACTTGATAATAGAAAAGCTATAACCAGCGGAAATTAGTGTTTATTAATATGTTTCCGCTGAAAATAGCGACAAAAAGTGTCTATAACCAGCGGAAATTAGTATTTTTCTATATGTTTCCGCTGATTATAGCAATCATAACAATGGAAATATTTTTCGCTGTATTGCAACTTTTTGGTGTGCTTAATA
>CAMZFV010000034.1 GCA_947306175.1 uncultured Prevotellaceae bacterium
TCGGCATTGCGGACGGGGCTATCATTCATTTTTGGGTTTTAGCGGACACCAATGATTATTTCTATAGCATCTATGTAAGTCTATAGCATCTATTTCCCGCTCTTCTTCACCAACCTCTCGTATTCGGGATTGCCCTCGCGCAGCAGTCGGTCGAAGCGTTCGCGGTCATTGAGCACCTCGACGGCGGCTTGCAGGTCGCGGTTGCGGTGGTTAATGATGATGCTGTAGGCACTCGGGTCGCCATACACGTCTCGGGCAATCAGGCCCTTGATGATGGCCTTGAGCAAATTCTCGCTCGTGCGGTATTTCTCCTCGTCATATTTCACGCTGTCCTGCTCGCCCTTGGCGATAAAGTCGCGCATCATTTCGTCGGTCACGACAAAGCCGTTATCAAAGTCCTTGACCGTAGCAAACTGCTTGGCGATGGACTTGCGGTGCTTGTCCACATAGCTGATGACATACTGGTTGATGATGCCCTTGGCGGTCATGTCGCGGTAATAGGTGGAGTACTCACTGGTGTCAACCGGCACATACACGTCGGGCATAACACCGCCGCCACCATAAATCGTGCGTCCGTTCAACCGTGTGGTGTAGCGCAGCGAATCGTTGAACTGGATGCTGTCCAGGCTGTAATATTCGCCCTCGTTGGCGCGGTCGAGCAGTTCGTTCTCATAGGCCTTCTTGTCGCCACGGTTGTAGGGCTTCTGGATGCAGCGGCCGCTCGGCGTGTAATAACGGGCAACAGTCAGGCGCATCATCGAGCCGTCGTCAAACTTGAACGGCCTCTGTACCAAGCCTTTACCGAAAGTCCTGCGTCCCACAATCACGGCACGGTCCCAGTCCTGCATCGCTCCTGCAAAGATTTCAGCGGCCGAGGCCGAGTACTGGTTGACCATCACCACCATGTGCAGGTCTTTGTAATTGCCCCAACCGTTGGCATTAGCCTCGTTGCGGGGAGAGTTCTGACCCTCGGTATAAACCATCAGCTGGCCGCGGTCCAGGAACTCGTTGCACATGTCGATGGCGGCATTCAGGTAACCGCCGCCGTTGTCGCTCAAGTCCATGATAAGTTGCGTCATGCCCTGTTTTTTGAGCTCATGCAGGGCGTCCATCATCTCTTCGTGCGTCTTGGCGCCAAATCGGGAGATGCGCAGGTAGCCCGTCTTCTCGTCAAGCATATACTGTGCATCGATGCTGTGCAACGGAATGTTGTCACGTGTGATGCGGAAGGTGATTAGTTCCTTCACGCCAGGGCGCTTCACCTTGATGGTGACATTAGTGCCCTTCTTGCCACGCAGGCGCTTTTGGATGTCGCTGTTCTTCATCTTCACACCAGCGATGATTGTGTCGTTGACATAGATGATGCGGTCTCCTGCCAGCACGCCCACGCGCTCACTGGGGCCTCCAGGTACGGTCTGGATGACATACAGGGTGTCCTTGTTCATGTTGAACTGGATACCCACGCCGCTGAATTCGCCCTGCAGGGGCTCTTCCAGTTCTTTGGTCTCCTTGGCGTCAGTGTATGACGAGTGGGGATCCAGGCTCTCGAGCATCCCCTTAATGGCGTCCTCAATGAGTTTGTCCTCGTTGACCGAGTCCACATACAGGCTGGAAATGGCATACTCGGCGTTCAAGAGCTTCTGCAGCGATTGGGGCATCGACACGGTGCGCTGGGCGGTCATGCTCAGTGACAATACCAACCCTAACCCCACAACAAAAAATATCTTCTTCATCTCAAATGATAGTTCTTTCAAAAAAAATCTAAAACCTAAAACCTAAAGCCTAATGCCTAAAGCCTATAATTCCATCCCCTCAGGCAGATACTTGCTCACGTCCTGACCGTAACGTGCCAATTCGCGCACGATGCTGCTGCTGATGTGGCTGTATTCTGGCAAGGTGTAGAGCAGGATCGTCTCGATGCCTGTCAGGTCGCGGTTCACCTCGGCCAGGTGCTTCTCGTTTTCAAAGTCTTGGATGAGGCGCACACCGCGCACGATGAACTCTGCGCCCACGTCCTTGGCTACGTCAACGGTCATGCCGCTGTAGGTGATGACCTCCACGCGGGGGTCGTCCTTAAAGACTTGCTCGATCCACGCCTTGCGCTGCTCCATGGTCATAAATGCGTGCTTGTCGGCATTCACGCCGATGGCTATCACAAACCTGTCAAACAGTGGCAACGCGCGCCTCACGATAGACTCGTGCCCGCGGGTAAAGGGGTCGAACGACCCGGGGAACAGCGCCACGCGCTTTCCTTTATTGTCAGTGCACTGTGATGTCTTCATCATCCTCGTTCTTTAGGTTGTCAATAATGAAACTTTGGCGCTCCATTGTGTTCTTGCCCATGAAGAAGGCGAGCATCTGCTTCACGGAGTCCTCCTTGCGCAACGATACGCGGTCAAGGCGCATCTCGGGCCCGATAAAGTCCCTGAACTCGTCAGGCGAGATCTCTCCCAAACCTTTAAATCGGGTGATCTCGGCGTTTTCGCCCAGCTTGTCGAGTGCCTTCAGACGCTCCTCGTCGCTGTAGCAGTAGTAGGTCTCGACCTTCTGCGGTTTGGCCTCGCGCTTGTTGGTGCGCGTCTTGCGCTTGGCGTCCTTTTTGTTGAGCACGCGGAACAGCGGGGTTTGCAGGATATACAGGTGACCCGTCTTGATCAGTTCGGGGCAGAACTGCAGGAAGTAGGTCAACAGCAGCAGTCGGATGTGCATACCGTCAACATCGGCATCAGTGGCGATGATGACCTTGTTGTAGCGCAGGCCTTCGATGCCGTCCTCGATATTGAGTGCTGACTGCAACATGGCAAATTCCGCGTTGGTGATGACCTTCTTGGGGTCAAGGCCATAGGTGTTCAGCGGTTTGCCTCTCAGCGAGAACACGGCCTGGGTCTCCACGTCGCGGATTTTGGTGATGGAGCCGCTTGCCGATAGACCCTCGGTAATGAAAATGCTGCTCTCGTCGCGGCGGTCGTTGTCCTTGGGGGCACGGTTGTCGTTGAAGTGGACGCGGCAGTCGCGCAACTTGTCATTGTGAAGGGCGGCCTTCTTGACGTTTTCGCGCACCTGCTTGCTCACACCGGCGATGGCCTTGCGCTCGCGCTCGTTATCCTGAATCTTCTTCAGCAGCACCTCGGCGGTCTCGGGAGCCTTGTGCAGGTAGTCGTCAAGTTCCTTCTTGATGAAGTCGTTGATGTACTTGTAGATGGTGGGGCCATCCTTCCACATGATGCTGCTGCCCAGCTTAATCTTGGTTTGTGACTCGAACACGGGTTCCTCGACCTTAATGCTGATGGCGGCGACGATGCCGTTGCGGATGTCGCTATACTCAAAGTTCTTGCCGTAGAACTCCTTGATGGTCCTCGACAGCGCCTCGCGGAAGGCACTTTGGTGGGTGCCGCCCTGCGTCGTGTGCTGGCCGTTGACAAAGGAGTAGAACTCCTCGCCCAGCTGGGCCGCATGGGTGATGACCACCTCGATGTCGTCGCCAGTGAAGTGCATCAGCGGGTACAACGGGTCGTTGGTCATGTTCTCCTTCACCAGGTCGCTCAGGCCGTTGCGCGAGTGGTACTTCTTGCCGTTGAACGTGAGCGTGAGGCCCGTGTTCAGGTAAGAGTAGTTCTTGATCATCTGCTCGATGATGTCCTCGCGGAACTCGTAGTTCTTGAAGATGCTGTTGTCGGGTTTGAAGCGCACGAGCGTACCGTTCTCTTCGCCTTCGCTGGCCGTGATGATGCCGCTCTCCTCCTTGGCAACACCCTCGTTATAGAGCACCGACGAGCACTGCCCGTCGCGCACGCTGCGGATGTAGAACTCGGTGGACAGGGCGTTCACCGCCTTGATACCTACACCATTCAGACCCACCGACCGTTTATAGGTCTGTGTGTCATACTTGGCGCCCGTGTTCATCTTCGATGAGGCAGCCTTCACCTGGTCCAGGGGGATGCCGCGGCCATAGTCGCGAATCGACACCATGCCGTCCACCACGTCGATGTCGATGGTCGGCTTGGCGTAGCCCGTGTTGAACTCGTCGATACTGTTATCGATGACCTCCTTGATGAGGACATAGATGCCGTCATCGTTCTGCGAGCCGTCACCCAGCTTGCCGATGTACATACCAGGGCGCTGGCGGATGTGTTCGCGCGGAGAGAGCGTCACCAGGCGGTCATATCCGCCAAAGTCGCTCCCCGCAGTCTGTCCCGCATCAACGGCGGGATCTTCTATGATTTGGTTCTGTTTGTCTTGGGACATACTTGTAGTAAAATTCTTCGTTTTAACCTACAAAGATACTAAAATTCCAGCAAACATCGTGCCACACGACCTCAACAATAAGTTTTGTTAACAAAAAAACACCCTCCCGTTCCCAAAATGCAATGTTTCTTAGCTGGCATGCCCCCGCCCTCCAGTCGAGATAGTGCAAGCCATCGGCTTGTACATGCAGCAAAGCTGTTGTAGTAGTGCAAGCCATCGGCTTGTACATGCTGCAAAGCCGTTGTAGTAGTGCAAGCCATCGGCTTGTACATGCAGCAAAGCCGTTGTGGTAGTGCAAGCCATCGGCTTGTACACGAGGTCCTTTAATGTTTTTTCTCCATCTTCCTGTAATAAGATGCCCCGCCTTGCCGTTTTAGGAATAAACACTTTACAGCAATGAGAACAATCAACTCAACAATACTCTGGCTTACCGTCATGGTCATCGTCATGTCGCTCACCTCGTGCGACCCCTTGTCATCGGTTGAGTACAAGATCTATAACAAGACTACCGACACGGTAACGGTTGCCATGTACCAGGAAATCCTCTCGTCATCCTATGGCGGTTATGACATCGTGGAGAACGACAGCGTGACCACCCATTACGGGATAGAAGACAGCATCAGCGTCGCCCTCTTGGCGCCCGATCAGATCTTGGTGGTGCATGACGAATGGGACGGCCTCTACCGCGAGGAACAAATCATACCTTATTGGAAATACATCCAATCCATCAAGACAGGCGATAGTGAACTCCCACCTAACTCATGGAACAACGAGCCCGCCTGGCACCTGAAAACCGAAGGCGGCAAAAGATTCCAAGGTGAATCCCGCTACTACTCCCTCGTCCTCCGCAACAAATAACCACCTCCCTAAAAGGGAAGACAACAAGCACAATAAATACAATATTGTACTGAAAATCAATAATTTGTATTTATTGTGCTTATTATTTTCCTTTTCTAAGTCGTGTCTCGTTGACGGGTGGGGTGTTATTTGTTTTTGATGATGGCGACGTAGGTGATGAGGATGACGTTCATCATCAGGGCGTAGATGATGGCGGGGATGGCGATGACGTCATTGTTAAACACCAGCGGACTGCTGGCGATGGCGATGGCTTGGGCGGCGTTCTGCATGCCCACCTCGATGACGATGGTGCGCCGTTCCTTACCCGTGAGCCGCATGGAGCGGGAAAGCAAGGCTCCACTGCCCATGGCAAGCAGGATAAGGATGCTGACGGACAGTCCCAATTGCCCAAATTTGTCGATGATAGCATCGCGGTTCTGGATAAAGAACACGGTGGCGAGGAAAATGAGGGCAGGGAAGGCGATACGCGACAACACGTTGTGCATCTTCTCGGCAGCCTTGGCCCATCTCTTCCTTACGGCGATACCCACCACGATGGGCAGGAACATGAGCACGATGTTCTGCATCAGGAGTTTGCCGACGGGCAGATGTACATCGACGGTGCTGCCGACAGCGGCGGTGACCCATTCCATAATGAGCGGCACGGTCACCAGCGTGATGATGCTGCTGCACGCCGTCAGCGACACCGAGAGGGCGACATCCCCCTTGGCCAGCATCGAGAACACATTGGAAGAACTGCCGCCGGGACAGCAGGCGATGAGCACAAAACCGATGAGGAAAATCGGATCCAGTCCCAAAGCCTTGCCGATAATCCAGGCCAGCACGGGCAACACGATAATCTGCCCGATCAGGCCCGCCAGCACGGGCTTGGGTCGTGTCTTAAACAGCTTAAAATCCTCAAGTTTCAGGTTCAGGCCCAACTCAAACATCAGCAATGTCAAGATGGGCAATACAATCCAAATCGTGTTCATCGTCTTTAGTTTTAAAAGTCTCTGCAAAATTACAAAAAACCATAATATAAACCAAGGTACCTGCCCGTGTAACACGGACAAGCACCCAGTAAAAATTCACCTAAAGCCTAAAACCTAAAGCCTAAAGCCTAAATAAAGCCTTAAATCTTTGCTGCGATAGCGGCAGCGATGGCCTGCATCTCCTCTGCAGGGAGGGTCAGCTTGGGACCGCCAAAGGCCATGTCCTTCTCGCTCTGCAGAGGAACGAGGTGGATGTGGCAGTGGGGCACTTCAAGGCCCAGCACGCCGATGCCGATGCGCTTGCAGGGGATGGCCTGCTCAAGCGCCATAGCCACCTTGCGGGCAAATGCCCACAGGCCTGCATACTCTTCCTCGTCGAGGTCAAACATGTAGTTCACCTCGTGCTTGGGGATGACCAGGGTGTGGCCCTTGGCCATGGGGTTGATGTCGAGGAATGCGAAGTAGCGGTCGTCCTCGGCCACCTTGTAACTGGGAATTTCGCCAGCGGCGATTTTGCTGAATATGGTTGCCATAATAGTATATTTAAGTATCGTGAGTTGTTAACTGGTTTACAAAATCTCTAAACTCTAACCTCTAAACTTCAATTTTCTAAAGTGGCAACCACTTTAGAAAATTGAATAATTAGATTTCGATTTTCAGGATTTCAAATTTCATCAAGCCTGCGGGGGCCTGAACGTCAACCTTTTCGCCCACCTTGTGGCCCAGCAGACCCTTAGCGATGGGAGTCGAAATCGAGATCTTGCCTTCCTTCAGGTTGGCTTCGGTCTCGGTGACGATAGTATAGGTCACGGTTGCCTTGTTCTTAAGGTTGCGGATGGTCACTTTGGTGAGCAACTGTACTTCGTCGGTCGAAATCTTGCTCTCGTCGATGATGCGGGCCGAGGCGATAAGGGTCTTCAACTCGCCGATCTTGGCTTCGAGCATACCCTGACGCTCCTTGGCGGCATCATATTCTGCGTTCTCCGAAAGGTCGCCCTTGTCGCGGGCCTCAACGATGGCGCGGACAACTTCGGGACGTTCTACGTTTTCAAGATGAGCCAGTTCAGCCATTTTCTTGTCGTAGCCTTCCTGTGTCATGTAAGTAATAGCCATGCTAAATACTGTGTTTTTTTAATTTTAAGATTCAAAAAATTAGAAGAATCCCAATTTCATCAGTTGAGATCCCTCGCGGTTAATACTTTGGTTTAACGATGCAAAGGTACATATAAATTTCAATTCAGACAACAAGTTGTTAATAATTTCCACTATATTTATTAAAAATTAACCGATGAAGGTGATAGCACTAACCAGTTTTGGTAGTGATACCCGTTCAACATTTCCCCTTGACTGATTACCCCCACGCACATTCCCAATCCCCACAGCATCTATTAATACTATCAATACTATTAAGCCTTCCAGCAATCTTGTTCAAGTAGTGCGAGCCACCGGCTCGTATCCACCCCCGCCCTAGACATTCTGCGCGACCACCACGACATGTAGAGACACAAAATCTTGCGTCTTCAAATATGCAGTAGCCTATCCCACGACAGGGTCAGTGTTAGCAGCGATTTTATCGCTGATTCCAGTGACAGGGTCTTTCTATGCCGCGACTCCCGTCGCGGCCCCTCCAGTAATTCCAGTAATTCCCGTCATTCCCGTCTCTCCAGCGACCCCGTCCTTTGTCCTGCCACAGGCTCGTATCTATCGCCTCCCCCGGTCCCCCATGTCGAGGCTCCGCCTCGGCAATTTTTTCAACAGCCGTGTTGTCCCGTATTGCGAGTTGTCAACTCGCACCCCCTCTATAGCCTCTATCAATATGGCATGAACAAAGAATCGCGCCACATGAGCGCGACCCTTTTCTCTATGGATAGATGAGACTAAATGTTGAGTTTGGAGACTTGACCAGCGGCGCGGACAATGTGAATGCCCTTGCTAGCGGGATAGACATTACGGCCGGCCTTGGCGGTTACTGTGCGGCTCATGCCGTTCGTCATAATGATCTCTACAGTGGTCTCGACAGGCGTATCGACCACGATATTCTCGCCCTGGGCATAGATGTGCAGGTCGCTCTTCAATTCCTCAACGCTGACGAAACCTCCATAATAGGCATTAAATCCTTCCACCTCATGGAGGGTCATATCAGACTCTGCAAGCAGGATATTGTCAAATGACACAAGACCTTCGACATAACCTGTTTTGTCAAACTGGAGGGTCAACAGGCAACCTTGTTGGCCTGTGATTTGACTATTGTTAGGGGAGGTCACCAACAATCTCACCTTGCCATTATCGAGGGTGTTCACGGTCAGATTGTGCCCGGCGGCACGGTTTGCCAACTCACATTCCCTCAGGGTCAGGCCTTCTGGGATGTCGATATCCATCTGCCATGCCGTCAGTTGAACGTCGTTTTTCATTTCCAGCGTCAGGAAAGAATTATCACCGCTGGTATATTGTGTTGCTCCCATAAGCACATCGTTCTCACGAATTGGAGTGGCGGAAGCGTTCGCTCCGAAGTCACCCAACACGATGTTGACGATACCCACGAGGTCGGCCACGTTGATGTTTCCACTGTCATCCACGTCGGCGGCGCTGAAGACAAACGGGTCGGGATTCAAGTCCATGATATAGTTGGCGGTCGTCACATAATCTCCCACGTTAACTGTGCCGTCGCCGTTGGCATCGCCTTTGGCATAGTGTTTCAAGATGACCGTGGCATCCACATCAGGAGCAAAATAGGTGTCGGCCGACGCATCAGCCAGAACAATGTTGCCCAGCATGATGTTATAGGGTGCCTCGGGAAGATTGGCATCGGCATGCAGGTGGAGCACAAACAAGTCGCCCTCGTTGCCGTTGAACACTTCGGCCAAAGGAGAGGCAATTAGCACCCTCAAGGTGCCGTCTTCCAGTGAGCGCACCGAGATGCTGTGGCTCTCGGCAGCACGCTCCTCAACTAGACTGACGCCGTCGGGGATCAAAGTAAACCCTTCGGGCAGAAACACGTCACACTGCAATGCCGAAATCGGGGTGCCGTTCTCCAGCGCAACGGGCAAGTCGAAGTTTTTGCCCGATTCGACATATACGAGCGAAGTCACCATCAACATGTTGTCACCAGACGAACCTGGCTTGGCGGGAATGAATATCGACAACGAAGAGACATCACTCACCTCCTTTCCTGCTTCCTGGGCGGTCGCAGTAGCCAGAATGGTCTTAGACGTTTCGCCTCGCTCGATCGTGCAGGGATTGTCCACGCGTTCACCGTCAATCATCAGCGTGACATCACCCAGTCCGATAGCCGTGACGACCACTGCATTGGAATTAACGGTGTATTTGATTTCGGGCATATCCGTGAATTCAAGGTGACCGTTGCCGAATAACCTCACGCGGTGATAATACTGGTATCGCTGGGTCTGGTTATTTCCACCCGAACCATAGAAGAAGCGGTAATCGTTAGGCTCCCATTGGGGTGTCGTCGTGAAGGCCTCACGGAAACCGAACTCAAGGTTGGCAATAATCATGTTGGGCATCTCGCCAATAAATGTTGACGCGCCTTCACTCTTGATGTACAGGCCTAATAGGGGCGCGTCGTCTTTCTTGAGCGCACCGTTATTCCTGTAGCTCGCTGCGCTTTTGGCCGAGAAGTGGCAACCGTAATTCAGCGTGTTGGCACACAAGAGCTTATAAGTGTTATATTTCTTGCCGTCAATCGTTTTACTCCCGTACAATTCATAGAAGAACTGCGAGGAACGGGGTAGGCGGTCACCCAGGGCGCACATCATTTCATCGCCCGATTCCTCGTCCTCAATACTGATCAGCTCGACGCCCTCAGGCAAATACAGGTCGCATTGGAACGAGTTATAGGTGATCTCGTTGTACAGGTCGCCTGCGGTGTTATAGGGAACGGGTGTCAGAGCTTGCACCTTGTCATTAGTATAGATCTGGTCATCATCGAGCCATAGCCAGACGAGTTTGGTGTCACCCTCGTCAAAGGTGACCTTGTTGTCAACGGTCTCACCCTCGAAGGTGCCACGCACGAACAGGTGATCCGCTGTGGGTTGACCAATCTTGGCCTTGGAACCGTCCATCGAATAGCCATACTCGCCAGTGGTCAGATTTTGACTCCATGCCGTTAGGCTAAGCGCCGCCACGGCTGCCGTCAGTAGAATATTCTTGATGTTCATAGCTGTCTTGATTAGAGATGGAACATTCCTTATTGTCACTTCACATGGAGTTTAGCCACCTTGCCAGCGGCACGCACGATGACCAGACCGCGCTCGGCGCGATAGGTGTTGATGCCGGCCTTGGCCTCAAACATGCGGCTCATACCGTTGGGGGCAATCAGTTCGACGCGGGTGTCGATGGGGGTCTCGACGATGATGTCAGTGCCCCTCGCATAGATGCGGGTGTCGCCATTCACTTCCTGTACGGCACTACTGCCCACACCAATGCTGAACGGGTTCACCGCATGGGTCGTCATGTCGGTCTCGGCCAGCACGACATCACTGACCGAAACGGCGGCATTGTTACTGGCAGCACCTTCGAGCACAAGCGTCAGCAGGGCTCCTTCATGGCCGCTCACGAGGTCGTTGAGCGTCGAGGAACCTAACAGCTTCAGGTTGCCGTCACCCAGCTCGTTTACTGCGAGGCTGTGATGTGAGGCACGCGATGAAAGGTTGGCTCCAGCCAGTCTCATGCCCTCGGGCAGGGTGACATTCATCTGCCAAGCGGTCAAGTCCACCTCATTGTCCAGGTTCAAGGTCACGACCACACGGTTGTCGCCGATATGAGTTGACTCACCAGTGAGTATGACCTCTCCGTCGTTGTGCATCGGCACATTCTCGGGCATGGTGAAGTCGCCCAGCACAATGTTGGCAACGCCAACAAGGTCACCCACGTCGATGGTATTGTTCTCATCCACGTCGGCGGCGCTGAAGATGAACGGGTCTGGATTCATGTTCAAGATATGGTTGGCAACAGTCACATAGTCACCCACGTTGACTGTTCCGTCACCATTGGCATCGCCCTTGGTATAGGATTTCACTGTTACTAGGGTGGCCACGTCAGGGGCGTAATAGGTCACGGCGGCGCCGTCGGCCATAATCACGTTAGTCAGCATCACGCTATAGTCGCCGTCTGCCATCTGGTCGCTCACATTGAGGTGAATCAGCATCAGGTCGCCATCGTTGCCTGTGAAAGCCTCGGACTCTGTCGAGGTGATTACCATGCGGACGACGTTAGGTGCAATCGTGCGGGCATAGAGTGCATGGCTGCTTCCGGCGCGATCCTGCAGGTCGATGAGGAACTGGTCGTCATCGGTGGCTACAGTAAAACCTTCGGGAAGCGTGAGGTCACACTGTAAAGCCGTGATGGCGTTTTTGTTGGTCATGGCCACGGGCAGTACACAGGGCTTGCCCTTCTCGACAGTCATTCCAACAGGTAAGGTCAGTATGTTATGGTCCTGCACGCCATTGGACAAGACGCGCACATGGCAGGTGGCGGACAGTTCGGATCCATCGGTCGTCGTTACAGTTACGGTGGTTTGACCTGCTCCAACTGCGGTCACTAGACCTTCACTGTTGACCGTTGCAACATCCTCGTCATCGCTCGTCCAGCGCAGGGTTTGGCTGGCGTCGGCAGGAAGTATCCTGGCTTGAATCTGCTGGCTCTCACCGCCGTGCAGGGTCATCATTGTTCGGTCGAGCGATAGTTGCTCGGTGAGCGTCAGATTCTCGATTCTCTTGAAACGTTTCCAGTTGTTATCCGCCTTATAGGCCTGGATGGCCGAGCCGAGCACATAGAGAGTGCCGTTGCTGTAGGTTGGGTCATAGAAACTGTAGGAGGCGTACATCCCTGGAGGGGTTGGAGCTAGGCAGGTCACTTTGACCAGTCTATTACAGTCATAAAACGCCTTGATGGCCAGGCTGTCCACCGATGAACCCAGCACAACTTCAGTCAAATTGTAGCAATACTGGAATGCATACTCATCGATAATCTTCACCTTATTGCCTACCACGGCTTTGGTCAAGGCGCTGCAAGTGTGGAAAGCGCAGCGGCCCAAGGTCTCCACCGAGTTGGGGACGACCACTTCGCGCAGACTCGTACAGGAGACGAAGGCATGTGTCCCAATGCTGACAATCGAGTTGGGAATCTCCACATCGGTCAAGCCGCTGCTTCTGGAAAATGCACTATTGCCAATGGCCGTCACCTGGTATGTTTTGCCATCGTGGGTGACAGTCTCAGGGATGACCACACTACCCGTATAGCTGTTGCCGCTACTGGTTTTGTAGGTCACATTAGCCTGGGATCCGACCACGTCATAGTAGATGCCGCCTTCCACAAAGTCGTAGGCCGACATCGTGGTGGGCATCAAAGCAGCAACACCCGTCAGTACTGCCGCTACCGCCCTAATTAATGATCTAATTTCCATAATTCCTTTCATTTTATTGTTGAATAATTATTGCAATATCTGGTTACAAAGTTAGTCAAAAATTCAACTTATGCAATTACTCCCCCGTTTTTATCTTTAATCAACACTAAATATGCAGTTTTTGCATTATTTATCAGTATTTCAAGTCTTCCGGGGAACTGGAGGCAATTTGAGGGTCATTTCGTCGATTGCAAAGTTACGGCTAATCATAGTACAAACCAAAGAATTCTGCAGTTTTTTGACTTCATTTTGGCAAATATAAAATATTGATTATCAAAGAGGTAAAAAATAAAAAGTTCATTTTCGATAAAATGAACTTCATTCTCCTTCTTGAGACCTAAAAAAACGGTAAAATTTCTCTTACTTCTAGGGCCAAAAAGATAAAAAAGAATGTTATTTATGTTGTTGATAAGTTGTCCATGTTCAAATAAAATCTTCGTCCCTTAAAGCTCAACGTATGCGCAGTCCCACCATCCCCCAATCCCTATAGCATCTATCAATACTATCAATACTATATCCCCAACGTCAGTCTTGTCCAAGTAGTGCGAGCCACAGGCTCGTATAAATCACCACGCAGCCGGTCCCCCATGTCTCACCTCCACCTCGTCATTTTTTCAACAGCCGTGTTGTCCTGTATTGCGAGTTGTCAACTCGCACCCCCTCTATAGCATCTATCCCCTCTATAATATGCAGTAGCCCATCCCACGACAGGGTCAGTGTGAACAGCGATTTTATCGCTGTTTCCACTGACAGGGTCTTTCTATGCCGCGACTCCCGTCGCGGCCCCTCCAGTAATTCCAGTCATTCACGTCTTTCTAGCCCCCGGTCCCCCATGCCTCACCTCCACCTCGGCATTTTTCCAACAACCGTGTTGTCCAGTATTGCGAGTTGCCAACTCGCCCCCCCCTATAGCATCTATAAAATCTATAGCATCTATCCCTTAGTTTTGCTTTTTGACATGGACAAGCCTCTCCCCGCATAGTACCTTTGCTGCTACATTAACCATTTAAAAACAACTATTATGCATTACAACAGACAACCCATTGCACCGTGGATTGAGGAAGACCCCTGGTCGCACCTCTGCCTCAACATCGAGAACGACTCCCTGCAAGAGAGCAGGCCGCACCCCATCGTTAACATCGCCGGATCAACCATTCTGCACCAGCACGAAATCACCTTCGCAACGGGGACTTCCCACTGCAGGGCACACGCCTTCGCCAAGATGCTGGCCGCAGCCGTCATCGACGGCAAGTACCAGCCCATGCCATCGCTCAAGGTCGCCAGACCCGAGGGACAGGAACAGGACTCCACGGGCAGAGTCCTATGGATAGACTCCGTCCATTCATTCTATACCTGCTGCGGCATCATCGAGGACATCAGGCACTCAGTCACCACGCCCCTCAACAACAGCAATTTCAAGTTTATCTGCCTCGACGACCTCGGGGCATTCAATGAACGTGAAATTTATGTGCATCAGCACATATTCAAAGCAATAGAAGACTTCCAGCCCACGGTCATCATTTTCGATGACCTCGATCACCTCACACCCGAGTGCGGCATGATTCACGCCGACAATTTCTATCTCATGCTCAGGGAATACCTCGATTTTCATCAGGCAGCGGTGCTTTGCGTCGCCTATAACCTGCTCGGCAGAGCGAAAGGCACAGCAGGTTATATCGGAAGAAGGATTTTCCCCGTCGCAAACAGCGTCTTCCGCATCTCCAACCGCGGAACAACCGCTGTCGTCCAACGCGTCAAGGGGATTGCTTGTGATGACCAGTTCGAGTGCGCTTTCAATATCAACGACAACAACATGCCACAGGAAGTCATCCTTGAACCCGAGACGGCAACGCTCGCCCAACGGTTTGTCGAGGCAAATGCCGTACAGGACATTTTCACCGCTGTCATCCCGCAAGACCAGTCGCTCACCCCCGACCAGCTGGTCGAAAAACTCAACAAGCGTCAGGAGCAGATGAACCGCGTCAGCCGCAACAGGCAACTCATCGCCAGCGCCCTCGCCCAACGGGTCATCCAACGGGAACCCAACGGCAACTATTCCGTCAACCCCGATATTTCCAAATCACCTTCAGCCACCGCTAACCGCTTCGACTCAGACCTCATCAAGAACTACGTCGATAAACTGCAGAAAGCCAACGCTATACCCTACATTCCCAAGCAAAAATCCATCAGCGTGTTAACATATTTTAACCGCCCCGCACACCCCTCACACAAAACCACAATCACCTCACCCAACTAAAAACTAAGGACTAAGGACTAAAAACTAAGGACTAAAAACTAAGGACTAAAAACCCTTAGCGTGAGGCTTGGTTATCGGCGCCACAGGAGGATTACTTGGCGGATGCCGACTGCGACGCTCACGAGGGCGATGACGGCGGCTACGGCGGTGTGGCCCGTCTCCATGGCTGCCATCACGGCAGCGGCCACAGCAAGGGTCCATAGCAGATTGTAGAAGCTGGCGCGTGTCACGCTCAGCTGATAGGTCTTGAAATATACCACCGCGATGATGAGTGTGTAGAGCAGATAGGACACGAGGAAGGCGATACCCAAGCCCGTTAGGCCCCACCAGCGGTAGAATACGATGTTGAGTACCAGATTGATGACGGCGCTGGCCACCTCGGTCCACAGGTAAGTCTTGCCGTCTCCCTTAGCAAGAATAGTGAATGCCAGGCACCACGACAGGGTACGCAGCACGGTGCCAATCATGCCCCATGACACAAAGGTGAGGATGACATTGAACTCGGGTGTGTACAGGATCCACACGACCAGCTCCCGCAGCAGGATAAACAGCGCCACGACGGGAGCCATGATGGCAATGGCCACATTGATTTCCTGGGATACGAAGGCCCGCAGTCTCAGCTTGCTCTCGGCCACACGAGACAGGCGAGGGTAGTATTCCATGCCCAGGGCGGTGAGAATCAGCCCTGTATATTTGTTGATGAGGGTATATCCGGCTTGGTAGAAGCCCACCTGCTCGGTGCCAGCATGGATGTTGAGCCACGCATTGAAGGCATAACTGGCCAGAATGGTCGCAAAATTGCCCAAGGTCATGTAGATGCCTAACTTGACGAAGCCCTTGCCCATGTCGAAGGTCTCGCGGCGCGTCACCTCGGCAGCGGGATACTCACGGTTGCGGAACAGCCAGGCGAATACCGCCAACGCCAGCGCATAGGCGATGATTGAGGTCACGATGCTGCGTTCCCGCAACAGGTAAAACAGGGGGATTGAAACCGCCAAACCGACAATCGTTCCCCACAAGGTCACGCTCGCCAGTCGCTTCAGGCGCGCGGTACCCTGCAGCACGGCATATTCGCCATTGGTCAGCGCTTGCAACAATACCGCGATACTCAGGGCAACAAAGCCCCAGATGTGGGTCGAGTCGCCGAAGGTCCATTCGCTCAGCAACGGAGCCGCTGCCAGCGTGAGCAGTGCGCCCGCCAGTCCCAGCCACAGCGACCACTTGCGCACTACGGTCACCATGCGGGCCACTAGGCTCGGGTCTCGTTTTTCAAGGGCTTGAGAGATGTCGCGCACGCTGCTGGAACGGATGCCCAGGTTAGTGCCCGTGGCAATCATCTCCAGGGCGTTATTGAACAGGCCGAACAACCCGATGCCGACGGGGCCGATCCACAGGGCCACCAGCTTGGTGCGGATGATGGAGCAGATGATACCCATCACCTGGACCCCGCCAAAGAGGCCCATCGCTTTCATCGCCATGCGGGATATGTTGCCTTGCCCTTTTGACATTATAATATATTATATGTGTATTTCAAATGCGTTATACACGATGCCTCTGCCCCCCAGGCGGGATTTCTGCTGCACGAGACCCTCGTTAAGGTAACGCCCGTGGTCCTCGTTGGAGATGCCGAAGTCAAAGTAACGGTAGCCCATCCGCGTGCTTTCCTCGATGAGTTGCTGGAACAGCAGGGTCAACGCCTTGCTATCCTTGCCGCGGGGCGACGCGCCGATGTACTGGCAGTGGGCCACGGGTGCCGACAAGTACATCACCACGCCCGCCAGAAGTTCGCCGTCGAGGGTGGCAGTGTAGAGGCGGATGTTCTCGGGGAAGCGTCCTTGCAGCAATAGCATCTCGTCGAGCGTATGGACGGGGCGGGTGTCATAGCGCTCGTCGAGCAGTGACGAGAGCAGCTGCCAGTAGCCTTGCCAATCTTCGCTGGGTCCCACCTGGATGCCCGACTTGCGCGCCGCGTTGGCGCCGCTCTTGTTGCCGCGGTCAAGGGGTAGGGGACACGTGAGGTCGATGGTCGTCGATATATTGGTCTCGATAAGTGATGCGCCATGCCTGAACAGGGCATACAGGTCTTCCTCGCAGGGGTAGCGGTGGTAGATGTGCGGTACGGGCTTGTACACCAGCCGACGGATGCCGTTGTTTCGCATCCACTCGACGGCAGCATCCATCACCTTGACCATGACAGTGGCGTCGAAGTGCTTGAACGGCACCAGCCAGCCGCCGTAGGTCAGCCCGCGGTGGGACCACAAGGTATCGCCATCGATACACGCGGGCAGCATGGCACAAGGCTTGCCGTCGCGCATCGCGATGAGCGAGCAGTCCACAAAACGGTCGCTGTGGTAGTTCATATAGCCCCGCTGGTGCAGGAAGGTGCCGTTGCGGCTCTGGCGTGCAAACTCGTCCCATTGAGCCTGCATCGACTGGTCATATTTCAAGATTTCTATCATAGCCGATATATATGAAACGCAAATATACGGCAAAAAATATTACCTTTGCCAAAAAATATCGCAAATCACGATGAAACTGTCCAAAATCGGCCTGTTGCCGCGCATCATTATCGCCATTATCCTGGGTGTGCTCTGTGGCACCTTCTTCCCCGAGTGGGCTGTGAGGTGCTTTGTCACATTCAACAGCGTGTTCAGTCATTTCCTGTCATTCCTCATTCCGCTCATCATTGTGGGACTGGTTACTCCAGCCATTGCCGACATCGGCAAGGGCGCAGGCAAGCTGCTGTTGATTACAGCGCTCATTGCCTACGGCGACACCGTCTTCTCGGGTTACCTGAGCTACTTTGTCAGTACAGGCATCTTCCCGTCGATCATCGACCGCAGCCAGGCCGCTCAGGCTGTAGCCACAGTCGAGGAATTGCAGCCGTACTTCACGATTGAGATTCCCCCGCTGCTCGATGTGATGAGTGCCTTGATTGCCGCCTTTGTCATGGGTCTGGGTATCTCCTTCTTTGAGTCCCCGACGCTGAAAAAGGGCTTTGACGAGTTCCGAGATATCATCGCCAAAACCATCGAGGTGGCACTTATCCCCATTCTACCGCTCTACATCTTCTCCATCTTCCTGAACATGTCCTATTCAGGCCAGGCATGGCGCATCATCAGCGTGTTTGTCGCCATCATCGGCGTTATCTTTGTGATGCACATTTTCCTGCTTGTGCTGCAATACTGTATCGCGGGAGGCATTTCAGGACGCAACCCCTTCAAGGCGCTCTACAATATGCTGCCTGCCTATTTCACTGCCCTGGGCACGTCTTCCTCGGCGGCAACGATTCCCGTGACGCTCAAGCAGGTTAAGAAAAACGGCGTGAGCGACGGTATCGGCGGCTTTGTGGTACCCCTGTGCGCCACGATTCACCTGTCGGGTAGCGCGATGAAGATTACATCGTGTGCCGTAGCCTTGCTCATCATGCAGGGTGGGGTTATCGACATCGCCCAATTCACGGGATTCATCCTCATGCTGGGTGTTATGATGGTAGCGGCTCCTGGTGTGCCTGGCGGCGCCATCATGGCGGCTCTGGGTGTGTTGCAGTCCATCCTGGGCTTCACGGCCGAACAACAGGCTGTGATGATTGCGCTTTACATCACCATGGACAGCTTTGGCACCGCCTGCAATGTGACAGGTGACGGCGCTATCGCCCTGGTGGTGGACAAGATCTACGGCAAGAGCAAGGCAGCTTCCTAGAAGGCATTAAGCTACTGTACATGAGTAATGTTTTTCCCCTTGCCCTGTGTCTTGATGCCAGGCAAGGGGATTTGCCTACCTATAAATCATGCAAAAATGGATTTTTTGAAAAAAAAAAGATAATTTGTTTTGTATTTGAAAAAATGATATTATCTTTGCGGTGCATAAAGGGAAAAATCATTTTGATTTATCAAAGAGTTTCGGATTAACTATACTGTTGGATAATAGAATGGTTAATCCATTTTTTGTGCCCATACCTCACCTCTCCACGCGCCCCACATGACGTTATTCGGTGACCGATAAATATAATGAAGCGCAGGCGTCAATCGCCTGCGCTTCATCATAATGCGATTTTGTTAGTCGCTTGTGTGGATGTTAGCTGTTCAGGATGAGATCGATCAGCGCGTTGATGTCGGCGATGTTGATTTCACCGTCACCGTTCACGTCGGCTTCTTTGCTGGTTCCGTCAGTGAGGATGAGGTCGATCAGCGCATTGATGTCGGCAATGTTGATTTCGCCGTCACCGTTCACGTCGCCCTTCTTTCCAGGAGGTTCGGGATCGTCGGGACCGTCATAAGTGGCTCCACAAACGCCGTAAGCCTCAACACCTTCAACGGCAAACATTACCTCGGTGGGCATAGAGCCGTCTTCGTTGGCCTTTGCACGCAGGCACTTGATACCGCTGTGGTGCAGGGGATTGCTGGGATCCAAGGGCACACTCTTACGGATGGCATCGGCATCGCTGGCGGGAGCGATATAGCTCCAGTAGATGTACTCGCCGTCGCTGTTGATCTGGGCTACATTGGCAATCTCTCCGCTGTCCTCAGCACCCTCGACCTTGATGGGCGAGTCGTCAATCAGTTCGCAGTCGGCGATACGCAGGTCCGCGTTACCTTCAACATCGGCACCGGTCTCCAGATTCTCAATCCTGCTCAATGCGATACGGTAGATACCGGGAACGCAGCCATAGGGGTCGGTCTGTACCTGCATGTACAGGTAGCCGTTCTCCTCGTCGAGATAGAAGGTCTTGATGATGGCGTCCCTGAACAGGGCGTTGAAGTGCTTGGTGTGACCTTGGCCACCGTCAGGATAGATGTCGCTCTTAGTGAAGCGCAGCAGGCATACGCCGTTGAACTTCTTGCTCATCCAGAAGATGCCATGCTTGTCTTGGGTGAAGCCGCCAGTGATGGAGCCCCAACTGATCTCGTCATTGTAGTAGGGCAGCCACTGGTTCTGCAACAGGAAGGGCTGTGAACCGTAAAGGCCGGTAGTGTCGGCATTCAACTCGTGGATACCCACATTGCGGTCGCTAATGTAGATCTTGTTCTCATTTTGGTCGATGAACATGGTGAACGGGTCCTCACTGGGGGCGTAGCCCACATTGTTGAGCACGGTCACACGGTAGAAGATGCCGTTGGTGTTGTTCACGTAGAACAGCTCACCGTCGCCCAGAGGCTGGGCGGGATCTTGATAGGTGAAGCGCTGGCCGGCAACAGCCACATACACGCGGTTCTTGTAGCTCTGCAACGTGAAGGCATGCTGACCAGCGTTGAAGTTGGTGTTCACGATGTTGCCCTTCTCGTCCTTATACATCAGGTCGCCTCCTGTGGTGGCGAAGTACAAGCCCGTGGGGCAGCCCAGTGTCGAGCCTTCGCCCGAGATGGACTCATCAGCCACAATGCACAGGTAACGCCACTGGTTAGCGTTCATGAAGGCCTCTACTGAGCCAGGAGCCACCTTGCAGATAACGTCACCCTGGGTCTCGTTGAATACGCCAGCGGCAAGAGCGGGAGTGTTGACATTGAGCACGCGCAACTCCACGATGGTGGCAGGAACAGAGCCCGGCTCCATGTAGTTGACGTTGGCGGGAATCTCCATGAAGTCAAGAGCGATACATCCCTCAAAGCAGTTACGCATCATATTGGTGGCGGTGCTGGGCAACGTCACGAAGTTGAGCTGCTGGCAATAAGCGCACAGACCTTGGGGAATCTCGTTGCGCCCCTCGGCAATGTCAATCATCCTCAAGGCTGAACCGTAGAACACGTTCTGGCCAACGCTGACATTGTTCTCGAGTGTGAAGTCCTCGATGTCACTGTAGGCAAAGCCGTAGTTGCCGATGGTGTTCAAGGCGGGCAGGTCAACGCCTGTGAAGGGGGCATAGGCCAAACCATAGTTGTCGATACTGGTCACGGTGGCATTGCTGTAATAGGTGCCGATGTTGCCCTCATGGGCGGTCACCAGCAGACGTGTGCCGGCAGTGTTGAGGAGCACGCCATTGTCGAGTTTGAAACTCGGGTTGCCAGCGGCAAGCGTGATGTTGGCGAGGGTGGGGATGGGTGCAAATGCGCCCTGACCGATGCTCGTTACACCAGCAGGAATGCTCACGCTAGTAAGCTGTGTGCCGGCAAAGGCCTGTGTGCCGACAGCCGTCATGGCAGCGGGCAATACGAGGTCACCAGCGAGCTTGCTGTTCTCAAATGCGCTCTGGCCGATGGAGGTCAATGCATTGGGCAGTGTGATGCTCGTCAAGCTGGTGTTATAGAACGAAGTGATGCCGATGCTGGTCACATTGTCGCCCATGGTGACGCTAGTGAGGTTGCGGCAGCCGTTGAACACGCTCTGCTCGATGACGGTAACGGCGGCAGGGATGTCGATGCTAGTCAACGAGGTACAGCTGGCAAAGGCGCTGGAACCGATGGCCGACACCTTGTTACCTTCCTCAAAGGTAACCGTTGCCAATGCGGTACAGCCCTGGAACGTGGTGCCCTGGATTGTCGTGGTCTCGCCACCGATGACAAGGGTGTTCAATTTGCCCATGTTGTGGAAGGGCTGCTCATTGTTCAGGTAAGCGCTGGCGTCAACATTACGGCCCATATAGATGTACTCGATGCTGTTGATCGCGGTACGGGCTTCGGAATTGGCACCAAACATGTTCACCTTCATGGTTACGGGAGTCGTTCCCTCGGCGATAATCAGTCGCTTCAGGTTCGGGCAGTTGGCAAATTCCTCGCTCACGGGCTTATTCCATCCGGGGACAATCGTCACCTCCTGAAGGGAGGTGCATCCGTTGAAGACACCGCTGCCCACGCTCGTTGCCGTCATGGGGATGGGGCTGACTGTCAGTGAGGAGCAACCCTTGAAGCAGTTGCGGCCGATCGTAACACATGATTCGGGCAGCGTCAGCGAAGTCAGATCCTTGCAGTCCACAAAGGCGTTGGCTGCCGTTGCTACTACGTTGTATTCCGTGCCCCCATAAGTGATTGTTGCTGGAATCACGATGTCACCTGCATAGAACAGCGTGTCATAGGGTGTCACCGTTTTGTCGATGGTGTACTTGGCAACAGTAGCCTTGTTGCCCGAGGTCGTGTAGTTGATGCCGTCAACGGTGATGTTGGCAGCCTGGATGGCTGTCACCATGGCAAGGCATCCCAGTGCCGCCATCAGGCGGCGAACCCATGTCTGGTGGGTAAATGTTTTGTTCATAAGCCTTTTACTTTTTTTTGTGGTTAGTATATACTGGTTTTTATTTCAAATTGAGATGGTTAATGAAAACAACCTACAAAAATAAACATTTATTTTGATTATCACAACACTCTTTCCTCCTTTTTTTACTATAGCCTAATAGATTATAATTTAAGAGCCCCCGCTGAGGCGGAAGCTCTTAAATACATGTTCGTCTTTTAAGGCATTATCGATAGATTACTCTTCTCCGGGCCATACGCCACCCAGCAGGTAGTCGATGAGGGCGGTAACGTCGGATACGCTGATACTGTCGCTCAGGTCACAGTCGGCATTCTTCAGGTTGATACCCGTGTCATCACCGCTCAACAGATAATCAATCAGGGCAGTGGCATCAGCAACATTAACGGTTTCGTCGCCATTCACGTCGCCACGCAGGCCTTCGGGCTCTACATCCTCATACAACCATACGATATCGCTCTCGTTCTTTACACCTTCAACGGTATAGTAAACCTGGATACCGACATTCTTGGTGAAGAAGGGATCATAACCCTCCGCGTTGGTGCGATAGATGTAAACGAAGTAGCTCTTGAAATCAACAGCGTCGGAGTAGAGATAATAGGGAACCTCGGTGATGTCCTCGGTCAGGTCATAGGTGTAATCCTCAGCGGGGAAGGTGAACAGCTCGGCACCATTACCATTGTCAACAAATACGCTGTAGCTCAAGTATTCGGGATCGAGGGGATTGCCATTAACGTCCTCGGTGGGCAACGTGAAGTAGAATTTGGAGTAACCGCTCTCGTTACCGTAGTCATACCACTCATCGGCGGTCGGGTTAGCGGGAACAGCGGGCTCAAGGGTAACAAGGCGACCAACAGTGTTGAACTCAATGTCTCCAATCCATTTCAGGTCGTCGCTCCACATGCCATAAAGACCTATTGCATTGGCCCACTCGGGATATTCGGCAGTTAAGTCGCCTTGGCTGCCCAACAGGTAAATCCTATCGTCGTCGATCATGAAATAGATCTCTGTCGTGTTCTCATCTACCTGGGCTTCAATGTCATAAACGGGCTCTCCCGTTTCTTCGTCAACACCACTCTCATAGTAGTTGGTGCTACCCCACATGAGCTTGATGCCATAACCATAAGTGTCATTCCAGCTCAAGTATTGGCCAGTGGGGATGGTGATAACACCGGTCATCCAGTCATAGTCACCTTCTACCCAAGAGCCTGAGCCAACCAGGTATAAGGGATCCTGGATATAGGCCTTGCCATTGCTGCCGAATACGACATTCAGCTTGCCGCTTTGGCTCTCTTGATAGAGGGTGCCATAATACTGCTCGATGGCATCACCAGTGCGGTAGTAGGAGTAGAGCTGACCTTCGGGCTGCTCGGTGATAACGGTGTGGTCTTCTTCGGGCTCATCGGTGTAAGTCAGCACGGTATTCCACTCGATGAAACCAGTCCAGCTGTCATCGTCTGACCAATAGGCGGAAAGACCGCATGCAGAGAAGTTGCTATCATCATCAAGGCCGCTTGTTCCTTGCAGCGTGATGGTTTCACCATCGATGACGTAAATGGCTTCGGTGACATCAAAGTCGCGCTCAAGGTCCCAATAGCCTTCATCATCCTGAGCGGTCGTGCCCCAGCACAGCAGAATATCGGCACCCCAGCTGTCGACATAGGCAATCGACTGATCCAGGGGAACGGTGATGGTGTTGCCGTCGATGGTGCCTGCTACCCAACTGTTTGTACCGAAATAGGAGTTGGCGCCGCACAGGATGTTCTTCAGATAGACTTCATTGTCAGTGCCATAGACGATGTCAACCCTCGTGTTTTGAGAGGCGTAATATATGGAACTACTTGAAGGGTAAACATACTCACCCGAACGGATGTAGCTCCTCAACTCGCCCTCGGGCTGCACGGTGATCGGGGTCCTGAGGGTCTGCCTCTGGTTGAATTCCTTTACGCCAGTAAGCTTGGTCTTCTTGATCTTTTGTTCTTTCTGAACCAGTTTACCTTGGCTAACGCGATGGGTCTGCTTGAAGTTACCTGCCGATACACTGGTGGCAACCGCCAAGCCTAACAGTAAGAATAAAAATTTCTTCATAAACTTGAAATTTTAAGTTGTTAATAATATGGAGTTAAACACTAAAAATCAATCCTATTCTCATTTATACTATTCAACAGAAAACCGATAGAATAGAGAAATGGAATCTGAAGGGGGTATCATCATTTGTTTACGTGGGCAAATTTACTGTTTTATTTCCGTTTATTATACATTATTTCACAATAATAACATGGTCGTTCCTCTAAATATCCACAAACTATTATTTTCGGTTAACTAAAAATAAGCATAGCGTCATTTTAAGATGAATTTTCATTATAATATGGGGAAGAAATAAGACAACCTGCCGCATTTCCAACAAGGAGATGCAGCAGGCGTAAACTAATCAGGTACAAGCAATGTGATTACTTCTTGTTTACCTTCTCGGCGAGCTCAGCGCCAGCTTTGAACTTAACGACCTTCTTTGCGGGAATCTTGATGGCCTGCTTGGTGGCGGGGTTGATACCCATGCGAGCATCCTTCTTGATTACCTGGAAAGTACCAAAGCCGATGAGAACGACCTTGTCACCCTTCTTCAGGGCACCACCCATAGCTTCGAGGGTTGCATCGAGAGCGGCCTTAGCCTGCACCTTGGTAAGCTCAGTTTTTTTAGCAATTGCTTCTACTAATTCAGTCTTGTTCATAGTGTAAGTTTTTTAAAAAAATTAGTTATGTGAATAAAATAATTGTTGTTTTGTTACCGCAAATATAAGTATAACAACGGTTTCAGCAAAATAATTGGCAAAAAAAATGCGTTTTTGGGGCGAAAAATGATGATTTTTGGGTTTTTTATCATCAAAATTACTCACGATAAGGACTTTTTCTATATTTTTGTGCCATAATTCAAGAGATTAAGCGATTATAGAAAATGCAATATAATAATCGATCATTTTGGTCATCGATCATGCCGGTGACCAAGCATTTGCTGGTCATCAATGTGATTGTTTGGCTAGCTACTTTCGTGTTTGGGCAAAGGGGGCTGATTGATATTAATGATTGGCTTGGATTGCACTTCTGGAAGGGAAGCGCATTCAACCCCATCCAGCTCTTCACATATATGTTCTTGCACTCTGGTTTCACCCATCTGTTTGTCAACATGTTCTCGTTGTGGATGTTTGGCAGTCTGTTGGAACGTGTCTTGGGGTCCAAGCGCTATTTGTTCTACTATATCTCTTGTGGACTGGGTGCTGCTTTCGCTCAGGAATTGGTATGGCAATTATCCTGGTCGGATATGTATAATGCCATTACTGCCGAGTATCCTGGTTATCCGGTGGATCAGTTCTATGATCTGCTGTTGACTGTCGGCGCCTCGGGAGCCGTTTTTGGCCTGTTGTTGGCTTTTGCCATGATTTTCCCCAATATGCCCATGTACATCATTCCGTTCCCATTCCCCATCAAGGCCAAGTGGATGGTAATTGGATATGGAGCACTTGAATTGTTCTTTGGAGTTTCCCATACGATGAACGGCATCGCCCATTTTGCTCATTTGGGCGGCATGGTTGCCGGCATCTTCATGATATTGTACTGGAAGCATAACGGCACTTTGACGAAGGGTAATGGCTTTTATTGACGACATCAAGCGCAGTTACCTTCAGGGGTCGATGTTGTTGAGGATTATCTTCATCAACATCGGCGTCTTCTTGTTGCTGCACATTGTGGCGATAGGGGCGTTGTTGATGAATTCGTCAGCCGACGATGTGATCCAATGGGTGAAACTGCCCAGCGACCTGTGGCTGCTGTTAAAGCGACCCTGGACACTTGTGACCTATATGTTTGTCCACTATGGCCTGTTGCACATCCTGTTCAACATGCTGTGGCTCTACTGGCTGGGGCGCATTTTCATGGAGTTTTTCTCTGCCAAGCAGCTCACGGGACTCTATCTCTTGGGTGGATGGGGTGGTGCCGTGCTGTATCTGCTCGCCACCAACCTGCTGCCCTATTATACGAGCCATTCTGATGTTTATTTCTTGTGTGGAGCATCGGCATCGGTTGTGGCCATTGTGGTGGCGACTGCGGTATATGCTCCGGATTATAAGATAGGTCTCTTGTTCCTGGGCGAAGTTTCCATCAAGTGGATTGCCATTGTCACTGTCCTTATCTCCGTGTTGAGCCTCGAGGGTGGGGATAATGTGGGTGGCAATATTGCCCATATTGGCGGGGCCATCGTCGGCGCGTGGTTCGCCTTGCGCATCAAGCGGGGACGCGACATCACCCGTCCGCTCAACGCCGCCATCGATGGTGTGGTGGGCTTGTTCAATGGCAGGTCTTGGCATTGGCCCAAGTTCAAGAAGCCGGTACGCCCCTCCGCTCAGCAGCATGACGCCGCTCCGTCGTCGCAACATCGTCGCCCCGCCGACACGGTAAGCGAGGAGGAACTGGATGTCATCCTGGGCAAGATCAAACAGGCGGGATACGATGCCTTGACCGACGAGGAAAGAGACAAGCTGTTTAAAGTGTCAAGGCAACGCACGCCCTAACACATTATAATATTTATAATATTTATCAAAGCGTATAGAATGTTTCAACGGACCATAATGACACATAACGGATACCGAAGGAGAAAGAAGGTGAACTACACTTTCGAGGTGATTTGTATCATCATCGGGGTGTTGATGATCTGCTGTGCCTATTCGGGTGAGTTGGATCCCCGCTCGTTTTTGCCGGCTCCTTTCATGACGCTTGCCTTCATGCCGCTGTTGGTGCTCATCCTGGTGATGCTGGGCATCGCTCTGCTGTGGCGGCGCTGGCTGGCTGTCCCTATCATTCTGGTCTCGCTCATTGCCTCATTGCCTGTCATCAAGATGTTCTCACCGATGAACACCTCTGAGAACGCTTTGCCGGTACCTGCCGACACCACGTTGATCCTCAAAGTGATGACCTACAACGTGCTTGCCTTCAATTATCATGAGAACCAGCTGAATGATCAGCCTTCACAGTCGATGAGGCTGATTCTTGATACCAATCCTGATGTGGTCGTCCTGCAGGAAGCTACGGCCAACGGGGTAGATTGGCAAGAAATCCCGTCTTTGAAGCCTTACATGGAGGAGATTAATGCCAAGTTCCCCTATATTTATCATGGCAATGAAGGATTGAGTATGATGTCAAAGTTCCCGTTCACGACGGTGCCGCTGTGCGAACCTCAGTATTCCAAGTCGCCCCTCGGCTTCATTCGTGACCGATCTAATTATCTAGCTCGTGCTTTTGACCTGCAACTGCCTCAAGGCAAGCAACTCAGGTTGATTGATTTCAGATTCCAGTCCTATCACTTGAGTTTCGGCAGGGGAATGAATGTGCGCATTTCGCCCGAGAGCAAGCCGTCGGCACTGGAGAGGATGCGGCGTTCCTTCGCCCTTCGATGCGAAAATGCCATCGCCCTGCGCGAGGCCATTGACGCTTCTCCCGCCAACCTTATCGTCTGCGGTGACTTGAATGATGTGCCATCGTCCCACGTTTATCGCCTGCTGCTCGGACATGACCTGCGCGATGCTTGGAGAGATTCGGGACGTGGCTATGCCTACACCTACAACCGTCATGGCTTGCGTTACAGGATTGACCAGGTGTTCTACCGTGGCGATATCCGCGCCTTGCATGCCGACCGACTGGTGGGCGGCTCCAGCGACCATTATCCGTTGCTGGTATCATTTGATATCGACAATACGAGAAAGACCAAAACTAAAAAGAGCAAATAATATCAATTTTTAATTAATGAAGTGACATGAAGAAAGTTTTATTCACCGTCCTCGCACTCGCCACCCTCGTGCTGGTGAGCTGCAGCGACAAAAAATCAACCGAGAACAATCCGTTTATGTCGGAGTATGAAAATGAGTACGGCATCCCGCCGTTTGACAAGATCTCCTATGCTGACTATGAGCCCGCTGTTGACGCTGGTATCGAGCAGCAGAACGCCGAGATTGATTCCATCATCAAGAACACGGCTGAGCCCAACTTCGAGAATACCATCCTGGCACTGGACAACAGTGGCAAGATCCTGAGCAAGGTGGGTGGTGTGTTGTTTGCCCTCTGTGAGAGCGATAATACTCCCGAGATGCAGAAACTCTCTGAGGTGCTGTTGCCCAAGTTGACCGCCCAAAGCGACGGCATGTACATGAACGACAGCCTGTTTGCCAAGGTAAAGGCCGTCTATGACAACGCCGACAAGCTGGGCATGGATCCCATCCAGAAGCGCCTCACCGAGAAGTTCTACAAGCGCTTCGTGCGCAATGGCGCCCTCTTGACTCCCGAGCAGAAGGACAGCCTCAAGGAGATCAACCGCAAGCTGGGTGATTTCAACCTCAAGTTCGGTAACAACATTCAGCACGACCTGAGCGGCTGCATCTTCTTCGTGGACAACGAGGAGGAACTCAAGGGCCTGCCCCAGGGTATCATCGACAATGCTGCCAAGCTCGCTGCCGACAAGGGCAAGAAGGGCCAGTGGGCATTCAATGCCATCGCAGCAACCCGTCTGCCCGTGCTGACTTATGCCGACAGCCGCGACTTGCGCCGCAAGATGTATGAGACCTACACCTCCACTGCTAGCCATGGTGATGAGTGGGACAACAGTGAGAACATCCGCAACATCCTGATGCTCCGTCAACAGAAGGCTAACCTGCTCGGCTTCAACACCTATGCCGACTATGCCACCGACCCCTACATGGCTAAGACCCCCAAGGCCGCCGAGGATCTGCTCATGCAGCTCTGGCGTCCCGCCATCAAGAAGGTGGACGAGGAGGTTGCCGATATGAAGAAGTATGCTGTCGAGCACGGTGACACCGCCCAGATCGAGCCTTGTGACTATTACTACTATGCCGAGAAGGTGAAGAAGGAGAAATTCAACTTCAGCGAGGACGACGTACGTCCCTATTTCGCACTCGACAGCGTGGTGAAGAATGGTATCTTTTTTGCGGCCAACAAGCTCTACGGCCTCACCTTCGAGGAGATGCCCGATGCGCCCAAATACAATCCCGAGGTTAAGGTCTATGACGTGAAAGATGCCGAGGGCAAGCACCTCGCCGTCTTCATGACCGACTACTTGCCCCGCGACGTGAAGTCTCCCGGCGCTTGGATGAATGCCATGCAGGAAGCTTACAACTATGGTGGCGAGAACATCCGCCCCATCATCTACAATGTGGGTAATATGGCACTGCCTTCAGGCGACACCCCCTCGCTGCTCACCTGGGATGATGTACAGACCGTCTTCCATGAGTTCGGTCACGCCCTCCACGGCATGTTGACCCGCGTGCCCTACCGTGGTCTGGCTGGTACCAACACCGACCGCGACATCGTTGAGATGCCGTCGCAGATCAACGAGCACTGGGCATTTGAGCCTGAGGTATTGAAGAACTACGCCCGTCACTACAAGACCGGTGAGGTCATTCCCGACAGCCTCGTGCAGAAGCTCAACGAGAGCGCACAGTTCAACATGGGCTTTATGACCACCGAGCTGGTAGGTGCTGCCCTTATGGATCTGTTCTGGCACAAGAAGGCTTGGACTCCTGAGGAGGCCAAGAATATCGACGTCAAGGCCTTTGAGCAGGATGTAAAGAACCAGCTCAACATGCCCGCCCTCGTCGAGTTCCGCTATCGTAGCCCCTACTTCAAGCATGTCTTCGCCAGTGACGAGTATGCTTGCGGTTACTACACTTACCTCTGGGCTCAGGTGCTCGAGGCCGATGGCTATCTGCCCTTCGAGAAGGCTGGTTGCTTTGACAAGGCTACTGCCGACAAATACCGCGCCCTCCTTGAGGCTGGTGACACCGAGGATCCCATGGTACTCTACAAGCGTTACCGTGGCCAGGCGCCCACTACCGACGCCCTCCTCCGCAACCGCGGCCTGAAGTAATTTTTATTTGGGCAAACGCCCAAATAAAAAGTTTAGAGTTTAGGGTTTAGTGTTTAGAGAGACCCTGCTCAATAAGAATAATATCGGGACCCTGCCCATTCACGGGCAAGGTCCCGATAATTACTATTCCGACCTCACTGTATTCACCACATGGTCAAATGAGGTATGACAAATAATTCTCTGGTGTGATAACTTCTACCCTCGATACATGATAGGTTTCTATAAACACTTTTGGTAATGAAACCTTAGCCCTTTTGGGATTCCATTTCATTTCAAATGCTGTGAGTGTTCCATCTGCCTCCTCGATGTAATCGATTTCTTGTTGAGATGTAGTGCGCCAGAAATAAGCATTAACATATCTCCCGTTGTAATGGCTGTATTTCTTTCTTTCGGAAATGAAGAAATTTTCCCATAATGCACCCACATCTTGTCTGAGGTGTAACGGATTGAGATTTTGTATAAGCGCATTTCGGATTCCATTGTCATAGAAATAGATCTTTTTGCTTCTTTTTAGTTCGTTTCGGATGTTTCGGCTAAATGCTGGTAAACGGAAAATGATATAACATTTCTCAAGAAGGTCGATGTATTTTTCGACGGTTTTGTTGTCGGAGCCGGTAATCTGTGCTAATTCATTGAATGAAACTTCACTACCTACTTGTAGAGCTAAGGCTTGAAGCAATTTTTCTAATAAGGCGGGTTTTCTTATTCCTTCCATAGAGAGTAGATCTTGGTAGAGATAACTACCAGACAAATTCATGAGAATGTCGCGCATACTTTCCTTGTGATTGAATACGTCAGGATAAGAGCCATAAATCAAACGAGATTCCAAGGTCTGTTTGACTTGAATTAAGCCGCCATTATTCATTAATTCCTGTGTGGAAAAGGGGTACAGGTGATATTCAAATTTTCTTCCAGTCAGTGGCTCGTTGAGCTTGCCTTGTAATAGAAATGAAGAGGAACCTGTAACAAGCAATTGCACGTGTGGAAAATGGTCTGTTATCAGTTTAAGCGTGATGCCGACACCATTGATGCGTTGGGCTTCATCCACAATGACCATGCGTTTGTTGGCAATCAATTGCTGTAAATCACTTAAATTGGCGTTCTCTAATAAATTGCGCATTTCGGGATCATCACAATATATCATTAGTATTTGGTCGTGGGGGATGGAGAAAGCCTCATCATTGATAATCTGTTGAAATAATGTACTTTTGCCCACTTGTCTTGCTCCAATCAATACAATGGCTTTGCCTTGAAACATCCTTTTCAGAATGACATCCTGTAACTGTCTCTTGATTAATGTCATAATAGTCCCATTTTTTACCTGCAAAAATACATTAGTTTTTCCAAAATCCAAAAATATTCTATGTTTTTTTGGACTATAATCCAGAAAATTTATATAATTTTTAGGATTATAGTCCAAAAACTTAGATATCATGCGTCCAGTTTCCAAAAACCACATTATTTTTGGCGGAATCAAGACAAAAACACCTCCATTCCGCCAAAAATAATACTCGCCTTAATAAAATAAATCAATGCTCGTTTAGCAGTTTGTCGATAAGTGTTGTCAAATCAGAGATATTAATAGTACCATCTCCATCTACATCGGCATTAATGTTGTCTGAAGTGTTCTCACTGAGCATTATGTCAATCAATGATGTCACGTCATCGATATTTACTTTGTCGTCATTATTCGTATCCCCAATTGCGTTTATAAAGAAAAAGCTCCAATTAGCAGCACTCCTATAGGCCTGTAATGACTGAACTGGTACAGATATTGTGCATCCGTAAAAAGGAAGTGAGTAATATTGTATTACTGGAGGATTAATAGCTTTACTGATTATCCGTTCTATGCCATTATAATTATTGCCATAATAATAAGAATCGAATACATGGTTTCCAATAGATTCAACTTCTTCTCCTATTATAATAAACTTTATTGGCGAACCTGTCCAAATCCCATCACGACCAGGGTCGAACTCATGTCTTTGATATGGTTCGCCAACTCTTCTTGCATTCCATATGACTGTGGATAGATTATCACAAAAGGCAAAAGCTTGGGTGCCAATCGTCGTTACAGAGACAGGTATAGTCACACTGGTTAAATTCGTACAGCCGTCAAAGGCATTCCAGTTAATGGATCTTAGTGTCTCTGGAAAAGAGACTTCCGTTATTCCAGTACATCCATTAAATGCGTATTCACCAATATTAAGAACTTGTGCAGTAACATCATGGGTAAAAACTTGATTGTTAGATTGCCATGTTATTGTGCCAGTGACGGTCGATAGAATGTTTACTGCGCCATTTAAGTTTGAGTCTTGGCCTGACGGTACGAAAGCCATTGTCCCTACCGCATTTTCTCGTACGCCAGTATACCAAATGTAATATTTAATACCTGAAACCCGTTGGCGGGATTAAAAAGTTAATAAAAAGATGCTCAAAAAGTTGCGCATA
>CAMZFV010000035.1 GCA_947306175.1 uncultured Prevotellaceae bacterium
TCGGCATTGCGGACGGGGCTATCATTCATTTTTGGGTTTTAGCGGACACCAATGAATAATATTATTATTAAGGTGAAGGCAGAACTACTGCTTCCGGTAGCATCACGATTAGATAGATAAAGAAGTGCGTCCTGACGGCATCACTGCCGAGGGGACGCACTTTCACACATCAGGTTACTATATACTATATTCCATTCTTTTTAAGGTCTCACTTAATGACCTTGACAGCGCTGGTAGTGCCGTCGGTGTAAGTGGTCACAACGATGGTCAAACCGCTAGGCTGTGCCATCTCCTGACCTGCCATGTTGAAGTAGCGTACACCGGAAACGGGCTTGTTAGCGTTCAGCTCGTCAACACCGGTGAAGGAGGCTACAGCAGCATATACATAGTATTCGTTCTCGTTGACTGCCACACCCAAGGTGTAGTTGTAGCCTACAGGAATGGTGTAGAAGCCATCAGCCTCGTTATCCAGAGGATTCTCCAAGGCCAGACCCAGAACGGTCGGTCTCATACCCTCTGCACCGTAGCGCTCACCATTGATGATGAAGTAGAAGGGAGCAATAGGACGGTTAAGCTCATTCTCCTCATCGGTCAGGTTGGGATCCCAGTATTCCTGGCCGTAAGGTACGTAGGTCATAGCAACGGTGGTCGTGAAGTCACCATTGTCACCCTTTGCCAACTCGAACATGTGCTCATGGCCATCCTGGTCAACGATCACAAGAACAACACTCTCGGTAGGCGTGGGAGGCTCAGGAGTCTCATCTTCATACAGCCATACAATATCAGATGCGGTCTTGGCACGGTCTTCTGAAGTATAGAATACCTGGATACCGATGTTGCCATTGTGCTCCTCATCGCGAACGAACAGAGGATTGTCGTTCTCATTGGTGCGATACATGTAAACGTAGTTGCTGCGGAAGTCAACAGCACTGGTGTAGAGATCGTAGGGCACCTCGTTGATATCCTCGTCCAGGTCATAGATGTAGTCCTCGGCGGGGAAGGTGAACTGATAAACTTCACCGAAACCATCATTGATCCATACTGCGTAGCTCAAGTTCTCAGCATCGAGGTCATTGCCATTCACGTCCTCGGCAGGCAGGGTGAAGTAGAACTTCGAGAAGCCATACTCGCCACCGCAATCATACCAGTCATCAGCGGTCGGGTTGGCAGGAACGATACCCTCAGGCGTGGGAGGCGTGGGAGGCACATCTTCTTCGCCCTTCACTTGGAAGTCGTCCATGCAGAAGTAGGCAGCGGTGTTCATGCCGTATGCGCCACTGTCGGTCGAGGTCAAAGTAAAGTAAACCGACTCTACCTCACCGAGACTGGAGAGGTCAAAGAAAGTCCAGTCATTGAGCGCGTTAAGCTGACCATCGACAAACTCCACGAGATTGATGCTAGTTGTCGTCTCAGTTCCATCGGCTGCAACGCCATGTGCAGTGAGCTCGAAATAGTCACCCTCTTCAAAGGCACGGCCAAAGCCGTCACCATGCAAGCAGCCATAATAAGGCCAAGGATGATTGCATACATACACGCCCACAGGCTCGAAGGTCGTATTACCTTCCTTGTCCACAAACATTACCTGGTTGCTGGGACCTTCCATTGCCCATGAGCTGTAATAAGCCACGAGGTAGGGTTCGTTGGGATCAGCAACGACTTTACCGTCCACCAAGGTGCAACCGCCACCTGCCATGCAACCACCGAAGTTGACAGTCCAGGTGCCACTGCTACCCGGCTGACCGTAGTCGGTCTGGTCACCACCAATAGCGGGGCAGAAGCCATCCCAATAGTAACCTCCCCACGATGCGCCTTCACCATCAATAAGGTGAGAGAGCATAAATGTGCCGTCAGCATCGCCAAACTCCAACCACGTGTAGTCCACGTCGTTGTAGCACTCGGTCCAGATGCCATTTGCATCAAAACCGAGGGACTCAGGATTGATGGTCTTGTTCAAATCCAGAGTCACAACACCAGCCCATGCGGCCGAAGCCATCAGGGCGCTTGCAACTAAAGTAAATAATTTTTTCATGTCATTAAATTAATTAAACGGTTAAACAATATGCTAATAGTCAATTAGTTTCCTGCTAGCAAAAGGTCGATCAGTGCGGTCAGGTCAGAAATCGTGATCTTACCATCGCGGTCGAGGTCGGCAGCAGCCATGTCATACATCGTGAGCACCGAACCCAACAGAATGTCAATAAGGTCGGTCACATCTTGGATGTTCAACTGGCCGTCCATGTTCACGTCACCCGGGATCGACACCTTGCTCACGGTCACCACAAACGAGGTCGTGGCCAACTTGCCATTGCTGTCGACGGTCACTGTGACGGTTGTCCTGCCATAAGCTACCGCCTCGACACGGAGTTCAGTGCCTGCTACCCACGCGCGGGCCACCTGCTCGTTGTCGCTGCTTGCCGTAGCAACCGCGAGCGCCGCCATGTTGTCATCGTCATGAATGGCACTGAGCAAGTCGATCACCTCGGACTGCCCCTGAGGCAGATGTAGATCAGCAACCGTCACGGTGGGAGCGCTCACGTCGGGATAAACAGCCATCGCAGGGAACCAGTAGGCATCCTGCAGACGAACCTGCCGCTTGAGTTCACAAGTATTGGCGTCATAGAAGAGCACCCAATTGTGGTTAAATATCTCGTAGGCATACATCGGTGCCGCCTCGGTGGTCTGCACCACGAGGTCTCCCGTGTGCGGGTCAAAACTCAGCGCCGAGGAATACAAACCCTGATGATTGCGGGTGCCGTCCCAATTGATCTCGGCAGCCTCGGGCAGGTCAATGTAGTGGTCGGTGAACTGCCGCGTCGTGAAATCATAGCAGCTAATGTGGTTCTGGTACTCGTCATAGTTGTAATAAACCTTCTCGGCAACGGGATCGGCACACACCATGCGGGCACGCCAAGCGCCCCATGAGCTCATCGCGCCATAGAGGTCTCCAAGCTCATGGACTTCCTTCACCTCAAAGGTAACCGGGTCGATGCGTGTGAAATTGGCCTCATAAGGTCCGCTGCCGTAATCGTAGATTTCGCGGGAATTATTGGCCACATATAGGTTACCGCCAGCGGTCACAAACACGGTGACAATATTGGGGAACGGAAGCGTTGTCACAATAGCGTCGGTGGCGGGGTCTATCACATGAAGGCCTCTACCCTGCTGCACGGCAAACACGTATTGCCCGAAGCGCACCATATCGCCACACTGGTCTTTATACAGGCTGTTATAGTCACCCTTGGCACTGGACATGGTGCCGTCAATGTTGCCCAAGACGGTCATCGAGGGCACATCAATGACAAATATGCCCGCACTGGTCGAGACGTAGCCCTTGTCGGCTGTGACACCACAATAGGCCCGACCGTCATAAACGCTGTCGGGCGACTGGCCAAAGCGCAGGATGCTGCCCTGCTGCTTCAACGTCACAGCATCGAGTTTCGCCAACCTTGAGCCAGTGGTATTACCAGACCCCTCACTGGCATTGGCCTGCTTGCTGACGATGAACAGATGATCACCGAAGAGCTGTCCATGCTGGGTTGTCACACCCAACTTAGAATTGGGATTAACGATCGCATAGACATTATACTCCATCTCGTTGTAGTCATAGTTGTAGTAGTTGACTGAGCCATGGTTGGGGCCATAGCGATCCTCGTTGATGAAGAAGATGCCGTTGGTGAACGTGAAATCACCTGGTCCAGGCCCTGGTTCATCGGCCTCTGCATCCGGGTGCAGATCCTCGGCACCACACACCTCGGTCGATACCTCGCCCAGCCAGCCGCAATAGTCCAGCTGGCCGCAATAAACCTTGATGAAGTCGATATGGTCGAGTTCGGCAGGGCTGCCGTCCTCATTGATGGCCCAGTCAATTTTGAAACCGGGCTCCTGTCCGTTTGGAAGGTTATCGACATAGCCCTCGCCAAAGAAAGGCTGGAACCAATTGTTACCGTTGCCTCCACTCATGTCTATCGAGGTATTGGGCAACTTCGTGCCACGGAAGGTGAGCACGGTGTCCTCAATCCACAGCGGCCAATAAGGCTGGTTGCGGAACGTATTGCGCCAAACGTAGCCGTCGGGGGCATCCGCATCATTACTGGTCCAATGGATGTACTCGATGTCATTGATAAACCTCCAGCTAGCGTGAGGCACACGTTCCTTGTCCTCGTCGGGCTTGTAATAGGTCACCTCAAAGCCGTGCTGGCAGCGGTCATAATCACTGCCCTTGATTTCATACCATCGGTCACCCGCACTGGGCACGCCGTCGCCGTCCATATCCACGCCCACCATGATGATGCCGGGCTCGCAGCTGCCGCCAGCCTGGTCGGGCACAGCGGCGCTCTGCATGGCGTTGCCGTAAATCTTGACATCATAGTCATGCTTATTGATCACTGGATGGTCAAAGCCGAAGACGATGTAACCGCCAAAGCTGCCCAGGCTGACCGATCCGTTAACGCCACCACACAGTGAGGCCTCCAGTTGGGCGTTGATGCTGTCCTGGGTATAGCCTGGCTGGTAAGCGGGGAAAATGTTCACAAACTGGCCTGGAGCAGGCATGAAATCATACACATGGGCGATGTAGGGCGAGTTGCCTGCTGTTGCGGCAGCCGCCATCATGGTCATTGCGAGAAGTAATAATTTCTTCATGTCGCTTCTTAGTTTTTAGTTTCTTGTTTCTAGTCCCTAGTTCATGAATGAACTAAAGTGTGAATCAAGCGACACGAAGGGCCGACAACAAGGGTCGGTGATGATTTCAACAAATTAGGTACAGATTGCTCTGCATCATCTCACTTCGCCAGGGTCCAAATGCCGCGTGAACCACGTTAGATTGGCAATGCGAAGGCAGGTCTTCTGACTTCTCCCCCATCGCGGCGGCGCCTTCCCGGTGATGATGCAGACAATGGGTGTTTGCGACCAGTGGCATGATGCCGTGCGATGTGCTTCAGGGAGTTACAGCAGCGGGTACTGTCCAGGAATTTCACCTGATTCCCTTTTCATCCCTCACCTCTATCAAATATCAAAGGCAGGGAACCTTAACACGTTCAATACGTCGTTACAAAGGTAATACAATTATTTGAAACTACAATTATAAAAGGAAAACAATAAATACAATAAATACAAAGTTTTTCAGCTCATAGCACATAGAAAAAACAACCACAACAACCGAAAACAAATTATAAAATATTGTTGTTCAAGTTGTTATAGTTGTTTTTTTCATTCTTCAGTTGTCTCCTAATCTGAATTAGTTCCCTATCAACAGCATATCGATGAGGGTGGTGAGATCGGCGATATTGGTCTCGCCATCGGCATTGACGTCAGCGTATTCGGTGGCGGTGCCGTCCAGTAACTGGTCGATGAGGGCGGTAAGGTCGGCGATATTGGTCTCGCCGTCAAGGTTCACGTCACCATCGGTCGGGTCGATAGGGATGATTTGGGAGAAGCGGTTCCAGGGCGACGCGGCTTGATAGGCCTCAAGGGATGCAGCGGGCACCCTGAGCGTAGCCTGGCCATAACTATTGTTGAAAACGGAAGCATTGATGCTGATGGGTTCCGGGATCAGACAGGTGACCACCTTCAAGCTGTCGCAATGCCCGAAAGCGCCGCCGCTGATGGTGGAAACAGAACTGCCAATGGTCACACTCCTCAAGTTGGTGCAGGCATAGAATGAATTGGACCCAATTCTTGTGACCGAGTTGGGGATCAAGACGCTCTTCAGATTTGAGCACATGTCAAATGCCTTGTCACCGATATTGGTCAAGGAATTACCGAGTACCAACTCCTCCAATCCTGTATTCTCATAAAAAGCCCACTGATTGATGTCGGTGACGGAATTGGGAATGGCCACCCGCTTCAATTCATGGCATTTATAGAAGGCCCGTGAGTTAATCGTGGTGACGGAATTGCCGATTGTGAGTTGCTTGATTCTTGTCTCCTTGGCAAAATTGTTGGGGATGACAATGGCACTGTCACCGATTGTTACTCTCTCGACAGACTTTGGGACAATGGACAGGACTGTGGGCGGACAACTCTTGACATTCCAGATGAAATGCTTCAAATTGGCACAGCCCGAAAAAGCCTGGTTCCCGACCGAGACGACCGATGAAGGAATAGCCAATTCCGTCAGGCTGGCGCAATAATCAAAGACGCCATTCCCTATGGTAGTGACCGACTCCGGCAGCTTGATACTCGCCAGGTTTTCACAGCCCAAAAATTGCCAAGGGGCGATGGTGGTGATACCCGTGAAATACTGGAATTCATCAAATGAATACATCTTGGAGTACTTAAACGGTCTCAACTCGGTGACAGCGACGGCCTCTTCCATGCTGAGCACGCCATCATCATTCACATCCGCTATTTGCAGACAAGAAGCCTCGGCCAAGGGATCGGCAAACTGGATACCCTCACCAGTCGGCGGCAGTCCAGGCCTAGGCTCAGCATGGAAAATCGCTTCTTGACTATTTTTATAATTCAGCACAGAGGTGCCTACCGAATCTATGGCCGTGAGCCGATAATAGCCATCAGAATTCCCCCACCCCCAGACAATGTGGAAGAACCCATCTCCATCATATCCGTCACAGACGAACGCATGGCCGGTCATTCTTGGAGTCCAGCCTGAATATAAAACCGGACGCGAATTGTTCAGTTCATCATATACGAGTTGTTCCCACTGCTCATCGGACAAGCCACACTGGTCCCTATCCAAACACTCCGCCTTGGAACTGTAGTTGAAATAGCCGATTAATGCCGGTGGCACGCTCGACGTATAAGCGCTTGAAGAGCTCGTTGTATATTTCATCTGGACCGAGGTGCCGCAATATTTCATCAAATTGGCCACCGCAGCAATCTGCTCATTGGTCGGCGAAAGATCCCAGTAGGAATTCACCATATTGTCCCAATCGATGAACGACCCAGCAGGAACCGCTTCGACGCTCACGCCCCGAGCGGTGGCATAGGCAGGCATGTCGTGAGTGATTCTATCCACCGATTTGGAATGGTGGTAATACAGCACTTGGGCCATCGCTGTCGCTACACAGCCTGTCACACATCGCCTCCCGTTGGTGTCAAGCGGGCAATAGATGTTATATGGGTTGGTTTGATCCCAACGGGTCGTCAACAACGGGGGAACAGGAGGCATCGCAGGAGATTTCATTGGGGCACGAGGAGTGGACAGGCCATTGTCCCGCATGAACTGGATCTGGCGGGCATATTCGTCAAGCCACCACCGCAAGTTCTCAGGCATGTTTTCCACATCTATAGCGCCTGTATCGGAGTAGCCAAGTATGGCGGGCACACAATCATCACCACTGGCGATAACATAGCCATTATTGTCACCTATATTGAATACGTGATAGGCTGATGTGCCCACCATCGGTGCCTGCCGCAACGAGGGGGCTGCAAGAAATCTGCCATGACGCAGCAAGAAAGCGCAGGCATTCTGTTGGGCTTGCTGCCATGAGATAGGGTTTGCCAGCAATGGGGTACTGACAGCAGCAAAAACCAGCACCATCATGGCAAACAATGATTTATTTTTCAGAGTTTCCATCATGGCGCAAATATAGTGAAAAAAATCACATCGTCAAAGAAATATACTTATTGCCAGAGGGTGATATGGCCAGTGGAAAGGGTTTGTTGGACGTCGATTAGGCGCTGGTTGCGGGAGCCGCGGAAACGCAGGCTAATATCACGCTCAGCTTGGACGAAGGGGCCATCAACAAGGACGTCGAGTTCGCGGACAACGTCGAGCAAGGCGGGATTGGCAGCGATTTCCTCCCAAGTGTAGCCCGTGAAACACCAGACGTTGTAACCCAATTCCGTCTTAATGCGGTGGATCAGGTGGCGGGTGCCTTCGGGCTGTTGCAGGGGGTCACCGCCGCTCAGGGTAACAGGCGCCTCGTTATAGGCGATAACCTGCATCAGTTCGTCGAGGGAACGTTCTTCCCCACCCTTGAAATCCCAAGAAGCAGGGTTATGGCAACCAGGGCAACAGTGATCACAGCCCGCCAAATAGATTGACGTGCGCAGGCCAGGCCCATCGACACTGGTCCCCTCAACGATATGTAAAACGCGGAGCATTTTTAGGCTTTAGGTTTTAGGTTTTAGGCTTTAGGCTTTAGGGCCTTTCGTGACACCTAAAACCTAAAGACTAATGCCTAATGCCTATTTGTGGACTACACGGTCTTTAAGTTCAGCGAGTTTGCCGCTGTTCCAGCGGTCGGTGGTGCCGACGAGGTAGCCAGTGATGCGCTGCAGGCGGTCGATGTTGTGGCTATGGCAGTTCGGACATTCCTCCAGACCGTCGGTTGCATCTTCGTAGCCGCAGTCCATACAGCGGTTACGGTTGTGGTTCACCGAACAGTAACCCATGTTGTACTTGTCCATGAGGTCCACTACGTTGGCTATCGCCTCGGGGTTGTGGGTAGCATCGCCGTCGATCTCAATGTAGAAAATATGGCCGCCACGGGTCAGCTCATGGTATGGAGCCTCGACCTCGGCCTTGTGCTTGGGTGAGCACTTGTAATAGACGGGTACATGGTTACTGTTGGTGTAATAGATCTTGTCGGTCACGCCGGGGATTTCGCCGAAGTCCTTACGGTCGCGGCGGGTGAACTTGCCGGCTAGACCCTCGGCGGGAGTGGCCAGCACGCTGTAGTTGTGGCGATAGCGCTCACTGAACTCGTTGACGCGGTCACGCATGTAGGTGATAATCTTCAGTCCCAGCTGCTGCGCCTCGTCACTCTCGCCATGGTGATGGCCCACGAGAGCAATCAGACACTCGGCAAGGCCTATGAAACCGATACCCAGGGTTCCCTGGTTGATGACGCTCTCCACCATGTCGTTAGGACCAAGTTCGCTGGCACCATTCCACAGTTGCGACATGAGCAGGGGGAACTGCTTGGCCATGGCGGTCTTCTGGTACTGGAAGCGGGCGTCGAGCTGACGGGCGGTAACCTCCAACATATTATCAAGCTTGGCGAAGAAACGGTCGATGCGCTCCTGCTTGTCCTTGATGTCCATGCACTCGATAGCGAGGCGCACGATGTTGATGGTCGAGAACGACAGGTTGCCACGGCCGATAGAAGTCTTCTCGCCGAAACGGTTCTCAAACACGCGGGTGCGGCAGCCCATCGTTGCCACCTCGTGGATATAGCGCTTGGGGTCATCGGGCTTCCACTGATCGTCCTGGTTGTAGGTCGCATCCAGATTGACGAAGTTGGGGAAGAAACGCCTTGCCGTCACCTTGCAGGCCAGCTGGTAGAGGTCGTAGTTGCGGTCGCCGGGCTTATAGCTCACACCCGTTTTCTTCTTCCAGATCTGAATGGGGAAAATGGCGGTAGAGCCATTACCCACACCACGATAGGTGGAGTTGAGCAACTCACGGATGATGCAGCGGCCCTCGGCGCTGGTGTCGGTGCCATAATTGATGGAGCTGAACACCACCTGGTTGCCACCACGCGAGTGGATGGAGTTCATGTTGTGGATAAAGGCCTCCATCGCCTGGTGCACGCGGCGCACCGTCTTGTTGACAGCATGTTGCAGGATGCGCTCATCGCCCTGCAGGAAGTCCAGATCGCGCTCGATGAAGTCATCCAACTCCACATCGTAGAGTCGGCTGTAGTCCTGACCCATAATCTCCTCAAGCATCTTCACCTCCTCGATGAACGTGCGACGCACGTAGGGCGCCAGATAGAAGTCAAAGGCGGGAATCGCCTGACCACCATGCATCTCGTTTTGTGCGGTTTCCATCGTGATGCAGGCGATGACGCCAGCGGTCTCGATGCGTTTGGCGGGACGTGACTCGCCATGGCCGGCTAGATAGCCCTGCTCCAGCACCTTGTCGAGGGGGTGCTGCACACAGGTGAGGCTCTTGGTGGGATAATAGTCCTTGTCGTGGATGTGCAGGTAATTGCCGCGCACGGCATCACGGGCTTCCTCACTCAGGAGGTAGTCATCGACAAAAGGTTTGGTCGTCTCACTGGCGAATTTCATCATCATACCGGCAGGGGTGTCGGCATTCATGTTGGCGTTCTCGCGCGTGATATCGTTATTCTTGGCATTGATGATTTCCAGGAACAGGTCGCGGGTCTTGGCCTTACGCGCCACACTGCGCTGGTGGCGATAGTTGATGTAGCAGCGTGCCACCTCCTTGCGGGGGCTCTTCATCAGCTCCAGTTCCACTTGGTCTTGAATATCCTCGACACTCATCTGGCTGCGCCCCCGCTGACCGATGCGGTCGGCAATGCGCTGGATGAGGCCCTCGTCCTCGCCAATCTCGGTGGCGAGCATGGCCTTACGGATGGCGGCCTTGATCTTTTCCTCGTTATAGCCGACGACACGGCCATCACGCTTCAGTACTGTCTGAATCATAACCTGGGTATCAAAAAAATTAATGAAACTTTGTGCAAACAAAACGCCATGTAGTTTATGTCAAGGCTGAGGTGTTGCCAAAATTATCTAAAAACCATTGCTATCGTGAAAAAAACCGCACAAAAACGGTTCGGACTGCAAAATTAATAAAGAGCCTTGAAATGACAAACATTTTTATGAAAAAATTTCATTTTGGAAAACTTTTTGGACTGAGTAAAAATTTAGTTATCTGATTTACAGCTATTTAAGAAAATTTTTTGGAAAACTTTCTTCAAAAACCCGTCGGTAAAATTTTAAAAATTAGCCGATTAGAAGTAAATCGAATCGGCCAAGCCTCGCACTAACCAGAAAAAAATCGAGAGGCAAGCCGCATCACAACGGTTTGCCTCTCGACAACAGATGTTATGGAATGAGGATTAATTGGGCCAAGAGCCACCAAGCAGATAGTCGATAAGGGCCGTCACATCGGCGATACCCACCTCGCCGTCCATGTTGCAATCGGCGGCTGCGGGAGTCTCTGAGCCGCTGAGCAGCATATCGATGAGGGCGGTAGCGTCAGCGATACCTACTTCACCATTGCCATCAACGTCACCACGCAAGGTCTCCTCACCCTGGGCAGGCTGATACATGAAGGTAGCCTTGGGCAGGAACTGCTGGCGCTCCTTCTTGTCGCCGCTCCAGCTCTTGTAGCATGACAGGCTGGCGTAGTAGTCGGTCTGCACGCCATAGAAATTGGTGGTGGAAGTCCAACCGGCACTTGCTACCTTCACCTCAACGGCGAGGTTTCCGCCAGTATATTCAAACGGAGTGTCGAATTCAAAGGAAATCTCGGTCTGTCCCTGTACAAGAGCGGTAGTGGCCACAGCAGTAAGACCCGTGAGCGGGGTAGCCTGTTCAAACTCGGTCTGGTCGGTGTTCATCAGCGACAGTTCGAGAGTGACATTCCTCAAGTTGATGCCCCTGTTCGGATAGAACGTCAGGGCAACGATCTTACCTCCATCGGCGTCAGCCAGCATTTCGGCGGGATAAAACATCTGTCCCTTGGTGTTCACGTCATCGGTATAAATGCCGTTGAAGGGGACATACTGGTTGATTGCGGTGCCGTCGCACACGGTCAGTTCCTCGCCACTGGCAAGGGCAGTACCGTTGAGCGTCACCTCGATAATACCGGCCTGACCACAGTCGATGCTCAGGGTTCCCTGGTAGTCGCCAGCCTGCTCGGGCTCAAAAGCGACAGGGATTTCAACGGTCTGACCAGGCTGAAGCGTCATGGCAGAAAGTGTGGCGCTGAAGGGAGCCGTAGCACTTACCGTGGGATTGAAGGGATTGAGGCCGATGTTCTTAAGATACACCGTCAACTCGTCACGCTCGCCTGTGCGGATGGTATTGAAAGTCTCCTCAGCGCGCTTCACATGTGCGCCATATTCGGGAGCCTCACCATAGTCAAAGGTGGCCTTGGGCAGGAACTGACGCACATCACCATTAGAAATAGCGACATCCGAGGACATTACTTGACCCAAGAAGTAGGAAGCGCCTGCTTCACCAGCCTCCTGCACAGCAAAATCAATGGCCAGGTTTCCGCCATGATACTCAAAGGGGGTATCAAAGTCAATGATCAACTCAGACTCACCTCTTGTCATCGTCACATAGGCAACAACAGTTAAGCCCGAAATAAAACTACCAGCACTAAGGTAAGAGTCCTGATCGGTCTCGACGATCGACACTCGGAGCATACCACCATTCATCTTGTTTCCTTCGTTGTCAAAGTAGAACTTGACGCCATTGATGGGCTTGCCCGCCATCTCAGTTAATTCAGTGGCAGGATAGAGAACCTGAGACCTGGTACCGGCCTCATTATAATACAGGCTATTGACAGGCACCAGATAGTGTGTCGAAACACCTTCATTGACTGTCAAAGTCTCGGCTTGAGCTATCGTTATACCACAAGTCAATACAAGCAGCATAGCTGCCATAAGTTTAAAACTTTTCTTCATGTAATTGTAATTATTAATTGATGAATAAAACGCTTGCAAAACAGGCAGCAAGGGTAGTTCAAAAAAAACATTTCCACAATAATATTCATAAAAAAGCAAGGGAGCAGCACCGATAGAATGGTTTTCAAAAAAAGTAGAGACGCAAAATCTTGCGTCTCCTCTGCAGCAAAAAAATAGAGGCGCAAAATCTTGCGCCCCTTTAATTCATTTGCTTTTAGCTTAAGAGCTTACTTCACAACCTTAACGGCGCTGGTGGTGCCATCGGTGTAGGTGGTAACCTGGATGGTCAAGCCGCAGGGCTGAGCCATCTCCTGACCTGCCATATTGAAGTAGCGTACACCGGCAACGGGCTTGTTAGCATTCAGATCCTCAACACTGGTGAAGTTGGCCACAGCTGCATATACATAGTATTCGTCATTGTTGACTGCTACACCCAAGGTGTAGTTGTAGCCTACGGGAACGGTGTAGAAGCCATCAGCCTCGCCATCCAGAGGATTCTCCAAGGCCATACCCAGAACGGTCGGTCTCATACCCTCAGCACCGTAGCGCTGGTCATTGATGATGAAGTAGAAGGGAGCAATGGGACGGTTAGCCTCGTTCTCCTCTTCGGTCAAGTTGGGATCCCAGTAAGCCTGGCCGTAAGGCACGTAGGTCATAGCAACGGTGGTCGTGAAGTCGCCATTGTCACCCTTTGCCAGTTCGAACATGTGTTCAAGGCCATCCTGGTCAACGATTACAAGGATAACACTCTCGGTGGGCGTGGGAGGCTCGGGAGTAGTGGCAGGCTCATAGGTGAAAGACACCTTAGGCAAGAAGCCAATCGGTTCATACACCGGATCGTGATACTTATCTTCATAAGAACTGATAGAAGCGTTGTAGTTCACGTTTACACCGCAGAACTCGGTGGTGCCCCATTGGCCTGCTTCATATACACAAACGTCAAGCAGAAGATTGCCACCCTCATATACGAAGGGCTCTTCAAGATCAAACACGAGTTCCTGTTCGTCCTGAACGGGAGTGGCGAATGTGCCCAGGCTTGTGAGTACCATCGTTTCGTCATCAAAGTTGTCCTTGGCGTTGCATTTCATACCCAAAGCAAGCTGGCCGTCATAGAAATTGAGACCGTCAGTATAGAACTTAACCTGAGTGATGGTAGCTCCAACCATGTCGGTAAGCATCTCTGCAGGATAAATCATCTGAGAGGTCGTCAGCTCAACGTCGTACATGTAACCGAAAACAGGAACTTTCTCCGAGTAGTCTGTACCGTCACAGAGGGTCAACACATTGGCCTGAGAGGCAAATGCCATAGCAGCCACAGCAAATAAAGTAAACAATTTCTTCATAACACATTAAATTTATAGTTAAACAAAAAAGAATAAAACTCGCTATCATTGTTTTTAATTCACAAAAATACAACCAATTTTTCTAATACCGCAACAAATCACGAGATTTCTTAAAAAAAATCACATATAGTGATACAAAATATTGAGGGACACGCTGCCGAAACAGCACGTCCCTCAATGATGTGAAATTGGGAACCCGGATTAGTTGGGCCAGCTGCCTGAGAGCAGGTAGTCGATGATAGCAGTTACGTCTGAGATACCTACCTCGCCATCAAGATTGGCGTCGGCCTGAGTGGGGGCCTCGGTACCAGCCAGCAGCATGTCGATCAGAGCGGTTACGTCGGCAATGCCAACCTCACCATTACCGTCAACGTCGCCACGGATCTCCTCGGGCTGCTCACCACCCTCACCATAGTCGAATGTAGTCTTGGGATAGAACTGAGCGACCGATGCAGTCCAGTTGCCCTTATGAAGGACATTGTTAATATCAGATTCCACACCATAGAACGGGGTTTCAGCATAGCCAGAAGAGGTAGTTACCTTAGCCTCAAACACGAGATTGCCACCATCATAAACGAACGGCTCATCAAAGGTGACGAGGATCTCTGTCTCACCTTCGGTCATCGTGATATCAGCAACATGGGTCAAACCAGTAATGGGCTGAGGCTCCCAGTTGGGGAAAGAGGTTGTGGTAGTTGTACCAACAGAGATAGCCAATTCGCCACCATTCATCAGGTTACCAGTGCCAGCAACGTAGAACTTCATCGAGTTGATAGCTTTACCCTGCATAGCAGTGAGTTCAGCCTCGGGATAGATAGTCTGAGTGCTGTAGCCCTCGGTGTCATACATGTAACCATAGATGGGAGCATCAGTGCTAGTATAACCATAAGCACCATCAAATACAGTCAGCGTCTCGGCTGATGCGGAGAGCATCAAGAGACCAGCCACAAGCGTAAAAAACTTCTTCATAATTGTTTTGAAATAAATGAATGTTAATAAAAGGGTTATTTAAATTTCTCGTTCTCTTATATCAAATTGTCTTCACGCTTCAAAAGTACAACTAAAATTTGCATACCATGGCATATTTCACAAAAATATGCAAAAAAAGCAACCCAAAATTTACTGTTTTCGGTAGGGTTTTAATCACATCTGCCCATCTATGACAAAAGCAGGCCCCACCATGGAGCCTGCCTGAAAATCTAACAAATAGTCAGTAAAAAATCACATTACTCGGGCCAAGCGCCAGAGAGCAGATAGTCGATCAAAGCAGTCACGTCAGAAACATTCACAATGTCGTCATTGTTGCAGTCTGCAGCAGCGGGAGCTTCAAGACCACCCAGCAGGATGTCAATGAGGGCCGTAACATCGGCGATACCAACCTCACCATTACCATCCACATCACCAATGATTACCTGAGGCACGCTACCACCCTTCTTGCAGATGAAGGTAGCCTGAGGCAAGAAGTTATACGTGTTTCCATAAGTGCCCCAGCTTGAGCTATAGGTGTAGTAAGCGCAAGTATTTTCGGTGTTAATACCATTGAAGTAAGTGCTACCATAGGTACCAGCCTCGGTAACGAGGGTCTCTACTACCAGATTAGCACCATTGTAGGTGAAGTCGTTATCAAAGTAGATAACAAACTCCTCAGAGTTCTTCACGGGCACAACGGTACCAACGACAGTAAGTCCAGTGATGGCCACTTCCTCTTCAAATGAGGTCTGATCGGTCTCCTTGAGCGAAATCTGAACCTTTCCACCACTCATGGCCATGGGCTCTCTCAGGCTGAAAGCGAGACCGATGATTTCCTTACCGGCGATGTCGGTCAGTTTCTCGGCAGGATAAATCATTTGGCCAATTCCACCAGGATAGTCATAGTAGAAGCCATAAACAGGCAGATAGCCAGTATAATCGGTACCTTCACATACGGTGAATTCATCAGCAGCGCCAAGGGCCTTACCGCTGATTTGCACATCAAAAGTGCCAGCAGCGCCACAGTCAACGTTCATCACATAGCTGAAGTTACCTTCCTCGGTGGGAGCGAACTTCACGGGAATCACCAGCGATCCGCCAGAGGGAATTTCTACAGCCTGTGCAGTGGTGCTGAAAGGAGCCGCCAGAGTAAATGAGGGAGTGAAGGCGTTCCGACCCACGTTCTTAACGGTCACATTCATCACCTCCTCATTGCCAATGCGAGTGGGTTTGAATGTGATCTGCCTGGGTGATACCGAAGCGGCATCAGCAGCTGCCACATACTCAAAGGTAGTCTTCGGAAGGAAGGACACCTGCTGAGAGCGTGACTTACCACAATAATAATAAGGATTAACACCATAGAAGCAAGCCTCCGTTCCTAGTAAGACATCAACATAATTTACACTATTAATACTATCAAAGAATTTCATGAGAAAGTTTTACCATCTTGTGGTTACAGTGGCTGTGATGTGCTCGGCGATGAGCGCAACGGCACAAACTACCGCCTACGGCTACACTATGTTGCCATCCTCCTCCCAATCGATGATCCGCTTCACGACCGAGGAGCCGTCAAGTGTCACCACCATGGGCACCTACGACAAAGCCGAGCCCCGCTCGGGTGCTTTGGCCCGAAACATCCTTTACATGATGGGCGTTGACGACGATTTCAATGTATGGCTCTACCGCATGAACACCGAGAACGGTGAGAGTCAGACCATCAAGAACCTGCGGGGAGAAGCAACAACCCCTGGCGACATGTCCTACGACTACTCGACCAACACTATGTACTTCATCGCCAACAGCGAGGAGACCGACGGCGTGTCGGCCATCGGCACCATCAACCTGAAAGACGGCAAGATGACGTTTATCAGTGACCTTCCCTACTATTGCAAGGCCATCGCCATCGATGCGCGCGGCCAGATGTATGTCCTGACCAACAGCCGCCACCTGCTCAAGGTGAACAAGAGCAATGGCGAGTGCGAGGTCATCGGCTCCACGGGTGTGACGCTCGCCTCCTGGTGGAACTTCCAGAGCATGGAGTTTGACCGCAAGAACGGTGTGCTGTATCTCGCCGCCTGGACCGCCGACGAGAAGACGTCGCTCTACACAATCAACATCAACACAGGTCGCGCAACCCTGGTGGGAGACATCGGCGACGGTGCTCATGCCATCGCTCTGGGCATCCCCTACGAACCCTCAAGCGGCAGTGCCCCCGAACGCGTCACCGACGCTAGCCTCATTGCAGACAAGAATGGCGCCCTGCGTGCCGAGCTGACCTGGACCAACCCTGAAATCGACTATACGGGTTCTGCCCTCACGGGCACCATCAGCATTGAGATCGTGAACAAGAACACCGGCGAGAAGACCGTCCTCGAGAACTGCCAGCCTGGCGAAACGATGCACTACAACATCGAGGTGGCCTCAACTGGAATGTATGAATTCACCATCACCGCAGTCAATGAAGCCGGAGCCAGCTTAGAGGAAACCGTCGAGGCTTGGATTGGTCATGACTCGCCCGCTGCCGTGGGCAATGCCACCGCTAAACTCAACCGCAACGAGTTGTTGGTCAATGACCTGAGTTGGGACGCACCGACCACCGGCGCCCACGGCGGTTACATCCACAAGGCAAGCCTCAAGTATGACATCGTGAGATTAAATGATAGCCAGGTCATTGCTAAGGACCTTACCGAGACCAACTTCAGCGACGACAGACTGCTGAAAGACCTGACCCGCTACAGCTATGATATTATCGCCAAGAATGTCGACGGCATTGGCGACATCGCCCAGACCAACGACCTGGTGAACGGTCCCGCCGTTGAGTGCCCCTATGTGGCTCCGTTCAACACGTGGGAGGAGAGCGGCCAGTACTGGACCATTCTCGACGCCAACAACGACCAGTACCCCTTCGTGTGGTACAAGGACTTCATGAACATGTTTGGCCAGGGTGGCGATAAGTGCTTCTACATTTATCAGCAGCACGAGACCAACAATGCCTACGACTTCATCATCTCGCCGCCCATCCAGTTCCAGGAAGGCCACGAGTACAAGATTACTGCCAACGTGAGCAACGACGACATTGCAGGCTATCGCGAGGAGAAGTTCCGCTTCTACAACATGAGCGGCTATGATATGGTCGGAGCGATGCCGTTGGGCAACGAGCCCTTCACAGTGAAACATCCTGGTGAGTTCCGCGACTACAGCCTCACGTTCCAGGTCTATGATGACGGTTATGGCAGTGATGACGAGACGTTTGTAAGCTTTATCGCCCTGTGCTGCTGCTCACAGTATGGCATGGGCATGCTGCTCGTGAACGGCATCTCGGTAGAGGACATCACGCCTGTCATTGTAATTAAGGGTGACGTGAACGGCGACAGCGAGGTGAACATCGCCGACATCAACGCCCTGATCGACATTATCCTGACTGACGAGGCCACCGCCAATACCGCTGCCGACATCAATGGCGACGGCGAAATCAACATCGCCGACATCAACGCCCTGATAGACATTATCCTGACTATGTGATCCGCAGTTACATTTCCACACTCAACAGCCAAGCCGCTAAGATATCAACAATTAGGATCTTAGCGGCTTGGTGGTTTAGCGTGTATTTCTGTTTGGATGGTGCGGTTATTCGAGGATGATACTGATGATGGCATTCGTGTCACTGATTCCCACTTCACCATCTTCATCGACGTCGGCACGGCCTTCATAGATGTCTGGGGCTCCCATGATGAGGCTAATAACACTATTCACATCGGCAATGTTCACCTCGCCGTCACCATTCACGTCGCCCTTCAGTGGGGTAGTATGGATCTTGGCATCGGGATGGAAATCAACACCTCCAGCCACCTCGGTCGAGGTCTCTCCAAGCCACCCACAATACTGGTTCACTGCATTATACACCTTGATGAAGTCAATGTGGGTGAGGTTGACATGACGGCCCTGCTCATCAACGGCCCAGTCAATCTTGAAGCCAGGATTAAAACCTGCCTCTCCAGGCTGATGGGAGGGATTGCTGGGCAGATTGTCGGCATAGCCCCAGTCAAAGAAGTATTGTACAAAGTAGGACCTACCATCATTGCCCCCAAGATCCACCGCATTGCAGGGTAACTTGGCACCAGAATAGGACAGCGTCTCCTGATCGCGGAGCCACAAGGGCCAATAGGGCTGCATGTGATAGCGGTTGCGGCTCATGTAGCCGCTGGTGCTGTCGGGGATGACGTCGTTGCTGGTCCAATAAATGTAGGTAGTGTCTATCACATCGGGATCGGTGGTGCTGGGGGTACGAGGCTTGTTCTCATCGGGAAGGTAGTAAGTGATGGTGTAATCGTGCTGGGTTCTGGGGTTATCATACTCACTGCCCGCCAGTTCATACCAGCGGTCACCATCGCTGGGAACGCCGTCACCGTCAACATCCACACCGACCATGACGATACCGGGCTCACAACTGCCGCCGCCAGACTCGCGCTCGCTGATGAAGGCATTGCCCATAATGTCAAAATCCCACGTGTGCATATTGACCACGGGATGGTCAAACCCCACAATCACATAGCCGCCATAACCGCCCAAGGAAATCATGCTCTCGGCCCACACGGTATCGATTTGCGTGATCGTCTGACCATGGAAAGTCTGGATAATCGTATCAACACGACCGCAGATGGCAGCCTGGCACCGTGCCATGATACTGTCTATCGGTTCCCCTACCCTAGCAACAGGCATAGTATTGACAAACTGCCCAGGGGCAGGGCGATACTCATAAACACGTGACAGCCAGGGGTGGTTACCCCATACGCTCAAGGCTGTCATCAAGGCCAACACGGCCACCGTTAAATGTCTCAGTCGTCTCATAATGACTTCATTAAATTACCTTATTCCTAACCTATAATTATTAATTTATCTCTCATTGATGTTGGTTCCCAGAAAAGCGAAATGGGCCGGGATATCGCCTGTGCGGACATCCCATTTCTTGACTCCGTAGCGGTCAAAGCAGTAGAGGCGCCCTGGCGAGACGTAGTCCTTGGCATCGGTTACATAGATGTCCTTGGTAATGGGATTGACAGCCACGCCGTAGGGGATGACAATTTCCTTCTCGGTGCCGTCGGTGATGAAATTGTCGCTCACCACCTTTCTCAACTGAGTATTGATAACGGCATAATTGAACTGGTTGTCCATGGTCACATAGCTCCACTGGGTACTCACCACATAGAGCGAATCGCCATCGAGCCACATGTCACTCACAGGACAGTCGATACTGTCCACCAGCTGCTGCTTGCGCGTGTCGTAGGCATAAATCTTGCTGGAACGCGTGTAATAATCGCCACGCGAGGCCACCCACAACATACCGTGGCGGTCACCCTTGACCAGTTCCAGATTGATGGCGATGGGGATGCGGCGCTCTTCCTTGAAGGTCGCCACATCGATGACCGAAAGGGTATTCTCGTAGTTGGGCACCATGTAGCCGCCCGAGTTGGCGACATAAATCTTGCCCTCGACAATCTCCAGCTCATCGGGCTGGAAGCCCACCAGACAGGTATCGACAATCTGCATGGTGACCGTGTCGATCTTGGCGACATAACCTCGCTGCTCATAGTTGGGGTTAATCTGCACGGGCCCGGCATAGCTGGTCACATAGGCGTAACCGCCATAGAAACGGATGAAGCGGCAGTTGGGGATATTGATCTGGTATTTCTTCTGGCAGGTGTATTTGTCGAGCACATCGACCTTGTTGGAACAGTTGATGACACAATACAGGTTGCTGCCATAGATGCCTATGTCATTGCCCACGTCACCCATTTCCTTGGGCACCGTCGGGTTGGCATAGGAGAATATGTTGCGCACATACTCGCCATAGGCATAGTCATAATAGTCCAGCGTCGCCTTGTTCCACCCCATGTTGCCCTCACACAAGAGGTAAAAGCCCTCGATGTCGGTGAATTCAGGCTGTGCCACCGACACATGCTCGGGCAGGAAGATGGTCACCTCCTCGCGGCAACCCGTCAGCAGCAATGCCAAGGCCAATATGTAGAGTATTCTTTTCATCAGATGTCGAATTTGAGGATAAGTTTATAATTGCGGCCCGGCATGGGATAGTTGAGGATGACGTCGTAATACTGGTTAAAGAGGTTGTTGACCTCACCCGATACTTTCAGCGTTGTCTTGCCCAGGTGGAAGAGGTAGCCAGCCGACAGGTCGTGGGTGTACCATGGCTGCTCGTGGTTCTCTCGGGTGTTGGCACTGGTGTGGTAGCGCTCGCCCACGTAGATGAAACTGAAGTTCACGTCCAGGTCATGCCAGCCCAGATGGCCGACAACCGAGCCGCTGTGCCAGGGGATATAGGCCAGCTGACCCTTGTAAGTGCCGCCGTCTCCGTTGTCGGCGGGATTGGTATAGTCCTGCGCCTTCTGGTAGGTATAGCTGAGGTTGAGGTCGAGAATCACGTCGGCAGGCAGGCGCAAGGTGGTGAGGGCGCTCACGTCGATGCCGCGTATTTTCACGATGCCCACATTCATCATCATCCAGCGGTACTGGCCCGTGCCCTTGGGGACGGCGATAATTTTGTCGGTGATGTAGTTATAATAGGCATCGGCACTCAATTTGATACCCGCCAGCAGCCCGCGCTCAGTGAGCAGACGGTAGAGGAAGCCCACATTGTACTGGGTGGCATACTCGGGATTGAGCGAGATGTTGCCCATGTCGGTGTAGTAGAGGTCGTTGAACGTGGGCAGGCGGAAGATGCGCTTGTAGAAGGCCCGCAGGTTGAACTCGCGCTCCTGCCAGGGTTGCCAGCTGAGGAACACGGCAGGGGTCACCTTATTGGCATACTTGCTCATTTTGCCCACCACCTGGCCGTCGAAGCGGGCCGAGGAACGGTCGTTGACCATCGTATACAGCAGGCTGCCCTGCGCCTTAAAGCCGTGCCACGTCCAAGCTGTCGCCAGGGCGGTGAGCAACGTGTGACGGATGGGGTAGCCGAAGCCCGTCAGCGTGGCATCCAGGCTGTTCCACTGGTAATCGACCGAGAGGTTCACATCCCAGTCGGTGAGAATGGTATATTTGTTGGCGGTGGAGAGGTAAATCTCGTCCTGCCAGAACTTGTTGTCGATGTACATCAGCGTGGTGTCGGGATTGAGGTAGTGCAGGTAGTCACGCGAGTACTTGGCGTTGAACATCATCTCGTAACGATCGGTGAACTTGCGCTGATAAGCGCCCTGAAGGAAGAAATTGCTGTCCCACTGCCGTTGGGCGTGTTTCCACACATTATTCACTATCGCCCCAGGTATGCCCTTGTTGCTGTCATAGAAGTAAGCCTTGGCATGCCACTTGCCGCTGGGCATCACACCGAAAACGGCGCCCTCCACACGATAGGAACGCACATCACCGTTCTGGCGCACGGCGGTCGTGTCCCACGCCACACTACCGTCGCTGTAGTGGCGCATGTAGCGGAAGCGGTACTTGCCCGTGGCATAGGTGAACTCGCTGTTGAACGACAGACTCACCGAGCGGCTCAACTTGTGTTCCCATCGCACACTGGGATTGACCAGTCCGAAGGAGCCCGTCTTGAACGACACATTGATGTTATCACGTTTGCCGTCCTGGAACTTGGGGCGGCGCGTGCGCAGATAGATGGTGCCTGCCGAGCCGTAGTCCTTAGCACTCTGGAAGATGTTGCTGCGCTGACCATTATAGAGGGAAATGGCCTCGATGTTGTCGAGCGAGAACTTGCCCAAATCGACCTGCCCGTTTTGGGCATTGCCAATCTGTATGCCGTCATAGAAAACACCCATGTGGTTGGTGCCCATCGAGCGGATATCCACCGTCTTCAAGCCTCCCACGCCACCGTAGTCCTTGAGTTGCACGCCAGCAAAGTAGCGCACGGCATCGGCAACGGAATGGCTGTTGAGAGCATCCAGGCGTTTACCCGTGAGTTCCTGGGCGGGAATGACGTCCTCGTAGGGGCGGCGGCCATAGATGATGACATTCTGGATGTACTGCATCGAGTCCAGACGGCCATGACCCACCGCAGCCATGACCGAGTCGGCCTGGTGCGCAAGCACGCCTTCCTGGGCATGGGCGCACAGGAAGCACAGGATAGCCATACAAAATGTCAACAATGTTTTTCGCATTGCACTGGGTCACGGGTTTCTATGTTAACGATTTGGCAGGTCTTCTGACTCGCCCCTACCCTTCTCTTGCACTCTGACCTTCCCACGCCGTCCCTTGCTATCGGGCACATGCGCAGTGGTCAGTTGCGGGCATATATCAGGGGGCACACAGCAGCACCGTCTGTCCAGGATTCCCACCTGGTTCCCTTTTCACCTAAGGCCATCAGCCTCAGGCACCAAATCTCGCTGCAAATATACAACAAAAAAATAACACCAATGTCATTACAAAGCATATAATAGATATTAAAAAAACTCCGGTGCGCTTCTCAGCGAGCCGGAGTCTCAATAAACAAATTAACTATGGAAAATATACGATTATTACTTTTCTTAGTCTTCCATTTGGGCCATCTCACGCTCCTGGCGTGCTTGCTCGGCGAGTGCCATCTCGTTCTTGTCGCCAACAACGAGGGTCTGGTACTCACGCAAACCGGTACCGGCAGGAATGAGGTGACCACAGATCACGTTCTCCTTCATGCCCTCCAGGTAATCGACACGACCGTTGATAGCGGCCTCGTTGAGCACCTTGGTGGTCTCCTGGAACGATGCAGCCGACATGAAACTGCTGGTCTGCAATGCTGCACGGGTGATACCGAGCAGGATCTGCTCACTGGTAGCGGGCACGGCGTCGCGCACCACTACGAGCTTCATGTCACGGCGCTTGAGTGACGAATTGATGTCACGCAGCTTGCGGGCGGTGAGAATCTGTCCGTTCTGGACCTCATCGCTGTCACCACTGTTGACAACAATCTTCTTGCCCCAGATGCGGTCGTTCTCCTCCATGAAGTCACGCTTGTCAACGGTCTGTTCCTCAAGGAAACGGGTGTCGCCCGGATCGATGATGCGCACCTTGCGCATCATCTGGCGCACGATTACCTCGAAGTGCTTGTCGTTGATCTTCACACCCTGGGTGCGGTAAACGTCCTGAACCTCATTAACGATGTAGTCCTGAACGGCCGTGGGACCCTTGATGCGGAGGATGTCGGCAGGCGTTACGGCACCGTCGGACAACGGAGTGCCAGCACGCACGAAGTCGTTCTCCTGAACAAGAATCTGCTTGGACAGGGGCACGAGGTACTTCTTCTCCTCGCCCAGGCGGTTCTTAACCGTGATTTCACGGTTACCGCGCTTGATGCGGCCGAAGGATACCTCACCGTCGATCTCGCTGACAATAGCGGGGTTGGACGGGTTGCGGGCCTCAAACAGCTCGGTTACACGGGGCAGACCACCGGTGATATCACCAGCGCCACCCGAGAACGAACGCGGAATCTTCACGAACACCTCACCTGCGGTGATGGGCTCGCCATCCTTCTTCATGAGGTGGGCACGCACGGGCAGCGAGTAGGACTTCACGATATTGCCCTCGGCATCGACAACCTCGGCCTCGGGGATGCGGTTGTGGTCCTTGGTCTCGATGATGAAGATTTCGGCATTGCCCGAGATCTCATCATACTCCTCGCGATAGGTCACGCCCTCGATCAGGTTCTTGAAGCGCAGGGTACCCTCAGCCTCGCTGACAATGACAGCGTTAAAAGCGTCCCACTCCGAGATCTTGTCACCAGCCGATACCATGTCACCCGGTTTGAAGAACAGCTTGGAACCGTATTCGATGGGGGCATGGGTGAGCACCATGTTGGTGTTGGGATCCTTGATCTGCATTTCGGCCATACGACCAACAACGATATCCACGCCATCCTTGTCCTTAACGGTGCGCAGGTCTTCAATCTCGATGCGGCCGTTGTACTTGGAGGTGATATTGCTAACTGCCGAAGCGTTGCTGGCCACACCACCGGCGTGGAAGGTACGCAGGGTCAGCTGGGTACCAGGCTCACCGATGGACTGGGCTGCGATCACGCCGACAGCCTCACCCTTCTGCACCATGCGGTGCGATGCCAGGTTGCGTCCGTAGCACTTGGCGCAGACGCCACGCTTAGCCTCACAGGTGAGGACGGAACGGATCTCCACCGACTCGATGGGAGAAGCATCGATCAGCTTGGCAGCGGCATCGGTGATTTCCTCACCACTGTTCACGATAATCTCGCCAGTCGTGGGGTCTACCACATCATGAACCGACACGCGGCCCAGGATGCGCTCGCCCAGCGTAGCGACAACGCGGTCACCGTTGCGCACCTCGCGGCAAACGAGTCCGCGCAGGGTGCCACAGTCTTCCTCGTTGATGATCACGTCATGGGCGACATCGACCAGACGACGGGTCAGGTAACCAGCGTCGGCGGTCTTCAATGCGGTATCGGCAAGACCCTTGCGGGCACCGTGGGTAGAGATGAAGTACTCCAGCACCGACAGACCCTCCTTGAAGTTTGCAAGGATGGGGTTCTCGATGATCTGGTGACCTCCCTCGACGCCAGACTTTTGGGGCTTGGCCATCAGACCACGCATACCAGAGAGCTGACGAATCTGGTCCTTAGAACCACGGGCACCCGAGTCGAGCATCATGTAAACCGAGTTGAAGCCCTGCTTGTCGGCAGCAATCTGCTTCATCAGTTCGTTGGTCAGCTCGGTGTTGACGTTGGTCCAGATGTCGATGACCTGGTTGTAACGCTCGTTATCGGTCATGGTACCCATGTCGTAGTTCATCTTGATCTGCTCGGCCTGGGCATCACCTTCGGCGATAATCTCGGCCTTGCGGTTGGGAATGAGCACATCATTCAGGTTGAACGACAGACCACCCTTGAATGCCATGTAGTAACCCATGTTCTTGACATCGTCAAGGAATTGTGCCGAACGGGGCACACCGCAGTTGCGGATGACACGGGTGATGATGTTGCGCAGCGACTTCTTGGAAATCAGCTCGTTGACGTAACCGATCTCGTAGGGCACGGTGTTGTTGAAGATGATGCGGCCGACAGAAGTCTCATCGACGAGCTTCTGCTCATGCTCACCCTTCTCGTTCACGACGTCAACAACGACGCTGATGATGGCGTGCATGGCCACCTTGCCCTCGTTATAGGCCACGAGAGCCTCCTCGGGACCGTAGAACTTGAGTCCTTCGCCCTTGTCGCCCTTGCGCAGCTTAGTGATATAATAGAGACCGAGTACCATATCCTGGGAAGGAACGGTAACGGGGTCGCCATTGGCGGGATTGAGGATGTTGTGGGGCTCCAGCATCAGCATCTGAGCCTCAACAACGGCCTCGTTGCCCAGCGGCAGGTGGACCGCCATCTGGTCACCGTCAAAGTCGGCGTTGAATGCCGTACATGCCAGCGGGTGCAGCTGAATGGCCTTACCCTCGATGAGCTTGGGCTGGAACGCCTGGATACCCAGACGGTGCAGCGTCGGTGCACGGTTCAACAGCACGGGATGTCCCTTCATGACGTTCTCGAGGATGTCCCAAACGACGGGCTCCTTGCGGTCCACAATCTTCTTGGCGCTCTTAACCGTCTTGACGATACCGCGCTCGATGAGTTTGCGGATAACAAAGGGCTTGTACAGCTCGGCGGCCATATCCTTGGGGATACCGCACTCACCCATCTTCAGCTCGGGACCCACAACGATAACCGAGCGGGCTGAGTAGTCCACACGTTTACCGAGCAGGTTCTGACGGAAGCGGCCCTGCTTACCCTTGAGGCTGTCGCTCAAGGACTTGAGGGGACGGTTGGCATCGCTCTTGACGGCGCTCGACTTGCGCGAGTTGTCAAGCAGCGAGTCCACAGCCTCCTGCAACATACGCTTCTCGTTGCGCATGATGACCTCGGGGGCCTTGATCTCGATGAGTCGTTTCAGACGGGTATTGCGGATGATGACGCGACGATACAGGTCGTTCACGTCGCTGGTGGCAAAGCGGCCACCATCCAGCGGGATGAGGGGACGCAGCTCGGGCGGGATGACGGGAATCACCTTGAGAATCATCCACTCGGGACGGTTCATGCCCTTGCTGGCACGGAAGGATTCCACCACCTGGAGGCGCTTCAGGGCCTCGGTCTTGCGCTGCTGCGAGTTCTCCTTGTAGGCACGGTCGCGCAGGGTATTGGCCAGAGAGTCCAGGTCAAGCTCAGCGAGGAGGTCATAGATGGCCTCGGCACCCATCTTGGCGATGAACTTCTCGGGATTATCATTCTCCAGGGACTGGTTGTCCTTGGGGAGCTTCTCCATAATGGCCACGTACTCGTCCTCGGTGAGGAGGTCGTACTTCTGCAGCTCGCGGCTCTCGGTACCGTTTTCAAACTTGACACCAGCAGGATTGATCACGACATAACGCTCATAATAGATGATCATGTCGAGCTTCTTGGTGGGAATACCAAGGAGATAACCGATCTTGTTGGGCAACGAACGGAAGTACCAGATGTGAGCCACAGGCACTACCAGCTCGATGTGTCCACTGCGCTCGCGGCGAACCTTCTTCTCGGTCACCTCAACACCGCAATGGTCGCACACGATACCCTTGTAACGGATGCGCTTGTATTTACCGCAATGGCACTCATAGTCCTTGACAGGGCCGAAGATGCGCTCACAGAACAAGCCGTCGCGCTCAGGCTTATAGGTACGGTAGTTGATGGTCTCGGGCTTGAGGACCTCACCATGTGAATTCTCCAGGATCTCGTCGGGCGATGCCAGACTGATGGTGATCTTGGTGAAATTGTTCTTTATCTTAGAATCTTTCTTGAAAGCCATAGTTAGAAAGCGGTATTAATCAAGTTTCACATTCAGACACAATCCACGCAGCTCGTGCAGCAGCACGTTGAGCGACTCGGGAATGCCCGGGATGGGCATGGGATCACCCTTGACGATGGCTTCATAGGCCTTGCTGCGGCCCACAACGTCATCACTCTTGACGGTGAGGATCTCCTGAAGGACATGGCTGGCACCGAAGGCTTCGAGTGCCCAAACCTCCATCTCACCAAAGCGCTGACCACCAAACTGGGCTTTACCGCCGAGGGGCTGCTGGGTGATGAGGCTGTACGGGCCAATCGAGCGGGCGTGCATCTTGTCCTCTACCATGTGACCGAGCTTGAGGAAGTAGGTCACACCGACAGTGGCCTTCTGGTCGAAGGGCTCGCCAGTGGCGCCGTCATAGAGCTGGGTCGTTCCCGCACGGGGCAGACCAGCCTTGTCGGTCCACTCGTTGAGGTCATCGAGGCTGCAACCGTCAAAGATGGGGGTAGCGAACTTCACGTCGAGCTCACGACCTGCCCAACCGAGGACGGCCTCAAAGATCTGACCCAGGTTCATACGCGAAGGCACACCCAGCGGGTTCAGTACCAGGTCAACGGGCGTTCCGTCGGCGAGGAAAGGCATATCCTCCTGGCGCACGACGCGCGAAACGATACCCTTGTTACCATGGCGACCTGCCATCTTATCGCCGACGCTGATTTTGCGCTTCTTGGCGATATAGACCTTAGCCAACTGCATGATGCCCGAGGGAAGCTCGTCACCGATGCTGATGTCAAGCTTCTTGCGCTTAAGTTCGGCCTCATAGGCCTTGCTCTTGTGCAGGTAGTTCATGACAGTGGCACGGATGAGCTCATTGCGGTGGTTGTCGGCGGTCCAACGGCTCAGGTTGATGCTGTCGAAGTTCTCGATGCCCATGATAAGCTCACGGGTGAACTTCTCGCCCTTGGGCACGACTTCCTCGTCCATATAGTTCTTGACACCCTGGGAAATGCGACCCTCGGTCAAGGTGTTCAGCTTCTCGATAAGAATGCCGCGCAACTCTTCCTGACGGGCAGCATAGGCCTTGTCAAGAGCTTCGATTTCGGGATCCACACCACGGGTGCGTTTCTTGATGGCACGGGCAAACAGACGGGTGCCGATGACAACGCCCTTGAGCGAGGGGTTGGCCTTCAAGGAAGCATCCTTGACATCACCAGCCTTGTCACCGAAGATGGCACGCAGCAGTTTCTCCTCGGGGGTGGGATCGCTCTCGCCCTTAGGCGTGATCTTACCGATGAGGATATCGCCGGGGATGACATGAGCACCCACACGGATGATACCACGCTCGTCGAGGTCCTTAGTAGCATCCTCACTGACGTTGGGGATATCGTTGGTGAGTTCCTCCATACCGCGCTTGGTCTCGCGCACCTCGAGGGTGTACTCGTCCACGTGAACGCTGGTAAGGATGTCCTCACGCACGAGGCGCTCGTTGATCACGATAGCGTCCTCATAATTATAACCCTTCCAGGGCATGTAAGCCACCTTGAGGTTGCGGCCCAGAGCCAGCTCACCATCCTGAGTGGAATAACCCTCGGTGAGGATCTGACCCTTAGTGACACGGTCGCCCGCATTGCAGATAGGCCTCAGGTCGATGGTCGTGCTCTGGTTGGTCTTGCGGAACTTGGGCAGCTGGTACTCCTTGACAGCACTGTCAAACGAAACAAACTCCTCGTCCTCGCTGCGGTCGTAACGGATGCGGATCACGCTGGCGTCAACAAATTCAACAACGCCTTCGCCTTCGGCCTGCAGCTGAGTGCGGCTGTCGTAAGCCATGCGGCGCTCGATGCCGGTACCCACGATGGGAGCCTCGCTGCGCAACAGAGGCACAGCCTGGCGCATCATGTTCGCACCCATCAGCGCACGGTTAGCGTCGTCATGCTCCAGGAAAGGAATCAGGGCGGCGGCAATCGAAGCGATCTGTTGGGGCGAGACGTCCATGAGTTCAACCTGATCGGGAGAAACAACAGGGAAGTCGGCGTTCTTGCGGGCCTTTACACGGTCACGCACGAAGGTACCGTCCTCGTTCAGTGGTGCATTACCCTGAGCGATGATGCGGTCTTCCTCCTCCTCGGCAGTCAGATAGATGATCTCGTTATTCTTGAGGTTCACCTGGCTGTTAGCCACCTTGCGGTAAGGAGTCTCGATGAAGCCCAGGTTATTGATCTTGGCGTAAACGCACAACGACGAAATCAGACCGATGTTGGGACCCTCAGGTGTCTCGATGGGACACAGACGGCCATAGTGGGTGTAGTGAACGTCACGCACCTCAAAACCGGCGCGCTCACGCGACAGACCACCAGGACCCAGGGCGCTCATACGGCGCTTGTGGGTGATCTCGGCCAGCGGGTTAGTCTGATCCATGAACTGGGACAACGCATTGGTACCGAAGAACGTGTTGATGACGCTCGAAATGGTCTTGGCGTTGATCAGGTCAATGGGAGCAAACTGCTCGGTGTCACGGACGTTCATGCGCTCGCGGATGGTACGGGCCATACGGGCCAGACCTACACCGAACTGGTTGTAGAGTTGCTCACCCACCGTGCGGACACGGCGGTTGCTCAAGTGGTCGATATCATCGACATCCTGCTTGCTGTTAATCAAGCCGATAAGGTACTTAATGATCTCGATGATGTCCTCCTTGGTCAAGACGCGCTTCTCGGGATCGGTGTCGAGTCCCAGCTTGGAGTTGATGCGGAAACGGCCCACTTCACCCAAGTCATAGCGCTTCTCGCTGAAGAACAGGTTGGTGATCACCTCACGGGCACTGTTGTCATCGGGCGGCTCGGCATTACGCAACTGACGGTAGATGAAGTTGACCGCCTCCTTGCCACTGTTACAGGTGTCCTTGTTGAGGGTGTTGAAAATGATCTGGAAGTCGCTCGTGTTGACATCGGCACGGTGCAACAGGATGGTGGCAACGCCACTATCGAGAATCTCTTGGATATCCTCCTCTTGCAGGACGGTGTCACGGTCGATGATCACATCGTTACGCTCGATGCTTACTACCTCACCGGTATCCTCATCCACGAAGTCCTCACTCCATGAACGCAGAACGCGGGCGGCGAGCTTGCGGCCCACAGCCTTCTTGAGGTTGCTCTTGGTGACCTTGATCTCCTCGGCGAGTCCAAAAACCTGAATGATGTCATTATCGGATTCCAGTCCGATGGCACGCAGCAGCGTGGTCACCGGTAATTTCTTCTTACGGTCGATGTAGGCATACATCACGTTGTTGATGTCGGTAGCGAACTCGATCCATGATCCACGGAAGGGGATAATGCGTGCCGAGTACAACTTCGTGCCGTTGGCGTGCAGGCTCTGGCCAAAGAACACACCAGGGGAACGGTGCAGCTGGGACACAACGACGCGCTCAGCACCATTGATGACAAAGGTGCCCTTGTCGGTCATGTAAGGGATGGAGCCCAGATACACGTCCTGAATCTCGGTGGGGAAGTTATGGTCAGGGTCGGTGCAGTAAAGCTTGAGCTTTGCCTTCAGGGGTACGCTGTAAGTCAAGCCGATGTCCAGACACTCGTCGATGGAATAACGAGGCGGATCGATATAATAGTCAAGGAATTCCAGTTTAAAGTTGTTGCGGGTGTCCTCGATGGGGAAGTTCTCGGCAAAAACTTTATAGAGTCCCTCGTTTTTTCTCTTTTCAGTCGGTGTAT
>CAMZFV010000036.1 GCA_947306175.1 uncultured Prevotellaceae bacterium
TAAAAAACCTCCAAAAATTATGAGTTCGAACCTATATCTGCAATTACCGTGCCAAACTCCGTGCCAAGAATGGCACAAAATCTGAAAAAACGGTAACACGGCTTTAAAAGATGCAAATGGTGGCGTTGTGGGCAAGTTTTGGCCCATATTCTTGGGGATGATGAAAATAATCAGTAAATTTGCAGGTTAAACAACAATACTAAACATAGCAAACATTCAACTCATGAAAGGAATCGTTCTGGCAGGAGGCTCTGGGACAAGACTTTACCCAGTGACCAAGGGTATTTCAAAGCAGCTGATACCCATCTATGACAAGCCCATGGTGTATTATCCCATCTCGGTGCTGATGCTTGCTGGCATCCGTGAGATTCTCATCATCTCCACACCTCAAGACTTGCCCATGTTCCGTCGCCTGCTGGGCAGCGGAGAGGAGGTTGGCGTGCGTTTCGAGTATGCCGAGCAGCCACGCCCCGAAGGGCTGGCCCAGGCATTTATCATCGGTGAGGAGTTCATTGGTGATGACAGCGCCTGCCTGGTGCTGGGAGACAATATCTTCTACGGGCAGAGTTTCACGCGCATGCTTGTTGACGCGGTAGAACGCACCGAGCGAGAGAACGTTGCCACGTTATGGGCCTATGCGGTCAAGGATCCCAACCGCTTTGGCGTGGTGGCCTTTGACGAACACGGCAAGGCGACCAGTCTGGAGGAGAAGCCCGAGCACCCGAAGAGCAACTTTGCCGTGACGGGTCTCTACTTCTATCCCAACGATGTGGTGAAAATCGCAAAGAACATCAAGCCCAGCGCACGTGGCGAGCTTGAAATCACCACGGTCAACCAGGAGTTCCTCGCCCAGGACCGCGTATTTGTTCAGACACTGGGACGCGGTTTCGCTTGGCTCGACACAGGCACCAGCGAATCGATGGCCGATGCCACCAACTTCATCAGCACAATCGTCAACATGCAGGGTGTGCAAGTGGCCGCCCTCGAGGAGATTGCCTTCCGCAAGGGGTGGATTGACGCAGCCCAACTGCTGGAGCTCGCCGAGCCCATGAAGAAGAACCACTATGGACAATACCTTATCCGACTTGCGCAGAATGGATTGTAACGACAAGCCTCACCTCATAGAGTTCCCTAAAATCAAGGATCCGAGAGGCAATCTCACCGTCATTGAGAGTGGTATCAACATACCATTTGAAGTGCAGCGCAACTACTGGATATATGACGTACCCAGCGGCATGTGGCGCGATGGCCACGCCTTCAAAGTGCAGCAGGAACTGATTGTCGCCTTGAGCGGAAGCTTTGACGTTGTTGTGAACGATGGACAAGAGGAAACCACGTTCCATCTTGCCCGCCCTCAGATCGGCCTGTATGTACCCAACATGACTTGGCGGTATATTAATAATTTTTCCACTAACTCAGTCGCCCTCGTCTTAACCAACACCTTATACGATCAGGATGATTATATCGAAGATTTTGAAGTTTTTAGAATCCTAAAAAATGGAAAACCTGACTGAACAAGAAAAGTTGATGATTCACAATCAATCGTCTATTGATGATTGCTGCATCATCACGCTCAACCGCAACCACCACGCCAACGGCAATCTGACGGCAGTCAACAACGGCATTGACCTCCCCTTTAACATCGAACGCACATTTTATATATATGATGTGCCTGGAGGAGCCGAGCGTGGCGGCCACAGCCATTACACCTGCAATGAGTTCATCATCGCCATCAGCGGCAGCTTTGACGTCACCGTTGATGATGGTGCGCATCAACACACCTATACCCTCAACCGCCCCTATCAGGGACTGCTTGTCGTGCCTGGCATATGGCGAACATTGCAGAATTTCTCTTCGGGATCGGTGTGTCTGGCACTGGCATCACACCATTTTGACGAGGAAGACTACGTGAGGGATTATCAACACTTCACCGAGTTGAAAACAAGCAAAAAACAGCAATAACAATCTTTTATATAACGAGACATCTTGACGAGCATGAAACAATACCCATTCCTTGATTTGGCACTGGCCAACGCCCCTTATATGGACGAGCTTAAAGCAGCAGCATGTGAGGTGATTGAACGTGGCCGCTATCTACATAGCACACAGACGGAACTACTGGAGCAAGAAATCGCAGCCCTGTGCCAGACACGCCACTGCGTGAGCGTGAGCAACGGACTCGACGCTCTCAGGCTCATACTGCGCGCCTACAAAGAATTGGGAATCATGCGCGATGGCGATGAGGTCATCGTGCCTGCCAACACCTACGTCGCCAGTGTTCTGGCTGTGAGCGACAACGGATTGGTACCCGTTTTGTGCGATGTCCGTGAAGACACCATGAATCTCGACTCGGGACTGCTGGAAGCGCTCATCACCCCACGCACGCGTGCCATCATGCCCGTTCACCTCTATGGCACCCCCTGCTGGGACAACATGCTGGTCCAAGTCGCACGGGACCACGACCTGCGCATCATCGAAGATAATGCCCAAGCCATTGGCGCCCGCAGTGCTATTGCAGGCTTCAATGGGACTTTCATTACTGGCGGATTGGGCGATGCTGCAGGCATCAGTTTCTACCCCACCAAGAACCTAGGCGCACTGGGCGATGGCGGTGCTGTGTTCACCAACGATGACGAACTAGCCGCAACGGTGCGCGCCCTCGCCAACTATGGTTCAGACCGCCGCTACCACAATATCTATCAAGGCTACAACTGCCGCTTGGACGAGATCCAAGCCGCCATGTTGCGCGTCAAGTTGCGTTATCTTGACCAAGAAAACAAGACACGCAATGCCGTAGCTCGAGCCTATTCTCAGGCAATCAACAATCCCCATGTCAAAACGCCTGTGATCTTTGAGGACATGGAGCAGATTTGGCACCAATATGTCGTGCGCGTCGAGAGCCGTGACGACTTTCGAGCCTATCTTGCCGACAACGGAGTGGGCACCGACATTCATTATGCCACGCCCGCCCACAAGCAACCGTGCTACATCAATTTGGAGCACGGGGCATTGCCTGTGACTGAGCGTTTAGCCGACGAGGTGGTTTCGCTGCCTATTGCCCACCCCATCACGCCCGACGATGCTCACGCCATCGCCGAAATCATCAACCGTTATTAGAAATTTCTCGTAGAAAAGATTACTCTTTCTCTCGGCATCATCGCCCTTTCAGGATTTCCCACGAGCGGCGCTGCGCCTTCTTGAGGCTTGCGGGATCTTTGGCATCAATGCCATATTTCTCGGCAGGTGGTATCACAACCACTGTGCCTGGTTTCACATTATTGGGATTACTGATGATGGACTTGTTCTCCTCATAGATGTAAACCCAGAACCATGGACTGTCGTAATAGCGCTCGGAGAGTATGCTCAAGACAATCTCAGAAGTCACTGTGTCGGTAACCACCTCAGGTTCAGCGACAACGGTATCAGCCTCGACAACAACATGTTCCTCGCGAGACGAGCTTGACTGGCCGCCGCCACGTGTGAGTAACCACAGCAACAGACCGGCAACGGCCACAGCAAGCAGTATCCACAGCCAACGCTTATCACGATGGCGAGGAACTGCAGCCAGCTGTTCAGGAGTCGGTGTGTAAGTGTTGCGGGGCTCAGGACGATAGAAATGTTCATTGGGATCGGGCTCAAAGACCTGCTCTTGCTCCGGCACCGGCTGGGATGGACCATCAATGGGAATACCCACTAACATCGGGCGGGACTTAGGGGCTGCTGCCTCTTGTATATGAGGATCCTCGTCTTTTGACTCAGGGATGTCTTCAACCGAAGCGGCTTCTTTTTCATCAACAGTTGCAGGTGTTTCTTCCTTTTCAGGTTCTTTCGCAACTTGTTCTACTGGTTCAGGAGTTGAAGGGGTCTTGATCTCCTCAGGCAGGGCTACTGGCGAATGTTCGAGCGGAGCATCCTGACCATCACCATCTGAAGCGGATTTCATTTCCCGGGATTCTTCAGCATCATCTGCAGCCTCATGGAACAATGACGGATATTTTTTGTCGATTTCAGCCAATTTCTCATTGGTGACAGCATCATCGAGGAAAACAGTCTCGAACTGCGCAAACGGCTGGTTCACCGCATCCGAGAGCGATTTCACAGGTGTGAAAGTGATTTTCTTATGACCGCCAATCTCTATGGCTTGACCCGTGGACACATTAACACTCTTGCGAGGTTTCACCTCCATCACCTTAAATGTGCCCAGGCCGTTGATTTTCACCTGTTCCCCATTAATAAGCGATTGGGAAACAGTGGCGAACAGTTCGCGCAGGAAGAGTTCGCACATACGCTTTGAGGTCGAGTTAGCCTCGGCCATCAACTCAGCAAGTTCGACTAGTGTGATTTTTACATTCATAGTTCTGTCCCCCTTGCCATTTATTTCAGTTTTGCCTTGAGCACGTTACTCACCTTGAAGCCCAGAGTCACCTTTGGTGGAACGAGCATACGTTTACCTGTGCTGGCATGCACCATCACGCGCTCGTTCTTTTTCTTAGGTTCAAATGTGCCAAATCCTGGCACAACCACGCTGTCTAAATCGCTGCAACGCGTACGCAACACACCCACGAAGGACTCGAGCAGTTTGCTCACATCCTTGGTCGAGCGCCCAAGATTTGCAGCTACAGTTTCAACCAACTTCTTATTGTCCATAAGGATTATTATCGATTTATTGAGTGCAAAAATAGCTATAATTTTTGTCATTTGGCTTTTTTCCGCTAATTTTGTGAAGTTTATAAACCGATAACCTAAACAAACTTCATAACAGTTATGAGAAAAATCGTTATTCTTGACGGATATGCCGGCAATCCCGGCGACCTCTCCTGGGAGCCCATGAAGGCATTAGCCCCTTGTGACATTTATGACTTTGGCACTGCCGACACTGTGCTTGAGCGTTGCCAGGATGCCGAAATGGTACTGACCAATAAGGTTCCTATCGATGCCGAGGCCATAGCGCAGCTGCCTGACCTGAAGTACATCGGTGTAATGGCAACAGGATTTAACGTCGTGGACAGCGCCGAGGCCGCACGTCGTGGCATCATCGTGACAAATGTGCCGGCCTACAGCACCGACAGCGTGGCCCAACTCACTATCGCCCACCTGCTGAACATCTGCTGGCAACCCCAGCACTACACTGATGAGGCTCACGACCTGAAGTGGACCAACTGCGGCAGTTATGCTTACTTCAACACCCCACTTATCGAGTTGGCAGGCAAGCAGATGGGTATCGTCGGTCTAGGCAACATCGGCGGCGCTGTTGCCCGTATGGCGTTGGCGATGAATATGCGCGTGATGGCCTATACTAGCAAGAGTCCCGACCAGTTGCCCGAGGGCATCATCAAGGCCGACAACCTGGAGCACCTGCTGCGCACCAGCGATGTGCTCACCATGCACTGCCCGCTCAACGCCAACACCACCGGAATGATCAACGCCGAGGGGCTGGCAATGATGAAGCAGGGATCCATCGTGCTTAACATGGCTCGCGGCGCCCTGATTGTCGAGCAAGACCTGGCCGACGCACTGAACAGCGGTCACCTGTATGCTGCCGCTATAGACTGTACCAGCGTTGAGCCTCCCGCTGCCGACCATCCGCTGCTCAATGCACGTAACTGCTACATAACGCCCCACATCGGCTGGACCAGTTTTGAGGCGCGTGAGCGACTGATGGACGTTATCACCAGCAACGTCGCCGCCTACCTCGACGGAAAGCCCGTCAATGTTGTAAACAAGTAACTTGTTTACGACAGATTAGTGATTAACGATTAGTGAGATTGAGAAAATGAACGAGCAAGATATCATCAACGAAGCACTGGCATGGGCCGAGGGCACACATTGTGCCATCACCGTGTGTGACCTGGAGGGGAAAGTGATTTTCATGAACGAGCGCTCGCGGGCGACCTTTGACAAGGAGGGCCGCACGATGCTGGGTCAGAACCTCATGCCCTGTCACAGCGAGAAGTCGCAGGAGAAGATCCGCCACATGATTGCCAACGACACTGTCAACTGCTACACCATCGACAAAAACGGCGTCAAGAAAATGATTTATCAGACCCCCTGGCGCCGCGACGGTAAGGTCTGTGGTATGGTCGAAATCTCCATGGTCATCCCACAGGAGATGCCGCACTACGTCAGGAGTTAGGCTATAGGCTTTGAATATATCAGTTTTACTTGTCTAAAATCGCGATTATTTTGCGGTTTTAGACAAGTATATTTAAAGAAAACACTATCTTTGCAGGTTAAATAGGACACATTAAGACATAAAAAATAGATACATTTATATATTATGGCGGAGAATATTGAGAATATCAACGCATCGGGCGAGGAGAAGAAGCCCTTGAATTTTGTACAGCAGATTGTCGCCGACGACTTGGCGGCTGGTAAGAACGGAGGAAGACTGAACACGCGTTTTCCGCCGGAGCCTAACGGTTACCTGCACATCGGCCATGCCAAGGCCATCTGCATGGACTTTGGTGTAGCTGAGATGTTTGGCGGCACGTGCAACCTGCGATTTGACGACACCAACCCCCAGAAGGAGGACACCGAGTATGTCGAGGCCATCATGCGCGACATCCATTGGCTGGGCTACGACTGGGGCGACAGGCTGTACTATGCCAGCGACTACTTCCCCAAACTCTACGACTTCGCCATCCGCCTGATTAAGGAGGGCAAGGCCTACGTTGACGACCAGACGAGCGAGCAGATTGCCCAGCAAAAGGGTACGCCCACCACACCCGGTGTCAACAGTCCTTATCGCGACCGCACCATCGAGGAGAATCTGGACCTGTTCCAGAGGATGAATGCGGGCGAGTTTGAGGAGGGCAGCCACGTGTTGCGCGCCAAAATCGATATGGCGTCGAGCAACATGCACTTCCGCGACCCCATCATCTACCGCATCATCAAGACTCCGCACTGGCGCACGGGCAACAAATGGAACGTGTACCCCATGTACGACTTCGCCCACGGCCAGAGTGACTACTTCGAGGGCGTGACCCACTCGATCTGCACCCTGGAGTTTGTGCCCCACCGCGACCTGTACGATTATTTCGTTCACGAACTCGCAGGCGAGAGCGCAGCCGAGTACTGCCCCCGTCAGATCGAGTTTAACCGCCTGAACCTCACCTATACCGTGATGAGCAAGCGCAAACTGCTGCAGCTCGTCAAGGAAGGTCTCGTGGCAGGTTGGGACGACCCCCGTATGCCGACCCTGTGCGGCCTGCGCCGTCGCGGATATACGCCCCAGAGCATCAAGAACTTCATCGAAGACATCGGCTATACCAAGTATGAGGCTCTCAACGACATCGGCCTGCTGGAGCACAACATCCGCGAGGAGTTGAACCACCACGCCAACCGTGTGAGCGCCGTGCTCAACCCCGTCAAGGTCGTCATCACCAACTACCCTGAAGACAAGGTCGAGATGATGGAAATGGACAACAACCCCGAGCAGGAGAACGCCGGCAAGCACCAGATGCCCTTCTCGCGCGAGATTTACATCGAGCGTGATGACTTCATGGAGGAGCCCCCGAAAAAGTTCTTCCGCCTCACGCCAGGTAAGGAAGTGCGCCTCAAGGGAGCCTACATCATCATGTGTACCGGTTGCACCAAGGACGCCGACGGCAACGTGACCGAAATCCAGTGCACCTATGACCCCGACACGCTGAGCGGTAGCGCCGGTAGTCAGCGCAAGGTCAAGGGCACCCTCCATTGGGTAAGCGCCCGCCACTGCGTCGATGCCGAAGTTCGACTCTACGACCGCCTGTTCGCCGTCGAGAACCCCAGTGCCGATACCGAGCACGACTTCCGTGAGTTGCTCAACCCCGACTCCCTGCGCATCATCCCCGACGCCAAGATCGAGCCGTTCCTTGCCGAGACCGCCAAGATGGGCGACACCTTCCAGTTCCAGCGCATCGGCTACTTTACCGTCGATCAGGATTCGACCGAGGGACATCTCGTCTTCAACCGCACCATCGGCCTCAAAGACAGCTGGGCCAAACAACAAGGTAAATAAACTTTGAGGATGGAGACGCAAGATTTTGCGTCTCTACAAATAAGACTGATGAAAAAGGAAGAAATACAGAAGGTCAAGGGACAGATGGATGCGGATATTGCTCAATGTCTCAAGGTGTTGAGCGATGGCGGATTGATTCTCTACCCTACCGACACAGTGTGGGGCATCGGTTGTGACGCGACCAATGCCGAGGCTGTCAAGCGGGTATATCAGCTCAAGCAGCGCGACGATAGCAAGGCGTTGATCGTGCTTATCGATAGCGCCGACCATCTGGACCACTATGTGGTGGATGTGCCGATGATTGCCCGCGAACTGATTGACGTGGCCGTCAAGCCACTGACCATCATCTATGAGGGTGCCTATAACCTGGCCCACAACCTGTTGGGCGATGAGGACAGCGTGGGCATCCGCATACCCAATGATGAATTCTGCCACCGACTGTGTGAGCGCTTCGGTAAACCCATCGTGTCCACCTCGGCCAACGTGAGCGGGCAATCCACCGCCAAGACCTTTGCCGACATTGACGAGGGCATTTTCAAGGGCGTGGACTATGCCGTGCAATACCGCCGTGACGACAAGAAACCTCACCAGCCGTCCAACATCATCCTGTTGAGCCGCGACGGCACTTTTAAGATTATCCGATAAGACTAAAATGAAATTCAAGTTAGACATCAACAATCAGGCCCACCTCCAGCGCATTAAATATGTGGTGGGCGACTTTGTGATGTCCAACCTCGCGTGGTTCTGCTACAACTGCATCCGCTGGCAGATGGGTGCAGTGACCGGCCACGAGTATCTTGAGAGTTACCTCAAGACCAACATGGTGGTGCTGGGGCAGATTGTGTTCCCGCTGATTATGATGGTGACCTACATCTTCAGTGGCTATTATAATAATGTGTGCCGCAAATCACGCACCCAAGAGCTGCTCACAACGGCAGCCAGCGCTCTGATCAACACGCTCATCATCTTCTTTGTGGCGCTGATCAACGACGTGAGCGGTGTGCGCGGTATGGACTACGAGCTGATTCTCATCTTGTTCGCGTTGATCTTCGGCTTCGTCTATACCATGCGTGCCATTATCACCAATATCGCTTCCAAAAAGATCAAGTCCCGCAAATGGACCTTCCCCGCACTGGTCATTGGCAGCGGATCGGCAGCAGTATCCTTTGTCAACAAGCTCAATACCAAGCGGTACTCCTCGGGCTACGACATCAAGGGCTACGTGAACATCCCTGGTGAAAATCCTGTCAAGGGTAACCCGCTGCCGTGTTATGAACTTGATGAAATCAGGGAGGTGTGCGAGAATGAAGGCATCTGGGAACTGATTGTCGTGCCCACGCGCGATGACACTCACCAGACGATGAATGCCATCAACAAGTTATTTGACCTGGGATTGCCCATCATGATTTCGCCCGAGCGTTTCAACATGATACAGTCCCAAGTGCGCATCTCGGACTTCTACGGTGAACCGCTTGTCAACATCTCGCGCAGCAGCATGAGCGACAGCGGCAAGAATATCAAGCGCGCCATCGACATCATCGTGTCGGTCATCGCATTGGTTGCCCTCCTGCCCTTCTTTGCCGTGGTGGCCTGCATCATCAAGGCGACCAGCCCAGGTCCCATCTTCTACCTGCAAGAGCGCATCGGCTTGCACAACAAACCCTTCAATATCATCAAGTTCCGCTCGATGATACATAACGCCGAGGCCAGCGGTAAGCCTCAGCTCTCATCCGACGACGATCCCCGCATCACCCCGTTTGGTCGTTTCATGCGCAAGTACCGCATCGATGAGTTGCCGCAATTCTGGAATGTTCTCAAGGGCGAGATGGCGATGGTAGGGCCCCGTCCCGAGCGCAAATACTACATCGACTTGATCACCAAGCGCGTTCCCGCCTATTCCTTGTTGCACCAGGTGCGCCCCGGTATCACCTCGATGGGTATGGTCAAATTTGGCTATGCCAAGAACGTTGACGAGATGGTGGAACGTGTCAAGTATGACCTCATGTATCTCGACAACATGTCGTTGATTAACGACTTGAAGATACTCATCTACACTATTAAAATCGTCTTTACAGGACGCGGAATGTGATGGCACAGGAAATCACTACCTCTCATTCCCGCACGGCCTCCAGCGAAGCGCCTAACGACCGTTCCAACTGGTGGATACGCATGCTCATGTGGCGAGAGAAGCATCTGCCCGACAAGACCTTTGTCGCCCTGCTCGCCCTTATCGTGGGTATTGCGTCAGGCCTTGCCGCCGTGCTGCTCAAGACGCTCATCGGACTTATCGCCTCTTTCCTTACCAGCCACTTCATCATTGAGCAAGGAAACTTCCTTTATCTGGTGTTTCCTGCCATCGGTATTCTGCTGGCAAGCCTATATGTATATTATATCGCCCGCGAACCCATCTCGCATGGTGTCACGCGCGTTCTCTATGCCCTGGCGCTGAAGAAAAGCCGCCTCAAGATCCACAACATGTACTCGTCGCTCATCGCCTCGTCGGTGACCATCGGATTTGGTGGATCGGTCGGAGCCGAGGGTCCTATCGTGTTCACTGGTGCCGCCATCGGCAGTAACTTGGGACAGGCCTTCAGCCTCTCACCGCAAAAGTTGGCCATGCTTGTGGCCTGTGGAGCAGCGGCGGGTATTGCCGGCATCTTCAAGGCGCCCATTGCGGGACTGCTGTTCACCATCGAAGTGCTCATGCTCGACCTCACAGCGGGTGCTGCCATTCCGCTCATTATCGCATCGGTGGCCGGAGCAACGGTATCCTATGTGTTCACAGGTTATAACGTAGAGTTCTTCTTCTCACAGAGCGAACCGTTCTACGCCTCGCGCATCCCCTTTGTTGTGCTGCTGGGCGTCTTCTGTGGCTTTGTCTCACTATACTTCATCACTCTGATCGACCGCATCGAGGCCCGCTTCAAGAAGTTGAGAAACCGCTGGGTGCGCTTCGCCGTTGGCGGCATCACACTGAGCATCCTCATCTTCCTGATGCCCCCGCTCTACGGTGAAGGCTTTGAAGGTGTGACGCGCCTCATCAACGGCGATGTGACGGGCATCTTCAACAACAGCCTTTTCTACGCCTACCGCGAGAACACGGTGGCGGTGCTGCTTTTCCTGTTTGCACTGGGCGCCTTCAAGGTGTTTGCCACGGCGGCCACCAATGGTGGAGGCGGTGTGGGTGGTACCTTTGCTCCCTCACTGTTTGTGGGTTGTATGGCAGGTGTGTTCTTTGCCTACCTGTTCAACCATCTGGGCTTTATCGACCCCGAGACACCCTTGAGCATCAAGAACTTTGCCCTGATGGGCATGGCAGGCGTGATGGCAGGCGTGATGCACGCCCCGTTGATGGGCATCTTCCTCACCGCCGAGATGACTGGCGGCTATGACTTATTCCTGCCGCTGCTCATCGTGTCGGCCAGCAGTTACGGCATCTGCCGCATCTTCACGCCTTACGGCATCTACTCACGCCGTCTGGCCAAACGCGGCGAGTTGCTCACCCATCAAAAAGACCGCTCGGTGCTCACCCTGCTGAAGATGGACAGCGTCATCGAGAAAGACTTCTCGGTCATCCACCCCGACATGAGTCTCAAAGACATGGTGGATGTTATCGCCCAAAGCCGCCGCAATCTATTCCCTGTGACCGACGACAACGGTCTGCTCGTGGGCGTGGTGCAGCTCGATGACATCCGCAACATCATGTTCCGCCCTGACCTGTACCGCCGCATATCCGTCAACCGCTTCATGGCCGTCCCGCCTGCCAAGGTCATCGTGGGCACCCCGATGGAGCAGGTGATGAAGACCTTTGACGACACAGGGGCATGGAACCTTCCCGTTATCGACGAGGATGGCCACTATGTGGGCTTCGTCTCCAAAAGCAAGATTTTCAACAGCTACCGCCAGGTGCTGAAACACTACACATACGATTAAATATACTTTAGTTATGAGAAAGCTTTACATCATACTTTTCCTAATGGTGGCAACACTGATGTCAGTTACCGCTCAAGCAACAGAAGTGACAGAAATAAGAGACTCGTTAGAGTGCTCCGTTGATGAAACAGAGCCTGCTATCAATGTCACCGATACCGTGCCCATTCATTCTATTGACTCGATTTCAGAACAAGTGGTATTCGATCCAGCTAGCGAGTTGGAACTCTTGAATGCAGTCAACAAGTACCGCAAATACAACGGGCCAGACTTTCACTTCTTGAAAAACACCACCAACCCTTCCGTGAAGCCCTACACTTTCATGCAGGACCAGACGTGGGGAGGCGTCCCTGTGTTCTTTGCCGGTTTGATTGCCAAAAGCGAGAAAGAGGCCTTCCGCCAAAACTATAAAAACGAAAACCCCAGAATCCGTCTTATCAAGTACAATTTTCATACCGAGATTGACAATTACACACAATTTGCAGGCATTGGCCTGACTGTGGGCCTGAAACTGGCAGGAATCGAGGGCCGTTCCAGTTGGCCCCGTCTAGCAGCCTCTTCGTTTGCATCCTATGCCGTGATGGCGGCCTTTGTCAACGGCATCAAATACACGGCCAGCGAAATGCGTCCCGATGGCTCGACTCGCAACTCATGGCCCTCGGGGCACACAGCAACGGCCTTTGTCGGTGCAACGATCCTGCATAAGGAGTACGGTCTGACGCGTTCCCCCTGGTATTCAATCGCAGGATATACTGTAGCCACAGCCACTGGCGTGATGCGCGTGTTGAACAACCGACACTGGGTTTCAGACGTGCTTTCAGGCGCAGGCATCGGTATCCTTTCCACCGAGTTGGCCTATGGCATCTGCGACCTGCTGTTCAAGGAGAAAGGCCTACTGATGAATGACCTCTCTAGCTATCCCAACCTGAGCCAGAATCCGTCATTCTTCTCCATTTCGATGGGTGTCGGCTTGGGCAACAAAAACTTGAGGTTACCTACTTTTAACTTTGATATTCCCGAGGAACTGTTGGACGATGATGAATCCTCAGAAGAAGATGAGCCTTTACACCTGAAGTTTCGCACGGCAACAGCAGTAGGGGTCGAGGGGGCTTGGTTTTTCTGTCCCTACGTAGGAATAGGCGGCCGCCTGCGAGTCAAGAGTTCACCCATCAATGGTTGGAGTAGATTCAATGATTCAGAGAATGAGTTACTCCAGGATTTCTCTAAGGACCCTGACTTCGGTGAAGCCATAGATTCCTTGGGCGTACACATCGAGAGCGATCACATCACCGAATTTGCCGCCGATGCTGGTGTATATTTCAACTTGCCACTGACGTCGCGCCTTGCGTTGGGCACTAAACTGCTCGTGGGACGTAGTGTGATGGACGACATCGATGTGAATGGAGCATTCCTGGGTCATCGATTACAGGTTAACGTCTTTAATGATAATGGCGACGTGTTCATTCCATCTGAACAACCAGTGAAATACGAATGGGATTACATCGATGTACATGCTTCAAACTCAATAAAATTTGGCACAGGCATATCGCTTACTTATGCCCACAAGAATTCTTTCTCGTGGCGACTGTTCTGCGACTATGACTATTCACATAAGACTTTCACGGCTAGCTACTGCCCCATGGGGTTTATGAAAGAACTTGCCCCCGACATGTGCACACTAATAGAACTCATGTATGACTGGGATATGACCAAGACCTTTACTTCCAGTGCCAGCAAGCATCTGCACCAATGGGTACTGGGCGGAGCGTTGTGCGTCTCGTTTTAGTTAGGAGTTAGGAGTTAGGAATTAGGAGTTAATTGATTGAAATTATGAGTAAAGAGGACTTGAAGATTGTTTTTTTCGGGACGCCCGACTTTGCTGTTGAGAGTCTGAGCCGTCTGGTGGATGGCGGTTATAACGTGGCCGCAGTGGTCACCATGCCCGACAAGCCGGCAGGACGCGGGCGCCAACTGCAAGAGAGTGACGTGAAGCGCTATGCCGTCGAGCACAACCTGCCCGTGCTGCAGCCCGTAAGTCTCAAGGACGAAACATTTATTGAGGAGTTGCGCTCGTTTGGTGCCCAGTTGTTCATCGTCATCGCCTTCAGGATGCTGCCCGAGGCCGTGTGGCAGATGCCGCCGCTGGGAACCTTCAACCTGCACGCATCACTCTTGCCGCGCTACCGTGGTGCCGCTCCCATCAACTGGGCCGTGATGAACGGTGACACCGAGACTGGCGTGACCACCTTCTTCCTCAAACATGAGATTGACACGGGCGACGTCATCCAACAGCGCAGCTGCCCCATCGGTCGCTACGACAATGTAGAAGTGATTCACGACCGCCTGATGGTCATGGGAGCCGATATGGTACTTGAAACCGTTGACGCCATTATCGCAGGCACAGTCAAGCCCATTCCTCAAGACCAGATGCTCACATCGGGTCAAAAGCCGACGCCAGCTCCTAAGATTTTCAAGGAAACCTGCCGCATCGACTGGACACGCCCGGCCGAGAATCTGTACAATCACATCCGCGGCCTGTCACCCTACCCTGCCGCATGGAGCGTGCTCCTCGACGCTGATAAGGAGGTGACAATACTCAAGATCTATCAAACTGGCGAGCCTGAGCCGTTTGGACAAGGCGAGCAACCTGTTCCCGGCACCATCCAAGCCGATCGCAAAACCCTGCGTGTCGCCTGTGCCGACGGCTGGCTGCAGCTACTGTCCTTGCAGCAGTCAGGCAAGAAACGCATGGATACCGACGCCTTCCTGCGCGGCTTCCCCATCACTCCGTCACTTCATTTCTAGAGGACCCTAATAAGTCCTCATCGACCTAAAAATTGCGGGGCGCCATTTTCAAATGGCGTCCCGCAATGATTATCGGGGAGAATCAGTCTCTAACTTATCTCTCAAGGTTGAAAACGCGGTTGATGGGCATAGCCACATTGAGAGTAGAGGCTCCACCGCCAAGCAGCATATCGATCAAGGTAGTCACATCAACTACCGAAATCGTACCATCCTGGTTCACGTCAGCACAGGTCTGGCAGAGGCCACTGGGATCATCCAAGAGAGCATCGATCAGCGTAGTCACATCAATTACCGAAACCGTACCGTCGTGGTTCACGTCACCCAGTGTATGACCAAATTCATTCTGGAACAGGGTAACCTCTTCGATATTGCTCCACTCGCTCTCGGTACCATCCTGATAAATAGCTTTCACCTTGTAGAGGAAGGTGCCCTCGGCGGTCAGGTTCTCAACGGTGTAGAACTTGCTGGTGATACCGGTAATCAGACGATAGGTGGCATCGCCGCTCTCGTTAGCCATGAGCTTAGCACCTGAAGCATCGCCACTCCAAACCTCAATCAGAGCGATATCGGGCGAGTATTGGGCATCGGGCGTGGTGATGGTAATCTTATCACCAGAGCTTGCGACTACTACCCAAGCATAGGTTTCCTGAGGATTGAAATAGTGGGTTGTGCCAGCAGTCTGCGGTGTAGCAACCGTCAAGTTACCAACAGCCTCATCAGTACTTGTTCCAGAGGTGATCTTCATCGTGAAGACAGCATTCTCATATCCTGCGGGAACGGTATAGGTGATGTTACCATAGGAACCATCATTATTGTAATTGTTCCTGAAGTAGATGATTTCGTTGTTGTGGCCCTTAGTGTTCGTACCACCCCAAGGTGCCGTCAAGGACACATTGTAATAGCCGTTACCATTGTACTGTGTACCAGACAATGAAGCGATGAGTTCGGGCTCGGGTTCGGGCTCAACGGCCTTGGCACTTACCTCAAGGGTATAGCTTGCCACATTGTCGCCAGGAGTTTCGTCGGTCCAGTCGGCACGGAACTTGGTCAGGTTGATGTAGGTCTCATTGGCGGGCAGCATCACAGGTGCATACTTCACGAGGTCGGCCTGGCCATTGAGCGTCACGGTAGCTGCGGGAGCACCGCCACCAGTGATAGTAACAGTGGCGCTGGTCACACCAAAGGCAGTGGGAGCGTAGGTCACAGTGACCGTCTTGCCGGCAGCTGCCTCGGCAGCTGTAATGGTCGTCGGTGAGACGCTGTAAGCGTTGTTATTTACTGCCAGTGTAAGCGGACCCGTCAGGTTGGTACCCGTAACAACGAAGGTATTGGTCTTAACCTCACCAACGAGGGCAACAAAGTTCAACGTACTGGGGGTAGCGGTAATCAGACGTACAGGTTCGGTAGCAGTACCATTCAACGGAATTGTAACGGTTGCTGCGCCAGTGCTGGTAAGGGTCACAGTACCCGTGTGGTTGCCTGCAGCAGTAGGATTGTAGAACACGGTAAAGGTGGCACCTTGAGTAGCAGCAGTCCTGGTAATATTCGTCTTGTCTACCGAGAAGCCCTCGCCATTCACAGCGATATTAACACCAGCAGTCAGGTTGATACCTTGAAGGTTTATTGTCTGGGACACCTGGGTTCCTACTTCAGTATTCAAGCTTACCGAGCTGGGATTGACAGTGATTGTGGGCGCAGAAACTGCAGCACCCGTAACGCTAACAGTCTTGCTGGTAGCACCGGCGCTGGCTACGGTAATCGTTCCATTCTGAGTACCTGCAGCATTCGGGCTGTAGGTCACAGTAACGGTGGCACCAGCCTGAGCCTGGGCGGCAGTCAAGGTCGAGGGCGATACGGTAAAGCGGCCATTGCTCGACGTGAGGGTCACATTACCAGTCAAGTTGGTACCCGTCACGGTAAAGGTCTTGGTATAAGTCTGGCCAACAGTGCAATCGGTGAAGCTCAACGATGCGGGATCAACCGTCAACGCGGCAGGAGGTGCGGTGGCAGTACCGTTCAGCTGCACAGTGACATCGCTGGCACCAGTGCTGGTCAAGGTAATAGTGCCCGTGTGGTTGCCAGCGGTAGTCGGGCTATAGGTTACAGTAACTGTAACGGCAGCACCGTTGTTAAACGCACTCTTGACAATATTGGTTTTGTCAATAGCGAAATTACTACCACTCAGGGCCAGTTTCACGCCAGCGCTAAGGTTAGATGCCGTCACTGTAAAGGTCTTGGTCACGGGAGTACCCACTTCAGTGCTCAAGCTGAGCGAGGTGGGATCAACAACAATTGTGGGCGTAGAAGTTGCAGTACCCGAAACGCTGACGGTCTTGCTAGTAGCGCCAGAGCAGGCAACAGTGATAGTGCCAGTCTGAGTACCTGCGGCAGTGGGGCTATAGGTCACGGTAATGGTAGCACCCGCCATGGCCTGAGCAGCGGTCAAGGTCGAGGGAGAAACGGTAAAGCGACCGTTGCTAGACGTGAGGGTCACATTGTTAGTCAGGTTGGCACCCGTCACAGTGAAGGTCTGGGTATAGGTCTGACCAACTGAGCAACCGGCAAAGCTCAACGACGTGGGATTAACGGTCAGCGTAGCAGCGGGAGCAGTAGCATTACCAGTAACACTAACGGTCTTGCTCGTTGCACCGGTGCTGGCAATGGTAATAGTGGCATTCTTGGAGCCAGAGGTGGTGGGAGCGAAGGTCACGGTGATGGTGGCACCGGCCTGAGCCTGAGCTTTAGTCAAGGTCGAAGGCGATACAGTGAAACTGCTATTGTTCGACGAGATGGTCACATTGTCTGTCAGGTTGGCAGCGTTAACGGTAAAGGTCTTGGTGTAGGTCTGGCCAACGGTGCAACCGGTGAAGCTCAGCGAGGTGGGATCAACTGTCAATTGCGGAGCAGTGGATGAGCCGCCAGGAGGCTGAATACCGATAACGGCCTGCTGACCCTGGTTGAAGGTGTATCCACCATAGGAGAATGCGTTCATGGAATACCAGTTGTTACCATCGCCGCTCCAACCGAAGTTACAGTGATACTTGTCGGTGCTGCTGTTATAGCCGTCCACGTTGAAGGCGTGACCGCCCGCACTATTATCAACGGCCGTGAACACGATGGGACGACCAGCTGCCATCTCATTCTGAATCAAAGTGGCCCAGTTAGCTGCACTGTATGAGGACTTACTCACAACGCGGCAAGTGCTCTGATCATAGCCAAACAGAACGAACATATCGACGATATTCTGAGTGTCTGTAGTATAAATACCACTACCACCAGCGCTCTCGGTACCGTACATCATGTGCTCGGCCTGACCCACATAGCGCATCAGCGTGGCAACAGCGTTACCTTGAGCCGTGGTATAGCTAGTATAACTGTCTTTCATATTTGCCCAGTCAAAAGTTGTTGCAGACAGGGCGGGATAAGTGTAGTTGTTAATAACGTTATAGTACGAAAGATCAAGTTCGGCGGTGTATGATGGAATGGCGGCAACTTGAGCGGTGGGGTGCTTCCAGAAGTACATCACCATCGACGCTGAGGTAGCCGGGCAACCTGTCAAGCACTGATAACTCCTATTATTATAGGTAAACTTGCATTGGTTCCAATACGGATCCGACTGATCCCACATGGCAGTCAACAGCGGGCCATACGTGGCACGAATCATCGTGTTCTGGGTAGTGATACGCTTATCCACTCTGAGTCCCGGATGCTCTTGCAGGAACATGATTTCTTGCTTGTACTGATTGAGGATGTCCTGCAAACCAGGAGCCAGATTGTTGATGTCCTTCAAAGGACGGTCACCAATCATGAGGATTTCTTCGGCACGGTCATCACCAGCCACAACGAGGTAGGTGGTAGAGGTGTTGAAAATGTAGAATACAGGCTGTCCCAACTTGGCATCACCAATCTCGGCCCTCAGAAGGACAGGGTTCAATGCAGCGGGAGCCATTACTTTACCAGCATAAAGTTCATTAGCCAAATAGCTTTTTGCCTTTTGAAAAGCCGTTGCCTGATCAACAGGGGCGGCATTCAATGACGCGACCATAAATATGGCCGTCAAGAGAAATAGAAATTTCTTCATAAGCCTAAAAAAATTGAATTTTGATGGTTTGAATTGGTTTATAAATAATGATATTAATATTCAACCCCGCAAAGATACAGAAAACGTTTTGAACAAACCAAATTTTTCTTTTAAATTAAAATAAATTTTTAACGAATGCCTTAAATCAATAAGCTAATAGGCACACCCCGCCATCAAGAGCGGGATGATAAATTCCATCGGAATTGCCGTTTTTATTCCATCTGCCCACATAAAAAAACACGGATCGCATCAATGACCCGCTTCTGGTCGATTGATGCGATCCGACTATTGGGAGTTAATTCCCAATTATATGAATCAATTCAAGAGGAGGTCAATGAGTGCCGTCACGTCAGAAATATTCACCTCTCCGTCACCATTCACATCGGCAGTGGAAGTCAACTCGACACTGCCCATCAGAATCTCGATGAGGTCCGTAACGTCAGCGATATTGACACTGCCATCCTGATTAACGTCTCCAGCCTCATAAACGGGACCCGACTGCAATAAGGTCACTTGCTCAACGTTGCTCCACAGGCTCTCGGTTCCATCAGCATAGAGGGCTTTCACCTTATAAGTATAGGTGGCACCAGCAATGAGGTTCTCGAGCAGGTAATTCTTGCCAGTGATACCGGTTACCTCCTGGCTATTGCCATCGGTGGCATACTCCAGAGTGTAGCTGCTCACGCCGCCAACAGGGGTTGCGTCAGTCCATGAGGCGAGGAAAGAGGTCTCGGTGACATACTGCTCATCGGCAGGCTCCATCACGGGGTCCGACTTGGTGAACGTGGCCATACCATTCAGTGCCACATAGACGGTGTCGGCACCATTGCTGCGCAACATCACTCGGGCGTTGGTGGCACCAACGGCATTGGGAGTATAGGTCACGGTGACCAAAACGCCCTTGGCTGCAGCACTCTTGGTCACATTGGACTTGTTGATGCTGAATGCACCATTACCGCCCTGGACACTCAGATAAAGGGTGCTGGTCAGATTCTGGCCAGTAACGGTGAACGTGTCGGTTACAGCCACTCCAACTGTAGAAGTGAGGTTGACTTCATAGCGGTCGGAAACAATCTTTGGCAAGTTGGTTGCACTACCCGTGAGGGCAATCGACTTGGTCTCGGCGCCAGCACTGGCCACATTGATGCTACCCGTGTGGTTACCGGCAGCGGTAGGAGCATAGGTGACAGTTACCGTGGCACCAGCAGCCACTTCCTCGGCGGTAAGGCTAGCAGGCGTTACGGTAAAGGGACCATTACCAGACTTGGTGAAGGTCACAACATCAAGCAGATTGATACCCGAAACGGTAAAGGTCTTGGAAACGGTTTCGCCGGCGTTGGCAGTACCGAAGTCCAAAGACGTGGGTTCAACGGTCAAGACGGGGAAAGTGATCTCGCCACCGGGAGGCTGGATACCGATTACCATCGACTGGTACTGGTTGTAGGTATCACCTTCATAGTCGGTAAATGCATTGAGGGCAAAGTCACCATTACCTACACCGCTCCAACCCCAGTTGATGTGGTATTTGTTGGTCGAAACGGTGTAACCGTCAACATTGAATGCGTGACCGCCATTATTGGACAAGCCACAATAAACAATGGGATGACCAGCCTCAAGTTCGGCTTGAATCATCGATGCCCACTGAGCATCGGTATAGATATTGACACCCCAATAGCTCTGTTTATAGATGGCTTTCACATTAGTGTCGTAACCGAAGAATTTGCAGGCGTCGGAAATCAGATCGGTTCGAGAGGAGCTGATACCACTGCCATTAGCGCCATACTCCATGTGCTCGGCCTGGCCGATATAACGCATCAGAGTGGCAACAGCAGCCTTTTGGGCAGCAGTTGAGCTGTAAAGATAAGAATTCTTCATGTTAGCCCAGTCAAAGGTTGTCGAAGGCAAAGCGGGGACATTGGTTCCACTAAAGGAGTAAGCAGGAACTGCACCTGTCTCAGCGGTTGGGTACTTCCAGTAATAGAACACCTGAGCCAGCGAGGTCGCAGGGCAACCCGTCAGACACTGAACGCCATTAATCACACACTGATTCCAGTAAGGAGCTGTCTGATCCCACTTGGCGGTAAGCATTGGCGACACGTTCTGTGCGCGATGCGGTGCCTTAATATCGGCACTGGTATTCACCTGCATGCCAGGATGAGCCTGCAGGTATTCAATCTGATGCTGGTAGTCTTCAAACCAAGCACGCATGTTGGCAGGAATTTTGTCCATGTCAAGGTTGCCTTCACCGTAACCCAGGATTTCCTCGGCACGGTCATCACCCGAGACCAGAATAAAGCTGTTCGAACTGTTGAACACATAGAACACGGGCTGGTTCAGCTTGACGTCGCCCATGACGGCACGATGCAACTTGAGCGTCGAAGGCGCCGAAGAGCGGAATACCGCCGCATTGCTCTGCATGAAGCTCTGGGCTTTCTGAAAAGCCGTGAACTGGTCAACAGGGGCGGCAGACAACTGCATTGCCGCAGCAACGGCAATCAGTGAAAATAAGAATTTTCTCATAATGAATGTTAAGCTATAAATAATATAATGTAATAGTAGTAACGTTAATATGTCACCATTAAATTGATTCTTGTACTGAATATTCCAACAGCTTTTCAACAGTTCCTTAACAGTAACAGTTTTTAATTTAACAGCCTGCAAAGATACAAAACGCAATTGAATTATTTTAAATTTTTACAAAAATTGTGATTTACTTCACTATACCTAACCATCTCATCATTTACACAACATTTCTAACGATTGCGGGGCGCCACTTGATAATGGCGCCCCGCAATAATTATCGGGGAGAATCAGTCTCTAACTTATCTCTTAGGGTTGAAAACGCGGTTGACGGGCATAGCCACATTGAGGGTAGAACCTCCACCGCCAAGCAGCATGTCGATCAAGGTAGTCACATCAACTACCGAAATCGTACCATCTTGGTTCACGTCAGCACAGGTCTGGCAGAGGCCACTGGGATCATCCAAGAGACCATCGATCAAGGTGGTCACATCAATAACCGAAACCATACCGTCGTGGTTCACGTCACCCAGTGTATGGCCAAACTCATTCTGGAACAGGGTAACCTCCTCGATGTTGCTCCACTCGCTCTCGGTACCGTCGATATACAGAGCCTTCACCTTGTAGAGGAAGGTGCCCTCGGCGGTCAGGTTCTCAACGGTGTAGAACTTGTTGGTGATACCGGTAATCAGGCGATAGGTGGCATCGCCAGTCTCGTTAGCCCTGAGCTTTGCTCCTGAAGCATCTCCAGTCCAAACCTCAATCAGAGCGATATCGGGCGAGTACTGGGCATCGGGCGTGGTGATGGTAATCTTCTCACCAGAGCTTGCGGTTACCACCCAAGCATAGGTTTCTGTCGGGTTGAAGTAATGCGTAGTGCCTGCGGTGCTAGGCGTAGCAACCGTCAAGTTACCAACAGCCTCATCAGTACTTGTTCCAGTGGTGATCTTCATCGTGAAGATAGCATTCTCATATCCCTCGGGAACGGTATAGGTGATGTTACCATAGGAACCATCATTATTGTAATTGTTCCTGAAGTAGATGATTTCATTGTTGTGGCCCTTCGTGTTAGTACCACCCCAAGGTGCCGTCAAGGTCACATTGTAATAGCCGTTACCATTGTACTGTGTACCAGACACTGAAGCGATGAGTTCAGGCTCAGGCTCGGGCTCAACAGACTTGGTCGATACCTCAAGGGTGTAGCTTTCTACATTGTCATCAGGAGTAGCGTCGGTCCAGTCGGCACGGAACTTGGTCAGGTTGATGTAGGTCTCGTTGGCGGGCTGCATCACGGGATCAGACTTCACCAGGTTGGCAGTACCATTCAGGGTGACGGTCACATCCTCGGCATCAGCACTTCTCAGGGTTATCGTAGCGTTGTGACTGCCATGTGCAGTGGGGGTATAGGTTACCGTGACATCCTTGCCATTCATGGCATCGGTTGCGCTGATGGTCGTCGGCGTGATGCTGTAAACACCATTGGCATCGTTCAGCGTCAGAGTCACATTGCCGGTGAGGTTAGCACCACTAACATTAATGGTGGCATCAACGCTCTCTCCAACTGTAGCTGTCATGTCCAGAGAAGCCGGATTCACAGCAATCACAGGATTGGTATTCTCGAGGAGGGTAACCTGATTAGTGTTACTGTTGCCAATAGCGTCATTGGTGTAATTGGCCACAACATAGAAGTTGAAAGTACCACCCATGGTGAGGCCGGTAACGGTGTAGCTCTTGCCCGTGATACCAGTAATGACACGATAAGTCTCATCGCCGGTCTCGGAAGCCTTGAGCATCAGGGTAGCGGTGGGATCACCAGCATAAACCTTCATGTACCTCATGTCAGGCATACCGCTGGTAGTGAGTTTCACATAGTCGTTGCTGGCACAATTCAGAACGAAGGTGTACCAGGAAAATGAATTGCCGGAGAGAGAGATGGTTTTGCTGTCAACACTGGTAGACACGGTCATGGTGTTGTTGCTTTGATAAGGCTCAGAATAAACCATAACGGTCACCTTGTCATAACCATCGAGGTCATAGGTTGAACTCTGCACATAGCCGCCACTTGAGCTCAAGTAGCTTGCACTGTTGGAACCATAATACTGCAGACCTTCTGCAGTCCAACCAGCGGGCACATTGTTATTCGAAGTCCAGTCAACCGAGTCGAGTAAGGCAACTGCGGGCTTAAATGGCTGGTCGCTCACATAGAGGGTGTAGCTCTCTACATTCTCGGCAGGTGTTGCGTCAGTCCAAGTGGCGGTGAACGAGGTGGAAGTGATATTGGTGGCGTCGAGCATCACAGGGTCGTAGGTCTCCAGGTCGGCGATACCGTTAATCTTGACGGTCACGTCTTCAGCACCCGTGCTGGTCAATGTAACCGTAGCATCTTGAGAGCCAACTTGACTGGGATTATAGGTTACTGTGACAGTCACTCCATTCGTGGCCTGAGTAGCACTGATACTACTGGTGCTCAATGAGAAGGCGCTATTACCACTGAGACTCAAGTTGACGTTGCCTGTGAGATTGTAACCTGTAACAGTGAAGGTGGCAGTCACGGGAACACCTACAAAAGTGTTCATAGCGAGCGTGGAGGGGTCAACCTTAATCCTGGGATCGGTAAGGGCTCCTGCAGGAGGCTCGATGCCGATAATCATGGCCTCGCCATAGTTGAAGACGTAGGAGCCAGACTGACCGGTTGCACCTGTAGCGGTGGTGAAGTTGTGCAGGGTGCAATAGCCGTTGCTGTCACCGCTCCAACCCCAGTTCACGTAGTACTGACCGCTGGAATTTACACCAAACACGTTGAAGGCATGACCTGCAGGCTGCCAGCTACTGCAGTCAAAGGCCAGATACTCGATGGGACGGCCGTTATGAAGCTCATTCAACATAAATTCGTTCCACTGGTCATCGGTGTACTGCTGCGGGCCATTGGTGTAGCTCCAACCCGATTGCTGAAGCTCGGTAAGAAGGAGGTACTGGGCATCGGTGTAACCCATGTTGAGGACTCCCTGGTAGATTTCGGGGTCGTTGGCACCGCTGGCACTGCTGGTGTAATAATAATCGGGAATAGACTGTCCCGCATAACGCATCAGCCATGCCACAGCATTGGCTTGTGCTGTTGTATAGGAGCTGTTGGTGGGGCCGGTATATTCGTCGATGATGTTAGCCCAGTCGGCCTGGCGTTCTGACAGAGCCGAAGCCGAGTAACCGTCAGTAACCGAACCATCGATTGCTGCACATGCAGGGAATGTCTCAGGCCATTTCCACTTGTAGTAGCACATACTCAGCGAAGTGGCCGGGCAACCGGTGACAGCGCGACTGCTACCACTGGTAGGACACTGATTATTGTAAGGAGCACTCTGGTCCCAGTTGGCGGTGACCAGCGGTGCAACGGGGGTGGTGGCAAACTTGGGGAGCTTCACCGGCACCATGGTACCTGCCTTGAGACCGTCAATCTGATATTTGTACTTGTTGAGCAACCACTGCATGCCGGGAGGGATGTTGTTCAGGTCGAGAGAACCTTCCTCGCCGTACATCAGAATCTGAGGTGCCAAATCATCACCGGAAACCACTACATAGGATTGTGATGAGTTGAAGATGTAGTAGTCCGTAGCCGAGGGTTTGGCAACCGATTTCTCAGCCTTAACGAGCTGGAGATTGGAAGCAGCGGCGGCTTTAAGACGACCGGCTTTTACTTGTTTTGTGAGAAACGCATTGGCTGCAGCCTGTGCCTGCATTGGGGTCACATCGGCAGCCGACATTTGTAGAGCCGTGAGAACGACTGCAAAAAGAAATAAAATTTTTTTCATAATAATATTTAACTATAAAAACAGATGTTTAAGATTCCAACAAAAAACACGCAAAATTAATAAAACTATTTTTAATATTCAAAGTAATTTTTTGATTTCGCCCCAAAAAGTCAATAACGCTTAATAATAAAAGAACGAATCCATTGATTTCACGTGCAAACAGCCACATTATCTCAATGAAAACCCCAGCCCCGAAACACATAGAATAAAAAATGGTTAACAGTGTGCCGATTGTGCAGGGAAATGAGTAAATTTGCGCCCATCAATCACGCAAAAGCATGACAGAAGAACGACATATCAATAACTTAGACACCTCCATCCGCAACCGTGAGGAAAAACGGTGTACACTGGTGGGCATGACGAGCGATGTGTGTCTGTCGGCATTGAAGATTGTCACGGGCTTCGTCGGACACTCGAGTGCCATCCTCGCCGACGGCATCCACAGCATCAGCGACACGGTGACCGACGGGTTGGTATATGCCATGGTGCGCCTCTCGGGCAAGGGAGTAGATGAACGCTACCGCTACGGCAGGGGCAAATTTGAGACCCTGGCGGCCTTTCTCATCAGCATCATCCTGGTGGTGGTCGCCCTGGGACTGATGTCTGAGGGAGTAAAAGACGTGTGGGCTGCCTTCCAGGGCGAAACACTAGAGCGTCCCCACAACATCGCCCTCATCGTGGGCATCATCGCTGTCATCGTGAAGGAGGGCCTGTACCATTACACGCGCCTCAAGGGCCACAAAACCAATAGCAGCGCCCTCAAAGCATATGCATGGCACCACCGTGCCGACGCCTTATCGACTGCCGCTACCCTGCTGGGTGTGGCGGGAGCAATGTTCCTGGGTGAGCGATGGCGAGTGCTTGACCCGATAGCGGCCATCGCTGTGAGTGTGCTCATCCTGGTGCTGGCCTACCGCCTGGGGCGGCCTGCCGTCGAGGAACTGCTGGAGGTAGCATTGCCACGGGAAGAGCAGGACAAGATTTCCTCCATTGTGACGAGTACCGAAGGGGTGAAAGCCTTCCACAACCTACGCACGCGCCGCAACGGCAACCTGCGCGTGGTGGATATCCACGTCAAGGTGGACGGAGACCTCACGGTCGCGCGTTCCCACGACATCACCCGCGATATCGAGAAGCGGCTGTCCGAGGCCCTGGGCGAGGTGATGACCAATATCCACGTCGAGCCATATCACGGCCACAACATTTGCGAAAAGAATGGAAACCATACAACTCAATAACACCCTGCCCCGCGTGTTTGCCGGTCAAGACGGCATCCACAGCGACGTGTGGCAACAACGTGTCACGATGGAGCGCGGCAAGCGCTACCTCATCAGCGCCGAGAGCGGCACGGGCAAGTCGTCCATGTGCAGCTACATCTTCGGCTACCGCCAGGACTACAGCGGCACCATAGCGTTTGACAATCAAGATATCCGCACGTTGACGGTTGCCCAGTGGTGCGACATCCGCCAGCGCCACATCGCCTACCTGCCGCAGGACATGCGCCTGTTCGGCGAACTCACTGCAATGGAGAACGTGGAACTCAAAAACCGTCTCACGGGCTTCAAGAGCCGCGAGGAAATCCGCCGTCTGTTCGAGGCCATGGGCATTGCCGACAAGGAAGACAGTCTCGCCAGCAAACTTTCCATCGGGCAGCAGCAACGTGTCGCCATCATCCGCACCTTGTGCCAGCCGTGTGACTTCATCCTGCTTGACGAACCAGTGAGCCACCTCGACGACGAGAACAACCGCATAGTCGCCGACCTCATCACTCAAGAAGCCACCCGTCAGGGAGCCGGAATCATCGCTACCTCAGTTGGCAACCACCTGAAAATTGACGTGGATAAGCTTTTCAACCTGTAGCAACATTGTAGAGACGCAAAATCTTGCGTCTCAGCATCCAGGCGACAGTAATCAAACATAACTAGAAACTAGGGACTAAAAACTAGAAACTAATAATGAACGATATCATCTGGAAACTGCTGCGGCAGCACATCAGCAAGGGCCAACTCATCGGCTT
>CAMZFV010000037.1 GCA_947306175.1 uncultured Prevotellaceae bacterium
ATCTTGCCTTTCACATCGATGCCCTCGTAGTCATTCCAGCCGTATTCAGGCGCGTTAATGCCAAAACCGCAAAACACATACTCCGCCTTCTTCAGATCAATTTTCTCAGTGGCGCGAGACGTCCAGATGATTGCATCGTCGGGATAGCGAAGCACCGATTTCTTCTTCCCGCTCACAGAGAGCCTGTTGCCCACTGGCTTGGCTGTAACTGCAATCATTTCAAATGGCTGTAACCAACTGCCGTTGAAAGCAGGCTCCAAACCGATTACCTCCAACTGTCTGGCAAGATAGTCCACCGTCTTGTCCTCATAGGGCGTCATGGGCTTTCTTCCGCCAAACTCATCAGAGGAAAGCTCCTTTGTCCATTCCCTCAGCAACTGTTCGTCACTTCCAGTTTGCAACTGCTCCTGCGTAATCTGTGCACTGGCAGTTGTCAACACCATGGTGACAAAAGCGATTACCGTCATCAATTTTTTAGCATTCATTCTCATCAACATTTTTTATTTGTACAACGCAAAATTAGGGATTATAGTTAAGAATAGCAAGTTTTTAGGTTAGTGATTGATGAAAAGGAATGATTTAATAAGGCAATGTGTCATGATAACGCTCCCTCTTTTCGCGCCGTTCAACATCTTTCGACCCCTTATAACGTCTTAAAGTCTGTACATCACATGAGATATCGCTATCCAATCATAGTGTCTTCATGGTCTGATTTCTCGGAGAGCGTGCGCTCCCCCTTTTTTCACCAATTTTGGCGAGTTTTTAAAGCAAAAATCCCTATTTTATGGGTTTGCCTATATAATAAGGTAGGAGTACTTTTGTGCGCATCAAAATCACAAGAAATATGAAGAAGATTACGCGCATTTTAGTCACAGTTTTGTCACTTGTTGGATTCATCACAGCCTATGCCGAAGGGACAGGTGTCTATCGCACAGCTATTGTCCTGAAGAACGGTACACAGGAAATATTTCCTGACACACTGGTGAACCAATTCAAATACACCAAGAGCATGGTTGATGGCAAGACCACTTACTCGCTGAATGTCATTCAGCACGGCAAGATGGCCATGACGATACCCATCGACAGCATAGAGGAGATCAACTATCGTGAAATGACCCCCTATGAGCATTTCGCTGGTGACTGGTATTTTGTTGCCAGCCCCAACGGTGAGCCACTCCCTGGCACATCGATTATGGTCACCAGTGCAGTGTCCATGGCATATCATGCCGTTCTTCCCGCACCGGGAACGCCAGGTTATGGTCATGAGATTTATTGTCACATCGACTCAATAGCGCACCGCAAGGGACTGAAATATGATGCGGATTTCAAGTTGCTATACGACTATAATGAAGCTACTGGCAAAGGCAAGGTCACTATGGCCCTCGATGACCAGCAGCCCATCAGTACGACACAGTACTTTGAAGAAGCCTCAACCTATGCTTACTGGGATGCCACCAGTACTTGGTACACAGGAGTATCATCGCAGCACGCCGGAGGTGACTCAGGAAACCGTTACATGTATTTTGTGACCCACAACCTCGACACATGGGCTCTTGAGGGCCATCAACTGGAATGCCAATGGAGTGTAGCTGACTTGAACGACCCAGATCACGAGTATTCGTTCCCCTCAATTTATGAGATCTGCTGGGTAGTAGGACTGGATATTCCGTTTGTTTATGCTGAACACGACCTGGTCGGTTACATCGACATCTTTGCTAGCCCCCGACTGATGCACCATCCATGGGTTAAGCCTCTGAGCGAGTAATGAGATACATCGCAGTATTCATATTGTGTTGTTGCACCATCGCATTGCATAGCCAGGTGGTTCTGAACGGCTTGGTGACCGATGCTGGCGATGGCAAGCCCATAGAATTTGCTACCGTCACTTTGCAACAGGGCGAACAGTGGTGCATGACCGATAACCAAGGGGCATTCACGATGCACGTCCGTGGCAATGGTGCGTCGGCGTTGCGCGTGACCTGTGTGGGCTACGAGCCGATGGAGGTCATGGTGGACCTCAAGAGCCATACCGATACGTTGCACCTAGTCATGCGGCCAACCAGCCTGCAGTTGGATCAAGTCATTGTTACGGCTCAGCGCAAGACCGAGAATGCAACAACCAGTTATCTCATCGACAGGCAGGCTCTTGACAACCAGCAGATTGTCAACGTGAGCGATATTCTGACCCTATTGCCTGGCGGCAAAACCGTGAACAGTTCGCTCATCAACGACCAGCGCATCGCCCTGCGTGCAGAGTCAAGCGAGAAAGGCAATGCTGCCTTCGGCACTGCTATCGAGGTGGACGGACAACGACTACAGAACAATGCCGACTTGAATGAAACCACAAGTGCCAGCACACGCAGCATCAGTTCCACCAATGTCGCTAGTGTAGAGGTTGTCCCCGGCATCCCCTCGGTCGAGTATGGCGACTTGAGCAACGGCATCGTCAAGGTAAACACCAAGCGTGGCCAGACGCCATGGGAAGTTTCGCTCGCCACTAACCCCTACACAAAACAGGCTGGTATCAGCAAGGGCTTTGAGTTGAAAAATGGCGTCATCAACGCCTCGATGGAGCACACGCGCAGCTATAGCAACCTGGCTTCACCGCATACTGCTTATCAGCGCAACAGTCTGTCCGTCAATTACAACACATCCATGTCGCTGGCCTCCCGACCACTGATGCTCAACTTCAAGGTCGAGGGCAATCTGGGCGGTTATAACAACGAGTCCGACCCCGACCTGTTCGCCGATACCTATACCAGAGTGCGTGACCACGTCTTGCGTGGCTCATTGAGAGCCGATTGGAACATTGACCGACGTGCTCTGTCCAACCTGTCGATACAAGCCGATTTATCGTTTGCAGACAAGCGGCGCGTTTCCAATACCAATACCAGTAGCAGCAGTTCACAGGCTCAGATACATGCCACCGAAGCCGGCTACTACCTGGCGACAGACTATGACCAAAATCCTGATGCCCCCATCTTCTTGAGCCCCACGGGATACTGGTATGTCAAGAGCATCAATGATAACAAGCCCGTAAGCCTGATGCTCAAGGCCAAAGCAAAATGGAACCAACGCGGAGGTGATTTCACCAACCGCATCATGGCAGGCATAGAGTGGACAGCGACCGGTAACAAGGGACAAGGACAGTATTACGACGACATGCGCTATGCGCCCACGTGGAGGGAGTATCGACTTGACGAACTGCCCTGGATGCACAATGTGGCGCTCTATGGTGAGGATCGTTTCTCGCTCACCACCAGCGAGCATGGTGGTGAACTGCAGCTCACAGCAGGACTGCGTGCAGATATCACCCATATCAGTCAGTCGGAATATGGCACCGTCTCATCATGGTCGCCACGCATCAATGCGAAATATGTCATGTGGCAGCATCGCGACGACTGGTTACTGCAAGGCTTAAGCGCCTATTGCGGATGGGGAAAGAGTGTGAAATTGCCATCGTTTGAGGTGCTTTATCCCAGGCCTTCCTATGCCGACAGGCTGGCGTTTGTCCCCGGCTCTACAGCCGACAACCGCATTTTCTATGCCTACAGCGTCACCCCGTTCAAGTCAGTCACTAACGCATCGCTCAAGTGGCAGTATGCCCAGCAATTGGAGTTTGGCATTGAGGCCAGCACGTCTTTTGCAAACATCTCGTTGGGAGCTTTCTTTGCTAAGACTTACCGTCCTTACATGAGTGCCGCTGTCTATACTCCGTTCAGTTATAATTTCACCTCTCAGGTCGAACTCGAGAACGGTTTTCCCATCGCTCCTGCCGACCGCATCTACAGCATCGACCGGAACTCTGGCGTGGTCACTGTCAATGACCGCAATGGGCAGGTAGAGGCTCAAGTTCTGAACCACGTGACGCGTAACACCTTCAACAGCAGTAATACCTATATCAACGGCTCTCCCGTCGCCCGCTCAGGTTTGGACTGGGTGGTTGATTTTCGACAGATTGAGTCATTGCGTACCAGCCTGCGTATTGACGGCTCCTATTATCATTATCATGGTGTGGAGCACACCCTTATTGCCTCACAACCCACTGGGGCTCAATGGATGAGCGACGGCGTCACACCTTACCAATATGTGGGCTATTATCAGGGTACAGCCTTGGGTAGCGGTAGTGCCTATGCCACTGTGCCCAACGGCAGCAAGTCGGATATTGTGAACACCAACATGACAGTAGTCACACACATCCCCACCATCAGACTGGTGATCAGCTTGAGACTGGAGTCAACCCTTTATGATGCTCGGCGGTCACTCAGTCAAGGCATCAACGGTGCGACCAGGGGTTATGTTCTTGCTGACCCTGCCGATTACTTTGGTGAGCCTTACACTGGCAACGAGCGAGATTGTTATGTCGCCCTATGGCCCGAATACTATACCACCTGGGACCAGCCTGACGTGGCACAGCCGTTTGCCGAGAAATTCATTTGGGCGCGCGATAACGATTCTGCCCTATTCAATGAACTGGCTCAACTCGTAGTCAAGACCAATTACAACTATAACCTCAATCCCGACCGCATTTCGGCTTATTTCTCGGGTAACATCAATATCACCAAGGAAATAGGCGATCACGTCAGCATATCGTTCCTGGCGAACAATTTCTGGAACTCGATGGCTCGTGTCAAGAGCCACCAGACAGGATTGCGCACCACCATCTATAACGGTGGCTACATTCCTCCGTTCTACTATGGTTTATCCATGCGTTTGAAACTATGAGACATTGGCTATGAAGAGCAGTTTTTTCACATATCATCATTTTTTCATCGGACTGATCATCACCATGATGTGCATCGTGGTGGCAGCTTGTGACGGCAGCATCGATGAGCCCGATGAATATACCACACAACTCGTGCGGGTACAAGTCCAGGGAGACCTGCCCGTGAAGGAGGGCATAGCCGTGCGCATGACCGACGACAAAGGCATGGTGTTCACCCAGCAAACCAATGGCGAGGGTGTCGCCACATTTAATGTTCCCGTGGGCATCTATGATATTGTGGTATCGCATGTGGCAGCCCCCAAGGACGGATGGCGCACAGTCTTTAATGGATCAGTAAGCAATGTGGCCGTCAGATCCAATGGTGACCATCATGTCTCATTGCCTGTTACTATGGCTACCACGAGTGCCATTATCATCCGTGAACTCTACGTGGGCGGTTGCCAACGCGACGACGGTTCAGGATGGTATTACCGAGACAAATATGTCATCATCGCCAACAACAGCGACCAGCGTGTCGTGCTGCCTGGATTATGTCTGGCCATCGCCACACCCTACAACAGTTATGGTATCAATAAGAACTATGACGAGACTGGGCATCTCAACTACGAGAATGAGGGATTCATTCCCGCCGCCAGCAGTTTTTGGTACTTCCAGGACGAGGAAGTGACGTTTGAGCCGTGGGAGCAGAAGGTCATTGCCCTCAATGGTGCTATAGACCATACGCTCACTTACTCCAACAGTGTCAATCTGGCTAATCCGCAGTATTACTGCACTTTCGACATCGAGCACTACAACAGCACCAGCGCCTACCCGTCGCCCAGCGACCTGATACCGACCAGCCACTATCTCAAGGCCGTGAGATATGGCGATCAGATGGAATCGGCATGGCCCCTGAGCAACACGTCACCCGCATTCTTCATATTCACGCCGCCTGAGGGGATGACCCCCTTGGAATTTGGCAATGACGTGACCAATGTGTGGTATGATGAGGGACGTGCCCTGCCAACCTTTGCCTGCCGCAAGGTGCCTGTCGATAACATCCTTGACGGCGTGGAGGTCTTTTCCAGCGCATGGGAGGAGGCCAGCAAGCGGCTGACATCAAGCGTTGACGTAGGCATGGTATATATGACTGCACGCTACGGCCATAGCGTTGAGCGCCGTGTGGACCGGCAAGAGACTGAACGTATGGGCCATATCGTCTATCTGGACACCAATAATTCGACGAATGACTTCATCGAGCGGGAACATGCATCATTAAAGGACGAATAAGGCACGAAAATGAGAAAGAACCTACGCACATATCTGTTCACGCTGCTGATGTTGCTGACTGTCATGCCGTCATTGGCTCAATCATGGCTTGACTATGATCACACTTTGGCGAGTTACCCCTTGCTGCAGACCCGAAACACGGCGGCACTCACCACATTCAATCCAATAGACAGCACACAGTTCCTGCTGGGTGAAGCACGACTCACGACGGCCACACAGCATGGTCACCTCGAGGGTGTCGACGTCGCTCCCCACAATTGGGATGCACAGGCACAAGTCCGCTCTATCTACCGCATCAGCCGCTGCGTGGTGCTCAGGGGAGGCATGGACTACAGTTACAGTTGGGGCAAACAAGCTGGTGGGTCGGTATGGATATATCATGAGCAAATGCCCTTTAACATCACCGAGACCGATGACTCCACACGAGGTGATTTCAGCCTTGAAACCTATCGCTTGGATGGCCAGCTTGGAGTGGATGTGGGACACGGAGTAAGTATCGGAGCGCAATTTGACTACACTACGGCCAGCGGTGCCAAGAAAAAAGACCCCCGACACGTCAATTCACTGATGAGATGCGAAACCAGTGTGGGAGCCATGTGGCATCTTAACCATTTCTCACTGGGTGGTAATTACCTGTTCAGTCGCATGACCGAGGGGCTGAAGTTCAGCACTTTCGGCCGTACCGACCTAGTCTATCATTATCTGGTTGATCATGGAGCATACTTCGGCCGGGAGGAGAATACCGATGGCAACGGGTACACTGACGATGACAATGAACGCCCATTGCTTGACATCAGCCATGGGCTCGCTATACAGGCAGCTTATCGTCTCGAGACCATGTCGTGGGGCTTCGAGGCTTCGTGGGTGCACCGGCATGGGCACTATGGCCTTGAATCTCCGTCGATGATTGATTTCAACCGCCATAATGGCAACATGTGGGATGTCAAGGCCTGGTGGCAACGCGACATGGGCACCTCCTTGCAGCGAGTGGCGGTATCCTACAGCCACCGTGGCATCAATGATTATGAGCGCATCTATCGCATTATCACCGACCAAGGTGTTACTGATACCCGCTACTATGATGACAGGCAGATGGGAAAACACGATTACAGTGTATTCAATGCGATGATTGACATGGGGTGGGGCATCAATCGACAGTTGCCGGCTTGGCAAATCATCGCTGACATGGAACACAGTCGTCGCATGATTACCGCAAGTGTGTTCCCCTTCTATCGCCAGCAATCGACCCACTTGACTGAGGTTAAATTACGGCTGATGCGCAACTGGATCACAAACAATGATCAAGTATGGTCTGGCCAATTGCTGGCAGGTTGGGCTGGCGGTGGCGGCACGGCCAATCATGACGGAACCTACCAGACGCCTAGTTCTGACGCGGCCAAGCCGCTAGACCACACGCTATATTTGATGAGGCAATATGAAAGTCTTACTGCTCAACGCATGCTAGCTGGTGTCCAATTACGTTGGTCAAAACCGATTGCATATGCACGCATGAGGTTATATGTCGAGGCGAATTACAAATATTGCCAAGCCTTTGATGTCCACTATCTGGAAGACGGGCACCGCCATCAGGTGGCCATATCGGTGGGATGTCTGTTCTGACATCAATCTAATGTCAAATCATTTAATAACTTATATAACAATCACATCTATGAAGGTTTCTACAAAATTCAGTGCAATGGCACTACTGGCATGCGTCATGATGAGCATGAGCGTCAATGCCCAAACACAAGAGAATGTTTATGACTTCGCTAACAACAACCTTGACCTGGAAGTCGCTACACCCGCCGATTGGGAATATCCGACCGTGGGTGTTATCAGTGGACTTGAGATTCGACAGGGTGACGTGGTCCTCACGTCGGTCGATGGCGTCAAGGTCAACCGCATGTGGCGCACCAATGCCGGTGTGCAGTACTTGCAGGTGGGTGGTAAACTCACTATCACCGCCGATGAGGGCCGTGCCATCACGAAGGTGAGCTTTGATGTTCAGAACTATAAGTTCTTCCTTGAGGCACAAGAGGGCAATGGTTCGCTTGACAGCGACAACTACGTGTGGACTGGCAACTCGACAAGCATCACGTTTGACAACGAGAATGCTGCCAACGAGTTCAACACACAGACCCTGTTATTGTGCATGACCGTATATACCGATGCCGCCAATGATGACACCTACACGCCGTTGGTGAGCGACTATGCAGAGTGTGCCAACATCGCCGAATTCCTCGCTCTCGAAGTGGGTACTGCTGCCAAGTTGAACCTTACGGACGCTCAGGTTAACGGCACATATTGGGGCGGCACCTTCCTGGAGGATGCCACGGGCGCAGTTCAAGTGACTGCTAACATTAATGTTAACCGCTACGATGTCCTCAATGGCACTATCTATTTCGTGCGTGCACAAGACGACTTTGACGAGGACCACATCATTCCCACTGCCGATAATGATGTCAAGACATCGCTTGACGAAGTCACTATCATAAGCAATAACACCCTCATACCCACCATTATAAATATAGATGACTTAGCCGATAATGCCAACATGAGCAAACTGGTGAGGGTTGAGAACGTAACCGTCACCAAACCTGGACGTTTCTTCTTTATCACCACGAGTGATGGTGAGAACATCCAGCTCATTGACCAAATGAACATTGGCGGCTATGACCTCAATGACTTCGTTGACAAGACAGTGAATGTTACCGGAGTGTTCACTTGGAACATGACGCGTTGGGCCATCTTCCCCACCAGTGTAGAAGAGGTTACCGATGTCACTTTTGAGCGTGGTGATGTTGACCATAGTGGTGACGTTACCATCGCCGACGTGACGGCCTTGATTGATATCCTGCTTTCAAATAGCGAAGCTCCCGTTGAGGCTGACTGCGACCTCGACAGCACTGTATCAATCGCTGACGTAACTGCTCTGATTGACCGCCTCCTGAGCGGCCAGTGGGCTGATTAATTCCCAGCAAAATGAACATTTGTAAGTACATATTATTATCGCTGGCAATTTGCGTGACAATGACAGCATTTGCCTACGAGGAAACATTGACCTTTGTCAACAGCAACGGAACAACCGTCGCATTCTCGACCGAAGGGCTGACAATCACCTTTGATGACTCGTCGCATGCAATAGTCATCAACACCGAGACAACAGGTACAATTGACTTGGCTAATGTGGATTACATGTGTTTCGGAGAAGTGACTTCACACATTGTCGGTGACGTAAATAGCGACAACGAGGTCAACATCGCTGACATCAATGCCGTCATCAATACCATCTTGAGTGATGATAGCAATTCACTTGCCGATGTCAATGGTGACGGTGAAGTCAACATTGCCGACATTAATGCTGTCATCAACATCATCTTGAATAACTGAAATTCAATATCCATGAAATGGGGAGCGGATGCTCCCCATTTTTGTATTGATTAACGCCTTAAGACGCCTCTTAATGCTGGTTTACACAGTTTTTGACCGATAATCGTTGTAATTATCATAAAATAATCAGTAACTTTGTAAAATGAAGAGGAGCCTTACAAGAGAGTATAACGGGTTCTGCCCTCAATTCGGCTCTGAATAGAATTTATAGAACCTACCTTATGTAACCAAAATGAAACGATATTTTACATTTCTCTCGGTCTGTGTGCTCGCGGTGTGTGCGTTGGCCCAGACACAGTTTACTTCAGGAAAATTTAAGTATGAAGTGATCGAAGGCACCGACAACTTGGTGCAGATTATCCCCAAGAGCCTTTCAGAGAGCGGGGCAGGCTACGGCAACCTTGTTACTTCGGATTTCAAGACCTCGGTGACTTACAACGGCGTGACCTATACCGTGGTTGGCATCGGCGCCAACGCGTTCTACAAGTGTACACTCAATGATCAGGCCATCCTGCAGTTACCAGAGGGGTACATCTTCATCGACGAGGGCGCATTCTCCTATACCGAGTTAGGCTCGTTGAAGATGCCCACGACCATGCAGTTCATTGCCGAGACAGCGTTCAACAACAACAAACTGGCAGGAATGACCGTGCTGGCCGGTAATCCCTACTTTGCGCACCTGGCTTCGACGCAGGGCTCCGTTACCTACACGATGCTCACCAATAAGGAGAAGACCAAAATCATTGCCGCACCTGGCGCCAAGCCCACTCAGTTCAGCTCCAGCGGCACCACTTACCTCACCTCAATCACCATTCCTGACCAGATTACCGAGATTGGCGACTACGCTTTCTATGGTAATCCCACGCTCAAGACTGTAAATTTCCATGCGGGCATCACGCGCATCGGCATGGGCGCCTTCTACGAGACGCTGATCACCCGTGTGAACATCCCTAACCCCGACTGTGAAATCGGCAACAGCTGTTTCAGCAACAGCCAGGTGAGCAGTATCACATTGCCCCAGGGCATGAAGAAACTGGGCCGTCACGTGTTCTTCTACTGCACCAACCTCACCAGCCTCACCCTGCCTGAAGGCATGGAGGAGATCGGCATGATGTGCTTTGGCAGTTGCGCCCTCACCAGCGTGAACCTGCCCAGCACGATGGTCAAGCTCGATAGTTGCTCGCTTCAGGACAACCCGTTAACCAGCATCAACCTCAAGAATGTCAAGTATGTGGGCCGCCAGGCGTTCAGCCAGTGTACCAACCTCACGACGGTAACCAGCAACGGCAAGCTCGAGGAAATTGACGGAGCGGCATTTACCCGCTGCCCCCTCACCACAGCTTATCTGCCTGGAGGGTTGAAGACCATCGTCATGAATGCCTACTTCCGCTGTACTAGCTTGAACTCGTTCACTGTCCCCACGACGGTGACCACCATCACCGGTAACCCCTGCGTGGGAGCGACATCGTTGAGGGCATTTAACGTGGCTGCGGGCAGTGAATATTTTGCAGCCTATGACGGCTGCCTCTATGCCACCGACGGCTTGACCGTCAAGCCTGAGAACCGCGCAGAGGGTGATGTGCCCGCAGGACTGACCGCCCTGGTGGGTGTGCCTACCGGCTGGCAGAAAAGCGTGCTCAGGGTGCCCGAGGGCGTGACCGTCATTGCCAATCAGGCGGCGCGTGAAGCGACTTCCATCACCGAGGTGGAATTGCCCTCGACGCTCGTCGAGATCCGTCCCAGCGCCTTCGCCAGCATCAATGGCATTACTAAGGTGACCTGCCTTGCCACTACACCGCCTAATAGCGGCAACTACTTTACCGACGCGGTTTACGAGAATGCCACCCTGTATGTGCCCATGCGCAGTCTGGAACGCTACATGAACGCAGAGGGATGGAGTAGATTCCAGCACATTGAGGGTATTGATACGGGCTATGATCCTGGCATGTTAGGCGACGTGAATATGGACGGCAGTGTGAGCGTAGCCGACGTGACCGCACTGATCGACTACCTGTTGAGTGGCGATGCATCGGGCATCAATTTGGAGGTTGCCGACTTCAACGCCGATACCAATGTGAGTGTCAGCGACGTGACCTCCTTAATCGATTACCTGTTGAGCGGCAATTGAGATTAGCCCACAAAGAGTACATCTACTTCTACTGTCGGAATATCACCAATGGTTTTTCTGGGGAGCGCACGCTCCCCCTTTTTGTGTTGTTGTGTCAACATTTTGAGGGGTTATCCTAATGGTTTTATGTGTTTTTTGTATCTTTGCCTGCGGCAATCAATACAGAGAGATGATGAAGAGGTATTTGACTTTTGCGATTTGTGTGGTAATAGGGGTGGCGTCGGTGGTGGCGCAGCAACATAAGACGTTGCGGGAATGGGGGTTCCCGACGGGGATTTTTACTCCGGGGCAGTATAATGCTATCACTGACGTGCCGGGCGTGACGGTGGGTCATGTTACCCTTATCGAGGGTGACAGTATCCGCACGGGCGTGACTGCCATTGTGCCGCACCAGGGCAACATATTCCGGAACAAGGTACCTGCCGCTATCTATGTGGGCAATGGCTTCGGTAAATTGGCGGGCGTGACCCAGGTGCGCGAACTTGGAAATATCGAAACCCCTGTTATCCTGACCAACACCCTGAATGTGGCAGCGGGCATGGAAGGAGTCATTCGTTACACGCTGATGCAGTCAGGCAATGAGCGCGAGAACTCGGTCAACGCCGTTGTGGGCGAGACCAATGACGGGCGCTTGAACGACACCCGCGGAATGCACGTGACGCCCCAAATGGTCATCGATGCCATCAATAACGCGCATGGCGGTCCTGTGGAGCAGGGTTGTGTAGGTGCTGGTACAGGTACCATCTGCTTCGGTTTTAAGGGTGGCATCGGCACCTCGTCGCGTGTCCTGCCCGAGTCGTTGGGCGGTTATACCATCGGCGTACTCGTCCAAACCAACTATGGCGGCATCCTTGAAATTGACGGCGTGCAGGTGGGCCAGAAACTTCACAAGCATGACTTCATCAACCATGTGCGCAAGACCGAGAATGTTGACGGCTCCTGCATGATGGTGGTTATCACCGACGCGCCGCTTGACTCGCGCAATCTGGAGCGTGTCGCTAAGCGTGCCATGATGGGTATGGCCAAGACGGGTGGTATCGCCTCCAACGGTAGCGGCGACTATGTCATTGCCCTGTCGGTTGCCCCCAAGAACCTCATCAACGACAAGGCCAAAATGATTACCTCGACGGTATTGGCCAACAGTGAGATGTCTTCCATCTTTGCCGCCACCATCGAGGCGACAGCCGAGGCCTTGTGGAATTCCCTGTTTATGGCCGACTCGATGACCGGCCGCAACGGCTACCACGTCGATGCCCTGCCCGTGGAACAAGTGCTGGAGATGTTGAGAAATAGGTAAAGATAAATGAAACAGAAGAAATTGAGATATTGGGTAGTGGGCTTGCTGGTACTTGTTGTATCATTTGTGGCCACAGCGGGAGATGCAGCCCAGGTGAGAGTGGGCATCGCTTGGCAACCTACTGATGCAGCCTATGACCGCGCCATTCTTTCTATCGAGCAGGCAGGTGGCGAGGCAGTGATTTTGCCCCAGATATGCCCTGCTGGATTTGAGTATGACGACATGATATTATGCCCGAAATATATCGATGAAATGGGCGTCTTGCGTCAGGAATATGCCGACATCATCAAGCGTGACACTTATCACGGCACCGACATTGCCGAGGCGCTGGCAGATGTGCAGGCGGTCGTCTTTCTAGGCGGTGGCGACATCAGTCCGACGCTGTTTGCCGTGCCCCAGCCGTGGCACGGTATTGCCGACGACAGCCCTGCCAACGCCACGCGCGATGTGTCGGAATACCTCACGATGGCCTATTGCCTCGACCACGATATTCCCGTGCTGGGCCTATGCCGCGGTATGCAGATGTTGGGTGTTGTTTCGGGGGCACCGCTGATTCAGGATTTGGGCAAATACTTCGATGAAATGGGCAAAAATTACCATTTCATGCACCGTATGCAGCGCGATGCTGAGGGGAAACGCTACTACACTCCTCACGACGTTACCGTCACCGATACCACCTCACTGCTTTACGCCATTACGGGAACCGAGACCATCTTCGACGTGCCCTCATGGCATCATCAGGCCGTGGGTGACGTGACGGGAACTCCCTTGCGTGTGACGGGTGTCACCTCAACCGACAGCATCGACATCATTGAGGCCATTGAGCGTACTGACAAACATTTTGCCCTCGGTGTCCAGTTCCACCCCGAGGAAGCCATCCGCAAGCACATTAACCACACTGACGATGCTGCCCGCTTCATGCCCGTGGAAGAGGCCGTAAAATACTTTGTCGCGCTGATCGGGCACGCCCAGCCAGGCCGCCAATTCATCAATGGCCGCGCTTATACCGTATCGGACACCACAGTTTATAACAAGACTGCCGAAGAATGCTACAACTTCTTTGCGGTGCTCGGACGTGCCGAACAAGGCTCCCTTGAGGGTGCCGCTGCCGAGTTGTCGTTGCTGCTGAACCTGTTTGAACGCCGTCATCCTGGCCTTGAAAGTGCGACGATTCAGGAAGTCGCCAAGTGGGCGACCGAGTGTGGCTGGTTTGCTCATGCAAGCCGTCGCTGGGAAAAGACCGCAGCACCCGAATATGTAGCGGTGGCCAAGAATGTGCTCGCTGGCAACCGCGTGTTACCCGCTAACATCGTTGAGCATGATTGCCTAGAGGATTTGGCCTATATTGAAACCAACGGGGTTAAGTATAGCCCCTACGAGAATGACAAATACGTAAGTGGCGTTACAGTGGTTTATCAGGCCCCAGTACATGAGCATAATGGTAGGAAATTCGGATTTAGACATCCTGTGCACTGGGTTTTCTACAGTTTTCCCGCAGCTAAGAGCGACCCCTTCGGCTCCCTGTGCGAAGAGGGTTGCGGACACGTGAATGTCTCCAATGTGGAGGAAATCATTCGATGAAACCGCCGTTTTTCGGGTTTTGCATCGAAGTTATAGCAGCAGCAAGGGCATCTCAAGCGGAGCATCCTTGAAAATCAATTCCGATAGCTGATTGATGGTAAGTATTGTCTTGATATTGATGCAGCGTGGGATGCGTTGCACGGCACCTTCTTGTATATCATAGCAACCGTTATTCTCGCTGATGTGGTCATCACCCGTGACGTGCAGCTTTATCGACAGGTCGGCACGGGCTGCTGCATAGAGTCGCAGGGCTTCCATGACATTGATCACGCGCACCATACCCCTGTAGTGCGGCTTGACGAGGTAATAGGATTTATCAAAACAGCAGTATTCCTGCAGTGTCTCCCAGTTGCGTTCGTCTTGCAGTAGAACACATGGCCGTGACTGCTGCCACTCGTCATAGGCAGCAAAGCCCTTTTCCACCACATTCTCCTCTTGCAGCGGGGCAACGCCCACCTGGGCATAGCCGAGTTTCTCATACATCTCCTGCAAGCCTTCCTGTTCAATCAGTAAAGTGGAGAACACCTTGCCTTGGCCAAAGAGGTCGCGGTGCATGTGCTTAAACAGGCGCGTCATGAATTGCCTGCCGCGGTAGTTGGGTAGGGTGCCCACGGCATAGAGATATACCGCATCGCCCTGCTCGCCGTGATAGCTCAAGCGGTAAGGCAATGCCTGTGCTGCCGACACGATTTGCCCGCCTTCGCTGTGGCAATAGTTCCCTGCGGGGTCATACACCCGAGAGAAGAAGATTTCAAGCGCCTCGTCGCGGTCGTTGAAAACCGTTTTCATCAGGTGGCGCACACCATCACGCTGGCGTTCTTCCTCGCTTGTGGACTGTTCGGGTAAGCAGATGGCGCGGTCTTTCTTGATCTGATAGATGGGGTGGTAGGAGGACTTGGCGCGGCGCAAGCCCGGCAGCCCCATATCTTCCTCCAGGTTGATATAGATGTACTGCTCGGGGATTTGCTTCATGAACTCGTGACGCACCACCGTATAAACGCCCTTGTAGTCGATGTTGGCTTTCTCGACGCACAGGTCAAAGGTGTTACCGTTGATGGGAACGCCGTAGGTAAACGCCACCATCTTGCCGTCAACAAACAGCGCCCCGCCGATGGCCCCGAAGCGATCCCAGTTGTCAAACACCTGATTGATGGACTCTTGCTCGGTCACCTTACTGTCGTTGCCCTGAATATGGCCGATGGCCTCGGCATTATCGCGCCATAGATGCAACAATTCCAGGCATTTAGGAAACAGGCTTGGTTCAAGAGGGCGATACTTGTGGTTAGGGTAGAAGCGGGGGAATTGGTAAAGGTGCTGGCGCTTTGGGCGCATCTCCTTGCCCTCAAGGCTTAAGATCTTCTCCCGCAGGCAGATGTAGTCGTAGCGCTCGGTCATCGGCGCCGAGAACTCAAATTCACCCGGGAAGGTCCGTTCCAGGAAGTCAATCTCCCACTGGTTCAGGTTAGTGAAGCTGAAAGGTTGATGAAGGGCAAACACCTCGTTGCGCAGCAAGCGCACCACGTTTTCCAAATCGCCTTCACCCTCATGTATGAGGCGCGGGTGCTCCACCCCCGCAGGCGGTGGAGGCAGCGGCATGGTGTGGGTCAACTGGCCGTCATAGATAAATCGCAGCACCAGATGATTCTTGACGATAGCATACTCCAGCCCATACTGGTTCCATGTGAGCAGGTTGATTCCGCTCCACTCACAACCCTGAACGTCATCCCACCGCATATACCTGTGGATGACGCCCAAATCTTCAAACCCTATCGTCTTATATTCTATCATTCACTTGTATCATAAATCGTTTTCCTGATTTTTTAATCGGCCTTGCGGCCGAGAAATTAAACAAAATTATAAATAAAATTAAATTAAAAATTTATTTTGTTTAATTTTTATAAAAATTTTTGCTTAATTTCTCGAGCGAAGCTCGATTATAGTATTCAGGCGTTAATTATGACACAGTTTCGGTTAGCGGATGCCAATACCTAAAGCCTAAAACCTAACGCCTACTTAGTCGTGACGTAGTAGCCCAGAGCCTCAAGTTCTGTCTTAGACCTTTCTTTGCTGTGCAGGCCCACTTTGTCCATCTTGTATTCATGGTCTCCCGTAACAGTAATGCGCACGAGCAGGTCATCGCCGCCGTTGGGATGATCCACAAAGTTCATCGAGGGCATGGTGATGTGATGCACATTGCCAAAGTCGCGCTCGTCCCAGGCATGGACGTGACCATAGAACATGATGGTCGTGTTCCAGTCCGCCAACTTGTCCAAAATGTAATACATCTCTTCGCGACAATAGGTCGAGGCGAACTCGTTGAGTGATGGGCGGAAGATGTTGGTGTGGGTGAATACAAACGTGTTGCGGATATCTTTTTTGTCGCGCTGGAAGAAGCCGTTTTCTATTTCATCAATCTGGTATTTTCCCAACGTGCCGTTAGCTGAATCCAGGAAGATAAAGCGGTCATATTTCCCCCCCACCTTGACGGTGAACTCATAGAATGAGGTTTTGAAAAGTCTGCTGTACAAGGCCCACCCGTTGTGAGTAATGTCATGGTTGCCCACGACAGGATAGAATGGCAACGCCGATGGGAAGATGAAATAATTGTTTTTATAATAGAGGTTGCCGGTATAGGGGTCTTCATATAATAAGGTATCGATATAAACATCTCCATTCTCTTTGGTATAGGGAACTAAGTTTTTATCCATCCATTTCTCTGTCGCATTCCGTATGACCATTTCGGTATTGCTATAGTACTCGGCCTTGGTGTCGGCGAGGTCACCCAAGTGGCAAAAGAAAAGGTCACCGCTGTCTATGCCGATGTTCAGCATCTCTTCGAGCCGTCCAGGGTCGTTGGTGATGTGGCTGTCGCTGCCTACAATGAAGGAGTATTCCAGTACGGTGTCTGGCAGGGATTTGTCCCAAGCCACTTCGAAGGCGGAAAAATTCACCAATGATTGCTTCACGCGGTCGTCAACGCTGGTGTTGCCGATGAGAACGCCCTGGGGACTCACTTTCTCACACGAGGTGAACATGACGCTTGCTGCAAGCAAAGCGCTGATAATAAGGATATATGTCGTCTGCTTTTTCATAATTATCTCATTGTTTTTCAATCTTCAGTCTTCAGTAATCAGTCGCCGGATGCTAAACTAGAAACTAAGGACTAAGGACTAGAAACTAAATTATCTCCATCTATAGATTACACCTACTTTACCTGTTGTCTCATATTTGCTCGCCAGTTGGCTCATCGAGCCGGCGGGACGGACGTTGAACTCGCCGAACAGCTTCCATTGGGGCTTCAATCGCCAATAAAAGTCCAGACCCCAGTTGATATTCCAGTTCTCGTAGTAGAAGTCGTCATAGTTGCGGAACAGCAACCCCACGTTCCAGTGGTGGGTGCGGGGCCGCAGTGTGGCATGGGCGCCGAAGGTGAGCGTCAAAGGCTCGGTATAGTGGTCTCCCATCATGTTGTAGCCGATGAGCGAGCCGCCCAGGGTGATGTCCCAGTAGCCGCGCTCGAACCTCACGGACATGTTGCCAATATTCTCGTTGGTGTTGAACATGTGGTAATGGTTGAACATGTATTCAGCTGACGCAAACATGTGGAAAGATCTGATTTTCAGGTGGTATTCACCCTTACCCTTGATACCGTATAATTGCTTGGTGTACTGCGTGTTCAAACCTCCGTCAACGCTCCAGTGGCTGTTGAAGTAATGTTTGTAGTGCCAGGTGTTGCCGATGGCTGGGCCGGTGATGATGTTATTGCCCGTTGTCAGCGACCCCGAGAGCTCGTTCTTGTGCTCGCCGTCAAATGTGTGGTCTCCGCTATAGTACTGGGCAGTCGCTGTACTAATTGTGGAGGACACCAATAGAATTAAAGCTAACCGTTTTAAGAAACAAGTTGTATGATTCTTCATAATTAAACAATTTGTTATTTGGGCTGCAAAGTTAATGTTTCTTTTTGACAAAAGCGTCATATTGCCTTAATACCTTTAGTGGTTCGTCCTTTTTATGGAATGAAAAAAGGCATAATTGTTGCTGATTACCATGAAAAAGTTTACCTTTGCCACAGTAACACTGGTTTTAACAATACAACAATATGACTTTTGCACAAAAATGTAACGGGATATTTGACCAGACGGTCAAACTCTACCATGTCACTGATGATGTGGATGCCGCATTCATCAACCCCTATGGAGACGGTTCTATTGAGAACAGCCTGGCCCGCAAAAACTGGATTGATGCTGTGCAGTGGCACCTGGAGGACATTATCCGTGACGAGGCCATTGACCCCGTGGAAGCGCTCGCCCTGAAGCGTCGCATAGACCGCAGCAACCAGGACCGCACCGATCTGGTGGAGGAGATTGATACATACTTCCGCCAGCGCTATGCCGATGTCGCAATTCTGCCCGATGCCACCATCAATACCGAGAGCCCCGCTTGGGCCATTGACCGCCTGTCGATACTTGCTCTCAAGATCTGGCACATGCGCGAGCAGACTGAGCGTCTTGACGCCGATGCCGCCCACGTTGCCAAGTGCCAGGCCAAACTCGACGTGCTCCTGGAGCAGCGCGTGGACCTCACGACCGCCATCGACCAGTTGCTGGACGATATTGCCGCAGGCCGCAAGTTCATGAAGGTCTATCGGCAGATGAAGATGTATAACGACCCCGAAACCAACCCCGTCCTGTATGCCAAAAAGTGATTCCGGTTACCGCAACGTGCTCGTCATGCGTCTGTCGGCGCTGGGCGACGTGGCAATGACCATCCCCGTGCTCTATCCCGTGTGCCGAGCCAACCCCGACACGCGTTTCGTCATGCTTACCAAGAAATGGCCCGCCTCGATGTTCCATGACCGCCCCGATAACCTCATGGTGGTAGGCATCGAGACCAAGGAACACAAGGGCCTGTGGAAACTGATGAAACTCGCCTCGCAGTTGCGCCGTGAATATGATATTGATGCCGTTGCCGACCTGCACAGTGTGTTGCGTACCTGGATTCTGGGCGCTTGCATGAAGTTGCGCAGCATCCCCGTGGCTCGTCTTGATAAGGAACGGGCCCGCCGCAAGGCGCTGATTAAGCACAAGAGCGACGAGCCTGTGACTCCTACCATCGAACGCTACCGCCACGTGTTCCAGCAGTTGGGATTGGAGGCGCCCGATAATTTCACCCGCCTGTTCGACGGCAAGCCCGAGCCTGTCAGCCCTCTTGTGCTGGAGAAAGAGCCAGGGAGCTACTGGGTCGCCATCTCGCCGTTTTCGGCCCACGATGGCAAGGTCTATCCGCTGGAATTGATGGAGAAGGTGGTGGAGCAATTAAGCCTTCGCGGCAATTACCAATTGTTCCTCATGGGCGGCGGCAAGGAAGAGAAAATCGCCCTACGCAAAATCGTACGCAAGTACCATAATGCCATTTCGATGGCCGAGGTCAAGCACGGTTTCCTTGACGAGTATGCCCTCCTGTCCAAGTGTGACCTGATGGTTACGATGGATTCCGCCAACATGCACCTCGCCTCACTGATGGGCCTTCAGGCATTGACCATTTGGGGTGCCACGTCGCCCGCCTGCGGTTTCCTGGGGTATGGCCAGGATGCGTCCACCGACATCCAACTCGACCTGCCCTGCCGGCCATGTTCCATCTATGGAGAGCGGGATTGCCGTTATGGCGATTACCGTTGTCTGTCAGGCATTGCTCCTGACACTATTGTAAAGCGGATAATTGAGATGGTCGAGGGCAAATAGTTTCTGAATAGTTGCGTATCTCGCTGATATTTTATAACTTTGCCCAACGAATAATAAGCATAACCTAATCCTGCGCTCTATGGATTCCAACAATAAACCCATGCGTAACGTGCTTGTCATGCGCCTGTCGGTGCTTGGCAACGTGGCGATGACCATACCTGTATTGTACCCCGTGTGTAAGGCCAACCCTGATACACGTTTCATCATGCTCACCAAATTGTGGCCCGCATCGATGTTCCACGATCGGCCTGCCAACCTGAAGGTGGTGGACTTTGATGTCAAGGAGCATCACAGCGGCCTGATCGGATTGTTGAAACTGGCGCGGCAGCTATACAAGTTATATGATATTGATGCAGTAGCCGATTTGCACAACGTGAGCGGTACATGGATTATCGATGCCTACATGAGGTTTAAGGGGGCAAAAATCGCGCGTCTGGACCGTGAGAAACCCAAGCGTCGTGCGCTGGTGACCCATAAGACTAACGAGCCGTTGACCCCTATCCATGAGCGCTACCGCAATGTGTTCAGGCAGTTGGGCTTTGAGGCTCCCGATAAATTCACCCATCTCTATGACGGCCGTGACTGGCCGGTCAGCCCCATCGTGCTGGAGAAGGAAGAAGGACAGCGCTGGATTGCCATTTCGCCATTCTCGTCCCACAGGAACAAGGCCTATCCACTTGATCAGATGGAAAAGGTCATTGCCGAGTTGAGCAAGCGCGAGAATTACTGGATTTTCCTCATGGGCGGCGGCAAGGCCGAGAAAATCGCGCTGCGTCCCATTGCGAGGAAATACAAGAGGGTGATTTCGATGGCCGAGGTCAAGCACAAGTTCATCGACGAGTATGCCTTGTTTGCCAAGTGCGACCTGATGCTCACGATGGAGTCGGCCAACATGCACCTTGCATCACTGGTTGACCTGCAGGCGATGACCATCTGGGGTCCCACATCGCCCGCTTGCGGCTACTTGGGCTATAATCAGATTGAGGAAGATGATATCCAACTCGATTTGGATTGCCGTCCATGCTCGATCACAGGTGACAAAACCTGCAAGTATGGCGATTACCGTTGCCTGAAGAACATTTCGCCCGAGTATATCGCACAGCACGTGGTCGAGGCGGTAGAGTTTAATGCCAAGAACAAGACCAAGGGTACCAAGTTGGCGTTGGCCCGTCAGGCGAAGCACAAATCTGAGGATAACAAATAATGAAAAGCATTCTCATCACTGGGGCCGGCGGTTTCATCGGCGGCTTCCTCGTCGAGGAGGCGCTCAAGCGGGGCTATGACACCTGGGCTGCCGTGCGTTCCACTACGAGCCGCGAGTTCCTGCAAGACGAGCGTATCCATTTTATCGAACTGGATTACAATGACCAGGAGCGTCTGGAAGAGACACTGCGCGAACATGCTGAAAAGAACGGCAAGTGGAATTATATCGTCCACAATCTGGGTGTGACCAAGAGCACCAATTATCTGGATTTTGAGCGGGTGAATTACGGTTACCTGCGCACGCTGGTCGATGCCCTGCAAGAGACTGAATTGACGCCCGATGTGTTCCTGTTGATGAGCAGCCTGAGCGTCATGGGACCCGGCGATGAAAAGACCTATCAGCCAATCAAACCGACCGATGTTCCCCTTCCCAACACTTTTTATGGCGTGTCCAAACTCAAGGCTGAGACTTACTTGCAGAGTTTAGAGGGCTTCCCTTATACCATCTTCCGCTGCACGGGCGTTTATGGCCCTCACGAGAAGGACTATTACCTGATGATAAAGAGCATCAAGCGCGGTTTTGACTTTAGTGTGGGCTTTGACAAGCAGATGCTCACCTTCATCTACGTTAAGGATCTGGTGGCAGGTGTGATGGATGCCTTGGAAAAAGGTCCTCTGCGCAAGGCCTATTTTATCAGCGAGGACAAAGCATATACCCAGCAGGAATTTCGCAAGATTGTCTGCGAGGAGTTAGGAAAAAAACATGTGATCCCCGTGACTTGCCCGCTGTGGTTGGTCAAGGTGGTGTGCAATGTCGCCGAGTGGATAGGCAAGATGACACTCAAGGCCAGCACACTCAACCGAGATAAGTTCAAGATATTGAAACAGCGCAATTGGCAATGCGATACCAGTGAAGCGCGACGAGATTTCAATTTCAACCCCAAATATCCGCTGCGAGAGGGTATCCGCGAGGCTATTGCATGGTACCGTAATGCGGGATGGTTATGATGAAACCCGTTTTCCTCATCGGTTATATGGGCTGCGGCAAGACCACACTGGGCGAGGAGCTTGCCCGGCAGATGCAGTGCCGTTTTATCGACCTTGATGAGTATATCGAGGCGCGACAAGGCATGTCAATTGTCGAAATCTTCGATGAAATGGGCGAAAATCGTTTCCGTGAACTGGAAACCGAGGCGCTGCAGGAGGTTGCCACGATGTCCGATGTTATCGTCAGTTGCGGTGGCGGTACACCCTGTCATGGAGACAATATGGTACTGATGAATCAGTCGGGCACCACCATCTGGCTCACCACCAGTCCCGAGCGCATCACCGCCCGTCTGCTCCTGCCCGAAGAGAAATCCAAGCGCCCTAAAATCAACAATCTGTTACCTGATGACGTCTTGCCTTTGGTTCAAGAGGAACTGCAGGCACGTTCCCCCTATTATGCCCAGGCACAACTGCAATTCGACTCTACCGACATCGAAACCGCCGAGGCGACCGAACGCACCGCCCGTCGCCTCGCTAAACTCCTTACTAGCGCAGAATAAACCATTTCTTCCCTTTGCTGCTTCAGGGTTGGATTTGTCGATTTCAGATATTTGATGTACTTTTGTCGTTTCAAGTAACCTAGAGTGATAATTCATGGCAAACGATAGGCGCAAGTGGTATGTGGTGTGGCAGGGGACTGAGCCTGGCATCTGTGACTCGTGGGCAGAATGCGAGTTGCGGGTCAAGGGGTTCCCTGGTGCCCGTTATAAGGCCTATGACTCCCAAGAGGAGGCTGTCGAGGCCTTCCGCAATGACCCTGGTGAGATGGACATCCTCAGGGCGATTGCACGTGCGCCGCGCGAGTTTGTCAATTATGATGCCATCCCGGACATCGTGCATGACAGTATCGCCGTGGATGGTGCCTGCTCGGGAAATCCTGGAGTGATGGAATATCGTGGCGTGGATGTGCCGACGGGTGTCGAGTTGTTCCGTCAGGGGCCGTTCCCCGATGCGACCAACAATATCGGCGAATTCCTCGCCATCGTCCATGCCTTGGCTCTATTCCACAATCAGGGCAATGACCACACGGCCATCTATAGCGACAGCAAGACGGCGCAGGCCTGGGTGTGGGCAGGGCAGTGCCGCACCAAGTTGGCTCGTACCGATGCCAATGCACGACTGTTTGAAATTATCGCGCGTGCCGAGCGGTGGCTGGCCACACACACGTGGCCCAATGCCATCCTCAAGTGGAAGACGTCGGAGTGGGGCGAGATTCCTGCCGACTTTGGCCGTAAATGATGAGAATGTTATGAAAGAGAAACCGATAGTCATGAAATATCGAGACGAGCTGGACAAGAGCTATGGCATCGCTGGCATGGCCTTGGGCCTGTCGGTGTTTGATGCTGAAGACCTGTTTACTGCCGTTACCCTCGATGCCGAGGGAAAAGGATGCATCCAGTTCACTCCCGAGTTTTATTTTGCGGGCAATCCGCGCCTATCGCCACGGGGCGCTTGGCAGTATATTCTGGGCCACTATCGCATTTCGGTTGGACTGGCTGTCGCCAATGCCCTTTGTCGCCGTATGGTGCTCGATAATGACAAGGTGGATGAGCAGCTGCGTGACCAGCTGTTCAACGTCGCTTGCGCCGATGGTCAAGACGCTTGCCAGCTCGAGCGTGATGAGGTACAGCCCATCTTTGACGAAGTATTCAGCAACATGATGCGTCTGTTTGGCGATTCCCGCGTTCGCAAGGCGATGGATGTATTTGCCGACGCCTTGCAGCAACGGCGAACCCTTTCCCATATCGATGTCAGCGATATCCTGCAGCAACTCAACCTCGTATAATTATTATATAATGTGTAAGGCATAAGACTCACAACTAACAACTATAAGATAAATCATGCAAACTGTACTATTCCATTCAACGATATATGGACCTATCCGCAGCCGCAGGTTGGGAATGTCCCTTGGTATCAACCTCATGCCCAACGACGGCAAGATCTGTTCATTTGACTGCGTGTATTGTGAGGCGGGTTTTAACGCCCAGGGTCCTGGTAAGGACGGCGTGCCCACCCGTGAGACTGTCAAGCGGCAGCTCAAGCGCAAACTCGAGGAAATGAAGGAGCAAGGTCAGACGCTCGATGTCATCACCTTCTCGGGTAACGGTGAGCCCACTTTACATCCCGAGTTCAAGAAAGTGGTTGAAGACGTGTTGCGCCTGCGTACCCAGTACTTTCCCAACGCCAAGGTATCGGTGCTCAGCAATTCCACCATGGCGGGCAAGCCTGCTGTGGTCGAGGCATTGCTCAAGGTCGATAACAATATCCTGAAACTTGACAGCGCCATGCCGCGCACCTTCCGTGCCATCAATCAGCCTGTGTCGCCCAACTGCCTGCCTGAGGGGATCATTGCTGACCTCAAGAAGTTCAACGGCCAGTGTGTGGTGCAGACCATCATGATACGTGGTGAGTTCAACGGCAAACGTTTCGACAACACTACCGATGAGGAACTCGATGCGCTCCTGAGTGCATATCTCCAGATCCAGCCGCGTGAAGTCATGCTCTATAGCATCGACCGCAAGACACCGGCCGAGCACCTGGAGAAGCTTTCTAAGGAGGAGTTGGAGCGCATCGCTCGGCGTTTCCGTGACGCCGGAATCAAGGTGCAGGTCAACGCTTGATTTCACCCATCGGTTTTCTAACTGTTTTCGGTAGGTTTTTGACAAAGAAAGTCCAATTTTAGCTCAAATTCGCTATAAAATAGTTAATTTGAGTTAAATATTGGATTTTTTCTTTGAAATATTTGGTGGGTTTGGTCGGCGGCTGTAATTTTGCAACGCT
>CAMZFV010000038.1 GCA_947306175.1 uncultured Prevotellaceae bacterium
GTGAAGAAGTCGTTCTTCCGCAGCAACGGCAAGGCTGTTGCCATGAACGAGACCGACGGCCTGATCAAGATGATTGTCGATAACACGACACGCCAGATTGTGGGTTGCCACATCTGCGGCGCCCATGCTGCCGACCTGATCCAGGAAGTGGTCACCGCCATGAACGCCGGAGCCACCGTGGACCTGCTGACCCGCAGCATTCACGGCCACCCCACTCTGAGCGAGGTGATGTTGACCGCTGCCAGGCAGTTCTAACTTTACAAGCTTGAGGCTTGCAATACCACGACACGCCACCCGCGGACGTCATGCTGCGGGTGGCGTTTTAAAACAACACACACGATTCAATAATTCATTAACATTAACCTAATTATTATCTAGAACCTATCAGACATGAAGATAAGCAAGAAATCTGTTGTTGCTGTTGTGTTGGCAGTCGCGACAATCATGCCAGCTTTGGCTAAAGTGACTTTCACACTGTATGGCGGCGATACCCATTTAAGCAACACTGCACCTATCAATAACGTCTATCTCGACGAAGTAGGTACCCGCACACAGGTCATGTATCCTGCCAGCGACCTGACGAGAATGACCGGTGAGGTCATCAATTCGATAAAATTCTATGCCGACGGCCCCATCACGGTAAGTGGAGGACAGATTCAGGTATCCCTAGGAGAAACGAGCAAGTCGGACTACACCGATGTCAAATATGTTGAGGACATGACACCTGTTGCAACAATCTCGATGGAAAGAGGGGCCACCGAGGTTCTGATTGTCTTTGATACCCCATACTATTACAGGGGTGGCAATCTGGTCTTTGAAACAATCGTCAACGAAGTGGCTTCGGACTACAGCTATGACACATATCTCGGAGAACGCCCTTCCAATTATAACACCATCACACGTGGCGAAATCGGTAAGTTCCTTCCAAAAACCACATTTAATTATGGTACTTCAGACGACTATTGCGCCAAGGTATTGCCGTTTGAGATTAATTTCAAGACTATCCGCGCCAATCGCGAGAACGTGCAGTCAGTCGTTGTCACTAATACCGGACGAGAAGCATTTGCCCCATCGTTCAGCGCCATTGCGCCGTTTAAGGTGGCTTCGCCCAATGCTATCATTCCTGCAGGCGGCACTCTGGAAGTTCCCGTGACCTTTGCCCCGACGGAGGTCGGCGACTATACCGGCAAACTTACGATTGACTGCGGTGAATCCGGCATCCATCGTGTCACCCTGCATGGCACCGCTATTGAGGCAGCCACCGACCTGGTAGTCGGTGACAGTACTGACTACGCCAGCTTTGTCCCCATCTATGGTCCTGACATTGATGTTGTTGGGACACAAGGGCAAGTCATTTACCCCGAGAGCATGTTGCAAGAAATGGTAGGCAGTCAGATTGTCGGTCTGAATTTCCACGTAAAAGACCGGGTGGAAATGGACGGCGGCGTAATTCAACTTTCTCTCAAGGTGGTCAATGACATCGAATTTGCCTCTACCCAAGTCATGACCGACTTAACTACCGTAGCCACCATGTCCCCTTTGTTGAACAGCGATGAGTTTGTTTTCTACTTCGATGAACCGTTTGAGTATCAAGGCGGTCATCTGCTTGTCGATTGCCTGGTCACCGAGGCTGGTATCACCAACTACCACCCCACCTACTTTTACGGCACACCGATGGATTATGATTGCAGCTTGTCCAGGACCCTGTGGTACGACACTTTTTACACCGATTTCGTGCCGTTCATGCCCGCCGCGACCTTTGCCTACCAAAAGATAGAGACCCTGCGCGGCGACGTGGATAGCGATGGAGATATCAGCATTGCAGATGTGACTTGCCTAATTGACTCACTGCTTAGCAGCACAGAGGCCACAGCCACAGCCGATTGCGACCTCGATGGTTTCATCAGCATTGCGGATGTGACCGCATTGATCGACTACCTGCTGTCAGGCTCGTGGGAATGATCTGTTTTTATAAGCCAGTGACTAGCAACACTACGAAGATACGCCACCCGCGGTTTCAAGCCTTTGCGGGTGGCGTGTCATCATATCACATATTGCTGATTGGCAGAGGATTAGCCGCCAGTTAATAATATATCAATCAAGTCAGTTAAATCCGTGATGTCTATATGCCCGTCATAGTTCACGTCGGAGCCGACTGGTGTAGTGGATATAATACCAAGGAGATAGTCAATCAGTTCAGTCACATCTCTAATATCCACTCCTCCGTCACAATTCACGTCTCCCGGTGGTCCAGGAGCGATGAACACTTCGGTGGTAATCTCACTCCAAGCGCCCTTGTCGTCACCCACTGCCCATGACAGTGTGTGTTCACCTGCAGTCAACTGACTCACATCCACACCGATAACACCGTTATTGCCATCCAAAGGAGCCGTCACGGCATGCTGCACATCGTCATCAAACCAGTATTTGCAGCGCACAATGGTTGCCTCACACGGAGCTACAGGCTTGAGGAAGAATCTTGTGACAGTGGAACTCCATTTCCCATCAGTGTTCTGAACACGCATGGCAAGTGAGTGCATACCCTCCGATAGAGATGAGATGTCGATAGTGAATACGCCATGGTTAGCGCTTGAAGGAACAATCACGGCATGCTGGATATCGTTGTCGAGCCAGTACTGGTAGTTGACAAGCGCAACCCCGCTTGATGCTTCAGGCACAAATAACAACCTAGTTACCGAAGAACTCCACAATCCCTCACTGTCCTGCACGCGCATGGCAAATGTGTGAAGGCCGGGGCTCAGGGACGAGATGTCTATGCTCATCGTCCCCTCGGTCATCGTCTGGCTGGCGGCAATATTGCCGTCAAGCCAACATTCCCGCTGGACGATAGTCTTCTGCCCGGTCGCCGCAAGGCTACATAAAGCAGCGGCAATGAGCATGATTTTTCTGAATCTTTTCATAGCTGTCATGTTTAGCTGTGAAACATCATCTCGGCTCAGCAGTGTAGTTAATGTTAAGGGTTGCGCCCTCCACATTGAGTTGCAGGTCCTTTACTACGGGGGTGTGAGGATACTTGATCCAACCAATACCACCTGAGGGGCCGATGGGCGTGCCGTCGTTACCCACCCACATATTGGGTTGCTGCAACTCGAAGGTGCGGTCAGCCGAATAGTCCGCATTCTCTCCATCGGCGAAAATATTGGCAAGATCCACCTGATAGCAGTTGGTGAGCGTGGCTTGTGAATTCACATTGGCTTCATCCACATAGATGCAGTTGGTCATCAAAGCGCCCTTACCCGTGTAGGTTCCTGAACCAGTAAAAATGCAGTTGGTGAAATTATAGGCATTGTTTGTGTCATTTGCACCTTCAGTAAACCCATCACGCACCAGGCAATGATCTACGTAAACAGAGTTTGGTAATCTGAAATTACCAATCCATGAGAAATTTGAATTTGAGACGTGAAAATTGGTGGCTACATAGTTACTATAAGTTCCTCCACATTTAATTGCACCAGCTACATAGCATTGATTGATTTGTGAATCTGTAATCTGGTAAATCATTATGTTGCCAGTCACAAAACAACGGTTCATCGTTAAATTAGAATACTTTTGATCATAATAGGGTATAATGTCTCCCTCCACATACAAACCTTCTAACAATTGATCATGATCAGCCAAGTTCAACGTGCCTTTGAGGACAGTTCTTGAGGTTCCTGTGGCTTGGTCATCCTCAAAGCCTGCACCATAGATTGACAGTTTTTTCTTTATTAGACTAGTTTGCACATTAAAAGTACCTGCTGACAGGGTAATCACGTCACCTGTAGCAGCGGCATTGTATGCCAACTGAAACGCATTGGCACCAGTGTACACGGTTGCTTGATTGCCATGCTGCAAGATGGCCGTCGGTTCATCGTTCTGTGCCTGGGCATTTGCCATCAAGGCGGCACAGAAAACTAACAGTAATAGAATGGTCTTTTTCATAAATACTTTGGTTTTTATATTGTTAATAAAGTGAATAACAAAGCTAGCAGCATGTCACGCCATCAAGAATCATCAATTCCATCTCTTTTCAATTTCCAAAGATAACGAAAAACCGCCAAAGCGCTCCCAGTCATGCTGCCATAATCACCACTTTCTGGTATTTTTACCGATTTCAATAGCAATAAAATGAATGATGGGTTGTTGAAAAGAAATGGAGGGAAAAAGAGAAGAGTAGTAAGGCGCAAGTGGAAAGTTTATTGTAACTTTGCAGGTTAGAGTAAAGAAATGGGCGATGGAGTATAGACTGCATAGTGAATATGAGCCAACCGGGGACCAGCCACAAGCGATTGCCGAGTTGGCTGGGGGCGTGAATGACGGCGTGCATTATCAGACGTTGTTGGGCGTGACGGGTTCGGGCAAAACCTTTACCATGGCCAATGTCATCGCCCGAACGGGGCGCCCTACCCTGGTCTTGTCACACAACAAGACGCTGGCAGCACAGCTATATGCCGAGTTCAAGAGTTTCTTTCCTGAGAATGCGGTGCATTACTTCGTCTCCTACTACGACTACTACCAACCTGAGGCCTATATCCCCTCGACCGACAAATATATCGAAAAAGACCTTGCCATCAATGACGAGATCGAGCGGTTGAGGCTCTCGACGGTGACGGCGCTACTGAGTGGGCGCCGCGATATTGTGGTGGTGTCGAGCGTGTCGTGCCTGTACGGCATGGGCAACCCTGAGGACATCACCGCCAACGCCATCGAGCTGAAGGTGGGGCAAGAGATCGGGCGTGACCAGCTGCTGCACCGCCTAGTGGATGCCTTGTATTCCCGTAGCGACACCGAGTTGAGAATGGGCACTTTCCGCGTCAAGGGCGACACCGTTGACGTGTTCCTGAGCGATGAGGACATCATGCTGAGAATCATCTTTTGGGGTAACGAAATTGAACGAATCCAGGTGCTTGACAGTGAGACGCAGATGCCCACCGAGGACGTTGAGGGCTTTAAGATTTTCCCTGCCAACATTTTTGTGACCACCAAGGAGCGGATGAAAGCCGCCATGGGTCAGATCGACCTCGATCGCGAGAACCAAGTGGCCGCATTTGCCCGAGAGAACCGCTTTGCAGAGGCTAAACGTCTGAACGAGCGGGTAACCTACGATATGGAGATGATGCGCGAAGTGGGCTACTGCTCAGGTATAGAAAACTACAGCCGCTACTTTGACGGCCGTCGGCCCGGCATGAGGCCTTTCTGCCTGCTGGACTACTTCCCTGACGACTTCCTCACCATCATCGATGAGAGTCATGTCACCGTGCCGCAGATCAGGGCGATGTACGGCGGTGACCAATCACGCAAGACCAATCTGGTGCATTATGGATTCCGACTTGAGGCAGCGCTGGACAACCGTCCACTCAGGTTTGAGGAATTTGAGACATTGACCCACCAAACCATCTATGTGAGCGCCACGCCAGCCGACTATGAGTTGAACAAAAGCGAGGGCATCATCACCGAGCAGCTGATCCGTCCGACGGGCCTGCTTGACCCGCAAATCATTGTTCGACCGTCACAAGGACAGGTCGATGACCTGGTGGAAGAGATACAACTGCGTATCGAGCGTGGCGAGCGCACCCTTGTGACCACACTGACCAAGCGCATGGCCGAGGAACTGAGCGACTACCTCAAGCGGCTGGATATCCGTACCGCATACATGCACAGCGACGTGGAGACACTTGAGCGTATAGAGATTATCGACAACCTGAGGGCTGGTGCCATTGACGTGCTCGTGGGCGTGAACCTGCTTCGAGAGGGCCTTGACCTGCCGGAAGTGTCGCTTGTCGCTATCCTTGACGCCGACAAAGAGGGTTTCCTGCGCAGCCGCCGCTCCTTGACCCAAACTGCAGGCCGCGCCGCACGCAACCTGAACGGCACCGTCATCATGTATGCCGACAATATCACCGAGTCGATGCGTCAAACCATCGACGAGACCGAGCGCCGCCGCACGCTGCAACTCAAGTACAACGAGGAGAACGGCATCACACCCACCGCCATCATCAAGGCTCGCACGGCCATCATCGGCCAGGATACTGACATGCGCCACCCGACGACGCCCAGCCGCCACAACCAAGGCATCATGCCATCTGCACCAGCGCCCAATCTGCGCTATACCGAGGAGTTTGACAGTAGTGCCGGAGTTGCCGCCGATCCTGTTGTCGCCTATATGAGCGGCAAGGATATGCAGGCCGCTATCGACCGCCTCAAGACCCAGATGATTGAGGCTGCCAAGCGTATGGACTTCCTTGAAGCGGCACAGTACCGCGACGAAATCCTGAAGCTGGAAGAAATGTTGAAGGAGAGGGAACAAGAGTGACAAGTTAGGAGTTAGGAGTTAAATGAAGGAGGAGAAGCGACATAGTGACCACCATGTAAAGGGACAATGGCTGCCGACGACCAAGAAGGAAATGGAGCACTTGGGTTGGGAGCAGGCTGACGTGATCCTATTCAGTGGTGATGCCTATATCGACCATCCTTCGATGGGTACTGCCGTCATTGGGCGCGTGCTGGAGGCTCATGGCTATAAGGTGGCGATTGTGCCGCAACCCAACTGGCGCGATGACCTGCGCGACTTCAAGAAATTGGGGAAACCGCGGCTATTTTTCGGAGTGTCGGCTGGGGCAATGGACTCGATGGTAAACCACTATACCGCCGCCCGTCGCAAACGCAGCGATGACGCCTACACGCCTGATGGGCGTGCCGGTGCCCGTCCCGACTACCCAACCATCGTCTATAGTGACATTCTCAAGCGCCTGTTCCCCGACGTGCCCGTAGTGGCTGGCGGCATCGAGGTGTCGTTGCGACGATTGGCCCATTATGACTACTGGCAGGACAAACTACGTCCTTCCATCCTCATGGATTGTCATGCTGACCTGCTGGTTTATGGCATGGGTGAGTTGCCCAATGTCGCTATTGCCGATGCCCTAGCCAATGGCAAACGTATTGAGGAATTGACCGACATTCCACAGACGGTGGTGCGCCGTCCATTAAGCGAGCTGCCCGCCACCAATACCGATACCGACGTGGTACTGCACAGTTACGAGGAATGCCAAAAGTCGAAAAAATCACAGGCCGAGAATTTTAAGGTAATTGAGATTGAGAGCAACCTGTGGAACGGACACAACGTGTGGCAAGCCACTGGTGACATCGCCGTGAAGGTCAACCGTACCAATCCACCGATGACCACAGAACAGATTGACGCCTCATTTGACCTGCCCTATACACGTCTACCCCACCCCCGTTACCAGGGCAAACGTATTCCTGCCTACGAGATGATCAGGCACTCGGTGTGTATGCACCGCGGCTGTTTCGGCGGCTGTGCCTTCTGCACCATCAGCGCCCACCAAGGCAAGTTCATCGCCTCCCGAAGCAAGGAATCCATCCTGCGCGAAGTCAAGCAGGTGGTGAAGATGGAGGATTTCAAGGGATATATCAGCGACCTGGGCGGCCCCAGCGCCAACATGTACGGAATGCACGGCAAAGACTTGGAGCGTTGCAAAAAATGCCAACGTCCGTCATGCCTGCACCCACAACCCTGCGGAAACCTCAACACCGACCACAGCCAATTGCTCGACATCTATCATGCCGTTGATGCCCTGCCCGAAGTGAAGAAATCATTTATCGGCAGCGGTGTGCGCTATGACCTGTCGATGCACCGCACAGGCGATTCCCGCGTGGATAAGGTCAATGCCAAATACAATGAGGAACTTATCCGTTTCCATGTGTCAGGCCGATTGAAGGTTGCCCCAGAGCATACCAGCGACGAGGTGCTGATGCTCATGCGCAAGCCTTCGTTTGAACTGTTCAAGCGCTTCAAGGCGCTGTTCGACCGAGTGAATGTGAAATACAACCTGCGGCAACAACTCATTCCCTACTTCATCTCCTCACACCCCGGTTGCCATGAAGTTGACATGGCTGAACTCGCAGCCATCACTAAGGAGCTGGACTTCCGCCTGGAGCAGGTACAGGACTTCACACCAACACCCATGACCATCTCGACAGAGACCTACTACACTGGCTATCATCCCTACACGCTGAAGCCCGTGTATTGCGCTAAGACACCGACGGAGAAACAGGCTCAGCGGCTGTTCTTCTTCTGGTATGACCGTAAAAACCGCGCCGCCATCATCGCGGCATTGAAAAGAATCCACCGCAGTGACCTGCTGAAAGCGTTAGGATTCAGAAGTTAGTCATGATAAGAGTTCTTAAAATATTGCTTAGTGTACTTGTGCTAGCAACAAGCCTAACGCTAAATGCCGAGGACAAAGGATTGAGGCATACTACTGACGTATTATGCCTGTTGCCCGACGCTACGGCGCTGGGTGTCACCATTGCCAAGCATGATACCGAAGGCATGAAACAACTGGCCCTAAGTACTGCCACATGTCTTGCTGTGAACTACGGTTTAGAACTCTGCATCCGCAAGGACCGTCCTGACGGTACGGGACATCATGCCTTTCCAAGCACCCACACGGCAGTTGCCTTTAACGGCTCTACATTCCTGATGAAGCGCTACGGGTGGAAATGGGGCGTGCCAGCTTACGTTGTTTCTAGCTTTGTGGCCTGGGGGCGTGTCAAGACCGACCGCCATGACTGGTGGGACGTGCTAGGCGGAGCCGCTATCGGAGCGGGCAGCGCATTTATCTTCACACGTCCGTTTGTCAAAGACGTTGACGTAGCAATAAGCCCGACCACCTTTGGTGACCGGGCCTATGGGTTGACTGCTACAATCCAGTTCTAGAAATTATGACCCCAGGATTATGTCGATGACGGCATTAATGTCGGCAATGTTAATCTCATTGTCTCTGTTCACATCGGCAGTTGGCTGATTATCGCCTGACAAGATGATGTCAATCAGGGCATTGATGTCGGCAATATTGATTTCTCCATCACCATTCACATCACCAGGCTCAACACCGTTTCCCTCCTGGAACGTGAAGATCTCGGCATTGTTGACATACATATCGGTAAAACCATTCACTGCATTCCTCAAGGGTCGGCTCACGAAGGCCACAACACGCAAATTCTCCCAATTCCAAGCGTTGGGTATCGTCGTGGTGAAATAATTCTTATAATGGTCGCCAGTGACGTTCAACTTGTTGCCAAATACGGTACCGAGTGCCATGCGGAACACACCATTGTGCATATATTGGTTTTCCCAAGTTCCCAGATTGAGCTGACGCGCAATCAGGCTGTCCTCAACGATATAGGCAGTGAGCAGGGCATCCTCGCCCATCATGATGTTGAATTCGGGAGAGATTTCACCGCCGATGGCAATCTTTGCTTTACGTGTCTCTTTATCAAAGAAGCACTCGCCCTTCAATTCAACGAAGGTTGGAATTGCCTGGCTGACATAATCAAAGAAATAGCCTAAGGTCTCGGCAACTTGCTCGTGATACTGTTCATAATAGCCAAGGCCATTGGCAATCGTATTCTCATCTTCCCATCCCGTTGTTCTATCAAAAACACCCGAAGGATAACTAATGGAGCCACCAGTCAAATAGGTCATGATGGTATCTCCCTGATTGCTCCTGAAGGGATCGACTCCAGAGCCGAGATTGCCGTGGATGCCCACCCAGATCACGTCATCACGCTGTTTGGTGAGGATGGAAAGCATCGAATTGCCGAGCGGGCAATAGGTGCAATAGGTCGAAGTGAGCTGTTCCACGAGATGTTTCTGGCGCGGGAAGACACGCTCAAAAGCCTTGAAAGAACATTCAGAAAACAGTTCGCTTTCAACAGGCACACCATCTATCTCTGCCACCAGAACAGAAAGGACATGGTCGCCTGGAGCAATGCCGTCGGTCGGAGCTACGCCCTGCAAGGTATAGAAGTCATCGAAGAAAGCCTCGGTGTTGGTGGCTGTCCCTACGAGTTGTCCATCGATCATCACGTTTACAGTCAAAGCATTAGGCTGGACCGTCTTGATGCCTTTGTTCTTCACTTTCAATTCAAAAGGCAATCCCTCGCCAATCTGTACAAAATCATTGGCGAGCAGGCCATAGGAAGCGATGGCATAATCAGGGTAACTCTCTTTCTCGACTATGCACTGCACACTCAGGTTTCCCTTGTCCGTGATTCCCAACGCCCTCCACTTGGCGATCGAACCCACTTTCTTATAGGTGTAGGTGTCATAAGGCTGTCCCTGCTTTACGAGCGAGAGGGGTTTACCTGCAGCAGTTTGCCTATAATAGAAACCGATTAATAGTTGTTCTCCCTCCTCTAAGTTGATTTCATAGGGAGTCTCCAGATTCACAACATTCCATCCGGCATCGCTGACTTCACAAGCCCACTCGACCTTATCACCATATTTGCCATCGGTTTTAACAGGGATGGCAAAGACCTTGGTGACCTCGGCACGCTCGACGAGTCCAATACGGAATGCGACAATCTTACCACCCTGGAATACATCCAATTCGTCTGGCTCAAGCATCACTGCCACAGGCTGAAGGCCCGTACTGAGCATGGCATAACCCTGGGAAGCGATACTATCGGAGGTATAGTGGCCCATAATCTTCTGATTGTCGGGCAAATCAATTCTTGACGGCGCTTGATAACGTTGATTCCACTTCATCTGTGAAGGGGAGAATGTCATCAAACCAGATTGGGCAAGTAATGCCAATGGGAGCAGCACAGCTGCACACAAAAACAGTAATGATCTTTTCATGATGTATATCTGTTTTTTAGGAATGGTTATTGGAGGATGATGTCGATGACTGCGTTAATGTCAGCAATGTTGACCTCGCCATCGCCATTCACGTCGGCAGCAGGCTTGCTCTCACCAGTCAAGATGATATCAATCAAGGCATTAATGTCGGCAATATTGACCTCACCATCGCCATTCACATCACCTGGCATACCAGGCTCAGGCACGTTGCCCTTGATGAACTTGAGATGAACCGTCGGACCATCGGCCTTGTGAACATAGGAAAAGGCGGGGAAGAAACCGATCCTATCCATAATTTCAAGTGAAATGGTCACCATGCAAATGCCGTCGGCGACGGGGAACCATTCGGACTGCAAGTCCTGCAGGTCCATCATCAGTTGGCCAGGACTGGTTTCATAGATGCCGACCTCGTTCTTCATATTGCAAGTGACGGGGAAACAGATCTGGAAAGTACCGTTATCAATGCGTTCGATGATGTAATGCACCTTTAAATAGTCTGTAGGAGCCCCATCCATATTGAACACATAGAGACCCGAATTGATTAACTCACTGCCATCATCGCCCACTTCAACGACATCACGAATGACAGTAGAACCGTGTTCGATAATTTCACCCTCCTCATCGACAAAGAGGAAGCTCTCGTCAACTTCCTGGGCCTGCAATGACCCTGCCGCAAAAGCAAGAGCAAACAATAAAAAAGTAATTGTTTTCTTCATTTTATCTGTAGTTATAATTAATGAGTCAATTTTGTTTTAGACACGTGACGAACTCCACTGTCATCATAGAGGAATGTGACAATCGCACAGTGCTCAGGTACCCATGCAGGATCCAAAGTGATGTTATAGGTATTGGTAACGACTTCACCGCGATAGACGTATAGGCCATCACCCCACGGGTCGTTGACACATGCACGTAGCACGTGCATGTGGTTATAATGCTCTTGTGTCGAGCCGTCGGGCATGAGTTGGAAGTTGTCGATGCTGTCCTCTACAAGCCACACCTGCAACTTGCCGCTGACCTTTACCGAATCAAGGCCAATAGTCTGTACCTCAATAGAAGCCTGACGGGTATCTTTGTCCAAAGTAGTAGAGGTCACAAATGTCACAGGTGCTTTGGAATTGGTGAGTTCATAGTTCACGCCAGCGCCCCAGTCAGTGAAACTGAATGCCATGCCACCAAAAATCCTATCCACCAAACCCACAGGCTGAGCTGAAAGACCCCAATGGGTGAAATACATGTCACCGACTTCGGTATAAAGCGGAGAAGGTGTACCCTTCTGTTTGGAGAATGGTCCCGAGTGGATGGCCACCGCTATCACAACCGAATCGCCATACTGCTCTACCAATCGCTCAATTTCCTCAGTAGCACGCGGGCAGTTCACGCAGTACTGGCCCGTAAAGTCCTCAATCAGGACGGCACGTCCCACCTCAGGCGGTTCGACGTAAGTCAAACGCTCGGAGACAGGCACATCATCGCAAGATGCCAAAGCCAAGAGGCACAAGGTCGATAAAATCAGATATATCTTTTTCATCGTTTAGAAGCTGTAATTATAGGATAACGTGAAACCACGAGTAGCGGGCACCCAGCGACAGACACCGCCCGAGCAGTTAAAGCCCGCATTGGTACGTCCATAACCAGCCTGGATGCGGTGTGACTTGAGGTTGTAGGTCACCAAAGCCTGATAGTAATGCACCTTGGTCTCTCCACAATTCCACATATCGCTCAGCGTGAACATCCAATGCGGCGCCCAAGAGAGCTCGGCCAAGCCGAAAGCCCAGTCGCCATCATCTCCCTCACAGAACTGATACTGCAATTCACAGCGCAAGGTCAGTTTGGGCGAGAGTTTGTATTTGCCATCGGCAATCAGGATATTGCTCTCGATCATACCGCCATGCCCCTCAATGACCGTCATATTGTAACGCTCGTTCATATACATGAAAATCAGCGAGAAGTCACGAGAGAAGCGTTTCTCAATCTGCACATCGATGTCCTGGTAATAAGTCTCGTCACCCATGTCAAAGAAACTCGACTTATAGCCATCGCTGCCGATGATGCGGCCCTCGACGACGGGGTTCTTCACCTCATCCATGCCGATGCCACGCACGTGTGACACATTCAGTTTCACCTTGGTGCCATACTTTCCTCCCAGCGTCGTGCCCTTCTTGAACGTATATCCCAATTCGCCCTGGAATGCCCATTCGCCTTCAAGGTTGGTGGCATAAGGGTATTGCGCTGCAAGGGCATAGGTCTGGTCGTGGGTGAAAGCGGGCAGGTGATTGATGAAACTAGAAGTGCCTGACATACTGCGGCGGCTACGGAATGACATTCCCTCGCTACGCTTGGCCTGCAAGAGGACACTCATACCCTTTTGGGAATAGGAGGCACTGAGCATAGCCACATTGCCTTTACCATAATGGTAGCCATTGTCAAACGATGGATCCTGGGTCTTCTGGGCATACTCTGCAAGAATGCTGAAGCCCTTGTGGGTCAAATTGACACGGGCATCCCACGCATTGACATATTCCGGCAGGTTGAGCTTGTGGGTCGCATCTACAAAGATTGCGTCGTCATCGGCCTTCTCGTGCTTATTGACCCAAGAGCCGCCCAACGTGATATAAGTGTCATGGGCCTGCAATGACTTGAAGAATTGCTCAAGTCCCAGTTCCAGATCCACACCGCTCACGAGAGCATCGTTGTGGTGCCAATAACGGCGCTGCTTGCCTGTAAGGGCTTTCAAGGTCACGCCATTGACAGGCTTGTAGTTAAGACGGGCACCGCGCAGGGCGTTATCGATGCCAAGGGAACGTTCCTCGTAGGTACGGAGGACGAAACCCGAGCCGAACTGCTCATAATAGTCGCCTACTGTAAGTTCCACATTCTTGTAGTGTCCCTTCACATAGAAGTGAGGCACACCCCACCCCTTGAAATCAGGCTCATAACCAGGCAAGGGATACTTCAGGAACTCAAAACGCGCACCAGCGTCAACATACTTGCTGCCCAGTTTCAAATCGAGATAGGTATTGGTCAACACCTTATCATCGGAGTGTTCAGTGCCGATGGTCTCATCGTCCTGGGGAATAAGCACATCACTCTGGATGCTACCGCTGACGGTTATCTGCGCCACAGCGGGAGGTGCCATGAGCAGTGCCGTGGCAAGTATGAGAGAATTCAATTTTGGGAGGTTCATGGGTTGCAAATAGCCATTTATTGTGCCAGAAGATGACGTACTTCTTCGATAAGTTCTTCCTCGGCACCATCGGTATAGCCACTGTGCTTGCTGACGATGTTGCCGTTGCCGTCAATGACCACGACAAAGGGTATCATCTGACCGCCAAGGGCTTTGAGTAACTCACTATTGGGGTCAAGAAGTACTTCATATTCCCATTCGTTCTGATCTACAAGGGGTTTCACCTTGTTGATGTTTTGGGCCTGATCGATACTCACGGCATAGATCTTGACTCCTGTTTCTTCCTGCCACTCGTCATAGACCTCGGCAATAGCCGACAGCTCACGGTTACACGGCTTGCACCATGTGGCAAAAAAGTCAATGATGAACGGCTTACCATCATTGCCCAAAGTCTCGCTCTGTACAGTTGAGCCGTCAATGCTCTTGAGGGTCACAGCAGGAAGTTGGGCCTGGGCGACACCAAATCCAGCCAGCAGGCAAACAATTAATGTAACAAATAACTTTTTCATATACTTTGTCTTTTGGAATTCACGTTAATGCCGCAAAGATAAGCAATAATGAACAAAACATAATAAAAAACCGAAAAAAAGCACTCTTAAAAAAACAAAAAACAAGCCTTGACCACGATTTGCGGGACAAGGCCTGTTCAATAGGTTTAAACCCTTTTACTTATTAGGAGTTAAGGTGTTTTACTTGCGAACCTTGGTAGCGGATACCTTACCATTGGCATCGGTGGTGCGTATGATGTAAATACCGCTCTCCATCTCGTTGACACGCTTGCCGTCCAGAGTGTAGATTTCAACGCTGACAGGCTGGCTTGCCACAACCTCCTGAACCGATGATGAGGGTGAACCGGTGATGTCAACGCACATCACAAACATTCCACCAGAACCTGGAATCACGTTCCAGTTGTCATCATACTGTTCTTCCTGAGTATAGAAAATGTAGGCATTCTTGTCATCATAGGCTACCGAGAATCCGCTGGACTTGAAATCATCCTCGCGAATTTGCTTGCGCCATACCTCCATACCGATCTCATCAACCTTAACCACCATGAATGAGGCACCATTCCAGCTTGTGAGGTTGCCATAGAGCACTACCCAGCCATCCTCAACAGGAATCACCTTGACGGGCTTGAATCCCCACATGCCGTTCTCATCGAGGGAAACACCAAACCTGGACTCATCGGGCCAGCAATATTCACCACCCTCATCCAAGACATTGATGTTCATGTAGTAGTTACCGAAATCATATTCCCATGCCACAAAGGCCATATCCTCTTTCAGGCCCATGATAGCCTCACCGGCATCACCATCCTTGCTACCGTTGCAGCTGGGGGCGTCCTCCAAGAACTCGCCTTCGGGTGTCAGGTGGTTGAGCACCTGGTATCCACTCCAACTTTCCAGAGCCCTGTAAGAAACGAACAGGCCACCATTGTCATCGCACATGGCGAGAGGTGTAGGAACGAAGCGCCCATTAGAGATTGGCCTTTGCTCGATAGTGATTGGACCATCCCACATGCACACCAGATCCTCGTCGAGCATCGTAGCATCGAGACCAAGATCAGTATTCTCATAGAGGACATATACTGCGCCCTCGGGAGCGGGTCTTGTCACGATCATCTTGCAGGGGAATACCGTCTTCATCGTAGGAGCCTCGGTGCCATCATCGTTCAGGCGAACCATCTCCCAGTTGGTCTTGTAGCTGGCATACTCGGTATGAGATACAGCAACATAGATGTTTTCACCACTGACGCAGATCTGAGGAGCAACATCCTCGGCGATAAATGTATCCGGGTCGATGATCCATGAGGGGAACAGAATGCCGTCGGCATCCCATACGGGTTCGCCCTCCTGGTTGTAACGATAAATGTAAACCTCGGTCACTTCGCCGTCACCGGAATCATTCCTGGAGTCATTATAAGCCAGGAGAATGTCACCATTGGAAGCCAATGCCAATGCATAATCGGTGGTCCAGCTCCTCGTTTGCTTGTTGCAAACCACAACGCCCTCGTCGCCAAACTGAGCATTGCCGTTTTTGTCAAACAGCTGCAGGTGCAACTCGTAGGAGAACACACCGTCGGTCATCTCGGGACGCAACCAGCTGAGAATGATTTTTCCATCGTCGGTGCGAATGGTCTTCATCTGCACCTGGCCACTGGCGCCTTCCTTGTCTAACTTGGTGGCATCCATGTCGCTGGGCACCCAATCGGCCATCATCGTACCGATGGCAAAAACTGCCATTGCTACTAAAGTAAAGAATTTTTTCATACGCTTAAAAATTAAAACATTATACATAAATGGATTAAACACTATCAACATAAATTACACAAAGGGTTGACCAAGCATCCTGACCATTATTCAAGAATTCAGCACTTGGTCACATCGCCCGCAAAGATACACATAATTCTTTTAATTAAAAAGAAAAACACAAGAAAAAAAATGATTTTTCAAGAGTTACCGCCATTTCACCCTATAGATTATTAGCATATCGCATAAAAAGTCGTATTGTCCATAATTCCATCCAGCTTCTTACCTGACATAAAAAATGCGCCCCGCTTGAGTCTCCGGTACGACTCGCGGGGCGCAAACTGAATGCTCACTATGAGCTACCATCTATTACCGGCATCAATCTATTGTACGTTTATAAGAAGTTGTCAGTTGTTAGACCCAAAACCTAATCACCTGTGTTTCTTGTCGCGGTAAGGCAGAATTTCACCATACATGGTGATGGTGCCGCCATCGGTGATTGTGGCCAAAGCCCGCTTTGTGTTGTGGTACAGGGTGATGTGCACGTGAGAATTCACTCTGGGTCCATACAAATCGTACTGGAGATAAACGTCACCATTATCATCATAGGTAATGCGTTTGTTTCTCACAGAACCCTTGCCAGTCCATCCACCCAATCCGTTTGAACCTGAATCCCCTGTGTTCAGTGCGAACTGGACGATGCCGTCGTTACCCTGTACGAGGACGAAGTTGGTCTGATTGCTGATACCAAAGTGGCGATAGCCATAGTTGCCGATCTGGATATCGTCGGCAATCAGCACAAAGTAGCCACGCCGCAACGAGTTGGAAGCCTTGGCAAAGGCTATCTCATCGTTATGCTCACGCAACTTTTTCTCGCGCTCCTTGATCTCCTGTTCGGTCTCTTGAACAGGTTCGGCGGGTGTAATCACTTGTAGCTCAACCTCATTGGTCTCTATATCTATTTCAGGATTGGTCTGGGCGGTTGCATACAAGCCTGCCGCCAGTCCAATAGTGATAATCATTAATATCTTTTTCATTGTTTTAGGGATTTTATCTGATTAATGTTTATCATTTAGACGTACTTCATGAAAAAATGTTTAATTTTGCCATGAAAAAAATAGGTTTTTGCATTAGGCGTTATCAGTGAAAGCCGCTTCAACTGACAGATGAATTATGAAAAGAAGAAATAACTACAAACTAAGTACAAGGTTACTCATACTCTTGTGTCTCATGGGCGCGGGATTGCTAGTGGCATCTGTAGTAAGTGTACTTGTCGCTGGCGAAGGCCTGCTCGCCATGCTCACCATTCAGGACATCCTGGCGTTTATCGCACCTGCCGTGGCTGCGATGGCCATTTTTTATTATAAACCTTTTCATGCCATTTGTCTGGACCGGGGTCCGGGTTGGACGGCGATTGTTGTTGTCATTCTTTTCTACATCATATCGCTACCCGCTATGAACTGGCTGGTGGAACTCAACAAGTCCATGTCGTTGCCATCATGGATGAGCGGCATTGAACAAGCGATGATTCAAGCCGAGGAGGCTGCCGCCGAGACCACCAAACAACTACTTGATTTTCAAAGCATCGGAATGCTGATTGCCTGCATATTTGTCGTGGGCTTTATGGCAGGATTGAGCGAAGAGATGCTGTTTCGCGGCGCCTTGCTGCGCACGATGCAGGACAGCCGTTTGGGCACCCATGCCGCCGTGTGGATCAGTGCTATCATTTTCAGTGCCATCCACATGCAGTTCTATGGCTTCGTTCCCCGCATGTTGTTAGGCGTGTGGCTCGGTTACCTGCTGGTATGGACCCGCAGCCTGTGGCCCCCCATCATCGCCCACACCCTCAACAATGCCACCGTGGTTGTTATGACTTTCCTGTCCAACAGGGGCTTTATCCCCGAGGGCTATGGCGACCACCTTGGCCTGCCCTCCCCTGGTTCTCTTCCTTGGCTCGCCATCGCCAGCCTCATTGCCAGTGTTGCACTTGCGGTTTGGGCCCATCACCACTTCAACATATCATCTCAAGAGACCCAATCCTCAACAAATTCGCTTCCAACCAATTAAGTGATTGGCATATTAATATTGAGCCATCATGTTGTCGGCATTATGGTCGTTGCTTCACATTGTTTAGAAAAATAATTGGAGTGAAATGGTGATTTTGTCGGGAAAAAGAGTTACCTTTGTAGGTTAGAGCAATGTGTTCTTGCGGCATTAGATTGGATAAGCGCATTAACAAATTGATATTAAACCAATTAGAATTATCAACACAAAAACTATAATTATTATGCTGAAGAAATTTTTCCTTATCGTGTGCGGCTCTTTTGTGGGCGCATTTCTGGCATTCCTGATTTTCATGTTTGTCGGAATCATCATGAGTTTTGGCATTATGGGCTCGATGGCCATGGGTGGCAGCAAGACCAGTGTCAACGTGAGCAAGCATTCTATCCTGAAGCTTGACTTGGGCAACACCATCATTGAGCGTGAAGGCACCGAACCTATCGACCTGATGACTCTACTGCGAAACCAGGAACTGCCCTCATCGTTGGGACTGAACACGCTGATTTCGGCCATTGAGAACGCTGCCGAGAATGACAAGATAGATGGCATCTACATTGAGTGCAACGGTATCAGCGCTGCTCCCGCCACACTTGAGAAGATCCGCGGTTCGCTCAAGAAGTTCAAGAAGAGTGGCAAGTGGATCTCAGCCTACGGCTACGAGGGCATCAACCAGGCCGACTACTATCTGGCCAGTGTTGCAGACAGTATCTACCTCAACCCCGTGGGCGCTGTTGACCTCCACGGTATGGCATCGGTCACCCCCTATTTCAAGAAAGCGCTTGACAAACTCGGTATTGAGATGCAGGTGGTTCGCGTGGGTTCTTTCAAGAGCGCCGTTGAGCCTTACATGCTCGATGATATGAGCGAGGCCAACCGCCTGCAACAGGAGCATTATCTGGGTGCCATCTGGAAAGAGATGTGCGACAGCATCGCCGCTGACCGCAAGTTGCCGTCCGATGCGTTGAACGCACTGTGTGACAGCGTTGTCTTCTGCTTTGACACCAAGGAATTGCTCAAGTACAAACTCGTGGATAAGCTGGTTTACAGCAACGAGATGGATGACATCCTGCGTGCCCGCACCGATGTGAAAAAGAAAGATGACTTGAATTTTGTGGATCCCTACGACCTCGCTTCCGGCCTCGATGACATCGCTATGGGTGACCACATCGCAGTGGTATATGCCGTTGGCGAAATCAGCAGTACCACGGGTGACGGCAATGAGGAAATCAACGGTCAGGAATTGTCCAAGACCATCCTAAAGCTCAAGGATGACGACAATGTCAAGGGCATGGTGCTCAGGGTGAATTCTCCTGGTGGCAGCGCCTTTGCCAGCGAGCAGATTTGGAAAGCCGTTCAGGACTTCAAGGCTGCGGGCAAGCCCGTTGCCGTGTCGATGGGCGACTATGCCGCATCAGGCGGTTACTATATCTCATGCAATGCCGACCGCATTTTTGCCGAGCGCACAACCATCACAGGTTCAATCGGCATCTTCGGCATGATTCCCTGCGTCAACGAACTTGTTGAAAACAAGCTGGGTGTCCACATGGCATCGGTCAAGACCAACGAGAACGGCGACATGGGCGCACTTGGCTTGAAACTGACTCCAGCACAGATGGCTGCTATGCAGAAGATGGTCAATGAGGGCTATGAGCTGTTCACCAAGCGCTGTGCCGACGGTCGTCATGTCTCCCAAGACTCCATCAAGAAGATTGCCGAGGGTCGCGTGTGGGATGCTGTCACAGCCAAGCAGATTGGCCTGGTGGACGAGTTTGGTGGCATCGAGGAGGCCACTGCATGGGTAGCCAAGAAACTCAATTTGGGTGACGACTACAAGACACAAAGCTATCCCTCCGTCAAGGACAAGTTTGAGTCATTGATGGAAAAATACATGAAGACCAACTACGAGGCCCGCATGAAGGAAGAGTTTGGACCGCTCTACGACTGGCATAAGGAACTGCAGCGCATATTGAGGCGCGATTACATCCTGTGCCTGATGCCCGTGAGCGAGATCCAGTATTGAGTTATTCTTGTTGACAATACGGCTTTACCGCATTGTCAACAAGAAGTTTAGAGTTTAGGGTTTAGAGTTTAGAGAGGCATCCGCGCTTTTATCGCGATACTCGCAGTTTAAAGGGATAACCTGAAAACTATAAGCTAATAGCTTAACTGATAAGTCTAATAAATGGACCTTTCTAAGATACTGAATAAAGAACAACGCAAGTCTATCATGGACGCACTGCTGACGCCGTTCTCATGGGGGTATGGTGCCGGCGTGTGGTTGCGCAACAAGGCATTCAATATCGGACTGCTGCCGCAGGAGGAATTTGATGTGCCTGTGGTGTCGGTGGGCAATATCACCGTTGGCGGCACGGGCAAGACCCCTCATGTGGAGTACATCATCGAGGCGCTTTATCGTCGCTACCATGTGGCTGTGCTGAGCCGTGGCTACAAGCGCAAAACCAAGGGGTTCATCCTGGCCAGCAACAACATGACGCCTCGCGACATTGGCGACGAGCCTTACCAGATTTACCGCAAATATGGTGGCCTGATTACCCTTGCCGTGTGTGAAAAGCGCCGCAAGGGCATCCGTGAACTGCTGCGCATCGACCCTGACATCAATCTTATCCTGCTTGATGACGGCTTCCAGCACCGCTATGTGAAACCCAAGGTCAATATCCTCTTGATGGACTATAACAGACCCTGCTATGAGGACAAACTGATGCCGTTGGGCACACTGCGTGAGCCGGCAAACAGCATCACGCGGTGTGACATCGTTGTGGTGACCAAATGCCCGACCGACTTGACGGCGATGGACATCAGAATGATGAAGAAAAACTTGGACCAATACATGTTCCCGCCGCCTTCTCAGGTGTTGTTCTTCAGCAACATCCGCTATGCCGACCCTGTTCCGGTATTCCCCGTCCAGTCTCCGCAGCTCACCTCGTTACAGTGGCTGCACGATGATGATGCCGTCCTGTGTTTGACGGGCATTGCCACGCCCAAACCCCTGGTAAGGTATCTGCGCCAATTCCCCGCGACAGTCAAGGTGATGCACTTCGACGATCACCATTTCTTCACGCGTAGGGATTTCAGCGATATCTTTAAGGTATACAACAGTCTAGAGGGCAAGCGCAAGTTCATCATCACGACCGAGAAGGACGCTGTGCGCATCCTCAACAATCCCTATTTCCCGCCCACCAAGCGCAACATCATTTACTACATACCCATGCGCGTGGGCTTCCTGGAAATGGAAGGTTCCAACTTCGTCGAGGACCTGGTTCAAAGGATTGACATGCAGGAAGACTAACCCATGACCATATAAACGATTTTAACTTAAAACTATAATCATCAGAAAAAGACTATCCTATGGCACAAGCAATCAACTGGCTGGAGAGGATACAAGAAACCAGCGATTTCATCAAGCAACGCGTAAACGGCAAACTGCCCAAGACCGCTATTATCCTTGGCACAGGCTTGGGTGCTGTGGTTGACCACATCAATATCGAAGTTGAGATTCCCTATGGAGTGATTCCCAATTTCCCCGTATCGACCGTTCAGGGTCACAAGGGACGCCTCATCTTCGGCACCCTGGGCAACAAGTATATCATGGCCATGCAGGGCCGTTTCCACTACTATGAAGGCTACTCGATGCAGGAGGTGACCTTCCCCATCAGAGTAATGAAGGCCATCGGCATCAAGACCGTGTTCGTGTCTAACGCTTCGGGCGGCATGAACCCCGATTTCAAGGTGGGCGATCTGATGGTCATTACTGATCACATCAACGTCTTCCCCGAACATCCGCTGCACGGCAAGAACATCGAGGAACTGGGACCCCGATTCCCGGCAATGGTGGACGCTTATAGCCCACGCCTCATCCAGATGGCCCGCGAAATCGCCAAGGAGAAAGGCATCCGCTTGATGGAGGGCGTATATGTGGGCACTCAAGGTCCCACGTTCGAGACGCCTGCCGAGTACCGCTACTTCTGGCGCATCGGCGGTGACGCTGTGGGCATGAGCACCGTGCCCGAGGTCATCGTGGCACGTCACGGCGACATGGAGGTGTTCGGCATTTCGATCATCACCGACTTAGGTGTAGAGGGAGCCGTCGAGAAAGCATCCCACGAGGAAGTGCAGAAGGCTGCTGCCGCCGCACAGCCCATCATGGCGATGCTGGTTCAAGAGATCATCAACCGATTCGACGAATTATAGGCTTTAGATGTTAGGCATTAGGCTTTAGGTGTTTATTTGAATTCATGAAGGAAACCGAGATTTCGACGCTGGGAGAGTTTGGGTTGATTGATCACCTTACCCGGTCATTCCCCGTGCGCAATGAGTCCACGCGGTGTGGTGTGGGCGATGATTGTGCCGTCATCAACTATGGCAAGGATCGCGAGACGCTGGTCACGACCGACCTGCTGCTTGAAGGCATCCACTTCGACTTGACCTACGTGCCGTTGATGCATTTGGGCTACAAGGCGATTGTGGTTAACCTGAGTGATGTGTATGCCATGAACGGCACGCCACGCCAAGTGACGGTGTCGCTGGGCATCAGCAAGAGATTCACGCTGGAGCACATCGAGCAGCTATATGAGGGCATGCGCATCGCCTGCGAGCACTATGGCGTGGATCTGGTGGGCGGTGACACGAGCGCGTCGGTGACTGGTCTCATCATCAGTGTGACCTGCCTGGGCGAAGCCTCCAAAGAGGAGATCGTCTATCGCTCGGGGGCCAAGGACACCGACCTTATCTGCGTGAGCGGTAACCTGGGCGCGGCCTATATGGGTCTGCAGCTGCTGGAACGCGAACGCCAGGTGAGCGCCGAGATGAAAGACAATGACTTTGAGCCGGATTTCTCGGGTAAGGAATACATCATTGAGCGACAACTCAAACCAGAAGCCCGCCGCGACGTGATTGAAGAGCTGCAGGAATTGGGCATCAGACCAACCGCGATGATGGACGTGAGCGACGGCCTGTCGAGTGAACTCCTGCACATCTGCAAGGATTCGGGTGTAGGCTGCCGCGTGTATGAGGAGCGCATCCCTATCGACTACCAGACTGCACTCATGGCCGAGGAACTGAACATGAACCTCGTCACTGCAGCGATGAACGGCGGAGAAGACTACGAGCTGCTGTTTACCGTTCCACTGGCTGACCATGAGAAGGTGGCACGCATGAAGACCGCCCGCCTTATCGGCCATATCACTAAGGCCGACCTAGGTGCCTATATGATTACACGTGACAACCAGGAAGTGGCGATCCAAGCCCAAGGCTGGAACGCATTCTCCCCTACACAACCCGCTGAGGATGAATCGGCAAAGGATACCGAAGAACAATAAGCTGATATGAAAAAGGACACCATACAACTGATTGTGATTCTGCTGTTGTTGATTGCTGCGGCAGTGGCTGTCGTCATCTATATGCCTCACGACATCGTCACCATCTACAACTGGTATAAGGAGCATCTGACCTATGGCACCATCCTGTTGCTGATGGCGATTGAGAGTTCGTTCATCCCGTTCCCGAGTGAGGTGGTGATTCCACCAGCAGCCTATTTCGCTGCCCGCAACGGCGATATGAACCTCATTATGATTGTGGTGATTGCGACACTGGGGGCGCTCATCGGTGCCATTATCAACTATGTACTGTCGTTGCTTATCGGGCGACCTGTGGTCTATGCGTTTGCCAACAGCCGCATCGGGCACATGTGCCTCATCGATGCCGAAAAGGTGCAGAAAGCTGAGGCCTATTTTGACCGCCATGGCGCTATTTCGACCTTCCTTGGCAGGCTGATTCCCGCCATCCGCCAACTCATCTCCATCCCAGCCGGATTGTCGCGTATGCACTTCGGCACGTTCGTCCTGTTCACGGCTTTGGGTGCTGGCATCTGGAACGTGGTACTAGCCACATTGGGTTACTGGCTGAGTCTGCATTTCCCCGAGCAAGAGTTACTGGCTCAACTGGAGCACTACAACCGCTATCTATCGTGGGCAGGCTACGCATTGGCCATCTTCATCATCCTGTTCCTAGCCTACCAGGCCATCCGCAAACGTCCCGCTTCCCAACAAATAGACACTAACTCCTAACTCCTCACTCCTAACTATTATGAAAGTTTCTCCCTCCCTATTGTCTGCCGACTTTGGTAATCTGGCCAAAGACATTGACATGATCAACCGCAGCGATGCCGACTTGCTGCATCTTGACGTGATGGACGGCGTGTTTGTGCCCAACATCTCGTTCGGCTTTCCTGTCATCAAGCACGTGCAACGCCTGTGCCAGAAGCCTCTTGACGTACACCTGATGATTGTCGAGCCGCAAAAGTTCATCCCGCAGGTGCGTGATTGTGGTACCCGCATCATGACCGTCCACCAGGAGGCATGCATCCACCTCAACCGCGTCGTGCAGCAGATTCATGATGCAGGTATGCAGGCTGGTGTGGCGCTCAACCCCGCCACTCCCGTGATGATGCTGCGAGACATCATCTGTGACGTGGACCTCGTATTGCTGATGTCGGTCAACCCAGGCTTTGGTGGACAGCAATTCATCGTCCAGACGCTGAACAAGGTGCGCGAGCTGCGCCAACTCATCGCCCTCAACGGCTCCAACGCCGTTATCGAGATTGACGGAGGAGTGAACGATGTAACAGGCGCCCAACTTGCCGAGGCAGGCGCTGATATCCTCGTCGCAGGCAGCTACGTATTCGGCGCAGATGATCCCATCAAGACCATTGAAGGTCTGAAAAATCTGTGAAAAAATTTTGTCGGGTGAAATATTTGCCCTAATTTTGCACCCGCTTTGGGAGATTAACCCTAATGCATGACTGGAAAGGTGCCGGAGTGGTCGATCGGGGCGGTCTCGAAAACCGTTGTACGCTTTGCGTACCGTGGGTTCGAATCCCTCCCTTTCCGCA
>CAMZFV010000039.1 GCA_947306175.1 uncultured Prevotellaceae bacterium
ATTACCTTACCGACGAACAGTTCAACCTCTCGTTACAGAGCGGGTGGGTGGCCAGTAAAATCGCTATGGCCATCGTCCTGGGCATCATTCTGGCGATGGAGCTGCCTCAGCGCCTTTTCTCCCACAACCACATGACCCATTAATCTATCAAACAACCAAAACAACATTGAACAACATCAACAACATTATCAGAGATTTGATGTATATTTGCAGTCGATAACCAAATAGTATTACTCAAAATGAAAAAGATTTTTTATTTATGCCTATTGCTGGCCTGTGTTGGTTGCGTATCCAACACTAATAAGGATTATCAAGAAGAAACAGCGAAAGAAATCACCAAGACATTTGAAGATTTCGGGTTCTCGATTGCAGCACCATGCGAGTTCAAGGCTTTACCACCTGTTGAGGATGGAGATACCACTACCTATGTGTTTGAAGGAATAGAGGGTGATTACCCCAATAACGCGACTCAATACCTTATTGTGGTGAAAAAGACCCCGAAAGTTTTTGAAGAGTTATCAGAAGCGGAGCAAAACGAACAAATGGATAAGATTAAGAGTTCTGACTTCCCAGAAATCCCAGGCTATCCTGCAAGCTACTCCAATGTTGAGAAAGTTTCATTCTCAGACCATCAGTATCCTGGTTATGTCGGTGATAACAATTATGTAGGTATTTATAGTCGTACAGTAGAGTTCAATAAAGGTAGACACATTATCTGTATGACAGTTATGGCCGATTCTACTAAACAAGAGGCTGTACGTCAAAAATACGACAGATTCACCAGCAGTTTCAAAGTGATAGAATAAACTTAGGACATTGTATGTGACGCATCGAGGCGGTTACCGTACTTTTCCCCAAAGTGCGATAACCGCCTTATACTATCATTTCGCAGTATTATTTCTTGACGAAGTTCCAGAAGTTGTCGGGTGTGACGACGGTGAAATCTGACGGGGAATAGGTCTTGATGAATGGCTCTGGCACACGTGATTTAGCCCGTGGATTCCATTTGAATTCAAATGCGCGAATCATGCCATCCTCTTCCTCAATCAGATCGATTTCTTTCTGGTCATGCGTACGCCAAAAGTACAATTGAGCAAAGCTTTCACAGTACATATTGCGCTTAACACGCTCGCTCACCATCAGGTTCTCCCACAGAGCACCCATATCAGTCCTTAGTTCGGGTGGAGCAAAATTAGAAATCACCGCATTGCGGATACCGTTGTCATAGAAATATACCTTCTTTCCCTTTCTGATCTCGTTGCGCAGGTTACGACTGAATGAATCAAGACGGAAAATGACAAAACATTTCTCCAGCAGACCGATATAACTCTCCACGGTTTCCTTATCGACACCCAATAAGTTACTCAATTCATTATAAGAAACCTCACTGCCCAATTGCAGAGCAAGAGCCCGAACAAGTTTTTGAAGCACTTCGGGCTTTTTGATGCCACGATAAGCCAAGATGTCTTTATATAGATAATCGTTGGCCAAAGTTGCCAACGAGCGTTTAGCATGAGCTGTATCGGTTACCACGCCAGGATAACAACCATAAATCAGTCGTTGGTTCAACATCCGTGATTCTTCATGCTCGCTGGTTTCCATCGCCAACTCGGCCAGCGAGAAAGGATATAGCCGATATTCTATCGTACGACCAGTTGCAGGCTCATTGATATCGTTGGCCAGATCCAACGACGATGATCCAGTGACAATGACCTGAGTCTGCAATTTCAAGTCGGCTATTTTCTTAATCGTCAGGCCAATATTTTTTACTCGTTGAGCTTCATCAATAAATACATATTGATAGGACGACAACAAGGCTCTGAGTTCAGTGGAGCTCTTCTCCTCAATGAGAAGGACATCATCCTGATCATCGCAATTGAGCATGAGAACATTATCCGCATCATGACTCAAGGCCTCAATCATCGTAGTTTTTCCCACTTGACGAGCTCCGAGTAACACAATGACTTTACCTCGACCGAAGTCATCTTTAAGACTTGATTCAATTATCCTATGTATCATATATTTATATCTGCAATTATTACGTTGCAAAAGTATAAACAATTCTTCAAACCGCCAAATTTCCTATAAAATTTTCGGTTGTAACCGCTAAATTTAGCTAAATTTTTCGGTTACACTCACCAAATTTCCAGTAAAATTTTCGGTTTTGTCATCAAAGAAGGTTCTCTTGATGACTTTTTTATTGTTTTTAATTGTTCGGCTAAAAAATCTAAAAAAATGGGGTTTGTTGTTTAAAAACAGGGTGCTTGTGTGTTATTATAGTGTGACATCAAAACAGAGAACGAAAACAACTGATGACGAGAGACGCATTTGAACAACAGGCGACACGGCTGAGGAAGCTGGCCCTGCAAGCGGCCGCGACAGCGGGTGCCGATGCCGACACAGCCGAGGACATCGCCCAGGAGACGATGCTACGCCTGTGGCAGGTGCGTGACGATCCCCGGCTCTACAATCCCGAGGGCTATGCCTCGACGATTGCCCGCCACCTGACCTTGAACCGATTGCGTCGTAAGCCTCCACTCCCGCTTGACGAGCGGCAAGCCGTGAGCCAAACCTCTCCCTCGCCCCTCGACATCATGGTGCAGCGCGAGGATGAACAATGGCTACAGGAACGCATCAGGGACTTGCCGACCACCATGCATGCGGTGTTGCACATGCGACAAGTGGAACACCAATCCAACAATCAAATAGCCGCCATCCTGGGCATCAAGCCGACGAGCGTGAACACCCTGCTGGCACGAGCGCGACGGCAACTGTTAGAAGAAATACGCCAATACAAAAAAGAAAGACAATGAAACGGTATTCACAACATCAGATTGAGGCACTGCTCGACAAATTCATGGACGGGCAGACGACCGTGGAGGAAGAGGCCCTGTTGGCCGATTACTTCCGTAGCGATGACGTGCCCGCCGAGTGGGAGGACTACCGTGACATGTTCTCTTACTTTGACCGCGGCATGGAGGGCGAAATGATACCCGTTTCTCAAGCCAGTAAACCATTGACCACCCTGATGGGACGCCGCTGGTGGGGCATCGCCGCAGCAGCCTGCATGACCGCCGCCGTCGTGGGTACAGTAGTATTGCACCGCCCGACAGCGCCGAGCCAGACGGAAATTGCCAAAGTCACACCGATAGAACCACAGGAACCTTCCACACAGTTCGGGGAGACGCAAAATTATACGTCTCTACAAAGCCAATCCACACAACCTGTAGAGACGCAAAATCTTGCGTCTAAATCGACGACAGATAAAACCAAGGGCAAAATCGCCAGCAAAGACCAACGTCGACTGCAAGCCGAGAACAGAAGGCTCGCCCGCGAGAACAAGCGCCTGCAACGTGAACTCGAGGATCTTAAGCGCCGCGCCTTCATCATCGACATGGAAGCGATGGGCTACAAGGCCGTGCAGGACGAGGACGGTAACATCGTGTTCATCGACCTCGAACAAGAGTTAGAAAACGAATTCAACAACCAACCAACAATCAATATCCCGGCATTATGAAAACTCAAAATCATATCATCATTGTCATCACAGTGCTCATCATGGCCCTGCTCACCTCGTTTACAGCCAACGCCAACGTGTATGAGGATAGGCTAAACGAGGCCTTTAATGAGATTATCAATGACGCCACCTTCCCATTCTCGAACCAGGATGCTAAACAGTGGCACAATATCTATTATGACACCGAGACAGGTGCCAAAGAAGGCCAGCTTGACGTATACAAGTTCACTATCGACCGCGACGGCATAAACCTGATTAACGACGCCAAAAAGGTCTATGAGCAAATGAATGGTGCTAATAGCAAGGAAATCTACACCCTGTGGTGGAACGATAACGATGACGGAAGTTTCCAAGGCTATCGGCTCTATTACAGCCCCGATCAGACCATAGTCGTGGGTCTGGCCTGTGACCACTGCTATACCGTGGGTTTTATCTCCCCCGACGATAAGCAGCACCGCACGACCTATACCCTCGAGTGGAGCAATAACGATGACAGCGACAGCATCAGCGGACGCATCATCACCACCTATGCCCCCCTCAAAGCTAATGCGACCGATGGCCATAGGCTCAACTCAGTGGTTATCAACATGGACGACTATGACAAATACATGGAACAATTCCAGGCTGGCATGGAGAAGTACCAGCAAGGTATGGAAAAGTATAAAGCCGCAATGGAAAAAGCCCAAGGAGCGCTTTCTGATTTATCTGACAACCAAAGCCATTCCTTCTCTTTTTCATCCTCAACATCTTCCAGTCATGGCCGTGCCAAAAACTGGATGAAGCAGCTGCTTTTCTATGTCGAAAAGGTACAACAGTCAGGGGACCGATACCTCTATTTGTCCAAACTCTATGAATTGTGCAAGGATACCGATGGCCTCGACCAGATGGACCTGAAAATCGGCATGCAGCAACTGGCATCAGTCTATCGGCAACTCAAGGAAAAAAAGAAACTCAAGGACAACGAATTGCTTTTCCTCGAAAACATGGTCGATCTCCTTGAGAGTAAAATCGAGAAGTAATATCCAGTAACCATATTGAAGATTAACTGAAGGTTTCATGTTAATACCACATGAAACAGCCATAACTATGCTCTAATATGAAATATATTATTACAACTATCTTGTTGGTTTTCAGTGTTTTTATTGTACATGCCGATATCCTCAGCGGACGCGTGATCGACGCCGACACCCGAGAGACCTTGCCTGGTGCAACGGTTCAGTACATGAAACAAATCAGTGAAACCAGTTATTCAGTCAGAACCGTAATCGCCGACACGCTAGGTCGATTCTACTTTTATACCGATGGGCGCGTAGAGCTTGAGGTATCCATGCTGGGCTACTACAACAAGAAGAAAAACGTCATGGCGCTGTCCGACAGTCGCAAGGACACGCTGAACATCGGCGACATCGAGCTGAAGATGTCCTCCCAGATGCTACAGATGGTCGAGGTGACAGGCCATGCAAAGCGCTTCACCATGCACGGCGATACCATCGTGTTCAACCCGTCGGCCTTTAGGTTGCAAGAAGGCGCCCGTCTCGACGAACTCATCAAGCAACTGCCTGGTGTTGAAACGGATGCCAACGGTAAACTATGGTGGAACGGCAAGCCCATCCGCCTGACGATGGACGGCGAGAGCCTCTTTGGCGGCAATGACCTGGTAAGCCAACTGCCCGCCGAGGCCGTACAGAACATCAAGGCATACAACAAGGCCTCTGAACTCAAGGAGCACACGGGTAAAGACGACGGCGGGGAGGATATGGTGCTGGACTTGACCATCAAACCAGGATTCCTCGACCGCTGGTATGGCGACGCCACTGCAGGCTACAGGACCCGCAACCATTACGAAGCCGAGGTGCTAATGAACCGTCTCTCCAAGAATAACCCGGTCATGGTATTCGGTGATGCCAATAATATGGCCAAACGACATCGACGCTACCAAGGCCAATATACGCTAAGTTCAGGTAACGGTTTTGGCCAAGAGCAAGGCCTCTCGGGCGGTTACCAGCACAACTGGAGCCGTGAGCAGGGCAATAAGCCATTGAAAAGTTTCTACAGCATCAGTGGCGGACTGGCACATGATGACCTATGGAAAAACTCGGGAAACGAAACCGAGAATTACTTCCCTGGAGAAGCACAGAGCCATAACAAGACTACGGGCTTCGACCGCAGCCACACGCTGAGCCCAACTATCCTGGGCATGATGCGATGGCGACCCGATACGACCAACACTTTCTTCCTGTGGGCACAAGTCACATATAATAACAACCGCTACATCAACCGACGAGAGACAGAGCAGTCGGTTGATTCAGGCAATGGCTTTGTTCCCACCATCAACCAGCAAGTCAATTCGCTAAGTCGTGGACACGAGACCAAAATCAATACTACTGGCGATTGGACACACTTTTTCAAGGATGGCTCCCTCAAAATTGGTGGAAGGCTGAACTATACCGACAGCAAGGACAAGCAGTGGATTAACCGCACCATCACCGACTATTCAGGCGCCAATTCATCGGCTCTCAGTCAATATGCTGTTGAACCTTCATCAAAGTTAGGATTGAACGGCAACGTGACCTACCAGCAATGGTTGACCAAACAATGGATGCTTGACATGGGCTATCAACTGGCTTATAACAACAATCGCATTGACCGTGAATTCACGACCGACAGCATGGCCGATGCCGCTAACTCATTCAACAACCGTTATCAGAGTATCGGTCACACTGTCATCGCAGGCTCCACATTCAATTTGGGTCCTGTGCAGCTGCTGCCCAGTGCGGCATTGAACTGGAGCCGTGAGCGACAGGACTACACCCGTGCGCTACTTGACACCACAGCTGTCAGGAACTGTTTCAAAGTCGAACCATCGTTCAAGGCCTCGTGGAAAGTGAATAGCGGTATGAACATAGAGTTGAATTACAGTTACAAAACCACCCGTCCTGAACTTCTCCAGACCATCGGTTACCGTGACCTGAGCGACCCATTGTTTATCACGGAGGGAAACCCATACTTGAAGGACAGCCATTCCAACCAGTTTTCGCTGGCCTACAAGGTTGTGCTGCCAAGCAGACAACTGTCCCTAGGTTTCAACGCCAAATACAGCACGTCAAATTATGCCAACGTCATGGCGCTCAGTTACGACCCAGCGACAAATATCTATACCAGCCGCCCTGAGTCTGTGCCAGGAAACCGAACATGGGAAGTAAATCTTAACTATGACCATGGCTTGGGCAATTACTTCCGTCTTCAAAACGATCTCAAAGTCACTGGCGGACGCTATTATGGCTTCTTAACCATGCTGCCCACTCACGAGGAGCGCATCCTTAACCGCCAGACAAGCGTTCACCCCAAAGATAAACTGACCGTGTTGTTTGACCATAACTGGGTCAAGGCATCTGTCTTTGCCGAACTCAATGCCGACCGCCTGCGGTTCTCGAAGTCGCAAAGCCAGAACACCACCCTGTGGAACAACAATTACGGCATGGAATTTGAGGCCAACTATCGTAACTTTGTCTTCTCATCATCGCTCACTGAGGCCATGCGGCGCGGATATGCCTCCAGCGGCATGAACCGCAACCGCCTGCTCTGGGATGCCTCGATTACTTGGAAAGTCATGAAGAACAAAGGCAGTGTTAGGCTCTTTGCCGATGATATCCTCAACCAAGATGACTGGCGCTGGAGCAGCCAGACGGCCTATCAACAGACCAACGAGTGGCAAGACACCCTGCACCACTACATCGGCATCTCGTTCACCTACCACCTCGACGCCAAAAAGAAAGATAATTAAGCCTATCGATAAATCCTCTTTACTACAGCAAACCTGCTTCTTTGCGGTTATGGTCGCAGTCTTATAGCTTCTTCATGCGATTATAGCCGCAGTTTTTTCAATAATAAGTTGCAAGATTTGACAACTTATTGTAATTTTGCGCCATGGCACGCAAAATACGGACATATGGTGGTTACTTTGAGTCATTCATGGCCACGCTGAAAGAAAAAGAACAAGAGAAAATCCAGTATGGATTGCTTCTCTTGAAAACTCAAGAACGACTACCTAAGAAATTCGTCAAACTGATACGTGATGGTATTTATGAACTAAGAACGGAATTTGCCGGTAAAATATTCAGAGTATTTTTCATCTTTGATGATGGCCAGATTGTCGTTCTATTTAATGGATTCCAAAAAAAGACTCAGAAAACACCTAATAACGAAATTGAAAAAGCAATAAAGATAAAGGAGGCTTATTATGCAGACAAACAATCATAAAATCGTTGATTATGACTTGGTACTTGATGCCAAATTTGGTAAGGAAGGAACACCCGAAAGGGCAAAAGCTGAAGAGGATGCATACTCATTCTACTCTGGCCAAATCCTTCAAGATGCTCGCAAGGAGGCTAAGGTAACCCAAGCCGAATTGGCTCGACGCACCAATACAACCAAATCCTACATTTCCAAAGTAGAAAATGGTATCATAACTCCCAGCGTCGGCATGTTTTACCGCTTCATCGCTGCCCTAGGTTTACGCGTTGAAGTTGTCAAACCAATCTATTAAATCAACTCCATAAATCAAATGATGATGAGAGAGATGAAAAAATGGTTGATGGTTGCCGCAGTGGTTGCGCTGTGCGGCATGATGACGGGCTGCAAGGGCAAGAGTAATGCCCAGCGCCCGGTGAATGGAACGATGGAAGAGGCTGTTGTTCCCGGAGAAGCGCCCCAGGCGGTAGTAGATCTGATGAAACATGTCAACATCGACGATCGCTATGAAACGCTGATGGAGAACAAGACGACGGGCGTGAGTGTTTGGAGCCTGATGAAGTGCTCGGACGAGGTTTCCAGCGAGGGTTATGGCATCGTCGTTGGCAAGGGTGACGTGAAGACCGCGCTACCCCAGATGCGTCATGGCCGTATGCCACGGGCGCGCTATGATGCTGCTACTGGCGACCTGTGGATCCTCGGGAGTCAAGCTGAGGGTACTGGCGTCAATATCGAGCGTCCCTACCTGCTGCACTTTGACGATAACGGTTATGCGAGCATCATCAACTCTATCGAGCCCTACGAGATGCAGCAGGCCTTGTTCAAGGCGCTGACCTACAGTATCGATGGCCAGGACATCACCTTCTATGCCGAGGGCAAGCCCTTGACCACGGTGACCAACCACATCGAGGATATGGGCGGCTTTATGGACGACGCCATTTATATTGGAGAGCAGCTTTCCTATGGCATTGAGGGCCCGATTACGGTTCATGTCACGCCTGGCGTGAACTTTGTGGTCGGCAAGGTGCTGCACTACGACGATATGCCCACCATCAGCGCCACCGTCACTATGACCGAGAGTGGCCCAGCGCTAAGCGACTTCCGCGTCGAGGAGTAAACTACAAATTACGCGAATTATACGAAGGCATCCGCATACGGGAGACGCAAGATTTTGCGTCTCTACAAGCTAATAGCATACGCACCTATAATAACTACGAATTACGCTAATTTTCACGAAGTTAAATTCGTTGAATTAGCGTAATTCGTAGTTCTGGTATGGTGTCAAAGCTCATATAATTAATTGATTCTTTTGATTATCTAAAAAATATCATATATTTGCACTTTCTAAATTCACAATGATATGAAACGAATCTTTATTATAGCTATAGCGCTCTTTATTGGTTTGTCAGTGTCTGCCCAGATTCAGAATAAAATTCTGGGGTTCACACTTGGTACTAGTACCAAAAATGAAGTAAGAGACAAGTATAAAAACGAAATAATATTTGCAGAAGAAGGCGATGATATTTATGTCGGAAACTTAGAATTCGCTGGTCAAACTTGGGATATTACTAATTTTCGCTTTTATGATAACAAATTATTGTATGTCCTTTTTTCTATTTCTGAGCCATCAACCCCATCGGATATTATAACTAGTGCTTTTGAAAGTTATAAGGTCAAACTGTGGGATAAGTACAGTGATTATTATATAAAAGACTGCTCAACATCTGATTTTATAATGTACACTGATAATAAGACCTACCTCGCACTAACCTTTTCTGATGGATTAAGTTTAATATATTCTGATTGTGCTTTGAGTGAGCAACAAATGGGACTGGAGATGATGAATTGTATCAAGATATAACCAGCATTTCAACAATCGTGGAATGTCCGTACACTGGCCCGCAATGTGGGGTCACAATATTGCAATAAAACAATTACAAAAGATAATGAGAAAGATGAAACAATGGTTGATGATTGCCGCCGTGGTTGCATTGTGCGGCATGATGACGGGCTGCAAGAGCCATGTCCAGCGCCATGTGAATGGAACGATGGAAGAGAAAGTCACTCCCGGAGAACCGCCCCAGGCAATAGTAGATCTGATGAAACATGTCAACATTGACGACCGCTACGAGACGCTGATGGAGGACTATAGGACGGGCGTAAGCGTAATCGTGTGGAGCCTGTTGAAGTGCTCGGACGAGGTTTCTAGCGAGGGGTATGGCATCGTCGTTGGCATTGGTGATGAAAAGACTGCCTTGCCCGAGATACGTCATGGCAGTATGCCGCAGGCATTCTATGACGCCACCACGACAGAGCTGTGGATCGTAGGCAGCGACATGGTGGGTACTGGCGTGGAGGCCGAACGTCTCTACTACCTGCTCCACGATGGCTACCATGCTTCCATTTGGGACTCGATTGGTCCCTACGAGATGCAGCAGGCCTTGTGCGAAGCGCTGACCTACAGCATCGACGGCCAGGAAATTACCTTCTATGCCGAGGGTGAAAAGCTCATCAAGGTGACCAACACGATCGAGGATATGGGCGGCTTTATGGACGACGCCATCTACATCGGTGATATAATCACCTACGAAATCGATGGCGTCGAGGGCGAACCCAGGGTTTATGTCACCCCTGGTGTGAACTTTGTGGTCGGCAAGGAGCTTCACTATAACGACATGCCCACCATCAGCGCCGCCGTCGAAGTGTCGGGGCACCCGTGCCACCACCGCCCCCCTATATTGAGCGACTTCCGCGTCGAGGAGTAAACTACAAATTACGCGAATTATACGAAGGCATCCGCATACGGGAGACGCAAGATTTTGCGTCTCTACATGCTAATAGGATACGCACCTATAATAACTACAAATTACGCTAATTCTCACGAAGTTATATTCGTTGAATTAGCGTAATTTGTAGTTTTAATTATCCCTAATGGGATGCGGCGAGGACTAAACGATGGGCTTAGCCGTTTTTTCGGGATTCAGCTCGCCGATGTCCAAGGGGTTGCTGGGTGACGCGTTGCTGCGCATGATGTCCTCGACGCTGTCGATGACGTTGACGATGAAGTCGCCCAACTTCTCGGTCTCGCACACGATATCCATATAGAAGATACCGGCCTTGTAGGGGTACTTGTGCTGGTTGACGTTCTCGATGTTCTCCGTGCGGCACGCATTGCGGAAGTTGTTGATCTCGCGCTCCTTGTTGTAGTTGCGCATGAGGTCCTCGGGGGTGACATTGTCGAGGTCTATGAGCACGGTGAGCATATTGGTCATCGCCTCGCTCACGAGCTTGAGCATCTCGTCAATGTTCTTGTAGTTGTACTCGTTGAAGTGGGCGTCGGCCTCCTCCTTGCGCACAAGGGCTTTGGCGATATTGTTGCTACTGTCGGCAATGCTCTCCAGCTCACTGATGATACTCAGCAGGCCCGACACACGCTTCTTGGCCATGCTACTGAGTTTGCCGTCGAGCACCTTGTTCAGGTAACTGCCGATCTCAAACTCCATGCGGTCGCTGATGTCCTCATATTTCTCGATACGCGAGTAAAGCTTAGTGAACTCGGGCGTACCAGTCTTGGTGTGCACCAGTTCCTTGACCATACCCAACATGCGCTCCACACGCTCGGCCATCACAACAATCTCACGCTCGGCCTGTGCGATATTCAACTCGCTGGCACTCATGAGACCACCCTGGATGTACTTCAACTGGAATTCCTCGTCCTGCTTCTTGCCCTTGATCAACTTGTCAAGCAACTTGGCGTAGAGCTTAGTGAACCAAATCATGATCAGCAGGTTGCACACCTTGAAGATCGTGTGGAACATCGTCATGCCAATCGACATGGCCACTTGTTCCTGGGCCAACAAACCGTCATCAACGCTGGCTCCGCCCTTCACGCTATTGTATAATGCCCAGGGATCACCCAGGTTGAACAGGTCCTTAACCACCCAAGTCACCATCGACACAAACGGCTGGAAGATAATCAGCACCCAGATGGCACCGAACAGGTTGAACAGGGCATGACCCAGCGCCGCCTTCTTGGCTTCGGCATTACCACCCAGTGAGGCCAATAGCGGCGTGATGCTGGTACCGATGCTGGCACCCAGCACCATCGCACAGGCGATGTCGAACGAGATCCACCCCTTGGCCGCCATAATCAGCACGATGGCAAAGGTTGCGGCACTCGACTGGATGACCATAGTCACTACCCAACCCACCAGCGTGAAGAAGATGATGGACAGGAAGCCCATCGACGTATATTGCTGCAGTGATGCGAACACTTCGGGCGACTTGGACAGATCAGGCACATTGGCGCTGATGGCGTCCAGACCCATAAACAGGAAGGCAAAACCAATGAGCAACTCACCGATGTTCTTCCAGTTGTTCTTCTTCACAAACATCATGGGCACGGCAAAGGCCAACATGGGCAGCAGGAAGGCTGTCATCTTTACCTTAAAGCCGAAAATGGCGATAATCCACTCGGTGAATGTCGTTCCCAATGCGGCACCGAAGCTCACCGCCAGCGACTGTTCAAGCGGCATCAAGCCAGCATTGACAAAGCTGACCACCATCGACACCGAGGCAGACGAACTCTGAATCAGGGCGGTGATGACGATACCGGTAATGACAGCGAGGAAACGGTTCTTGGTCATCCACGCGAGAATAGAACGCAAGCGCTTACCAGCGGTTTTCTGCAAACCTTCACTCATGATCTTCATTCCGTACAGGAACAGACCAACGGCTCCAAGCAAGGCCAGTAAATCAATTAAGGAGTAATCCATTGAACAGCAAGTGTTAGGGTTGTTGTTTAAATTCGGTTACAAAGGTATATAAAAAAAAGCAATCAATCAATAGGTTAAAGTTACTTATTTTCGGGAAACCATCTGATTTCGATTGCATAAAAAGGTATTTTGAGCCTATAAAACAATCCTTACACCGATACTTTAGTGAGGATTTGCTGAAAACTGCATCACAACTCATGTGATTATCCTCAAAAAACACTAACTTTGTAGTCTCTAGTGGTATCACGTGATATGATGCTTGCAATTAATTTTTATTAATCAATTAATTATCAAACGTTTATGAAGAAATTTTACACTTTCCTTTTCATGGCTGCAGTGGCAGCCGTAGCAATGGCACAGGGCTTCGTCAGTGACGGCACCGGCACCGTGTACACCTTTAACGCCTTGAGTCAAATCGAGGGCACGGGTGTGACTTTGCAGGATGACGGTTCCTACCTTGTCGCCGAGGACTTCACCATCAGCGAGGGTGACGTGCTGAAGTTGGAGAACAACGACGTTATCAAGATGGCCAACAACGTGAGGATCTACATCAACGGTGACGCTGACTTCGCACCCGCCGACACCGCACTCGTAACCCGCGACGCAGAAGAATCCAAGCCCAAGGGTTTCTGGATGCTGGGCGATAACGGCAATGCTAACCTCAAGAACGTGACCTTTGAGTATGTGGGTGTGACCTTTGGCGGTATCAACAGCAGTCTGCATGCCGACAACTGCACCTTCACCCTGTACAACGGCAAGATGAACAGTTCGGGTGCTCTGGGCTTCAACGCTTCATGTGACGGCAACATCGTGGAGAACTGCTACTTCATCGAGAACACCCTCAACGCCATCGGTAACGGTGCCACCAATCCCATCGGCATCATCATCCGCAACTGCATGTTCTGGCACAACACCACCGACAACCGCAACAAGCCCCAGATCAATCTGACGGTGGGCGGTGACTATGATGTCATTATCACCGATAACCAGGTGATTGGCGGCCAGTTCACCCTCTCGGGCGGTATCGCCTTGAGCAATATGATGGGCCTGGCCCACAGCGGTACCAATATCATCCAGAACAACTACATTGCCGACAACCGCTACGGCATCACCACCATCGGCAGCGTTGACGCCTACATCCTCAACAACACGATAATCGACAACTGCTATGAGACCAACCCCAACAACGGCGGCAGCTGCATCAGCATCTATGACAGCAGCAGTAGCAGCAACATCTATATCGAGGGTAACTGGATGGAAGGCGGCTTCTGGGGCATCACCGTGCCCACCGGCGCTCCCAACATCAATCTTGGCAAAGTCGAGGATCCCGAGGCCGATGACTACAACCCCGGCAACAATACCTTCGTGAACAACGGCAATGGTGGTGCGCTCTATGACCTGTTCAACAACGGCACCGCCACCATCTATGCTCAGGGCAACACCTGGAACGTCGCCGAGCAGACCGAGGAGGCCATCGAGGAGGTCATCTACCACCAGGTGGACGACCCCAGCAAGGGTCTTGTTATCTTCATGCCCGCTAAATCTCCCGATACCGGTGTTGAGGAGGTAGAGGCCGCACAACAGCATGACAACCTCTACTATAACCTCATGGGTATCCCCACTGAGACTCCCGCCAATGGTATCTACATCCACAACGGCAAGAAGGTTCTCGTGAAGTAAACCTCCATGACAACCTTTTATGAAAAGAAGACAATAAATACAACAAATACAAAAGCCATCCGGCCTGTAGCGTGTATTTAACAACAACGGGGACAACTTGAACAACCTGAATAGCGTTGTTTGAGTTGCCCCTCTTTTTATAGGTTTCTTTCTTTTTTAGCGGCGGAAACTAAAAAGCCTTATCTTTCTGGCAAAAAATGAATGCTGGATAGACACTGCATGACGCGATGCCTATCCAGCTTAAGGCAATTAACCGATTAATTGATCAGTTGGTACCCTGGAGCTTGAAAGAAACCGGCAGGGTGTACCATACTGACACGGCCTGACCATTCTGGCGACCTGGAGTGAACTTAGGCAGCGACTTGCAGACGCGAACGGCCTCCTTATCGAGTTCCTTGTCCACCGAGCGTACGACCGTCACCTCACCCACCTTACCGGTCTTGTCAACGATGAACTGAACAACGACGCGACCCTGAACATTGTTCTCGGCTGCCATGGGCGGGTAGTTGATGTGAGATGAGAGGTACTTGATTAGCGCCTCCTGTCCGCCAGGGAACTGGGGCATCTGCTCAACCGCCTGGAAGACTTGATTCGTCGGCATTTCCGCTGCAGGCTTATCCTCCTCAACAACTACCTTATCCTTGACTTCCTGGAAAATGTTTTTATCAGTACTTCCGTAAGGATTGGTAACACTTCCTACGTTTGCATCGGTTGCCATTTGCTCGTCCACAGTCACGATTTCGTCCTCCGGATTCACATTCTTGTCTTCGACAATCTGGAGTTCGGTCACCTTGATTGTTTTCTGGGATACTTCCTCTTGTACTTGAGGCTCTTCGGGCTCGACGAGTTCATTCTTGAGTTTGGGTTCCTCAGCCTCCTGAGGCATTTCAATGGTCACTGCTATCTGTTCTCCTTGATCGGCCAGACTTCTCTCATCCAGGTACTGGTTAGCCTTCATGAAACCGAAGGTGATCAGACCGAAAATGATGGCGCCGATAACGGTCAACAGGACGGCTTGGTTGTGACGCCTGGGCGATTCGGTACGGATTACATATGCACCGAAGTCCTTGTTTTTGCCTTCAAACACAAGGTCGCACCATTCACGCGATGATAAATTAACTTGTGTTTCCATAATCGTTCTTTTTTAAAAAATTAAACAATACTACTTGTGAGATTAGACCACGCTGAATGACATCTCAGTCAATTTCATTCCTTACTTTTGTTTTCTTTAGACCATAAAACCTAAAGAAATCGTGTGGTGAAAACGGGTCATCCCTCGCTTGCAAAGTTACAACGGATTAATGGAAAATGGTTAGCATTCGATGGTCATTTTTTAATTTATAACAAGCTGCTATTCAACAACTTGAAAAACAAAATGGTCATTTGAAGGTAATTTATCTTTTCGAGTTACGGATGACCTCAAAAAATAGTGGATTTTTGCAGTAGAATGCTTCACAAAAAGACGCAAAGACGCAAAGCTTTTTCATCAATTTATAGGATTTCTATAATAGAATTTCTATAATAGGATTTCTATAAAAATAGCATGAGTTGAACACGAATGACCATGAATAATAAAAGGTCAATAAAGTACTCAAGAAAGCATGCGCCGACTAGAAACTAGGGACTGGGGACTAGAAACTAAAAACTTTTTTGTACCTTTGCACCCCAAAAAGATAACAAACTATAAAATATCAATACAGATATGGAGAACGAGAAGAAATTTGCACGCACGCTGGTGACTACGGCGTTGCCCTACGCTAACGGCCCCGTCCACATCGGCCATCTGGCTGGCGTGTATGTGCCTGCCGACATCTATGTACGCTACCTGCGCCTGAAGGGCGAGGACGTGATGTTCGTGGGCGGCAGCGACGAGCACGGTGTGCCCGTTACCCAACGCGCCCGCAAGGAGGGCATCACCCCCCAGCAGGTCGTGGACCGCTACCATCAGCTGATCAAGGAGTCGTTTGAGGAGTTTGGCATCTCTTACGACATCTACAGCCGCACGACTTCCAAAATCCATCACCAGTTTGCCGCTGAGTTCTTCCGCAAACTCTATGACGACGGCAAACTCATCGAGAAGACCACCAAGCAGTTCTATGACGAGATTGACGGCAAGTTCCTTACTGACCGTGACGTTGAGGGCGAGTGCCCCTATTGCCATCATCCCGCAGCCAAGGGTAACCAGTGTGAGGACGGCTGCGGCCGCGACCTCGATCCCACAGAACTCATCAATCCGCATGCCAAGGACAGCGATCATCCACTCGTTCTCAAGGATACCACCAACTGGTTCCTGCCCCTCAACGAGTATGAGGACTGGTTGAAGGAATGGATTCTCGAGGGCCATCAGGAATGGCGCTCCAATGTCTATGGCCAGTGCAAATCATGGCTCGACAACGGGCTACAGCCCCGCGCCATGACACGCGACTTGGACTGGGGCATTCCCGTGCCCGTCGAGGGCGCCGAGGGCAAAGTGCTCTACGTGTGGTTCGATGCCCCCATTGGCTACATCAGCAACACCAAGGAACTGTGCGATGCCCAGGCCGAGCGCTGGGGCACCTGGCAGCAGTGGTGGCAGGATGACAAGACACGCCTGATCCACTTCATCGGCAAGGATAACATCGTGTTCCACTGCATCATCTTCCCGACGATGATGAAGGCCCACGGCAGTTACATCATGCCCGACAATGTCCCTTCCAACGAGTTCCTGAACCTCGAGGGCGACAAGATTTCAACCAGCCGCAACTGGGCCGTATGGCTGCATGAGTACCTCAAGGACTTCCCCGGTAAACAGGACGTGCTGCGCTATGTGCTTACTGCCAACGCCCCCGAGACCAAGGACAACGACTTCACCTGGAAAGGCTTCCAGGCCAATAACAACAACGAACTGGTGGCTATCCTGGGCAACTTCGTGAACCGTGCTCTGGTGCTCACTCACAAGTTCTGTGGCGGCATCGTGCCCGAGGCTGGCGAACTCAACGACATCGACCGTGCTGCGATCGATGAGTTCAAGAACGTGAAAGAAGTCCTGAGCGACCACATCGAGCGTTTCCACTTCCGCGAGGCCTTGAAGGACGCGATGGATCTCGCCCGCATCGGCAACAAGTACCTTGCCGACACCGAGCCTTGGAAGCTTGCCAAGACCGATATGGCCCGCGTGCAGACCATCATGAATGTAGCCCTGCAGATTACCGCCAACCTGGCCATCGCCTTCGAGCCGTTCCTGCCCTTCAGCGCCGAGAAACTGCGCAGCATGATCGGTATGGAGAAGGCCGAGTGGAACCGCCTGGGCGATATCGACATCCTGCCCGCTGGCCGCGCACTGGAGCAGCCCGAACTGCTGTTCGAGAAAATCGAGGACGCAGTTATCGATGCCCAGATTGAACGCTTGGAGCGCATCAAGCAGGAGAATATTGTCAACAACTTCAAGCCCAAGCCCGTCACCACATCATGCACCATCGACGATTTTGCCAAGCTCGACATCCGCGTGGGCACCGTCCTGGAGTGTGAGAAGGTGAAGAAGGCCGACAAACTGCTAAAATTCACCATCGACGACGGCATGGCAGGCCGCACCATCATCAGCGGCATCGCCAAGTGGTATGAACCCGAGGAACTGGTGGGCAAGCAGGTGTGCTTCATCGCCAACTTCCCGCCCCGTAAACTCAAGGGCATCGAGAGCCAGGGCATGATCCTGAGCGCCGAGGATGCCGACGGACGCCTCGTCGTCATCGGCCCCACCGGACCCGTCAAGCCCGGCTGCCAAGTAGGGTAACGATTAAGATCATAACTACGAATTACGCGAATTTTGCTAATGTTCATTAGTTTAATTCACGTAATTCGTAGTTTTAACCCATATATGAGCGATTCTTGTTTTCAGACAGTCGTATGATCGAGTATGCAGGGTTTGGTGGTGGGGAGGTGGGTGCTGAGGATGCGTTGTGGCTTGGGGTAGAGGTTGTTGGCGCGGTTGCCCAGGTTGTTGGCGAAGCCGAGGATGGCGCCCTTGTGGGCGACGAGGACGTAGCCACGGGGAGCGTCGAGTGCGACCGATTCGCCGCGCAGGTAGCGCAGGGCGGTCTGGCAGTCCACCTCGACGGTTGGGAAGGCCTCGCCAGACCTCGCTATCGACATGGCCAGGGCATGGTGGGGGACCGTCTTGCGGCCCATGAGGGTGGCCAGTTCCACACCGGCGTGCAAGACCGTCAGCGAGCCGCGCAGGGCGGTCACTTCGCGACGGATGTCCTGCGGCACGGCAATCGACAAGTCGCCTTGCTGTTCGACCACATAATCATCGGGGTGAGAAAGCCAATTTTTGCCGATTTCATCGGCTTTTTTCGGCAACTTTTCTTTGATTTTGAGTTCTTGTCGTAGGGCATTCCCATCCTTGCGGAAAACCGCCATAAACAACCCTTCGCCGTCCACACGGTGTGGCATGAAACGGTAACAATGACACTCGCTGCCGATGGCGGGATGGATGTTCCACGACGGCTCAACGGGCACCTCAAGCGAGGTGGCGCCTAACTCGCGCACGATGAAATCGGCCATTTCCTCGTTCTCCTGTCGGTTGTAGGTGCAGGTGCTGTAGGCAAGGATGCCACCAGGGCGCAGGGCATCCCAGGCATCCGTGAGGATTTCGCGCTGGCGCTGAGCACACTGCTCGACCAGGGCAGGTGACCATTGGGCGACCGCCTCGTCATCCTTACGCATCATGCCCTCGCCACTACACGGCACGTCGGCGGCGATGACGTCAAAGAAATGGGTTAATTTGCCGATTTGGGCGGGCGCGTTGCTCGTCACCACACAGCGGGGATTACCCCAGCGGATGACATTGTCGGCCAACACACGGGCACGGGGAGGCACAATCTCGTTGGCGACCACCAATGAGCGTGGCGGCAAGGATTGGATAGCGGCCGTCGTCTTGCCCCCAGGAGCGGCACACAGGTCAAGGTAGCGCACAGGCTCATGGATGAACTGCCTGATGACATGGGCAATGAACATCGACGAGGCATCCTGAACATAGTAGCGCCCAGCGTGCCAATCGGGGTCAAAGGTGAAGGCGGGGCGGTCAGTGAGATAAAAGCCCTCGCTGCACCACAGCACACGGCGGGCACCATCAGGCACCCCTACCCCACGGGCTCCATTGACGCGCACAGCGACACTGGGTTCGCTCGTCGTGATCGCCCCGGCCAGCGCCTCCCATTCGTCAGGCAGCAGCCCCTGTAATTGCGCTATAAACTCCTCTGGCAGTTTCATCATGGCAAAGATAGTGATTTCTCACGAAACACGCCTCATCTTCATGAGGAAAAGTGCCATCAAATACCCCCTTCAGCTCACTGAAAAACGGGAGGCCGAAATTATGTTTTTTTAAGGTTTCAATCTTTGGGCAAACGGGCTATTTTTTGTAATTTTGTACGTTTTTAGACACCCCCGATTTTAGAGGGTATAAACGCGAAAAAAACTTCATTTTTATGTCAGAAGAAAACAAATATATCGAAGAGCAAGAAGAGAAGAATTATTCAGCGTCTAACATCCAAGTCCTTGAAGGACTGGAGGCCGTGCGCAAGCGTCCGGCAATGTACATCGGCGATACCCACATCAAGGGTCTGCACCACCTGGTTAGCGAGGTCGTGGACAACTCCATCGACGAGGCACTGGCCGGGTTCTGTAACCGTATTGACGTGTTTATCAGCGAGGACAACAGCATCACGGTCAAGGACAACGGTCGCGGTATCCCCGTTGACGAGCACGAGAAGCTGCACAAGTCGGCCCTCGAGGTCGTCATGACCGTGCTCCATGCCGGCGGTAAGTTCGACAAGGGCTCCTACAAAGTGTCCGGCGGTCTGCACGGCGTTGGCGTGAGCTGCGTGAACGCCCTGAGTGACTACCTGCGTGCCGAGGTGCGCCGTGGCGGCAAGGTCTATATGCAGGAGTACAGCCTGGGTAAGCCGACCTGCGAGGTGACCGTCATCGGCACTTGCAGCGAGGAAGAGCATGGCACGACCATCATCTTCCATCCCGATGCCAACATTTTCTCGACTACGGTCTATGAGTTTGACATCCTGTCCAACCGTCTGCGCGACCTGGCCTACCTGAATGCCGGCGTGACGCTGTCGATCACCGACCTGCGTAAGAAGGACGAGAACGGCAACTGCCACACCGAGACTTACTACAGCGAGACCGGTCTTGACGAGTTTGTGCGTTACATCGATGGCAACAAGGAGGCGCTCATCCAGGACGTCATCCACATCAAGAGCAAGAAGGGCGACATCCCCGTTGAGGTCGCCATGACCTATAACACCTCGTTCAACGAGAACATCTACTCGTTTGTCAACAACATCAACACCATCGAGGGCGGTACCCACCTGACGGGCTTCCGCCGCGGTTTGGGCTCGACATTGAAGAAGTATGCCGAGGACAACAAGATGCTCGAGAAGGCTAAGGTTGAAATCAAGCCCGAGGACTTCCGCGAGGGCCTCACTGCCATCATCTCGGTTAAGGTGCTTGAGCCCCAATTCGAGGGTCAGACCAAGACCAAACTCGGTAACACCGAGGTCATCGGTGCCGTCGAGACCGCCGTGCGCGATGCGCTTAACAACTACCTGGAGGAGCATCCCAACCAGGCCAAGACCGTCATCGAGAAGGTCATCCTGGCCGCCCAGGCACGCCATGCCGCCCAGAACGCCCGCCTGAAGGTGCAGCGCAAGTCGCCGCTCGCTGGCGGTGGTCTGCCCGGCAAACTCGCCGACTGCTCGTCGAAGGATCCCGCCGAGAGCGAGCTCTTCCTCGTCGAGGGTGACTCGGCAGGCGGTAGCGCCAAGCAGGGCCGTGACCGTAAGTTCCAGGCTATCCTGCCCCTGCGCGGTAAGATCCTTAACGTCGAGAAGGCGATGGACCACAAGGTGTTTGAGAGCGACTCTATCGTCACCATCTTCCGTGCCCTGGGCGTGACCATCGGCACCGAGGAAGACCCCAAGGAGGCCAACCTGAGCAAGCTGCGCTACCACCGCATCATCATCATGACCGATGCCGACGTCGATGGCGCACACATCGACACCCTGCTGATGACCTTCTTCTTCCGCCGCATGCGACCCATCATCGAGAACGGCTACCTCTATATCGCCACGCCGCCCCTGTACCGCGCCCGCACCAAGAAGGGCAACCGCGAGGAGTACTGCTGGGACGAGACGCACCTGCGCCGATTTATCGACGAGTATGCCGGCGGTAACGAGGATGCCATCACCGTTCAGCGATTTAAAGGTCTGGGTGAAATGAACCCCGAGCAGCTGTGGGAGACCACCATGGATCCCAACAACCGTCTGCTCAAGCGCGTCAACATCAGCGATGCCGCCGAGGCCGACCGCATCTTCTCGATGCTCATGGGCGAGGACGTCGATCCGCGCCGCAAATTCATCGAGGAAAACGCCACCTACGCCACCATCGACACTTGATTCTAAACTTGCTGACAAGTTTAGAAGGTTAGAGTTTAGTGGTTAGAGTTTAGAGAAAGCCTTTGGCTCCGTGGGGCGTAATCCCCACGACGATATATGTTTTCTTCTACACCCCTGGTGCCATGCAGCACTAGGGGTGTTTTTTTGAACATCATTATAAATTGAATTGCAGGTATTTATTGTTTTTTGCTCATTTTTGATGTAACTTTGTGGGTTGAAAAATTTGTCTAATCAAAATGATGTGCGTATGAAAAAAGTAATCTTATTCTTAATCACTGTGGCCACTATGGCTTTTGCCGCCCAGGCCAACGAACTATTACCAGCAACTGTGACCAATATTGAGGCTCTTACGTCTAACGACCAAACCTACGCTCCTGTGTTTAATGGCTATAGCGAGGATGGCGTGCAGGGGTACTCTGTTACAATCACTGAGACCGAGCCAAATTGCTCCATCTACTACCGCTATCAGTATCTCTATCCCGATGGAGAGTGGACTGAGTGGTCGGAATACACCGAAATGCTGACCTTCACCGATCCTGGCAAATACCGCATCGAGGCCTATGCCGTTGCCCCAGGCAAGTCGCAAAGTATGACGGTTGCCTTCGAGTTTGTAGTGGTTGAGCAGACCGACCCTCCAGAAATAATCTATACTGAGGACGGCAATCGTGGAGGCTACATCGAGTTTATTGAACCTGAACCCGATTGCACCATCTACTTCCTCGTTCAAGACCCTAACGGCTGCTGGTCCGACTTAATGATTTATGACGGAATTCCAATAATGTTTACAGAGCCTGGTTATTACCAAGTCGAGGCTTATGCCGTTGCCCCAGGCAAGTTACCCAGTGTAACAGTTTGCGAAACGTTCGTAGTACGCCAGCAAACCTATGCGCCAGTATTTAATGGTTATAGCGAGGATGGTGTCCAAGGGTTCTCTGTCACAATCACTGAGACCGAACCAAATTGCACCATCCACTACCGCTATCAGTATCTCTACCCCGATGGAGAGTGGACTGAGTGGTCGGAATACACAGCCATGCTGACGTTTACCGATCCCGGTAAATACCGCATCGAGGCCTACGCCGATGCCCCTGGCAAGTCGTCTAGCATGACGGTTGCCTTCGAGTTTGTGGTGGTTGAACAGACCGACCCACCAACAATAAGGTATATTGATAACGGTGTCTATGGTGGTTACATAGAGATTATTGAGCCTGAACCCGATTGCGAAATATACTACCGCGTTCAGGGTTCTGATGGCTGGTATACCGATTGGATGGTTTATGATGGAGCACCGATAGCGTTTCCTGAGCCTGGTTATTACGAAGTCGAGGCATATGCCGTTGCGCCAGGCAAGTTACCCAGTGTAACAGTTTGCGAAACGTTCGTTGTTCGCCAGCAAACCTACGCTCCTGTGTTTAATGGTTATAGCGAGGATGGTGTCCAAGGGTACTCTGTCACAATCACTGAGACCGAGCCAAATTGCACCATCTATTACCGTTATCAGTACCTCTACCCTGATGGAGAGTGGACTGAGTGGTCGGAATACACCGACATGCTGACGTTTACCGATCCCGGTAAATACCGCATCGAAGCCTATGCAGTTGCCTCAGGTAAGTCGTCCAGCATGACGGTTGCCTTTGAGTTTGTGGTAGTGCAGATAACGGCACAACCTGGTGACGTGAACGAAGACGGCACAATTAGTGTCGCTGACGTGACTGCGCTCATCGACATCCTGCTTGATGGCGGCACGCCCACCCCGGGATGCGACTTTAACGGTGATGGTGAAGTTTCGGTCATCGACGTGACGGCACTCATCGATTACCTACTCAGCCAACAGTAAAACACGAATTACCACAATTCTCCACGAATGGTCATTAATGATTTATTTTTGACCATTCGTGGAGATTAATGGACATTCATGTTCAAAAAACTACGTCAAGTCCTATTTATGGGGATTTATCAAGTTGGCACGGGAATTGCAGATTGATGGGGGAATGAACAAAATGATTAGTTAATAAAAAACGAAAGGAGTAGAACGTATGTCACTGTTTAGGGTAATATTGTCGATTATCTTCCCGCCGCTGGCTGTGCTGGACAAGGGATGCGGCTCGATACTGATTGTGCTGCTGCTGACTTTGGCCGGATGGATTCCAGGCGTGATCGGTGCCCTGGTGATCCTGAATAAGGATACCCAGGCTCCCCGCTACAACCAGCCGACGTATCCGACTTACCCTACCTACTACAACCGCACGCGCTGCGAGTACTGATTCAGGTAAAACAACTCATAAAAGCATACATCACTCTCAGGGACAAACGTTGTTCCCTGTGCAAGCGGAGCCGCAAAATCTTGCGGCTCTACTTGTTTTGTGGTGCCGACAATCTTAGGCGCTAAAAGTTTTAAGTTGGTAAGCGCATTCTTAGTGTTGCGAATTGTTAAAAAATAGTAATGGGGCAAAAAAAAGTTGTTGGAATAGTTTCAAGTTCGGCAACTTGCCGTAACTTTGCATAAAAATTGAATATATTTACCTTTTCAAGGGGGTTCAATTTTTCTGTAAAACTGACAAAAAGTTTAACCTAAATATTTGATTATCAATGGAATTACCATTTGCTGAATCTTGGAAAATCAAGATGATCGAGCCGCT
>CAMZFV010000040.1 GCA_947306175.1 uncultured Prevotellaceae bacterium
CGGCACCCCCTCTTATCTAAGAGGGGGAGTTGCTAATGCCCTGATGGACAAACAACAAATTCATCGAATTCACGGTATATAAATAATTGAACACTCTGAAGAGTCTGATAATCAGAAAATTCAGAGTGTTCAGTTGTTATTTGTCGGGTCAGTCTTAGATTTCCTCGTATTCGGCGTCGGTGACTTGTTCTTCGATGATGGTGCGGGTGTCGCCTTCGGGGGTGGTTTCCTCGATGACGGTGCCGCGCACTTCCTCAAAGTCGGCATATTCGCCCTCGCCACTGGTGAAGATTTTGCGCTCACCGGTTTCGGTGTATTCTTCCTCCTCTTCTTGTCGCTCGCGGCGGGGACGCTCGTGCTGTTGGCGTCCGCGGAAGGATTCATTCACGCGTCGGCGCAGGTTTTGCATGTAGAAAAAGCCGCGCAACAAGGGTATTCCCACCATGAGGAACAACACCAGCAATATGAACAGTAAAAAGCTCATTTATTTCTCACGTTTAATGATAGACAGCAGTACATAAAGTGCTATGGCGGCGGCAAGGCCGGGCAGGCCCAGCAATACGACAAATACCACCGTAGCCACTATCTGCAAATATTGTGCCCAATTCTGCTTGAGCGACGAGAGGTTGTGCATCTTCAATGAGAACATGCGCAGGTTGCACACCATGAGCAGTGACATCACGACGATGAGCAGCACCACGATCCAGACGGGGCAATCATTATGGTGGTAATACCAGTCGGTGAAGCCGATCCAGAAGATGGCATTGGCCGGGATGGGCAGGCCGGTGAAGGTAGTGGCTTGGTTGGTGTCGACATTGAAACGGGCCAGTCGCAGGGCGCCGAACACGGGCAGCAACAGGGCAAAGAACGCCCATGGACCATCGTTGGGCATCATGCTATGCAAGATCAGTGCCGGCGCAAGTCCAAAACTCACCAGGTCGGCCAGCGAATCCAGTTCCTTGCCGATGGCGCTGACGGCATGCAGCCAGCGCGCCACCAGCCCATCAAGAAAATCGGCGACAGCCGATAGGGCGATGAGTTCAAAAGCCATGATGTAGGGGGCTACCAAGCATCCGGTTGACAGCGCCGCGATGCATGCCATGCAGCCAAACAACAGGTTGAGCGAGGTGATGGCGTTGGGGATATTGTTGCGTATTGCGTTCATTGGTTCAATATCACTAATCTCTAATCACTAATCTTTTTTGAGTCGTGCAACAAGGGTTTCTCCACCCCAGGTGCGGTCGCCCAGTTTCACCATGATTTCGGTATCCAGCGGCAGGAAGATATCCACGCGGGAGCCGAACTTGATAAAGCCGATGAAGTCGTTGATATCCACCGTCTCGCCTTGTTCCACGTAGGTGACGATGCGCCGGGCCACGGCGCCGGCAATCTGGCGCACCAGGATTTCCTCGCCCGTCGTGGTGCGGATCACGATGGACGAACGCTCGTTGTCGCTGCTCGACTTGGGCAGGTTGGCGGCGAGGAAACGTCCCGAGTGGTGCTTGACGTAGGTGACGTCACCCTTGACAGGCACCCAGTTAGCGTGCACATTAAAGACGGTCATGAACACCGACAATTGGATGACGTTGCGGTGCAGATATTCGTCCTCATAGACCTCTTCCAGCGCCACCACCGTGCCGTCAACGCTCGACAACACGGCCGTGCCGTCGCTGTTGTCGCCCTTGAAATGGCGCCGCGGCAGCCTGAAGAAGTTGAGTACCAGCAAGAACAGGATGGCCATCAGCACAATCAGGCCCCATGCCACCGGCTTATAGTCAAAGAAACTATAAGCCATGACACCCGTTGCTACCATAATCAAGAATAGTATCAACAGGATGTTCTCACCCTCATGATGGATTTTAACTTTCATCGTTACGGTTAGAAATCGTTTAACTTGCAAAGATAGTAAATATTTTTCAGTTGTCAGTCTTCGATTTTCAGTTTTTTCAAATTAACCGCTTTTAGGACCACCATTTGGTGCATATCTATGTCTTTAGAGATCTCTATCGCCACCCAAAAACGAGATAAAGACCCCTGAAAGTTGTACCATTCGTTTTCAGATTGGCATTCTTATTCAGAAATTGTATTATTTTTGCAGATGAGAAACGACAGAATTATGGCAAAAAGAAGAAAAAGATGGTTGTGGATTGTAGGCGTTATTGTAGCTCTATTGTTCATGTTGCTGAAGATTGTGTGGTGTTCCAGGAATTCTGTTCCCTCGGTAAGTCATGGGACGCTGGAGCGATTCCCGCAGTTTGCGTCACAGTATGTCCCGACACGTGATGTGGTCGTGTGGCTACCCGAGGGCTATCAGACGGGAGACTCGTGCGATGTGCTCTACATGCACGACGGGAACATGCTGTTCGATGCCACCACAACGTGGAATAGGCAGGAGTGGCAAGTCGATGAAGTGATGGACAGCCTGATCAAGGCAGGAAAAATCCGCCCTTGCATCGTGGTCGGCATCTATAATACAAAAGATCGTATTTACGAATATTTCCCTGCCAAAACTTGGAAATACATTGTCGAAGACGAACGCAAAGATGCGGACTTGAAAAAACTCACTGCCGACGCGTACCTGCGATTCATTATTAAGGAATTAAAGCCTTTCATTGATGAACACTATAAGCCATTGACCTCTCGTGAGCATACCTTCATGATGGGTTCCAGCATGGGTGGACTGATCTCGCTCTATGCCTTGTGTGAGTATCCTCGGGTGTTCGGTGGCGCGGCTTGCCTTTCTACTCATCTATCAATGAATCATTTGCATAATGAATTCAATGGTGAACCATGGGCAACAGGTTTTCTCAATTATGTGGAACATAGTATTCCCGAAGCTAACGGTTGTCCATTATATATGGATCATGGCACTGAGGGTTTTGACGCCGACTATGGCAAATATCAAGAGTTGCTTGACAGCGTTATCCGCTCCAAAGGTTGGGACGAGCAACACTACGTGAGCAGAGTATATCAAGGTCACGGCCACAACGAGACCTGTTGGGCCAAACGACTGGGCCAGCCCCTACTCTTCCTCCTCGGCAAGTAAAGGTTTATTTGCCAGAGCGGGCAAGTTGGTGTATCTTTGTAATTGATAATAAACAACCATATTATTGATGAATAAATTCATTACTGTAATCGGGGGTGTGAATATGGACATTTCGGCGGCTTTGACGGCGCCGTTTGTCCCTGCCGATTCGGTGCCAGGTCAGGTGACCCTAGGCTGTGGAGGCGTGGCTCGCAACATCGCTCACAACCTGCGGCTGATGGGGTACGAGGTGAAGTTTGTGAGTGCGTTTGGCGGCGAGACCTTCGGCGAGATGTGCTGGCGCGAGTGCGAAGCCATTGGATTGGACCTCACGTTGAGTGAACGCTGTGAGGGAATGCGCAACGGCCTGTACTTGTGCGTGAATGACCAAACTGGCGACATGATTGCCGCCGTGGCCGACACCGACATTATTGCACGCATCTCGCCCGAATTCCTTGAGGTGCGTTTGGCAGACATCAACCGCTCGGCTCTTGTTATTGCTGACACCAACATCTCGACCGAGGCTTTGCAGTATCTCATTGACCACTGCACGGCACCGCTCATGGTTGATACCGTGAGCACCGCCAAGGCGCCCCGCGTCATCAAAGCACTGCAACAAAGCGAGAAGAAGCGTCTGCACGGCTTGAAACTCAACCTGCAAGAAGCTCAGGCGGTCACACACTGCGCCACCGCCAATGAGGCTGCCGACCAACTCACGGCAATGGGCGTTAACCAGGTCTATATCACATTGGGCAGCGAGGGTGTGTATTGCAGTGACGGTACCCATCACGAGCACATGAAAGCTATCCCCTCCCGTGTGATTAACACCACGGGGGCAGGCGATGCCTTCATTGCTGGTGTAGCTCATGCCCAGATGTGCCAAACACCTTTCCCCGAGTGTGCCCAAACGGGGCTCAGAGCCGCCCACGCCACCCTGCTTTCGCTCCAAACTGTCAATCCCGATATCAAGAAATATTTAAGTTGATAAAAACTGTCTAGATTGTCTAGAATCTCTAAATCTTCTAGAGCAAAAGAATAATAAGAAATGAATAAGTATCTTTCTATCTCACCCGAAGTGCAGCAGGCACTTGACGAAGGTCGTCCCGTGGTCGCCCTCGAATCCACCATCATCTCTCACGGTATGCCTTATCCCCAGAATGTGGAAACGGCATTGAAAGTAGAGCAGACCATCCGCGACAACGGTGCCGTACCTGCCACCATCGCCATCATCGGCGGCAAGCTGAAAGCGGGCTGTACCCCCGAGGAAATCGAATACTTGGGCAAGAAAGGCCAAGCAGTCACTAAGGCCTCGCGCCGTGACCTGCCCGTGCTCATCGCCCGTGGCGAGGACGGTGCCACCACCGTCACCACGACGATGATTATTGCTGCGATGGCTGGTATAAAGGTGTTTGCCACCGGAGGCATTGGCGGTGTACATCGTGGTGCCGAGACCACCATGGACATCAGTGCCGACCTGGAGGAACTCGCTATGACGCCCGTCATGGTCATCTGCGCGGGGGCCAAATCCATCCTCGACCTAGGGCTCACGCTGGAATACCTGGAGACCAAGGGCGTGCCCGTCATCGGCTACGGCACTGAAGAACTGCCTGCCTTCTATACACGCCACAGCGGCTTCAAGGTGGATTACCGCATCGACACCCCCGAGGAACTTGCAGCCGCCTTCCGTGCCAAACTGGAAATGGGGCTCAAGGGCGGTATGCTCGTCACTAACCCTATCCCCGAGGAATACTCCATGCCCGCCGATGTCATCAACAAGGCGATTGACGAGGCGATTGGCGAAGCCAACCGCCTGGGCATCCGCGGCAAGGAGACCACGCCATTCCTGCTGGCCAAGGTCAAAGACCTCACGGGCGGCGACAGCCTCGCCAGCAACATCCAGCTGGTACTCAACAACGCCCGCCTAGCCGCCAAAACCGCGGCCGCTCTCATGAAATAGACGATTTTATTAAAAATAGAGTGGTTAATTTAACCAAAATAAATATCTTTGCAGATTGATATTAAACGAAGTTTAACCAACAAAGATATAATAGGTTTAGAATTATGAGATGTCAACATTGCGGACACGAGGTGCCCGAAGGTTCAGTCTTTTGTAACCATTGCGGTTACCGCATGAGCAGTGAGGTTACTTGCAGTTATTGCCACCAGCCCATGCCTTCAACATCAGTGTTCTGCCCCCATTGCGGTAAGGCCGTTGACGATGCGATGAACATGGCTTCGCGCGAGACCGTGGCCGAGCGTTCAAGCGAGCCCCGCCCCGCTACCTACAACGAGCAGCGGCAAGCCGCACAACGTCAAGCAGCCCAGCGCCAAGCCAACGCATGGCAACAGCCTGTGGTGGATGACGAGGAAGAAGATGATGATGACAACAACGGCGGACGTTCCAACTTCAACCGCAACCTCATTATCGGCATCGTGGCAGCGGTGCTCCTCATTGCCCTGTTGAGCCTGTTGCGCCACTGCAACAGTCAGGAAAACGACCGCTTGGAGGCCCGTGCCGATAGCGCCGCGCTCATCGCCGACAGCAGCCAGGAGCCGCTCCAGATCCTCAATGCCGAGTTGAGCCGCAACGGCATGACCGATGACAAGGCCTATACGGGTTGTGCCGTGCGTTTCGCCAGCACCGACCCCGACACGCCCGAACGCATCGTGGGTGTCACCTACAAGGACGATACCGACCGTCCCTTCATCAAGGTCTATACCCTCACCCGCGACGGAGCACAGTGGAAGACCGAGTTGGCACAGACCAAGTACTTTGACGGTCGCTGCATCATCATGGACAACAGTTCGCTGATTGCCGATGCCATGAACATTCCCCGTGCCGTCACAGTCGATGGAAAGCAGTGCCTTTACTTCGGTTTCCTCAACCACCTCAAGGGCGCTGGCGAGGGCAATAACGGACGCGTGACCTTGTGCCTGTATGACACCGATACCAAGAAGTTGACCACGCTCACCTACGACGGCCAAATCCGCTCCCACAGCGATGGCCGCCAGTACGTCTATAGCCGCGGTCCCCTGGAGGGCACAGGCAGCAGCGAGCGCAGTTTCCTGCGTCAGGAGGCCGCCAGCATCGGCTCCATCCGTGTTGCCACCCAAGACGAAATTGATGCCGAGGAAGAAGCTAAAGCCAAGGAAGAGGAAGAAAAGGCCCTGGCTGGTGAAGAGAATGCCGATGCCAAGTGGGATCACGACAACGCCGAAAACATGGACAAGCTCAAGGAAGGCGAAGAGGTGAAGATGAAGCCCACCCAGTATGACAAGCCCATCATCAACATGAAGGAAATCAAGGACAAGCTGGAGAATGACCGCTATCTTGTCTTCTTGGACACCAAGGGCTCGGTGGTCGGCTTCAACAAGAACACGCGCAAGTATTTCACTATTTATGCCGGCAAGAGCGGCGCGGCATCGGGCATCAGCTTCAACGGTGACAACAGTGTGCTCATCAAGACCGCAGGCGGCTCCATCACCTACGACCTGGTGCATGACAAGGCAAAAACCGCCAACTAACTGGACATAACTCATGACACCCGAGCGACGTTATTACTTCTGGTTTTTCCTCAAGTTAACCATCCTACTCGTGGCCCTGCTGGCCCTGCTGTGGTGGTTGAATAACGTCGTGTACGCTTAATTTAAGTTATAGATGCTATAGACGCTATAGATACTATAGAACTGACAACTGAAAAGAACAACTGATATGGCTGTAGAAATCCGAGAAATACAACCGACAAAGCGCAACCTGCTCAAGTTTGTGCACTTCCCCATTGATGTCATCTACCGCGACAGCGAGTATTATGTGCCGCCGCTGGTAACCGATGAGGTAAACACCCTCAGGCCTGACAAGAACCCCGCTTTTGACTTCTGCGAAGCGGCTTACTTCCTGGCTTACCGCGACGGCAAGATTGTGGGCCGCATCGTCGGCATCATCAACCATGTGGTGAACGAGCGCAACAACAAGAAAGAGGCCCGCTTCAGTTATATCGACTTCATCGATGATGCCGAGGTTGTCGATGCCCTCATCGAGGCTGTTACCCAATGGGCCAAGTCCAAAGGCATGGAGCACCTGACAGGTCCTTTAGGCTTTACCGACATGGACCCCGAGGGCTTGCTCGTCGAGGGTTTTGACCGCATTGGAACCACTGGAGCGGTTTACAGCCACGCCTATTATCATAAGCACTTGGAACGCCTAGGGTTTGTCAAAGATGTGGACTGGCTTGAATTCCTCATTACGATTCCTGTAGAAGTGCCCGAGAAGATGGAGCGCATTTCAAATATCATCAGCGAACGCCTCAACCTGACCACCATCAAATATACTGACCGCAAGCAACTGGTCAAAGACTATGGCGATGCCATCTTCAAACTGATTAACGTAGCCTACGATGAGTTGTTCGGCTACTCACCGCTCACCGACAAGCAGATCAAGCACTACATTAAGATGTACCTGCCCTACCTGCCACTCGATGACCTCTCGATGGTCATTGACAAAAGCACGCGTGAACTGATCGGTGTGGGCATTACGATCCCCTCGATGTCCAAGGCGCTCATCAAGTCACGAGGACGACTCTTCCCCATGGGTTGGAAATACCTGATCGATGCCTTCAAGCATAATGATGTGGTGGACCTCATGCTCATCGCGGTCAAGCCCGAATTCCAGAACAAGGGCGTGAATTCGCTCATCTTCAGAGACCTCATCCATGTCTTCAACAAGCATGGCTACAAGGTGGCCGAGAGCAACCACGAACTGGAGCTCAACTCCAAGGTGTTGAAGCAGTGGGAATACTTCGAGACTGAACAGCACAAGCGTCGCCGCGCCTACACTAAGGAAATCTAAGTTGCCCTGCGACTTCAGTCAGTTTATAGTTTAGAGAATTTACATCAATAACAATAAGTGATATGAACAATTCAATTCAAGTTATCAGCAAATATGCCCTTGAGGGCTTAAACGCACAGGCACTCAACGATGCCGCCATAGCTGCCAAGCAGGTGCTGGAAAGCGGCAGCGGTGAGGGTAACGACTTCCTGGGCTGGCTCCATCTGCCCAGCAGCATCGATGAGCCGCAGTTACAGGCCATTGAGAAGTGCGCCGCCCAACTGCGCCAGGAGTGCGAGTACATCATCACCATTGGCATTGGCGGCAGCTATCTGGGTGCCAAGGCCGTGATCGAGGCCCTAAGTGACCACTTTGCTGCCTACAAGTGCGGTAATGGTCCCAAGGTGGTCTTTGCAGGCAACAACATCGGCGAGGATTACCTTTATGACCTGATGGACCTGGTGCGCGGGCACAAGTTCGGCATCATCGTCATTTCCAAGTCAGGCACAACGACTGAACCCGCCATCGCATTCCGTCTCTTTAAGGAGATGCTCGAGAAGCAGGAGGGCAAGGAGTTTGCCCAGCGCAATATCGTTGCCGTGACCGATGCTCGCCGCGGTGCCCTGCGCAGCCTCGCCAACGAGGAGGGCTATGCCACTTTTGTCATCCCCGATGACGTGGGAGGCCGTTTTTCGGTGCTCACTCCGGTAGGCCTGCTGCCTATTGCAGTGGCTGGATTTGACATCCGTGCCCTCGTGGCCGGTGCTGTCGAGATGGAGCAGAACGGCGACGAGCAGGTGCTCAACTATGCCATTGCCCGCAATGCCCTCTATCAGGATGGCAAGAAGATCGAAATACTCGCCAACTTCACCCCGCGTCTGCACTTCGTGGCCGAGTGGTGGAAACAGCTCTACGGCGAGAGTGAGGGCAAGGACCACAAGGGTATCTTCCCCGCCAGCGTCGATTTCACCACCGACCTCCACAGCATGGGTCAGATGATTCAGGATGGCGAGCGCACCATCTTTGAGACTGTGCTCAGCGTGGGCGACCAGCAGCACGAAATCATCATCCCCAGCGATGATGCGGACCTGGATGGCCTCAACTACATCGCCGGCAAGAATGTGGACTATGTGAACAAGATGGCCGAACTGGGAACCCGTCTGGCACACGTTGACGGTGGTGTCCCCAACCTGCTCATCACCATTCCCGCCGTCAACGAGCGCTTCATCGGCCAGTTGATTTACTTCTTTGAGAAGGCTTGTGGCGTGAGCGGCTACATGCTGGGCGTCAACCCCTTTAACCAGCCGGGCGTCGAGGCTTACAAGAAGAACATGTTTGCCCTGCTCGAGAAGCCTGGTCATGAGGAGGCTACAGCAGCCATCTATGAGAGACTCAAACATTAAAACATCACATACAACAACCATCAAAACTAGGAACTAAGAACTAGGGACTAGAAACTTAAAACTAGAAGCTAAACAATGATTTATCCGATTCTTTCGGCTGAGGAAGCCTCCGAATTTGTACAAAATGGCTTCACCGTGGGCGTTTCGGGCTTTACTTCACCCGGTTGTCCTCAAGCAGTGCCTGTTGCCATCGCCGAGCGCGCCAAGCGCGAGCATGAGGCAGGCCGTGAGTTCAAGATCAACCTCTTCAGTGGCGCTTCGACCAGCGACCACATCGACGGCGAGTTGACCCGCGCCGACGCGCTCAACTTCCGCACACCCTATCAGTCGCACCCCGACATGCGCAAGGCCATCAACGCCAATGCCATCCACTATAACGACCGCCACCTGAGCGAGCTGGCCCAGGAGTTCCGCTATGGTTTCTATGGCAAGATGGACATCGCCATCGTTGAGGCTCAAAGCATCACCGACGACGGTGATATCGTGCTGGGCACCTCGATGGGCAACACCGCCACATGGCTCAAAGTGGCCGACAAGGTGATTGTCGAGGTCAATGACCAGATTCCCGAGAGCATCCACGGCATGCACGACGTCTATACGCCGTTTGACCCGCCTTACCGCCGCGAGATTCCCATCTACACGCCTCATGACCGCGTGGGTACTCCCACCGCCCATGTTGACCCCAAGAAGGTGCTGGGCGTTGTCAAGACGTCGCTGCCCATCAGCAAGGAGGGCGCATTTACCCCTGTTGACGACGTGACTGCCGCCATCGGCCGTAACGTGTGCGCTTTCCTCGTGAACGAACTCAAGCAGGGCCGCATCCCCAAGGAGTTCCTGCCCCTGCAGAGTGGTGTGGGCAACATCGCCAATGCCGTGCTCGACGCCCTCGACAAGAGCGGCGACATTCCCCCGTTCGAGATGTACACCGAGGTGATTCAGGACAGCGTCCTTGAACTGCTCGAGAGCGGCAAGTGCACCTTTGCCAGCACCTGCTCGATGACCTTCTCGTCACAGGCCATGGACGAATTCTTCAAGAAGGGCGAAGCCCTGCACAACAAGGTGCTCATGCGTCCCAGCGAGATCAGCAACAACCCCGAGGTGGTTCGCCGTCTGGGCGTCATCACGATGAACACCGCCATCGAGGCCGACATCTATGGCCACATCAACTCGACCCACGTTAGCGGCACCCGCCTGATGAACGGTGTGGGCGGCTCGGGCGACTTCACCCGCAATGCCTACATCAGCATCTTCCTGTGCCCGTCAATCAAGAAGGACGACTGCATCAGCACCATCGTGCCCATGGTTTCCTATCCCGACCACAACCCGCACTCGGTGGATATCATCATCACCGACCAGGGTATCGCCGACCTGCGCGGCAAGGATCCCCTGCAGAGCGCCCACGAGATCATCGAGCACGCCGCACATCCCGTTTACCGTCCCTTGCTGCGTGAATACCTCAACCTGGCCAAGAAGGGTCACGTGATGATGAACCCCGACATTGCCTTCGCCTTCCACAGCACGCTGATGCACGACGGCGACATGCGCAAGACCGACTTCGCCAAGTTCATGAAGTAATCTAGGTTTTAGGTTTTAGGCTTTAGGCTTTAGGTTTTAGGTGGCATCCGCCAACTAACAACTGAAAACTGAGAACTGAGAACTCAATAACAATGACTGCTGGCAGGCATAATGCTTACCAGCAGTCATGTTTTTTCAGTCCTAATGAGACAGGGATCAGTGGCCAAGGGCTGTTGTGTCCAGAGGAAGAGCTCCGAAAGAATAGGTTTTGAGTGGCGTGCTTTGTACCACTATATCGTGATCCTTCTTAGCACGATAGAGATTGATCACGCACACCGTGTGTCCCTCCTTATCGGCATAAGACTTCTTATAGTCGTTGTAGATATCATCAATCGCTGTCAGTACAGCCGCATCGGCACCTTTACGTGTATCTTGAGGATAAGCATCATGCAAAGCCTTCTTCATGTTTCGCACAGTGTTGGACAAGACATCAACAGTCATGTTGGGAGTTGTGGTGCCTTGGCTCTCATCGTCTTCCGACAAGGTCAGCTTCACCTGAGTGTTAATCGACATATAGTAGCCAATCAACAGGTCAGGATCATCACTACCACAGGAGAACGTCACCAAAGCAAAGCAAAACAGCAGCAAAAATAGCGGAACGCGGCTTATTTTATGAATTGAATGTCTCATAGTATAATCAATTGAATATGAATAATTCATTATTTATTGACGCAAAGGTAAACATTATTATAATTGTATCCAACACGGAATGAGAGTTTTTATAGTTAGTCATGTAAAATTTGCTATTGGGGGTAAATGTTGTATTTTTGCAGTCAGAAAAAGATATGGAAACCAATAACGTGACAAATCAAAATGAACATCAGATTAGAACAACCCAGTGATTACCGCGAGGTGGAGAACCTTACCCGTGAGGCTTTCTGGAACGTGTATCGTCCCGGCTGCACCGAGCATTTTGTACTTAATCAGTTCCGCAATAATCCCGACTTCATCCCTGAGTTGGACTTTGTGATGGAAGAAGATGGCAAGATCATCGGTCATGTGATGTTTTCACGGGCGGAGCTCGTCTTGGATGACGGTACCCGTTGCCCCTCATGGACTTTCGGCCCCATCAGCATCCACCCCGACTATAAGCGACAAGGTTATGGCCTCCAATTGCTGAACTACGCGCTGGAGAAGGCCCGTGAACTGGGCGTCGGCTTCCTGTGCATGGAAGGCAACATCAACTTCTATCGCCATGCGGGCTTTGACCTGGCCAGCAAGTTGGGCATACATTACCATGCCGAGCCATGGGATGCCGAGGTGCCTTATTTCCTGGCTCAGGAGCTTATCCCAGGCTGGCTGGAAAGCAATGGCATCACCGAGGCGACCTACTGCCCGCCCAAGGGCTATTTCGTCGCCGACGAGAAACCCGAGGCCTTTGAGGCCTATGAAGCGACTTTTCCTCCCAAAGTAAAACTCCACCTGCCAGGGCAATTAGTATAAATTACTAGTTATTATCAGAGAACAGACAACATACAATAGAACAAAATAAAAAGTCCGATTATGAAACATAGCTTGAAACAGTATAGCGGGATGTCGCCACTTTATAAGGCATTAGGCACCAAACTGCTGATCGCATTGCTGGCATGTGCCACCCTGCCGTCGATGGCACAGGACATGGCGCATTACAAGCGGGTCGTTAAGGAATTGAGTTCCAAGAAGTATCAGGGACGCGGTTATGCAAAGGATGGTGCAAACAAGGCGGGTAAGTTCCTGCAAAAAGAGTTTGTCAAAGCCGGGGTCGATGAAGTGACCCTCCAGCCCTTCAAACTGGACATCAATACCTTTCCCGGCAGGATGAAACTTTCCATTGACGGCAAGAGACTTACACCTGGTGTAGATTTCACCATACGAGAATTTGCACCAAGTATCAAGGGAACATTTCCCGTCTATTATATTGACACCTTGAATTATAACCCTGAAAAGATCTTCAGGGATTTGGCTCTCCCTGAGAACAAGAATGCCTTTGTCGTTTGTGATTTCATGTTCTCTTACAAGCATAAAGCTGATTTCAAGCGTCTTCAGACCAATGACAGTTGCGCCAATGCCGGTATCCTCTTCACATGGGACGAGCCGCTCAAATTCTACAAAGCCTACGGAGAGAAGGTGATTGACAAGCCCATCTTCTGGGTGCCACATAGCTTCCCCAAGGATGTGAAAACCGTTTCGGCCGATGTCGAGAACAAGTTCCTGAAGGACTACGAATGCTTCAATGTTATCGCCAAGGTGGAAGGCAGCAGGCACGACAGCTGTTATGTTTTCACTGCTCATTACGACCATCTGGGCAACCTGGGTAAGAACGTCTTTTATGCCGGTGCTAATGACAATGCCTCGGGCACGGCTACTATCGTCACCCTGGCTGCTTATTACGCAAAGCATCGCCCTGAATATGACATGTACTTCATTGCTTTCTCAGGTGAGGATGCTTTCCTGAGAGGCTCACTCTGGTATGTCGATCATCCCGTTGTGCCCCTGGAACAGATTAAATACCTCTGCAATATCGATATGATTGGTGATAACAACCCAGTTGCTTACTGTGAGGTGAGCGACGAGGGTATGCGTGGTTTCGCGTTATTTGAGCAGATCAATAAGGAAAAGCATCATTTCAAGGCACTGGATCGTGGAGAGTTGGCAGGCAACAGCGACCATTATCCCTTTGCTCAACACCATGTTCCCTGCATCTTCATCGAGAACAAGGAAGGTGATGCCTTCCTCTATTATCACACCATTCATGACAGCTGGCAGAATGCGGTCTTCGACAGTTACGAGCCCGTCTTCCGCTTGGTGAAGGATTTTGTTGAGCAGTATCGTTGATACCGGAAGTATAAGTAAGAACGTTTAGAATACCAAGGGCACGACCGCCCCATCCGGGTCCTTCGCCTCGAACTGCATGAGGCCGCTGTAGCATCATCAAACTAATCCTTGCCCGTAATCTCTCACGAATATCGCGTGCCTCACACTTGGGCGCGCGATTCTATTAATGTAGGAAAAACGGCATTGGGAAAGAAAAATCTTAAAAGATGTTAAAAAATTTGGTCGGTTCAAAACTATTGTTATACCTTTGCAGTGTACTAGTTAAGTAGTACACCAAGACAGTATAGTATTAACCTTTAAAATATATCTGTTATGTTAAGTATCAACAATCTCAGTTTTAGTTACAACAAGCGTAATGGTAATCTGTTTGATGATTTCTCGCTTGAATTGAACGCTGGCAATGTTTACGGTCTGCTGGGAAAGAACGGCGCTGGCAAGTCAACCCTGATTTACCTGATGACGGGTCTTCTCACCCCTCAAGACGGCGAAGTGCTGATGAACGGTGATAATGTGCGCCGTCGCCTGCCCAGGACGCTTAGCGACGTGTTCCTCGTACCCGAAGAGTTTGAGTTGCCCAAAATGAGTATTAAGAAGTATGTGAGCATCAATGCCCCCTTCTATCCCCACTTCTCGATGGAGGACATGCAGCGCTATCTCGACATCTTTGAGATGGGTACTGACCTGGACGTGAAGCTCAATGCCTTGTCGATGGGTCAGAGGAAAAAAGTGTTTATGGCCTTCGCCTTTGCCACCAACACCAGCGTACTCATCATGGACGAGCCGACCAACGGCCTGGATATCCCGAGCAAGAGCCAGTTCCGCAAACTCGTCACCACCTGCATGAATAAAGACCGACTGATGCTCATCTCGACCCACCAGGTGCGCGACATCAGCGAAATCCTGGACCACGTGACCATCATCGATCATAGCCAGGTGCTGCTCAACACCAGCATGGCCGACGTGACGAGCCGTGTCGCTTTCCGCCCGCTGCATGAGGGCGACCAGCCCATCTTCGTTCAGCAAAGCCCCTACGGCGCCCTGGGTGCCGTTCCCGCACAGCCTGGCGAGGAAACCAAGGTTGACCTGGAGATGCTGTTCAACGCCACGCTCCTGAATCCCGAGGCCATCCACAACTTATTCACCACCTCAAAATGAGCAGAGCCATGAATACTACTAATCAAATATTCAATTGGGGACGCTTCACGGCAGCTCTGCGCAAGGAGCTGGTGGAGAACAAGCGCCAACTGATTCTCATCGTGGTGTCGATCTTCTTGTTCCTCGCAATCTTCATGGTGTTGGGTAATATCCTGAATAATAAGATGAACCAACGCTATGGCTCAGAAATGCAGATGATGGATCTCATGCCGTCAATATTTGTCATGTCGATCTACTCTTTCGTTGTCATGATTATGGCCTCGCTGGCCTTCCGCAACCTGACGAGTAAGACCGGTCGAGTGCTGCTGTTCTCCTCGCCGTCCTCGACGACCGAGAAGTTTATCGTCAATCTGGTAGTATATGTCGTTGGTGCATTTGTAGTGTTCATCGTGTGCGCCCAACTGGCCGATCTGGCACGCATTGCCGTCCTGACGCCCTTTAAGAGCAAGACATTTGAGGTCCCCGGACCGATGAACTTCTTCTCTATACTGATTGACAGCCCATCTAACGCCATGAGCGTTTACAATATCTTTGAGGAGGCGGGCATTGATGGATCAAGCATGCGAACCATGGTCATTTTATCCTTCTTGCTGGCTCCTGCTGTCTTCTTCATGGGTAGTGTGCTGTGGCCCCGCTTGTCATTTCTCAAGACCTTTGCAGCCAAGACAGTTCTCAATGGCATTATTAATGTCATCGTCATGGCGCTTTTTGCCTTTCCCTTCATGCTTGGAGCATCCAAGGATAAGATGACCGAGGTTGACCCTTCGAGCTTAATGAGCTTCATCAACATTGAGAATTACATCAGCTACGCCTTTGCCCTCCTTTGCTGGTTTGGCGCATGGTACCTGTTCAAGCACAAGGATGTGGTTTCCCTCAAGTGGTGGAAATAACCCCTCTCATCTGTTTCTCATCAATTATGTCAACACTTCAATAGCCAACAACTATGAACACTAACCAAATATTTGACTGGAGCCGCTTCACGGCTACCCTGCGCAAGGACTGGGCAGGAAACGGGCGCCTTATTCTTCTGGTGTTAGCTGGCATCTACCTGTTATTCACCATCTATTTGATTGGCGGTAACCTCGAAAGCCGAGGCATGGAAGGCAACTCAATTAGCCCGACTCTTACTTTCCTTGCTATGTCGCTCATCGCATCGCTTGGCTTCAGCGGCTTGATAAATAAGGGCAAGCGCACCGATTATCTGACCACATCATCCTCGATGACCGAGAAGTTCGCCGCCAATGCCTTGATATACGTGATCGGCGGCATTGTGGCCGTCTTGGTATGCCTCGGCCTCGCCGACGTGACCCGCATGGCCGTGCTTTGGTTCTTCAGGGACGACTCTTTACTGGTTTCTGGCCCCACAGCCTTTGCCAATACCGCCATCAGGTATGTGGAGATGTGGCAGTATGGTGATTTCTGGTCATGCCTGCCCAAATACTTGTTCAACTGCCTATGGTATGTGTCCCTGTTCATGCTGGGCAGCATCCTATGGCCCAAGAACTCATTCAGCAAGACGCTGATCGCCATGTTAGTTTATTGGATCATCATGGGAATCATCGAATTATATGGCTCCAATTTCAGCTTTAGCATATTTACCGAGCATGAGAACTTCATGGAATTCGAGCGCTGCATCGACGGCATTGTGATCATCCTGTGCTGGGTGGGTGGCTGGTACCTGTTTAAGCATAAAAACATCATTTCACTCAAGTGGTGGAAATAAATTCTTGACAATCATGAATTTCAAAGATAATAAGGCAATATATCTGCAGATCGCAGACCGCATCGGTGACCAAATCCTCGCCGGTAGCCTGACTCCCGAGGGAAAGGTGCCGAGCGTGCGTGAACTCGCCGCCGAAATTGAGGTGAACGCCAACACTGTGGCACGCACCTATGACCACCTGCAGCAGAACGGTATCATCTACACCAAGCGCGGACTGGGCTACTTCGTCAGCCCTGACGCACAGGAGAAGATTGTGGCCTCGCGCCGCGACCAACTCATGCAGGGCGAAATGGACTACTTCATGGGGCAACTCAAGGCCGTGGGCATCACCCCCGCCGAGCTCCAGGAACTCTACAGCAACTATCTCGACAAATAAAAACCAACTACGAATTACGCTAATTAAACTAATTTCAACGACAAAACAATTCACAAGCATATAAGCGTAATTAGTGTAATTCGTAGTTTTAAAAGAATAAGGATATGGAAAAGCAAGCATTTGTAGCAACAGCAACCGCAGTGGTTATCGCTATCGTCACGTTGATCACCAGTATCATCCTGTCACGTTGATCGATATCAGTTCACAGTTATCAACTCCAAAATCCAAACAAATATGAAAAAGTTTATTTTCACCACCATACTGACGCTGATGGGCGTCATGGCGCTTACCTCATGTATCGAGAAGCGGGGTGAGCAGTTGACCACCATGCTGACCATCGAGTCGTCGCAGGACCTGATTGACGCCTGTGACATTGAGATTACCTACAAGGGCAAGGGCGGTGTGAATATGGTTGACACTATCACAACGGCCAAATGGCACAAAATCATCATCAACGACTCTTTCCCGACCAAGGTTGGCATGGTCAATCTCAGGTATCTCGTGAAGCCCGGGTTCAAGCCCACCAAGGATACTTATAATCTCGAGTGTGAATACAAAATAACCTTTAAGGAACAGTACCAAGACTGGGGTGGATATTGGCCCCTAAAAATGCCAGATGTACCAGGTGAAAAGGTCGTCAGCTTCCTGGAGCTGAAAAACTTCCAAGGCAAAGACGTGGTAGATAACCCCAATATCCATAATGGCAACGTGTCAGTTGTTACCAAGTCCGAGTACGATCCAAATGGCATGTTCCCCTTCGTTTTCGACTACGAATGGCAAACGGATGACTCTACCATGGTTCAGCTTGTGGAAGAAAAGCCTGTTGAAAATCCCGACTTTGATAAAAAAGAGGCTTCCGAGGCCGCAGATAATAAGTAACCCATAATCAACTGATAGCGTTATGAAAAAGATATTATATACCACAGCGCTGATGCTCATGACCGCAATGGTCTTCACCTCATGCGTTGGAGGACAAGTGAGCAAGAAAGAACGGAAAGAACGGAAAGAGCAGCAAGAGAGTGAGAAAGAAGCATTTCCTTCAACAGTCATCTATACTATCAGATGCTCTCAAGACGTGGTCGATGCCATCGACCTGGTGGTCAAGTATAAGGACAAGGGGGGCATCAACGCCACCGACACCATCCGCGACACCCTTTGGACCAAAGCCGTTGTCCATGACTCTATTCCTGTAAAGGTCGGCCTGGACTGGTCGTTGTCGCCCAAGCTCGCAAGCAAGATTACCAAGGAAACCTTTGACGAGCTATACGCTACCTATGATATTCAGATAAAACCAGATCGGAGAATTGATGCTAACGCCATCATGCGTTATCTGAATTTCCCCGCCAGCAAACTATCAGACCTGTGTGATTTAGAGAACTACAGGCAGACTGTTGCGCGCACTCATCACGATTTTCATTTCCCCTGTTACGTGTATGGCCGCAATCGACAAGATTACCCAGGCCTCGATCCTTGGGATGATTATGAAGAAGCAGACTGGGACGATTAACCTATTAGCTATTAGCTGTTAGCCTTAATTACCTTAAAACAATTGTGAAGATGAAAAAGTTGATATTTACAATCATGCTGGGGCTGATGGGGGGCATGGCGCTTACCTCCTGCATCGACAATGCCAATGGCAAGCGGTTATCCACCATGCTGACCATAGAGCCGTCGCAAGACCTGCTCGACGCATGCGACATCGAGATCACTTATAAGGGCGAGGGCGGCATCGACTTGACCGATACCATCACCACGACCAAGTGGTTTAAAATCATTGTCAACGATTCGTTCCCGACCGAGGTGGGCCTGGTCAATCTCAGGTATCTCGTGAAGCCCGGATTCAAGCCCACCAAGGATTTTTACGACCTCGATTGTCGATGTGAATTAAAAGCCAAGGAAGATGACCTAAGGAGTTGGACTTATCCTCTGAATCTGAATCTTGTGGCTGGCGACAAGGTCGTGAGCTACTTGGATCTGATTAACATCCAGGTCAAAGAAACCGTGGAGGACGCTGCACGTCCCGAGATCGCAGAAACCGGCCTCTATACCGTCGAGAGAAAAACTCCGGCCGAGAATGACTCGACATCAAAGGAATATGACCCGACTACAAAGTATTTTAAATTCACTGCAAAATAAACAGCTGTCATTATGAAAACGTTATTATATACCGCGGCGTTGGTGCTCATGGCCGCAATGGCCCTCACCTCATGCTATGGAGGAAACCAGCAGTGGCAGGATGAGCAAGAAAGCACGCCAATCAAGAAGCATGTAGGGGTCACCTATACCATTAACTGCTCTCAGGACATGCTGGATGCCACCGACCTAGTCGTAAGAATTTATAAGGATTCCGTTTTTGTCGCGGACACTATCCGCGACACCCTATGGACCAAAACGATTGGAGGTGATATGGTTCCATACCATACTGGTATGAACTGGACGGTAAAACCCAAGGCGACGAGCAAAATCAACAAGGACACCCTTGACGAGATTTTCGCTAAATACTCCGTCAAGTTTGAGGACGAGGACGAGCCGTTTGACAAGGGCCGCATTATGCATTACCATAATCTCCCAGTCAGCAAACTTGAGGCAGCATGTGAGTTGGCAGCTCCAATCTATGCGCGTCATAAGTGGTCAAATAATCCAAACTACACGATTTTGTTTGATGAAGAAGGTAACTTCCCGTATCATCAGGTAGACTACGAGTAGTGTTTTTCCACCAAACCAAATATTAAACTAAGCGGTCCGCCCAAAGGTGAACCGCTTCATTTTATCCCTGTAATCAGTGGTTGAGAAAAATGCTGATGGTTGTTGTCCCAGCTGTAAGTTTTTTGGTCATTTGTTGTAGCTTTTCGTGACTTGATTGCATCTAATGGTAAAAAAGAGTTACTTTTGCACTGACTAAAAGGACATATCTGGATGAATCAAAGACAAATGATAGAGAGCTTTAAGCGTTTCAAACGCTGGCAGCAGTCGCCGACAGACTATGAGTTTGCCAGCGATGAAGTGCAGCATTGCCAGAACTGCGGGCATGACTTTACCGGCAACTACTGCCCTTATTGCTCACAAAAGGCAGGCGAAGGCCAAATCAGCTGGCGCAGCGTTAGGCAGAGTTTCATGGACATCTGGGGCCTGGGGTCACGTTCCCTGCCCCGATCCATCTGGCATTTATTTCTGCGTCCCGGCTACCTGATCAGCGATTACATCAGCGGCAAGAAGCAGGTGAGTTTCCCGCCCGTGAAGATGTTGTTTTTCGTTGCGGTGATTATTGTATTTTTAGATTTTTATCTACTACCATCATTGTGTAGCGGCTTTGATGTGTTTGGAGGGATAACCGAAGTCTATGTGGGATCTGATACTGTGGTTAAGGGGCATTTCGCTTGGACCTACTTTATCACGGCCTTATTGTACATCTTGCCCACATGGATCATGTTCCGCTATGCGCCTCGTCACACGCGTCACACCTTGCCCCAAGGCTTTTTCATCCAGGTGTTTTTATGTGTCATTAATCTGGTCTTGTCATTCATCATCTTGTTGCCGATCTTGATGATTGACTACATGATCTACTATTACATCAGTACGGCTCTGCTTGTTCTTTATTACTTCATCGCCTATAAGCAAATTTTCGGCTATGGGATTTGGGGAACATTGTGGCGAGTGCTGATTGTCATTGTGGTTGTCCTTGTTGTATTGGAAGGATTGATGCGTTTATTATTTGTGGTTGATTACAGCCAATTGGATCCTAATCAGATTGATGCTATGAGCAACAGATATAAGGATGCAAGTCTATTATTGGTTCAAGGATTGGTATTATTAGGTATCGGTTGGATAATCAACCTGATTGCCACCAGATTCACCCAAAACAAGTTAAAACAAGACAACGAACCGACACCATCATAAGGAGCACTGAAAATGACGGCATAATCAAACCGACAGCGATCCAAACTAAGAAAAAGACGGCGGATAGCCGTCTTTTCTCATATCCACACTACATCGCCACGCGCAGTATCAACAATATTTGCTGTTTGAAAGATAGAAGAAGATGCACATCAGAGACCTCAGAAGATTCAGTTGTTTCAAAAAAGTTGTTGTTAGTTGTTCTAGTTGTTTTCCCTCAAGAACGCGCATGCTATAAATTGCTCTTAGTGGCTGATTTTCTCTTCCTCAAAGATTCCAATGCAATAAACTACAAGGCAGAAAATGTATAATAATCGCTTAAATTGCTGTTGCAAAGATTTATAATAGTTTTTATTCAACAAAACAAATCAGCGAAAACTTCAGAAAAATCAAAGTTTTCGCTGATTATAAGATTACTTTGAGTACTGCTGAACCTTGATTTACAAACTGCTGAGGTAGTTGGGGCGGTCGAGGTTGCGGTAAGGCTGATGTCGACCTATGATGTGGTGGTCGAGGACGTCGGCGGTGCCTTCGAGGTCGGCGATGGTGCGGGCGACCTTGAGGATGCGGTCGTAGGCCCTTGTGCTCATGTTCATGCGCTCCATAGCGTCGCGGAAGTGACTTATCTCGGTCATTGTATCATAGCTAATATAGCAGATGGTTCCGTTACCAGTTTTGTGATGGCGCAAAGCCCAGTTCCCATGTCCTTTACACTAGCACCGAGCAGATAGACAACGTCATCAATGATTAGGAATCGGTCATGATGTTTGTGTGGAATCTGAATAGCAGTGATAGCGGGATATTGTTGATTATGTTTCTCTAAGTCAAGCAGGAAAGGTTGATTATATCGGGTATGAATGGTTGCTGATACACCATCACCACGCTTAGATAGCAAGGTCAACACACGTTCATCCACGAAGTTGTCAATTAAGATTATTCTAGATTTAGCACTACGAACCAGCTCGGATATATATTGCCATGCATCCCATATGCAGCCTGTGTCGAAAATCTGTTCAGCTGTTGGGCTTGGTGATTTTTCCTCAATCTTGTCAAGGATGGCATCAATCTTTTCTTCGGTTTCGGCTTTCCATTGCTTGTCTTCAAGTTGCTGAATTTCAATTCTGTCAAGACGTTGGAATATCTGTGCGTTGGCCGACAGAAAACGCCGCATCGCGACAAACGCCCTCATTATCATGATATTTGTTTGAATGGCTACTTCGCTTCTCAGTAATCCGCTCAACATCGCAATGCCTTGCTCAGTGAAGGCATACGGCAATCGGCGGTCACCGCCTCGCTGGTTTGAGATGCCATTTTGGCATTTCAAATTATCATATTCTTCTTTTGTGAGCTGAAACATGAAATCGCTTGGGAAACGTTCAATATTCCGTTTCACTTGTCGGTTCATCTGTGAGACTTCTACCCCGTAGAGCTTTGCCAAATCCCTATCCAATAGAACTTGTTGATTGCGAACCAATGCAATTTTGCTCTGTATAGCAGTTAGCGTTAAATTGTTATCTGATTCTTTAGCCATGATAATCAACGATAAATAGGTTCTTGTTTATATACAGGTACCCATATAGCTTGGGCGGTCGAGGTTGCGGTAAGGCTGATGTCGAGCTATGATGTGGTGGTCGAGGACGCCAGCGGTGCCTTCGAGGTCGGCGATGGTGCGGGCTGCCTTGAGGATGTAGTCAAATCGGTAGCCGGCTACCGATTTAAGAAACTCCGCTTTTAGAAAGGAAAACCCTCATCAATGGCTGGCATTTGGCTTCTGTCATGATTGAATTCGTCTAACTGAATGATGAAAGGACACAAATCTTGGCATTCATGCTTTTCTACTTCTTTTATGGCTTGATTGTTAATCTTTTGAGCTAATAGAGGCTCATAATAGAGAATTGTATTGTATGTGACCTGATAACTAACTGAGAGCATATAGGATAGGATCGTCACATACTCCTCGTCAGTGAGCTCGATTGTCACAGGAACAGGCTCTAGCCATTCATTCAGATCCTCGTCATATGCCCGGCAAGTAATTCTGTATTTGTTACCTCGCGGATGGTTTGCCAGGTATTTACGAGCGACATCGGCACAAGTCGCTAATCTATCATTCCAATAATATTTATAATTCTTGCTCATTGCCTTTAATTCATTCTTTAATAGCCGTTTCTCTAGGTCTTCGAGGAGTTTGAGGTCTTTGGCTTCAGTTGTTAAGTATTCCTTAATAACTAAAATATCACTCAAATACCTATTAATCAATATATTATGTCAATAACTAAATCCTTTGGATAGTAGGTGGCAAAAACTACTATGGCACTACACGGTCACCACACTGCAACCGAGTGTAACAGATATTTTGGCTAGGGTAGCCAGTGTGAAATTATGAGTGCCGCTTAGCCATCGTGAAACCTCCGCTTGAGAACGCCCAATCATACGTGCAAACTCCTTCTGTGTCAATCCTCTTTGTTTGAGAATCGCATCCAACTTGTCGGCTATAGCAAACGATAGATCTAGCCGCTTCTTTAATTCAGGAGGCGTCTCAGCAACAATCTGGTCGAATAACTCGGCCGCTCCAACAGCTTGCTTCATAGTTCAAAAGTTTTATCGTCAACACCAACAATATTTGCCTTCTCAATGATAACTGTACCTCTTGCTATCTCTTGTTTCAGCAGGTCGTCAAGTTTTTGAAGGCTTATCACATAGCCGTTTAATTCGGCACTCTCCTCGTACGTTTTAGTATTCTTCTCTCCACCATTGCCCACGATGAGAACGCTATCAGACATTCTCAGACAATACAAACGAAGGGAAGAATTAAAAGTTGGTAAAGCTACCACATGATCACTCATTTTGCCCTCATAGCGGAAATAACGCTCCAATGCAGCTCCACTTTCAAGCATCCTATTCAATGTGTTGATAATCACTTGAAGGTCTGCTTGCCGTTTAGCATCACCCTTAAACTTGGTTGCAAAATGCTCAAATTCAGTTAGACTATCCCCCTCAAAACGAATGGTAAACAGTCCTATTTCCTCTGTCTGCTTGATTGTCTCAATTCTTGCTTCTGCCATAATATTCTTGATTTAGCACTGCAAATATAATCAATTATTTTGAAATAATTACTTTTTAAGGTAATTTTTTTAAGCAAAAATTTCAATTCAGACTATCTCTTATGCTTATCCTGCTGATACCAGCCTTTTGCCCACGCTATTCTAAAGTTTGAAACTGCAAGGCAAAACAATGAGAAATAATCACTTAAATTGTTGGTATCAAGTAATCTATTGTGATTTAACAAGCAAAATAAATCAGCGAAAACTTTGATTTTTCTTAAGTTTTCGCTGCATTAGTGTCCACTAAAAATTCATAAAAGTTCTTTGAAATTATTGAAATTCAGTT
>CAMZFV010000041.1 GCA_947306175.1 uncultured Prevotellaceae bacterium
CCCGACATCTGGTTGCTCTTGTGGTTCAAGCGGTCGCCCAGCCCCACGCGCTGCAGGGCGGTGACGGCACGTTCGCGACGTTCACGGGCACTGACGGCGCTATTGTACATCAGCGGCAGCTCCACGTTCTCGACCGCTGTGGTCTTGGCCAGCAGGTTGTAACTCTGGAACACGAAGCCGATCTTGCGGTTCCTGAGCACGGCACGCTGCGTCTTACTCATGGTGCGCACCGGGATGCCGTCAAGGCGGTATTCGCCACTCGTGGGTGTATCCAGGCATCCCAGGATATTGAGCAGGGTCGATTTGCCCGAGCCCGATGTGCCCATGATGGTGACGAACTCGCCCTCATGGATGGTGAAGGAGACCCCTCGCAGGGCGTGTACCGTCTCCTCGCCCACCACAAAGTCGCGGCAGATGCCATCAAGTTCTATGACTGGTTTCTGTGCCATTTCAGTTTTCAGTTTTCAATTTTCAGTCGTCATTTGGCATCCGCGATGGTGGAGGGAGTGGATGCACTCGAGAGACTGGAATTTTTATTTTGAACTATTTTTTATCTTCTTTTTTGGGGGGATTCTTTCCGCCTGGCTTTATGGGAATTGCAGGACCCACTTCAAAGCTCTGGACGACGGTCGCACCTTCATCCATTCCGCTGATAATCTCGGTGCGGACACCGTCGGTAACGCCGATTTCCACCTTGTGAGCGGTGAGGACGTTGCCATCAAGGGTCCACAACTTGTGTTCGGCGGTGGTGTCCTTGACGACATACTTGTTGCCGAAGACACTCGGTTCGGGAGTGAAGCGCAAGGCAGTCGTAGGCACACTGATGACACCACTGCGTTCCAGCGTATAGATGGTAATGTTAGCAGTCAAGCCTGGTTTGAGCTTGAGATCAGCATTAGGGGCACTGATGACTACCTCATAGGTCACCACATTATTGTTGGTGACGGGGTTCTGGCGCACCTGCTTGACCGAGCCCGAGAACACGTCATCAGGGTAGGCGTCAACCGTAAAGGTCACACGCTGACCCTCGCGCACCTCACCGATGTCGGCCTCATCCACCTTGGCGATGCACTGCATGTCCGTCAGGTCCTTGGCGATTCGGACAATTGATGGGGTGCTGAAGGATGATGCCACGGTCTGGCCCTCCTCAACAGACTTACTGATGACCACACCATCGATGGGCGAATAGACGGTGGCATAACCCAGATTGGTTTTTGCACGGGCAACCTCCTGCTGAGCCATCCTGACGTTCTCCTGTGCCTTGCGGTAGTTCTCCAGAGCCACATCATACTCAGATTGGCTCACTAAGTCTTTTTGCTTAAGCTCGGCGAAACGGGCATAGTTCTTCTTCTGGTAATCGAGCTCAATCTGCTCCGAGCGCAGGCGGGCCTGGGCCGTCGAGAGGTCGCTCTGCAGGTTGGTACGGTCCAGTTCGGCAATAATCTGTCCCCGCTTTACCACGCTATTGTAGTCCACATACAGGCGTTTGACGATACCCGATACCTGGGTACCCACGTCAACGGTTTTTACGGGCTCGATAGTTCCTGTTGCGGTGATATTGGTGGCAATATCGCCGGGAGCCACTTCGGTGGTCTGGAAAGTGATCTGCTCGTTTCCACCTTTACGGCTCATCAACGCAATCACACCTGCAACAATCAACAGGCCAACCAGTGCCAAGATGATTTTTTTTCTCTTTTTCATAATCTTATCTTTTTGTTGTGAATAGTCAGTATTCTGCTAATACCTAAAGCCTAGTGCCTAAAGCCTAATGCCTAAAAAGCGATTCCCTCGCCGTTATAGTACTTGAGCAATGCCATGTTCAATAGTGCCTCATACTTGGCTTGCAGCATCTGCTGGATGGCGGAGGCCAGGTTGGTTTTGTCCTGGGTCAGCTCCACGATGTTCTTCAGTCCCAGGCGGAATTGTTCGCTGGTCAAGTTGTAACTCTCGCGGCAGTAGTCCACATTTTCCTGGGCGGCGACATAGCGCTGCTGGTTGTTGTGGGCCTGTAGCCAGTAATTCTCGATGGTCTTCCACAGGTTCTTCTGAGTCTCGACCATGTCAAGGTAGGTATTCTCACGTTCTAGTCGCGCCTTGGCGACAGCATTCTTGGTCTTGCCATGATCCCAGATGGGGATACTCATCGTTACACCGATACCGTTATTCCACTGATTCTTCAACTGGGTGAACATATTGCCATTGCCCGTAGAGTTGGACGTGGAGACACCGGCATTGGCATACACCATCGGCCTACTGCCAGCCTTGGCGATTTCTTCGTTGATATAGGTTTTGTCCATCGCCAGCTGCTGGGCTTTCAACTCGGGTCGGGAAGCTACAGCGTGTTCATACACCTGTTGCTTACTAGGCAATTCACCCAGCACATTACGCTCCAGCACGGGATCGGCCAGCAAGAGGTTCTCTTCGCCGTCGAGCTCCATCAGCTGCTTGAGCTGCAAGCGATAGCTCTCAAGGGTCGTCTCGCTGGCGACCTTCTGGTATTTATCCTGCGCCAGCTGGGACTCGAACTGCGACACATCTGCCTTGTTGAGCAGTCCAGCCTTCTTGCGGGCCTGTGCCTGCTCCAGTTGCTTTTCTCCTAATGCAATCAGTTCGTCGGCATACTTCACGGCTTCCTGTGAGTAGAGAATCTGGATATACAACTGGGTGATCTGCTCCTCGATGGTCAATTCGCTAGCCTGTACCCGCAACTCGGCAATTTGGGAATTGATCTCGGCCAGGCGGATGTTGTTCTTTGTCTGACCGCCATTGTACAGGTTCATCGAAGCATTCACGCTATAATTGCCGCTGTAACTGCTCTTGTTGCTAAAGGACACGACCTCACTGCCGCCGATAATACCGCTGTAGTTCTCTTGAAAGGGACGGTTGTTCACCGAATGCCCTGTTGAGAAATCCACGGTGGGGAGACGCTTGGCCTTGGCATCCTGCAAGTCAATTTGTGAACTGCGCACATTCACCTTGTTGCGCTGTACCGTGATACTCTGCTGCTTCGCCCAGTTGATGCAATCCTGTAGCGTCCAGGTGAAAGGCTTCTCCACGGCGACAGCCGTTGTGTCCTGTGCGTTGGCACTAATAGCCATAACCAGCAAGTTCACAGTCAATAACATATAACCTATATATTTCATAATGCAATCCCTATTATTCCGGGTTATTATTGTTAGTTTACTTCTTAGACGCAACAACTACTCTAAAAGCTACAAAATTAACCAAAAAAATAGAAAAAAACGCTCCGCAGTCCTCAAAATGACTGCGGAGCGTTGAAGTTTTCAAGAGTCTAGACCCTGTACTCTAAACTCTAAACTTCAAGGTCATAAACTGCCAACACTTTATGACCTTGAATAAAAGTTACTTGATTTCCTTGACCAGGTAAATCATGGTGGGGAAGTGGTCACTGTAACCGTTCAGGAAGACACCGCCCGAGAAGGTGCGCAGGGGATAACCCTGACGGTCGCCCTCGTTGCCGCGCAGGAACTTGCGGTTTAGCACCTCGGCACGCAAGAAAGTCAAAGTAGGCTTTTCCTTGCTGTCGTAGTTGCGCAGGAAGTAGTCGGTGAAGATGATCTGGTCAAACAGGTTCCAGTTGCCCTTGTAACCCAGGGTGCCGATGCCCCTGTTCAGGATGTTCCACCAGGGGTTGAAGCACGAGCCAGGCTCGATGCAGTCCTTGATCTCCTTCTTGGCGCCCAGAGCCTCACAGCAGCTCTTGTTCTGCGGGTCATCGTTCAAGTCACCCATGAAGATGATGCCCTGATTGGGATCATCAAGCAGCAGCGAGTCGATCGTCTCGCGTGCCATGCGTCCGGCGGCCTCGCGCAGATAGCTCGATGCCTCCTCGCCACCCAGACGTGAGGGCCAGTGGTTAACGATTACACTCACCTTCTCTCCAGCGAGCATACCGGTTACTGTCAACTGGTCACGCGAGCGGAACTCGGGATAGTCGGGCAGATATTTGTTGATGCGCTGGTTGGTGACGTTCAGCACCTTGAAGAAACGCGGATTGTACAAGAGGCCCACATCCACACCACGGCGGTCGGGGCCGTCATGGTGAACAATCTGGTAACGGCGGTCCTTAATCTCGGGCTGACGCACAAGATCCTGCAACACGGTGATGTTCTCAATCTCACTCACACCGATGATGACAGGGCCCTCGGCGGGTGAACCCTTCACATTCATCTGACTGATGGTGTAGGCCATGTTGTGCTGTTTCTGCCAATACTTGGTACCATTCCACTGACGGGCACCCTCGGGCGAGAACTCCTTATCATACACACCATTGTTATTGATGGTGTCGAACAGGTTCTCAAGGTTATAGAACATCACACCATACATCTGGTAACGGCGCTCCAGCTGCTCTTCAGTCAAGTCCTGCAAGTCCTGCGGCACAGCGATCTCCTCTACGGGCGGAACAGGCGGCAACTCCTGCGGCTTCACTTGTTCCGGCTCCTGAGCCAGCGCTGGGAAAAAGGTCACCAGCGCAAGGGCCATATAGAATAACTTTTTCATAACTCGTGTTATTTTTAGATGTTCGACTTTTAATTTTCTCCTTTTGACCTATGGTCAATCCTAAAGTTTAAAAACCGAAAGCCTATAAATCATTCTGCGCTATCCCAATTGACATTCCAGATCGAAACGCGGTCACGGGTATTGCCGGTGGCGTTAGACGGGCACAGGTTAGTGAACTCGATGGTGAACTCACCCTTGAGATTGAGTGCCTCTTCAAAGGCATAAGCCGTCTTCTGGGCTACATCATTGTTAGTAATGGTCCAGGTCTTGACGACATTGCCGTTCTGCTTCACGTCAACACGGAAGGAGAGCACCTTGCCCGAATAAGCGCAACCATAGTTGAAGCGCAACTTGCTGATACCACCCTTCAGTACAGGTGAGACGATGGTACCGACAGCGCTGGTGCTTCCGCACATGGTCGGAGCCTTGGCATACTCGGAGGTAGAACCTAAAGCGTAACCGATGAACTCAAAGACGGGATTGCTGCCAGTGCCACCCTCAAGCAGGGTGCAGTTGGTAGCTACCCAACCCTTGGTAGAGGAGTAGGTGCCTAAAGCCGTGGTTGCCTTGGGCATGGTCTCGAAGTCGGATGCCGTATCCACCTTGGGAGCGAGACCAAAGGTCACATCATCAACACACCAGGTAGCATAGTTGGCATCCTGGGTAGCATAGAAGCGGAAGCCGATATAATAGTTACCATCAGCCCAGTCGCTCAGATCAACATCGCCAGATTCCTTCCAGTCGCTGTAAACGGGAGATCCGCCCGTGGGAGTAGCGATAGCGGGATTGAGTTTCACCTTGACAGAAGCCTCCTCGGGATTGCGGGAATTGAGGATATACACCTCAAACTGGCTCGTGGTGCTGCCATAGCCAGCGACCTGAGTACGGAAGGTCAAGTTTTTGTTGACGGCATTCTTGATATCCAGTAATGGAGTAATCAGCCATGCGTCAAAGGGAGGATTATTACCCTTGTAACCCGTCATGGCGGCATAACCGTTACCAGTCGAAGTAAATACCGTCTGGTACCAAGCCTTGTCACCTGTTACCACAACATTGCCCCACGATTCAGGAAGAGCCGTATCAAATCCCTCTTGAAGTTGGAGAATAGGAATCTCGGGACGCTCGTATGCTTCAAGCTCGGTGAGACCAGCCTTGCCCATGAAGGGGCCAAACGGACCCTTAACCTTGATCTGCATCTTGTAAAGTGCCGGATAATTCTTGAGGCTAAGCTCTTCCCTGGCCTTGGAGCCCTGTGCCAGCGGCACGATGAGGCACTTGTTGATATCCGTGCAGTTGGGATCATCGGCAATCACGATGGTGTTGTCGAGGACGGTCGGTGCTTTCCACTCGATATCGGCGTTTCCGCTAATGGTGGTCACCTCGGGAGCCACAGCGCCCACGATGTAACCCGATACCCAACCCTTGCCTGAGTTCAGTTCGGCAATGGCCTCTTCTACCATATAAGGATTGCTTCTGGTGCCCTTGCCACCACCGCCGATCACGTCATCGATGGAGCGCAGATAGAACTGCCAGGTACCCGACGAATTCTGACGGGTGGCATAGAAGCTGAGCAGACCCACCACGTCAACGGTACCCTCAGGGAGGACGTCGGCACGGAAGTCGGCATAGTTGCTGTTGCGCACGATGAGCTGGTTGCCATCCTCGTCGGCGATGGTGCGGTTGGTCGTCGCACTGGCCTCAGCATAGGTGAGGGTACCATTAGCCTCGGTGAACTGAACGCCACTGATGCGCACCAGTTTGCCTTGGTACTTGAGCAGCGTCTCGCTGTCGGTCTTGCCCTGGAAGTCACTGATGCTCACATCAAGGGTGTCGACCTTGCTCAGGTCAGGCAGACCATTGATTTCCACCATCTCCTCCCACATGGCCTGGGGCAGGAAGGTAGCCTCCCACACGCTGCCCGAAGCATACCATGCGGGGTAACCCAGCTGCTGCTGGCCATTGTACTTGCCCACGAAGTAACCCTTCATCGGGATCACGACTTCCTGACCAAGACGGTAGTTGTTGTACAGACTGTTCTGGTTAATCGAGATGTTGATACCAGCGGTACCATCACTGATGTACAGCGACTTGTAGATATTGCCGCTCTCGTCGCTACTGGTTACCCAACCGTGGATAACGATGTCTTCCTTGACGGTGTCAATATAATTGACCGCATCCTGCCAGTATTTGGCCTTGAATTCAGCGATGGTCATGTTGGGGGTGTGCTCGGCGGTGGGAATCACCATGGGCGGCTGGTCAAACTCATCACTGCAAGCAGCGGTGAACACCAACAGGAGCATCAGGCTGAGATAATAATTAAAACGTTTCATAGTGTTATATTGTTTGTTTTATTAATATCTTGTTGTTTGAGTAAATGAGATGAATGATTAGAACTTCAGACCCAAGTTCAAGAACATCTTGAAGCCCTGTGCGTAGTAATACTTGTTGGGGAACTTGGTTGCTGTGTTAGTGATATCCTTGGTGTCGATACGACCCTGCTGATAACCACCAGTCTGGATGTTCGTATTATTGAGGATATTGTTCAGGTTCAGGTTGATATTGAATGAAGCGCTACGGTTGATGTAGATCACATGACCGATGCTGGCGTTAAATACCAGCGCCTCGTTCAGCTTCTCCTGTTGACTGATATCCTTAATCATCTGCTGAAGTTGCTCCTCGCTCTCGGCCATGGTATACAACGTGGGGAATACCTCGTGGCGGACAGGCGAGATGTTCACATAGGCGCGGTTCATCCATGCGCCATTCACTTCAAAGAACCACTGCTTGGGACCCGCCCAGTTGAATGCCAGCATGTAGCACTCCTGGGGCGTTCCTGCCACATAGAAATTCTTGAGATAAACGGTAGCGCTCTGATCGGGCTCTACACCATTCTCCCAGCTGCGGGTTCCCGTGGGACGGTTCTTGTACTGATAACGTGCGATATTGGCGGCAGCGCTGATGGTGAACGAGGGCGTCAGCTTGTAGCTGGCACCGACCTCGACACCCTTGTACTGCTTGTGCACGCCAGTGAGCGAATAGTTCATGAAGGTGCTGTGGGCATCATCATAGAATGCCGTGCGCTCAACGTTGTCACGCTGATCGGTAAAGAAAGCGGTCACAATGGCCTTGAAGGTGCGATAACTCATTGCATAACTCAGGTCGGCCGAGAAGATTTTCTCCACCTTCAGGTCAATCACATCGTCCTTGACGCGAGGCGAGATATAGGCATCATAGGGGCGCGGAGCCTCGGTGCCATAGAAGGCATGGCCCGTGAAGCTGTTGCGACCATCGAGTTTGAAGGTGATACCAGCCTTGGCGCCGTAGGTCAAATAGCGGTGAGTTGCACCCTTACCGTAGGAGTTCTCAGGGGCACGGCCATTGCGCATCTTACCATCGCGCTGGAACTGGAAATAGTCACCCTTGACGCTGGCGAACATTTCCCACTTGGCCAGGTTGAGCACCCACTGGTGCCACAACTGTGCCTTCAGGGTAAGGATGTCGTAGTCGTAACCGAAACGGTCACCCTTACCCACCTTGCCGTTGGGGTTGTCCATATCGTTCTGTGCCATGTCGGGATTATCGGGGAAATCGCGCTCGCTGAAGTTGTCCACATCCAGCCAATAACGTCCACCCAGCAGGTCCTTGATGGTCTTGTAGTAAGACGAAATGCTGTAGTTGACATTGGCACCGGTCTGCATCGTCAGCTTGTTGGAGAAACGCTTGTTGAGCACCGACGAGAGCGTGAAGCTCGACTGGTTGCTGTGACGGTTCTCGAGGATATAGGTCGAACCCTTTTCCTTGCCTGTCTCGTCAGCCTCAAGGTTATTCAGATAGTTGGTCTGATAGAGGTTGTCCCAACGGATCTGGGTATATTCGTTCTCACTGCGCCATCGGTCGAAATAGAGGTCAAACGCCTGGCTATTCACATCAAAATAGGACGGCAGGTAACGATAATAGTCAGGACGCGGGTCGGCAGCCTTGTGCCAGTTGAGGGCGGCCTTGCTATAGAATGCCTTGTGATAGGCTAAACCAGTGTTCAGCGATGTGTGCTTGTCGGGCTTCCACAACCAGTTCAGGATAACGGTGGGGTCAAAGGATTCCACCACCTTGGAGTTGCGTTTCTTGCCTTCCTGCCAGCCCCAGTCAGGACTGTACATGTTGCTGCCCACAAGCAGGGCACACTCCTCATAGATGGCCGAGTTGGCCGCACGCTTGGTGGGAGCGCCAAAGGTCGTCAGCGACAACGAGTGCTTCGGGTTGAAGACTTTCTCAATGGCAAGGAAGTAACCCCAACTGTTGTAGAACGAACCGGGATAGACACCCTCGTCGGCATAACGTGCCACAGCCGAAACCGTCATTGCCCAACCGTGCTTGTTCAGACCCGTGGCGTGAGTCACCATGCCACGCCAGCGGTAGTTACCGTTGGTATAGGCAAGGCTCAAGCGGGTACCGGGAGCATAGTCGGCGGCAAAGGTCTTGATGTTATTGGCACCGCCAATGCCACCAAAGCCGTAGGTGTTGTCCTCCAAACCCATGCCGATGGTCTTATTCCTGAAGGCCTGATTCATGCCGCCCGTCATCGAGTAATTGAACGAGAAGCGTATGGCATCATTGAACGGGATGCTGTTGATGTAGGTCTCGGTCTTGTTGTTCTCATAACCACGGATGCGGAAACGCGCAGCGCTGAAGGTGTAACTCGATGCCTGATAGAAGGGGTTGTCGGTGGCACCGCTCAGCAGTGCGACCTCCTGGGTATTGCCTTCCTCATCCTCGAGCTGCGACTCAGTAAGGGCCATATCGGCCACTGAATTGCGGTATTCCATCACCTCGGCCGTCTCAAACGAGAGGGGCTCCACTTGGATGGTGCCCAAATCCTCAACGACACCGTTGATGATGGTGACCGCAAACGACCAGTCCTTGTAGCCATAGCACAGGACCAACAGTTCGTCATTGCCCTGACGGGCCTCGTCAATCAGGAACCTACCAGTGGGACCTGTGGTCGCCGTGATGCCCTGATTGTCAAGCATGACAGTAGCACCCACGACGGGCAGGCCGCTCTTGGAGTCCATCACCACGCCCTGCACACCCGTGCGTTGCGCCAGCATCGGCAGGGTGGCAAAGAGTGCTAATAGCAAAAACAGTTTCAGTCTCATATATTATACGGATTATTAATGAATGATTTTTCTACAGAAAGGTAAAACAAAATCGTTTTAAGTTAATTTAATGTAAAATACAACAAATCCTCACAAGGCATTGCGAAGAATTTCCCAAAAGTACTCATTATTTTTAATGCGTCAAAGAAAAACCCCGCTTTTTTATTTCCTAATATATTTTCTCCATCACCTGATGCCCGTCAAGAAATGTTATTTCTTTTTCCAGTAATCATTGTACATCTTGATACCAAAAACGATAGCACTTGAGACTGTGGTGATCACGTTGGTAATGAACAGCGGCCAGTTCTTGAGCAAGAGGCCCTGGATGGCAAAGAAGATACCTCCCAGTCCCATCATCAGGAACGTGGGCACTGCGATACCTTCGGTGTCCTTGGTACGGATTGTGTAAATCGCCTGCGGCATATAGCCCAGAATCAGACAAATCGATGCGGTGTAACCGATAATGTCGGTCAGGTGAGTAGTAATGAATTCTGTCATAATCAGTATATTAAAGTTATATTTGTAGATACAAAATGGGACCCGTTAGCGGGTCCCATTGGTTCACATAATTATCTCAGTATGAAAAAATTTCTTGGAAAGAAAAGGCATGGAGAAAAGCCGCGTTTTACGCAAAACCTGAACAGATATATTTGTCACAGAAAACATCTTTTCTCAAATTTGCCCGCAAAGTTAGCACAAATTTGCTATGCCGACATTGCCGATTTCTGTCTTTAACCTAATTTAATATTTTATCATTTCAGGCCACACTCACGCATCAGTTCATCGACAGCAGCCTTGAGCTGGAGATCCTCACCATTGATGACGGTCTCGGGGTTGTTGGCAATCTTGATGTCGGGTTCCAACTGCGTGTTCTCGAGGTAGTTGCCCTCGGGCAGCAGGTAACCGATGATGGGGATACCGAAGACGAGCGATGAGTCTTGCAGGCGCTCCCACGACACACTGGTCATCGTGCCGGGAACGGGCATACCCACGAGCTTGCCCAACTTGTCATGGCTGTACACCCAGGGGGTGCCATGGGCGTTGCTGTAGTTGGCCTCGCACTGCAGCATGATGCTGGGCTTATTCCAGCGGCGGCTGGGCATATCGCAGGCCTCGCGGCCGCGGATCACCTGGGTGAAATACTTCTTACCACTGAAGAGCACCTCGATGTCCTCATGCAGACGGCCACCACCGTTGAAACGGGTATCGATGACGATACCGTCGCGCTTGTTGTACTTACCCAACACGTCGCTGTAGATGTCGCGGTAGCTGGCATCGTTCATCGACTCGAGGTGAACATAACCCAGACGACCGCCTGAGAGGCTGTCCACGATATGGGCATTACGCTTCACCCAGCGCTTGTACATCAGGTCACTGAGGTCACCCTTGCTGATGGGTTTCACAACCTCTTCCCAACGCTTGTTGGTCTTGGGATCGTAAAGCGAGAGCAAGGTCTTCTTGCCAGCCTGGCCGTTGAGCAGCTCGGTATAGTCATTCTCCTCGTCGATAGCAACGCCGTTGATCTTCTCCAGAATGGTGCCGGGCTTAACCTGGCTCTTGGCCTTGGCCAGCGGTCCACCTTCGATGATCTCGTCAATCTTGAGGCCGTTGCCGGTGTAGTTCCAGTTATAGATGAGGCCCAGGTCGGAGGTAGCCTCACCGCTGGTGGGATAGTAGCGGCCACCGGTGTGGGATGCGTTCAACTCACCGAGCAACTCGCTCAACAGGTTAGCGTAGTCATAGTTGTTGTTGATGTGGGGCAAGAACTTGCGGTAGGTCTCCACATTGGCTTTCCAGTCACAACCGTGATAGTTCAGGTTGTAGAAGCGCTTGTCGATCTGCTTAGCCACGTGGTTGAACATATATTCGCGCTCGGCAAACAAGTCCATCTTCATGTCGGCCTTGTAGTCGATGCCCGTCAACTTGTCACCAGCCACAGTGAGCTTCTGCATCTTGCTGCCGCCCAGCACGAACAGGGTCTTGCCGTCCTTGCTGGCCTGAATGTCGGCACCGCCGCCACCCATCTTGTTCAAGAGCTTGGTCTCATGCTTGCGCAGGTCCATCTTCCACAGGTCATAGCCCTTCTCAAAGGCCGACAGGTAATAGAGCGACTCACCATCGGGGGTGATCATGCAGCCCGAGATGTTGCTCGAATTGGGCGTGACGCGCACGATACGGTCCTCGATGCCATCGAGTTCCACCTTGATGTCTTTATCAGCTGGTTTAGCTTCAGCTTTCTTGGCATCGGCTTTGCCTTTTTTCTTGCTGTTCTTGGTGTCTTCGGTCCTCTTTTCCTCGGCTTTCTTAGCCTCCTTCTCGGCCTCAGTCAAGAGTTCATAGTCCTCCTTGTTGAGGTTATAGCGGTCGAGCGCCTCCTGATTGACAAAGGCCAGGAACACGTCGTCCTGCGAGCCCCATGAGGCGTGGCTGCGCATACCATAGCGGTTGCTGCGGAACATGATGGCGTTGCCCTCCATCACCCAGCGGGGATCCTCGCTGATGTAGGCGCTTCCAGTGATGTTGGTGATGGGGCCACCATTGGCCGACACAATACCGATGTCGGTATAGGGGTCGCGCTGGTTGCCGATGAATTCCAGGGCAAACCACTTGCCGTCGGGAGACCATGAGTAGCTAAACCCTCCGTTGGTTTCATACCAAGTCGAGCCATCGGTCACCTGGGTCACCTGTTTGCTCTTGAGGTCCAGCACCTTGAGATTGCAGCGGTCCTCGATAAAGGCGAGCTTCTTGCCATCGGGAGACAGGCAAGGACAGGTGCGCTCCACCGTTGTCGAGGGCAGCAGGATTTCTTCCTTGATAAGTGTGGCGTTGGCAAAGTTGGGGTCATCCTTACGCTCGATAGTGGCGAGAACGAGTTCCCAGTTGCCGTTACGCTCGGTAGCATATGCCAAGGTACGGTTGTCAGCACCCCATGATACCCAATTCTCGGCAGCAGGGGTGTCGGTGATGCGCTTGGTGGTGTTGTATTCTACCGAGGTGACAAAGACTTCACCGCGAACCACGAAGGCGACCATCTTGCCATCAGGCGAAACGGCGGCATCGGTAGCGCCACGGGTGTGCGACATGCGCTGAATCTGATCGCTGTCGTCATGCCACAGGCTGATATCTACCTTGCGGGGCTGACCGCCCTGGCGCATGGTGTAGAGTTCACCGTCCTGGGTGAAGCACAGGGTGCCGTTGTTGTCAATGGAGAGGAAACGCACGGGGTTAACCGTGAAGTTGGTCACAGTCTGGAGCTGGCTGGGACGGTCGATGGGGAACGAATAGACGTTCATCGAACCGCCGTTGCGCTCGCTCAGGAAATAGACGGTCTTGCCGTCGGGGCTGAGCACGGGGTTGCGGTCCTCGCCGCCAATGTTGGTCAGGTTGGTGTGCTTGCCCGTCTTGGCGTCATAGCGCCAGATGTCACGGGTAATAGACGAGGTGTGGTGCTTGCGGTACTCATCCTCGCCGCCCTTGCGGTCCTGATAGACGAAGTAGTCACCTGCCTTGTTCCAGGTAATGTACTCAGCGGGGGTGCCCAATTCACGTGTGGAGCGGCCTCCCTCAACAGGCACCTTATAGACCTCGGTCAAACGTCCACTGGGGAAGAGCATGCTCGATGCGGGATCCTGGATAGCGGCACTGTAATAGATGTACTTGCCGTCTGGACTGAAGGTCCACGGCGTCTCAGCAGCGCTGTTGCGCGTGAGCTGCTTGGGCTGTCCGCCCGTCGAGGGCATGACAAAGATGTCATTGTTACCCTTGCGGTCACTGGCAAAGGCCAGCATTGTGCCGTCGGGCGACCACACAGGCATGGATTCATAACTCGACTGTGAAGTCAACTGCACAGCCTGTCCGCCAGCCGAGGGTACGACATATATATCCCCCTTGTAGCAGAACGCGATCTTGTTACCGTCGGGCGAGATGCTCGCAAAACGCATCCACAACGGCGTGTCGGCCATTGCGGTCATCGCCGTCACAGCAGCGATAAAAAGCAAGAATTTCTTCATCATGATTTCAATTTATTGGGTTTATCCTGCAAATATACAAAAGATTCTCTTTCCACGGGGCATATCACCCATTAAAAACTCTAAAACAGTCATCTTTCTTAACAACATCAGCCGCTGTCTCGGATTATTCGGACAGCGGCTGACTGTTATTCCACATTCTGAGAATGAGCGTCAATTCTTTAGTTTCCAAACAGCTGCTTGAGCATATCGATGGCCCCATCCTTCACCATCGCGCCTTGATCCTGCATCCATTCCACATAGTTGGTCATAAAATCAACACCAAATGACGCCATTTCATCACCATTTATGGGAGTGATGCCCTGCAACTTGTTATAAGTGTCATTAGAGTACAACTTGGAGGCAAAATCAAGGTCATCCTCCGTCAAGATGCCATAAGCGCTATTCATTGCTATCGTCGGCAGGTTAGCAGTCATCCAAGCCTCCAAACCTTCCTTCATTCCGTCAGGCAATTTTCCAACTATTGAGGATGATTTCTGATCAATCATCTGCATGAAGGATTTGACGAGCTGAGTACCCAATACCTTCTTGTACTTGTTAATATATTTGGCATCAATGCCAGCTTTGGGCTGGATAGGATCGGAGGTGTCTCCAGCCATAACCTTGGGCAGGTTCTGTAACATTATGGAAGTCAACTCACCCCTCAAGGCCTCAGTCCATTGCTGTTCGTGTCCTTTATAGAGTTTGCCCGCCGATGTGGAGAGGAGCGAGATTGTTTCTTCTAAACTCTTCTCCGAAACACCGATCGCCTTCACCTTGGGAAGAATCATATCCGTCATCTGGTCCATCAGACGTTCCTCAACATAGCGTTCTGTCAATTGATTCAAATCCAAGTCTCCACTCTCAAACAAGAGCATGCTAGTTTGCTTCAATGCAGAAGCCAGCTGATTGACTTGACCATTCATCGCCAAATACTCCTTAACGGCCTGACGATAACTGTCCTGGGCATAACCGCTGGCAGCAAACAACATCACCAGCAATGTGATAAATAATCTTGATTTCTTCATAACATTTATGTCTAAATCATAACATGGTAAAATCAATCCTTTATGCCAAACATAGTTTTCAACATAGACAGGTGCTCCGAATTTTCATCCACTGTTGCGCCATGCTCTTTCATCCAATTCAGATAATCGTTAAACATCACACCTAGTTTGACATCGTCTAGGTTAACCTCGGAATTATCGTTCAGTTTTCGATAAGACTCATAGGAATAGAGTTTCTCGGCATAATCCAAATCTTCGGAGGTCAACATACCGTAAGCCAGGTTGAGGGCCATGTCATATGCATTCTCGCTCAGCCAGTCTAACATCCCTTTATAATCCTGTTCCTCGACTTCAAACTCATTGAATTCCTCATTTAACCCCTTCATTAACAAATCTAAGAAACCCATCTTTTCTGAGATCTCAGAAAATTTGGCGGCATAGGCTGCATCAATGTCGGGGTCAATTTCTACAAGATCCGGCCTGGGCTCTTCGCTATCAATCTCCTCACCCATAAACATGGCGGACATCATACATGCTACGGAAAAAGTTTGCATCCATGTCCGCTGATGGGTAGTATAGGCCTTGCCTTCGGGTGTAGATAACAAAGAGGTAACCTCAAGAAGATCGGCTTCGGTCATGCCTTTGGCCTTCATCATGGGAAGGGCGAAGTCAACCATGGAATCCTCAAACCGTTCATTGATAAAGCGTTGTGTCAATTGGTCAAAATCAACTGCGTCATCCGCCACAAACAGGTCATTGAATGAAGCAAATACATTTTTTTCTTGTTCCAACTGATCGGAATTGCACAATAAGTACTGCTTAACCGCCTCGCGGTAGCTGTCCTGGGCATAGCCGCTGTCAGCAACAAACATCACCAGCAATGCGATAAATAATCTTGATTTTTTCATCATAGTCAAATATTATAGTTTCGATTTGCGCAAAGTTAAACAAAATTTACCATTACAATGTCTAATAAGCGAAAAATTGTTCCTAACTTTGCAAGTTAGACATGAATCAATATAGACACAGACTATGACAAAAAGACTATTTATAGCGTTTTTCGCAGTGTGTATGGTGGCTGTCAGCGGACTGGCCGACGACGAAAAGTATGCCGAGGCGACCTTTGCTGTTAAGAATCACGATTTCGGCACCATCCAGGAGGCTAAGGGTCCCGTGAGTTGCACCTTTGAGTTCACCAACACGGGCGACAAGCCGCTGCTCATCATCGACGCGACGGCCTCGTGCGGCTGCACCCACCCCGAGTACCCTTCCAAGCCCATCAAACCGGGCAAAAAGGGCAAAATCAAGGTGACCTACAGCCCTATCGGACGTCCTGGCGCTTTCAAGAAGACCGTTAAGGTGAAAACCAACGGCAAGGAGCGCGCCACAATTCTTCGCATCGAGGGAACCGTTATCCCCAAGAAATAAGTGAAACGCGCGCTGCACATAGCATTATTGCTGGCAACGATAGCATTATCGGGTGCCGCTCAGCCCGAAGCAACCTGGCTGGAGCGGCAACATGACTTCGGCGTTATTCGGGAGGAAAACGGCAAGGTCACTTGTCAGATGAGATTGGTAAACACGGGTAATGAACCGCTGCTCGTCGTCAAGGCGCAAGTGGGATGCGGATGCACCGCCATCAATTATCCCCAATCGGAGATCCTGCCTGGTGACACTGCCACAATAAGCATCACTTACAACCCATCAGGACGACCCGGAGAGTTCACCAAGCAGGCGATTATCTTCACCAACACCAATCCCAAACGCACCATCCTGGAAATCATGGGTAACGTGATCCCTACCAGCAAGACGCTGGACAGCCAATATCCGTTACAGGCCGGATCACTACGCATCAGCCAGAAGAGCATCCCCTTTGGTGAACTGAAGAAAGGCGAGAACAAAACCCTCTTCCTGAGTGCTTACAATGCCTCGACCGACACCATGATCGTGACCGTGGACGGGGCACTTCCCCATGTCAAGCCTGCTATCGTCCCCGACACAGTTCCACCCGCACGGGTGACTGCGCTCACGGTGCATTACATTTCAACGCACGCCCTCCTGTGGGGGCTGAATGACGACATCCTCACCCTGTCGTGCGCCCCCCTGCATCAACCCTCAAGTGTTGTCAGCGGAAAAGCTGATATCCACGTCATGGCACAGGTGATGGAGCGCTTTGACCGACTTACCGACAAGGAACTGAAAGAGGCGCCAGTTGTCAGTGTGGACTGCGGGGAGAGCCTGGACTTCGGTACCATTACGGCTGGCGAAACCATGACCCGCACTTTTACGATTACCAACAAGGGCAAGTCACTGCTCGCCATCAGGCGGCTGTGGGTCCCCGAGGGAGAAGGAGTCACAGTAAATGCCAACCGCACCGAAATCAAGCGCGGCAAGTCGGCAACCGTTACCGTCACTGTGGACACATCACAAATACAGGGTGAACTGCTCAACGTGCCGCTCACGCTATTGTGCAACGATCCCGCTTCGCCTCGACTCACCATCCGTCTCGTGGGCATCATTGACAAATAGCTATTAGAAATTAGCTGTTAGACTTTAGAAATTATACTTACAACAGAATATGGCAAAAACCAAAATAGTACAACATACCGAGGAGTGCCCTTCGATGCAGCATCCCGAGAATGATGCACAATACACAGGGTTGCAGGTCAACAGTGGCGTGGAACAACTGCCCAGCGTCAACCCCTACCTCAAGCGTAAGCGCAAACCGCAGCTGACGCCCGCCGAGTATGTCGAAGGCATACGCAAGGGCAACCGCGCCGTGCTTGGGCAGGCCGTAACACTCGTCGAGAGCCGTAACGCCGAGCACCAGATCATCGCTCAGGAAGTCATCGAAAAATGCCTCCCTTACACGGGCAACTCGCGCCGCATCGGCATCACGGGTGTTCCTGGTGCGGGCAAGAGCACATCGATCGACTCCTTCGGTATGCACGTCATCAAACAGGGCCACAAACTGGCCGTACTCGCTATCGACCCCAGCAGTGAGCGCTCCAAAGGCTCCATCCTGGGCGACAAAACGCGTATGGAGCGTCTTGCCATTGAGCCCGACGTGTTCATCCGCCCTTCCCCCTCGGCAGGTTCATTGGGTGGTGTGGCCCGCAAGACACGCGAGACCATCGTGCTGTGTGAGGCGGCTGGCTACGACACCATCTTTGTCGAGACCGTCGGCGTGGGACAGAGCGAGATTGCCGTCCACTCGATGGTGGACTACTTCCTGCTTATCCAGCTCGCCGGAACAGGCGATGAGCTGCAAGGCATCAAGCGCGGCATCATGGAGATGGCCGACGGCATTGTCATCAACAAGTGTGACGGTGACAACGTGGAGCGTGCTAAGCTGGCGGCGGCTCAGTTCCGCAACGCCCTGCACCTCTATCCCCTGCCTCCCAGCGGTTTCCTGCCTGAAGTGATCACCTACTCGGGCTACTATGACCTGGACATCGACAAGGTGTGGGACATGATTGACCGCTACTTTGCCCACGTCAAGGCCAATGGCTATTTTGACGAGAAACGCCACGAGCAGGAGCGCTACTGGATGCGCGAGACCATCAACGAGCAGCTGCTGGCACGCTTCTACTTCGACCCCGAAATCGAGCGTTTGCTTTCCATTAAGGAAGACACGGTGCTCTCGGGCAAGCAGACCTCCTTTGTCGCCGCCAGCGACGTGCTCAACTTCTATTACGACAAAATCACCAAACACCAACTTTCAAAATGAAAAAGTTAACCTTTATCCTCACCCTGTGCGCGATGGTCATGCTGTGCTGCCAGTGCACAACCTCCAAGGAACTGCGCAAAGCCAAGAAGGGCGCCAAGTCGGTCCAATATGAGTGGCTGCAGAACTACTACGTCCGTAATGATGTGGCAAGCAGCAAGCCGCAACACCTCGTCATCGACAATGAGGAGGACTTTAACCACTATTTCGGTCCTGCTGCCATCATGGGAGGCAAGCCCACCGACATTGACTGGAAAAGGCAGTTTGTCATCGCTATCCTACTGCCTGAGACCAACAAGCCCACGATGGTAACCCCCATGGAGGTGAAACAGAGCCCGGGCAACGTCATCTTCAGGTTCCAGGTCAACAAGGGCCGCAAGACCAGTTACAAACTGGTGCCCTTTGCTGCAGTGGCGCTCAACCGAACCACCGACCCGCAACAGTTGCAGGTGTTTTTCCTCGAAAAATAACGTGACGCTATGGAAGGGCAATTCTGTTACCGCTACCCCCACCCCGCCGTCACCACCGACTGCATCGTGTTTGGATATGACGGCTTGAGGCTCAATGTCCTGCTCATCGAGCGAGGCGGCGAACCCTACAAGGGATGCTGGGCATTCCCCGGCGGTTTCCTCAACATCGACGAGGACGCACCCGACGGAGCACGAAGGGAGCTCCTGGAGGAGACAGGCCTCAAAGCTGACAACATTGAGCAGCTGGCAGCCTTTGCCACCCCCGACCGTGACCCGCGCGAGCGCGTCATCTCCATCGCCTATTTCACCCTTACCCGCGTCCAGGATGTCATGGGAGGCGATGATGCCCGCGTGGCCCGCTGGTTCCCTATCAACCAGCTGCCACCGCTAGCGTTTGACCACCAGCAGATGTTCGAGCAGGCGCTCCAGCGCCTCTCCGACTGCCTCAAACTCAAGACCGGTAACTTCTTCAGTGGCGACTTTTCCTACGAGGAAATTGACATGATTTACTTCGCCACCCTGACCAACAGATAACGACATTACAAATTGTTAATAACTGTAAATTTTGCAGATAGATTGCTCTATTCTGCAAAATTTTGTTAATATTTGGTCAAATTGTGTCACAAAAGTATGTTTTATAACATATTTAGCACTATTTTTGCATTGGTTTTTCATGGTAATAGTTTTTAAGGTTATGAGAATCCAAGTGTCGTGAGACAGTTGTTTTTTCAAGTAAAAACAAAATGTTTAAGGTTTATGTTAATGGTATTAGAAGGTTAATTAGTTAAATAATCCCCGACGTGAGTCGAGGATTTTTTATGCCCTTCTATCATATAGTCTCATCATTATTATATACCTTTGCACGCATAACAACTAAACCGCTAACGACAATGAACAAGAATCTCATTCTCACCCTGGCAGCCATCATCATGGCAACGCTGTTTTCATGCGGCAATAACAGCAGCAACCTTGAGGCCATCAACGACGGTGACGAGGTCACCGACAGCACCCTGTGCCAGTTCAGCAACATCAAATTGGAAAAGATGTTTTCCTATCTCGACGAGGAGCGCGACACGCTCTACTTCGACAACACGTTTACCGCCTTTTGGCCTGAGGTCATCAACGGCAAACCCTGCACTGAGCTACAGCAGGCCCTGTTCCGCGCCATGACCGACAGCGCCGAGCTCAACCAACTCGACAAGGTCACCGATTTCTTGCTTGACCCCAGCAATTACACCGACTATGAGAGCAAACTACTCGTTCCGGCAAAAAGCGTCAAGTATGACGAGAACAAACTGTCTACCAGTGAGGTGAAAGTGAATATGGAAAGTATGACCGACCGCCTGCTCACCTACCACCTCGGCACCTATTCCTACTTGGCGGGTGCCGTCCACGGCATCTACGCCCATAACTATGTTACCTACGACCTCAAGACTGAGAAAGCCGTTACCTTCGATGATGTCATCGCCGACACTACCCTGCTGCGCAACGTTACCTACAAGGCCATCAAGCAGACATACGACTACGACAAGGACGATCTCTTTATTCCCGACAACGGCCTGCTGCCGCTGCCACGGGACTTCTACTTCCAGGACCAAGTACTGCACATCGTCTATCAGGTCTATGAGGTTGCCAGCTACGCCCAGGGCATGATTGACGCTCCCATCTACCCCTACATGCTCAAACCCGAAGAGATGAAACGCCTCTTCACCCCCTACGGCCTAGAACTCATCGACTACACTGACTAAACAAAACCAATCACCTTTTAACTGCTCCGTAACGCCGAAACAAAGCCACGTTACGGAGCACATTTTTTAACACCCTAAAGTGTGATAATGAAAATATATCGGGGGGATGGTGCAACCTTTCACCCTCTTGTGTGTGTCTATAGGGAAAAGGGCGGAGTAATTTCGCTTACGATAGACAATAACTCACTAAAACCGATATGACAATGAAGAAATACATTTTCACACTACTGATGTCGATGCTGGCGGTGATGACTGCTGCTGCAGGCACGTTTACAGGAAGGGTGGTCGATGAGACGGGACAGGCTGCCGCCTTTGCCAACGTCGTCTTGATGAATGCGCCTGACAGCGCCTTTGTTGCTGGTACTATGACCGATGCCGACGGCGCCTTTTCTCTTACGGGCACTGCCGCCCATCCGATCATCAAGATTTCCTATTTGGGTTACAAGACCCAAGTGCTGGATGGTGTGAAGGCCGACATGGGCACCATTGCACTGGATCCGGAAACAACCATGCTGGGCGAGGTCGTGGTCAAGGGGGAACGCCCCGCCTTCAAATTCACTACCGAGGGACTCAAGACCGATGTCGAAAACACATTGCTGAGCAAAGTAGGCACCGCCAAGGCTGTCTTGAAGAACCTGCCGGGCGTGCAGCAGACCAAGGACGGCATTGAGGTATTCGGCAAAGGTGCTCCGCTCATCTACATCAATGGCCGCAAACTGCAGAACCATACTGAACTGGACCAGATCAGCAGCGAGGACATCAAGAGCGTGGAACTGATTACCAACCCTGGTGCTAAATATGACGCGACCGTTGGCGCTGTCATTCTCATCAAGACCAAGCGCCCGCAAGGTGAGGGTTTCAGTTTCAACACCCAGGCGAGTTATTATGTGAGCAAGTGTCCCGACCTGGCACTCGGCCTGAACTGGAACTACCGCCACAAGGGACTCGACGTGTTCGGCAGCGTGTGGTACAACGACGACCGACACATGCAGGACGATGAAGTGATACTGGCTGTGAAGGCCGATACTATATGGCACATGGACCAGCACATGGATATTAAGAATCACTCCAACTCGCTCTATACTTCGATAGGTGCCAACTACATCTTCAACGATGATCACGCGGCCGGATTCCGCTATGACACCAAGGCTTATTTCCTGGATCGCACCCGTGGCACATTCACTGCCGACGTGACTGCCAACGGCCAATTCTATGACCATCTGGACAACGGCATTTACCAGCACTCTAAGTACAATATGCCCCACACGCTCAACATCTATTATAACGGCAAGGTGCGTGGCACCTCGATAGATTTTAACAGCGACTATGTATTCTCCAAAAACCGCCAGTGGCAGTATAACGATGAGGTGAGTCAAGAGCAGCAGAGCCGCACTGTGACCAGCTTAGGCGTAGTGCGCAATCAGTTGTGTGCAACCAAACTCGTGCTGTCGTGGATGCTGTGGGGCGGCAATCTGCAAGTGGGTACCGAGTTTGACCACACGCGTCGCCACGATGACTACATCAACCCCGAGCAGATTGTGCCCACGTCATTCACCGAGCAACAGGAAAACAACTACATCTTGTTTACCGAGTATGCCCATCCCTTGCCTTTCGGCCAGATAATGGTGGGTCTTCGCAATGAGAATGTAAACACTGATTATTTTAATCAGGGCGTGCGCATCGCCGAACAGAGTCGTAAGTACCACCATTTGTTTCCCAGCCTTGGGCTGATGGCACGTGCCGGTCAAGTGCAACTCATGGCTAACTACGCTGCGAAGATCAAGAGACCTTATTACCATGAACTGAGCAATAGTGTGACCTACGCCAACCGTTTCACATGGGAGAGCGGCAATCCGTTACTAAAGCCGTCCATCAGGCACGAGGCTTCGCTTATGGCCATGTACCACTGGGTGACCATGATGCTGCAATATAAGCACACCGATGACATTATTGTTAATGTGGGTCGCGAGGTACCTGGCAGCGAGTCGGTAACGTGGCTCTTCCGAGAGAATGTGGATAACGAGGATGCCATTATGCTGATGGTGACGCTCAACCCACGCTTCGGACTCTATCAGCCCTCACTCACGATGGGCATGATGAAGGAATGGATGAAAATACCCTCTCCCTCTGGATTCGACAGCCCTGAACGCCCCATCTGGATTGCACAGTTCAACAACAATTTCCAGTTGACTCCCACCCTCACTGCCAGCGCTGATTTCTCGTTTACCAGCAAAGGCGACCAAGAGAATGTGTCGCTCACAAAAGCACTACACATACTTGACCTAAGTCTCACCAAATCATTCCTCAATGACCGCTTGTCGGTTCAGGTGAAAGGTCATAACCTGCTGAATTCACAGCAGCACGTTAGGCTGAATTATGGTGAGCGTACTTTGTGGCAGAACTTCAACCAAGATTCACGCGAAATGGAACTGACCGTCCGCTACAAGTTCAACGCCGCCCAGAGCAAGTACAAGGGAACTGGAGCTGGCTCAAGCGAAAAGGAAAGACTATAAATACCTGTTTCATCTTTCGATATCACATCATCTGATGATCTGATGGCACTATCAGGCAACCAACGCATTAGCCTGTATGCCAAAAGATTAACTGATGATGTGATATTTTTTTGAAATTTTTCTCTGAAAATCCTTTGTCAATTCAAAAACTTGCAGTACCTTTGCACTCGCTTTGAGAAAGAAATGACTCATGGCATTCACATGATGGTGTGTTAGTTCAGTTGGTTAGAATACCTGCCTGTCACGCAGGGGGTCGCGTGTTCGAGTCACGTACACACCGCAGTGGAGAGAGGATTTGGGTAAGTATGCTTCGGCTGCTTGCCCATTCTTTTTCCTGACTTCGTCATTGCGTCACCCAAAATTCGTCTGTGAATAGGGGCGCGATGC
>CAMZFV010000042.1 GCA_947306175.1 uncultured Prevotellaceae bacterium
AGGATGATGTCGATGACAGCGTTGATGTCAGCGATGTTGACCTCGCCGTCACCGTTGACGTCATAGGTTGAACTTGAGTTGCTGATGAGGATGGCGTCGATTAGGGCATTGATGTCGGCAATGTTGACCTCACCGTCACCATTCACGTCACCGCCAGCGCTGGGCGAGAAGGTCACAGTAGGCGCGATATCCTTACGCTCAATCCAGCCCACACGGTCGGTAGCGATAGAACACAATCCGTACCTCACTCCAGGCTTGATGGGGATGGAAACCTCGTTCTGCGTCAGGTTGCTCAATACCGTGAATTCCTCGCTGCCGTTCTCAAAGATGAACAAGTCATAATGATCGATACCGCTGGTGTAGTCCCCACTCCTGACGTTCACAACCATGTTGTTGCCCTGCTGGGTAACCTTGGTGATGCGTGACGTCGGGTAGTCGGTGTCGAAGGTGTTGACATAGGTGTTCGTCTTGATTGGATCGTTAGCATCAAAGATGATGGTCGCCTCGTTGCTCACGGTGCAGCCATTGGCGGGGTTCTCCTTGTGGTCGATGGTGAAGCTCACATAGCCCTCACCTACGTGGTCATCATTGTTGGGGGCTAAGAAGCCTAACATCACGTCATCCAGCTCATTGCCGTTCTTCTGCAGGGAGACGAAGTTCCAGCGCACAATGCCCGTCTCCTCGTCGAACTGTCCGCTCACGCGCACCTGGATTTCCACTCCGTCCACCATGTAGGGTACATTGCGGGTGAAGTCCTTGGTCTCTTGTCCGCCGACGGTGAATTCCTGGTCTGCCCAGCCAAAGCCGTTGAAGCAGAAGGTCGAGGCATCCAGTGTGTTCAGGTCAAGCGTGTCGGTAATCCATACCTCGTTGGCTGGCGCCGTTGCAGTGGATTTGTTCTCAAAGGTAATCGTGTAAGGCATTGCACCTATTGGTTGGATGTAGTGCGCCTGGTCATCGGGGCCCATGGGGCCTATCATCTCGTTGGGGTCGTAACTGAACACGGCAAGAATTGTCTTTTGTACGCCAGGACCCTTCAGACATTCTTCTCGGTTCCAGTAGGTATTCAAGGCACTCCAGTACATGGAGCCGAAGACAAACAAGGCCTTGCCTATGGCACCCACGCCAGTGATGTCGGCACCACAACTCAAGATGGTGCTGACTAAGTTCTTGCCGCAGTTCGTCCATCCTTGATCGTTAGCGTAATAAAGGTCAATGCCGGCATTTAGCACCGTTTTTGCGGCGCTATAGACGCATCCAATGCCTGGAAGCTGGCCCATGACACCGTCTTCAAGCAGTTGACCGCCGAACATAACAGCCATACACTCTAACTGTTCCATGGTGTAGAGCCTGCGCGGAGCGCGTGCCATGCCTGCCTCGGAGAAGTCCATACCCCACGGCTCCTGAATCATGAAGTAGAAATCAACATTTTCGGTATAAGCACTGCCCTCGGACCTATTGCAGCGGATGCGTAAGGTCTTGTGCTCAGTGCTGTTAGGCCCGATATAGGGAATCATCAGCACATAGAGGCGGATGGAATCGCCAAGCTGTTCGTCATAGGCCATCATGTAGTCGGTAGCCTGCATCGCAAAAGCCTGTGCATCTTCATCCATATCGGTGATGATGGCACTGATGTCGAAGCCAAAGGAGACGTCAATATTGCCATGATGGGTGGGTATGGCAAAGATAAAGGGCACATTGAAGGCCGGTGTATTGGATCTGTTGCCATAATTGATGGTATATTGCTGGTACTTGTTCCAGAGCATCTTGTTGCGACCGTTGATATCGAGCCATACATCGGGTTCTCCGCCCGCTTCGACGGTGAAGGCCTGGAATAGGGTGTCGTTGCCCACGATGACGTCATATTTGCCCACAGGAGCAGCGCTCAGGTCGAATCGTGCGGGAGCCAGATCGTCGGCCGATAAGACGTTGTTGGAGTCGTAACCGCGCTCCACGAGCCATTCGCCCACGATGTCACCACCAGCGCCGTGCAGTACCACGCGTGGCTTGTTAGTGTAAGTCAGGCGGTAGCCGCCCTCGATGTGCAGCAGCACGCCCTCGGCCTGTGAGGCAGATTCGGGATAGACACGTTTCAGGCCGCCGATAATCACTGCCTGTGATGTGGAGGCATAGGCGTTGCAATTGCCCGTTCCCTTGGCTACCATGTAGTAATGATAGGTGCCTGGGTAACCGGAGCAGTCATGCTCCACATGAGGCGTTTCTTTAATCGAATACCTGTCAATGCGGTCCAGATAATATTTGTCCGGCAAAATCCACCAGACGGCCTCTCCGTCTTGAGTCATGTCGTTGAGATAAACCTTCTGGCCGCTCAAGTTCTTGGAAGCAGTGAACTCGGGATGCGGGGGACGGATGCCATCGTGCTCCACGAGCAGAGGGGGAAGCAAGGGAACGGGGTCGTTATGATATTGGCTCTTGTCCTGCATCGAACCGTCGAAGGTGAGCAGCAGACGACAGTCTCTATCATTAGGATCGGGCGTGTTGTAGATATGCTCGAGGATTTCCTCCTGGGTCAACGCGCGGCTGTAGATGGCGAAATTGTCCACCAACGCGCTGGGCGCGTACCAGCTACTGTTGTTGCAACGGCCGATGGAGATGGGGTTGTTGCCGATACGCAGGGGTCCCTGCTCGGTTGCTACTCCCATCAGCAGGCCGTCCATATAGAGGCGGATGTTGTTCTCCGACACGTGGGAATCATAGGTGAGCGCGACATGATGCCACTGGCCCCACTCCTTGACCTGAAAACGCCGGGGTTCCCAAATCGCCTTGCCTTTACCATCCACCGACAGCTCGGTGCTGACAGCACCCTTAACGGTGAACCAGTCATAAGCGCTGCTGGCGATATCGATATACCAGCCGCCGCGATATTCAGATCCTGTATAATTGGCCTCATCATTTGTCAGGCTGGCAATCTGGAATGATACGCCCTCGTCCACGCGCACCCAGCACTCCACAGTCGTGGCATCCTTGGTTTCCATGATGCTTGGGGTCATCGGGATAATGACGTTGGTAATCGGCAGGTCAACTGGCTGGTCAGGAATCCTCGAGATGTCGAGAGCCTTGTTGGTGCTGCCCGTAGCCGGGAGCGGATCATTGCGACGGTGAACAATGTTCCAGAAGTAGTCCGTGTTGTAGTTAGTATCAGTGTGGGGTGCACTGTAGTTCATCAGCCAGTGCTCGGTACCCTGTTGGTCCAGCAACACGGAGAGGGAATGGTTATAGCCGTACCCCTTCAAATCCCAAGATTCCATGCCGATAGCGAAGTTGCGGTACACAGTACGCAAACCATCCCTTGACTCCACCAGAGAACCGCGCGTACCAGTCACATAGACATGCTGCCCTGTAGCATCATCGGGGGCAATGTATAGATCAAAGAAATTACCGATACCCATGCCGCCGCCACTGGTCCAATAACAGCGATCCTGAATGGCCCATGTTTTACCGCCATCATGAGAATGGTACATCCTGAGTTTATTTGAAGGATGCAGCAACACATAGATGTTCTGGCCCTTTGCGGCAATGGTGCCCACCCAGCCGCTCGATTCGGGCAGGTATATCGGGTCGGTCCACGTTTGGCCGCCATCGGTCGATCGGCGGAAGATGGTGTGATTGATGTCATTTTTCGGGAGCGTTCCTTCCACTTCAAAGGCACACCCCTTGAAGATGACGTTGATGACATTGCCATCCAGGGTCATCTGCGGGTGATAGTTAAAGCTGCCATTATGCTGGACGTTGAGATGGCTCCACGAGGTGTTGTCTTTCACTATTGGCGCAATGTTCTGCGTGGTGACGGTCTCGCCACCGTCGGTCGAAGTGGATAAATAGACATTACCCCAAATCAGACCATTGCTCCAGTTCTCATACCAAGTGAGCAAGGCCCAGCGGCGCCCCGACACCTGCAGGTCTTCGAGATTTAGATATGAAACATTTTGAGGTTTTTCTATTTCCTTCTCGTTAAAAGTTGTACCGCCGTCAAACGAGGTGAACACATGCGGCGGCCTTCTTTGCCAGCCGCTGCCAGCGCACGTAACGGCGATGACCACGGTCTGACCGTCACACTGCACATGCGGACGGCCGTAGGTGTAGTCTTCGGCAAGGACTCGCTGCTGGAAGGTCCTGCCGCCGTCATGGGAATAGGTGTAAAGCAGCTTGCCGTTGTTGGAATCCTCGGTGAGGCAAGTGACGATGTACACGTTCTGGCCCTCGACCGCCATCCACTTGGAGTTGCAGCCGAAGTTGCCACTCTGATAGTTGATGTTTATCTGGTCTATAAATTCAGAACTGACTAAGGTGCGGGTTGCCTCCCAGGTGCGTCCCAAGTCGGTGCTGCGGCGGTAATAAATATGGTACTTGCCATCGGCATCCTTCGCCCAGGCGGACCATGCCACATGGATGGTGTTACCCGAAATGAACCAGTGATTGGGGAGATGGTTAGAGGAGAAATAGGTCGTGTCGGTTGGACCGAACGACAGATTCTGCCACCCTCCAAAGTTCGACGGCACAAACATGTTCATGTTGTTCGTGCCCTGTGCCGCTGCTCCGAGGTATCCTCCAAGCAGCGACAGCAACAATAATGTTGTCTGTAATAATTTCTTCATACTCGTTTGGGTTTAAAAGTTAATATATAATGTGAATTGGTTAATCTTTCTTTTATATATGAGGTAATTTGGAGAAATGCTATCTCATGTTGATGTGCAAAGTTAGGAAAAGGCTATTTTTGGGGACTCTCAAAAAAGTAAAATCGACTCCCAAAAATATTTTTGAGAGTCGATTTATGGAGTTTCTAACCCAGGATCAGACGAAATCCGAAAAAATAACGTTTGCGTGTGGTTAACCCGCAGAGCAGTTATTGCGTTTCCAGTCGTTGGGGGTATAGCCAGTGATGGACTTGAAGATTCGATAGAATGAGGATTCGCTGGAGAAACCGACTGCTACGCACACCTCCATCATCTTGATGTCGGGCTGGCTGCTGAGCAGTTCCTGAGCCAGCGCCACACGATAGGTGTTGACAAACTGAGGGAAGGTGCAGTTGCGCTGGGATTTGATGCAATTGGAGATGGCCATGCGGTTAGTGCCCAGCATATTGGCCACGTCGGTCACCTTCAGGTCAGGGTTCAGGAATAGCCGTTGTTCTTCCATCATTTGGCAGAGACGGCGCATGAGTTCGGCATTATCCTCGCCGCTATTTTGCGTTTCACGGGCATCCTCAATGGGGATGTCAGGCTCGGAGACATGTTCCTCCACTGGAGAAGATATAGCCTCTACCGTCTGGCGATTTCTGTTCTTGCGCCGCATCAGCATGAACAGCCATGCTGCCAATGCCGCAAGCCCCAAGGAGATCAGCAGCCAGCTCCACAGGGGCAAACCCTTCTTCACCGCTTGGGCGCGTGGGCTGACGTGCAGCATCCACGTGGCTGCGGTGGGCTTGAAGAATGATTGTGATGGCAACCCGCCTATCAGCATGATGTTTCCGTCAGTGGTCATGAGGGGGCATAGGATATCCAACTCAGCCATCTCATCGGTGTAACATAATGTCACTCGCGCAGGATCCGTTGCATAGTCGATAGCAACGATATACACGCGGGTTATGTCAGAGAGATTAGCAACAGCACGCGCGTCCACACCAAGCAGATAAGCCCTTCTGCCTGGTTTATCAACAAGGAAACTACCGTTGTAGTACAAGATTTCACCCCATCTGCAAGACATCGGGATAGGCACATCGGTGGACAGTAACGAGAACTCCCCATTGGTGACACGGGCAATGGCTATCTGCCCCTCGTCATTCTTGACAGGCAGCAGGTAGGAATAGTCCCCCTTGGACTCATTGCCGATAAAGACATTGGATGATGGCCACAATAAGCATCCCAGCTGGATTCTCCACGTTTCGAGCAAAGGCACATGGTATGGCTCGCCATTCAACCTATCCACCACAGGAAGGGTGATCTGTTGCCCTACCGAGTCAGTGCCGCCGACAATGATGGCATCGTCCTTTGACGTGCGCAGGATATATGGCGTGCAGCGAGCGATGCTCACCCCCTTGACAGGAAAGAAACTATTCTTGCCGTCATACATCTCGATGCCATCCGCATGGTACCAGTTGCCAACAATGACGGCGCGGCCATCGTCTAACGCCAGGGCCGAGGCCATCGCCCGCCTGGTGTATATGCTCGCAAATCCCGCCGATGTTCGGGTCAAGGGGTCATATAGTTCGGCCTCAAAGCTTTGTCCGACACCTAAGTTCTCCTTGTGGCCACCGAAGATGAGCACTTTGCCTGTCGAGAGTTCCACGGCGCAGCCGTCATCGTGGGCAAATGCAGTCGGCAACAGGTGCCACTTGCCGTCCTTGTAGTATTCGAGGGTCGGCGTCGGCACAAAGTTGGTCGTGTGCCCGCCTATTACTGTGGGTTCACCGTTCAATAATAGCAACGAATGTCCATAACGGGGAAGGTTCAGGTCGGCCAACCGCTCGGCCTCGATCCTCACGACGGGACACTGCGCAGAACTGTTTCCGCGTGGCTGGGCCGCTAGGGGAAACAGTGCGATGAAACTATACAATATGAGCGCTATTATTCTCACTCAGTGATACGTCGTAAATTTTTGACAGATTGTTTTTTATTTCACTTCCAAGACGGTCAAAAGCATCACTGCCTTTTTTGTCGCGTGACAAAGATAGTCAAAAGCATCGACATCTTGACTATGTGGATAGTGATTTTACCACTTTTGGTTGACCGGACATACTAAACTACGAATTACGCGAATTGAGCGAAGGGGTGACGGGATTTTTTTACGAGTTGACAACTCGTAATACAGGACGGCGCTGGTGTTTTTATAGTATTGACAGGGACTGGAGAGACTGGAGGGGCTAGATGTACTAGAAGTGCTAGATGTGCTAGATACTATAGATGGGATAGATGCTATAGATTGGATAGATACTATAGATGGGATAGATGCTATAGGTGTTGTGGGCGCTGGAAGGACGGGAGAGACGGGAAGGACGGGTTGGATTAGTGGGTTTTCCAGGCGGTGGGGGTGGTGCCGGTGATAGCCTTGAAGATGCGGTAGAAGGAGGCTTCGCTGGAGAAACCTGATTGCACACATGCCTCGGCCATCTTGATGTCGGGCTGAGTGCGCAGCAGTTCCTGTGCGTAGGCAACACGATAAGCGTTGACGAACTGCGGGAAGGAGCAGTCGCGCTGTGAGTTGATGCAGGCCGAAATGGTGCTGCGATTGGTGCCCAATGCGGTTGCGAGGTCGGTGATTTTCAGATTGGGGTTCATAAAGAGTTGCTGCTCTTCCATCACCTGGCAGATGCGTTGCATGAGTTCAGCATAGTTCACACCAGAGTCCAAAGCCTCCTGGATTTTCTCGTTGGGCGCCATGGCGGAATCTTCAATTGTCGGTGTACTCTTCCTGCGACGCGACAGCAGTGCCAACCCAATCGCCAAGGCAGCGATTGCCAGTGCTATAATGCCCCATCCCCACCAGGGAAATCCCGTGCTTGCCGCTTGGGCTCGTGGGCTGACGTGCAGCAACCATGTGGTGGCTAAAGGCTTGAAGTTGTTATTCATCGTTCCAGCTATTATCATCAGGTCGCCGTCGTCGGTCATGAGGGAGGTGCCATAGACGTCAAAGTCGTTGAACTCGTCGGTAAAGCCTAACGTCAAGCGCGCGGGAAGCGTAGCGTAGTCGATGATGAGGACATAAAGGCGGGCTAAATCCAGTTTGGGCGGTATACAGCACTTATCCGAGTCGGTTCCCAGCACATAAGCCCTGCGGCTTTGCCGATCGACATAGATATGCGAACTATAGAGAATGCTGCCCCATTTGCAGGTCATGGGTACTGGGACATCGGTGGGCAGAAGCGAAAATTCGCCATTGGTAACGCGCGCAATAGCAGCCTGTCGCTGCTCATTCTCGACCAAGAGCAGATAGGAGTAGTCACCCTTGGATTCATCACCGATGAAGGAAGAGGTCAGTATTTTCTCATATCGCTTGGGCAGCCCCCACTGTTGGAGCAAGGGCTCATGGTAGGCCTCGCCTTGGAGGCGGTCAATCAGCGGATGTGGCGTGTGATTTCCCTTCGAGTCTATGCCAGTAAAAATAATGGCATCATCCTTGGCCGTGCGCAGGATATAGGGGTATGCCCGATTAATGCTCGCGGCTTTTACGGGAATGAAGGCGCCCTTGCCATCATAGATCTCGATGTTGTCATCGTGATACCAGTTGCCCGTGATGATTGCCCGATTGCCGTCAAGTGCGATGGCCGAAGCCATTGCCCGCTTGGTATCGAGACTGCCAAAGCCTTCACACGTGCGGGATGACGGGTCATAGCATTCTACCTCGAAAGATTGGCCGATGCCCAGGTTGCGCTCGTGTCCGCCGCCGATAAGCACCTGGCCAGACGAGAGCTGCACGGCAAAGCCGTCATCATGGGTGAAAGCCGAGGGCAGGAGTGTCCACTTGCCGTCCTTGTAATATTCGATAGTGGCTGTAGGCACAAAGTTGGTGGTGTGGCCACCAATGACCGTCGGCTCGCCATTGACCAGCAACATCGAATGTCCGGTGCGGGGAATATTCAGGTCGGGCAGTTGCTCGACCTCGATTTTCACAAGAGGGCACGACGCTGCATCGCCCGTGGCCAGTGCGGCCAACGGCAACAATGTCATGAGGCTATAGATGAGTGCTATAGTCCTTGCCCATCCTGTTCTCATAGGGTTGATAGCGGTTTTAGGGTTTCCAACAAGGTGGAGAGCAATGATAAACAAAAACTCACGCTAAATCACTGCTGAGATACCATTCAGTGGTTTAGCGTGAGTGAGATTTCAGAATCAAAGGGATTAGTCCTTTTGGGCTTTCTCTTTGCAGTCGGGGCACTGCTGGTCAGCGGGCTTGGTGCAGGGCTGGCCGTCCTTGTGGTCCTTGCACTCCTCGTGCTTTTTCATCATAGCGGCCTTGTCACACTCTTTCTTGCCTTCCTTGCACTCGTGCTTCATGCCCTCGGCCTTGTCGCACTTCTTCATGCCTTCCTTGCTCTCGTGTTTCATGCCCTCGGCCTTGTCGCACTTCTGCATGCCTTCCTTGCACTCGTGCTTCATGCCCTCGGCCTTGTCGCACTTCTTCATGCCTTCCTTGCACTCGTGCTTCATGCCCTCGGCCTTGTCACACTCTTTCTTGCCTTCTTTGCATTCGTGCTTCATGCCTTCGGCCTTCTTGCAATCCTTCATGCCTTCCTTGCACTCGTGCTTCATGCCTTCGGCCTTCTTGCAATCCTTCATGCCTTCCTTGCACTCGTGCTTCTTCATCTCGGCGGCCTTGGCCTTGCAGTCGTCACACTGCTGGTCGGCGGGCTTGGTGCAGGGCTTGCCGTCCTTGTGGTCCTTACATTCGTGTTTTTTCTCGATAGCGGCTTTGTCGGCCTTAATGGGAGCCTTAGTGGTCTGTGCAGATACTGAACCCATGGCAAAAACTGCCACTAAAAGAGACAATAAAAACTTCTTCATTTTCTTTGTTTGTTAGATTATTATTTGAATTATGTTGATTTCAGGGTGCCAAAATTAGTGCAAATTACGGACAGGACAAAATGAAAAACAAAGTTTTGCATTTTTTATGTCGTAATGCAGCCTAATTTATCAAAAATTAGTGCAAATTACGGACAGGACAAAATGAAAAACAAAGTTTTGCATTTTTTATGTCTTAATGTAGCCTAATTTATCTAAAATTGGCAATAAAAACCGAAATATGAGACGTTTTGAAGTTTTTTTGGTTTAATCCGCCATAAAATTTTGATATTTGCAGTCAAAACCACTACTTTTGCATCTTCTCAATCATTTTAACCAAACAGTAGATAAGAACATCATGTCAACCTATACCGTTACAGACCCCCGCAAGGTCACGACCAAGCGCATCGCCGACATGCGCACCGCAGGTGAGAAAATCGCGATGATCACCGCCTATGACTATACAATGGCCACGCTTGTTGACCAGGCCGGCATCGACATCATCCTGGTGGGCGACAGCGCCTCCAATGTCATGCAGGGCAACGCCACCACCATCCCCATCACCATCGATGACATGATTGTGTATGGCCGCACGGTGGTACGCGCCGTCAAGCGTGCGATGGTCATCATCGACATGCCCTTTGGCACCTATACGGGCGACCCCATCGAGGCCCAGCGCAATGCCGTGCGCATCATGCAGGAAACGGGCGCCGACGGTGTGAAACTGGAAGGGGGACGCGAGATGCGTCCTGCCATCGAGATGATTCTGCGCGCAGGTATTCCCGTGATGGGACATCTGGGACTGACGCCACAGAGCATCAACAAGTTCGGCACCTACGCTACCCGCGCTGAAGATGAGGCCGAGGCGACACGCCTGCTGGCCGACGCCAAGGTATTGGCCGAGATTGGCTGCTTTGGCATCGTATTGGAAAAGATTCCCGCCACGCTGGCTGCCAAGGTCACCCAGAGCATCAACGTGCCGACCATCGGCATTGGCGGCGGTGGAGCCTGCAGCGGTCAAGTGCTCGTGCTCCACGATATGCTGGGACTGAATAGGGAGTTCAAGCCCAAATTCCTGCGCGTGTATAACAACCTGGGCGAACAGATCATCGACAGCGTGGGCAATTACATCACCGACGTGAAGAATGGTGACTTCCCCAACGAGAACGAACAGTACTGATATCGTCATGACTGGCAGGAGAATCTTCTGCAAAGCAAGTGTAACCGATTTCCAACAAACAGATGTCGTTCCAGACCTCAACCCCCATCAGTTGTCGCCTAAGAACCTTGGCGACGTGGCTGATGATGGCGCTGGTTTGCGGGACGGCCCAGGCTGGCAAGCCATATCATGTGGACTCTTTACTCCAGGTGCTGGATGCCGTCATCGACAGCAGCGCCGTCTATGACGCTCGCCTGCAGCAGGACCTGGTAGGCTATAGAATCGCCTATGATAACGCCGACGATGATGAGACGCGTTTCCAAATGGCACGCACCCTGTTCAAGACCTACCGTAAATTTCGCCTCGATTCGGCATTATACTTCGCACGCCAACGCGTGCAGATAGCCCATCGGCTCAACATACCTGACTCTTTGCTGTCGGCCCGTCTTGACGAAGCTGACGCGCTGAAGTGCCTGGGCAGGCTAAACGATGCCAAGGCAGTTCTAGACGCTATGCCTCACAATGCCTACATCAACAACAACCCCAATTATTACTCGCTCTACCTCAGCATCCTGCTGTCCCTTTCACACATGACCACCGACGACGTTGAAGTGGCAGATTTGAAATCCCGGCTGATGCACTACCGCGACACACTCAATCTCGTGAACACTCACGACACCTTGACGGTATGTGTCAACACTTGTGCCATCAACAAGGCCCACGGACGCTTTAAGGAAGCCCTTGAAGGGCTCCTGCGATTGGGCGACACTCATCATGAACTGGTCATGAGTTCAGCCATCTACTGGTATGAATTGGCCGATACTTATCAAAGCATGGGAGACCTTGAGAGCGCCAAATACTGTTATACCATGTCGGCTGTCATCGACAAACGAAACAGCAGCAAGACATACACATCGTTGCAGTCACTGGCATGGCTGCTCTATCAAGAGGGAGATACCGAACGTGCCTACCGCTACATCACATGCTCACTCAATGATGTCATGTCGAGTAATGCCCGCAACAGGCTCTCGCTGGTGGGAGAATACCTACCCATTATCACTGCCGCCTATACCCATCACCAACACAACCTGGACAGGCGGCGCAACATCGTTATCGCTATCGGCGTCCTCGCCCTTGCCATTCTGGCAGGCCTGCTATCAGTCATCTACCGCAGCAACAAGAGTATGAAGGCCATGCAGGCCCAATTGACCGCAAGCAACAACAGGCTACAACAGCTTAACAACCAGTTGAGTGAACAGGGCAAGGCACTTGTCGAGAGCAACCGCATCAAGGAGGAATACATCGGTCAACTATTCAATCTGTGTTCCCAATACATCAATGATTCCGAGAACAAACGTACCAAGATGCTGGGACGCATCAAAATGGGCAAAGTAAAAGAATTGCAAGAACAACTGAGTTACTCGACCATCACACAAGACCTGAATCGACTATTCGATAATTTTGATGCAATTTTCTTAGAACTTTTCCCCGATTTCATCGAACGATTTAATGCATTATTGCGGCCCGATGAAAAGATCGAAGTCAAGGGAAAGCACCTGCTCACACCCGAATTGCGCATCTATGCTCTCGTACGCTTGGGCATCAACGATAGCACCAAGATAGCCAGTTTCCTGCATTATTCCCCGCAAACAGTTTACAACTACCGCATGAAAGTGCGCAACAAGTCCGATCTGACTAAGGATCAGTTCATCGCCAAAATCCAGAGCCTGTAGCCCCAATACAAGAAAAAAGAAAAAACAGTGCTTGCCGTCATTGGCAAGCACTGTTGAATTTAGTTATGAGATGGGTTATTTCTACTTGGTGAGGATGTGTCCCCAAACGTCATAGGTGACGTCGCCACGGATGATCAGCACCTGACCATCCCTCACGACTTTGTACACGCGGGGGGCATTCTCCTCGTTCTGCAGGTCAACGATACCGGTGTTGTGGGAATCGTCGCCACGCAGTTTGGCGGCACAAACCTTAATCTCGTTCAGGTCAAGATAGCCACCATCGACGAAGTGGGCAGCGATGGCATCCTGCAGTGTGGGCAACGGGGTACCCACCTCGGGATACTCATACAATGCCTTACCTCCGCTGTAGGCGGCATGCGAAGCGATGGCCTCCTCGAGTGTGGTGGCAGTGTATACCGAAGGCTCGGCATCAGGACCTGAGGGCAGGATCAACGGGTCAAATCCCGTGAGCAGATAGAAGGCATGACGCAGCTGGTTGGAATGGCGATATTCCGAAATCTGCATGTCGCTTGTGCGATTATAGTCGTTAGCAATGTCATCCCATGAGGCGCCGCAAATCGCCGCAAGAACTCCCGAGAATACGCCAGTGCGATCGGCTCCCAGGTGGCAATGTATCTGGAACGGAACGGGATGGTTCTCATCATTGATGAAACGTACAATCTCCTGGATCCATTCGGCAAAACGGCTCTGGTCGGTATAGTAGAGCGCATGATCGTAGGACGGCGTGTGGCCGTTCTGCTTGCCCACATAGAGCACACGTTGGTTAGCGATAATATCGCGGTAATAATCGGGAATCGTCGTTGTGTAAGTCGTGCCCGAGACGGTATAGGTCTTGGTGCCGTCCTCCGACTCCAGATTGCCCGATAAGGCTATATCGCATTTGATACCTGCCTCGGTTGCCAGATTAGCTACCCATTCGAGACGTGCGCGCTCGCTATCATATTCCGAACGTGAGGAGTGATAGGGATGGTAAGAACGATACAGATTGGCCGTACCTGGAACGCGGCGGAAGTTGGATACCCGCTCCTGCTCCATACGGTCGGTGAGGTCGAAGTCAGACAAGGGACGGATGTACAGGGCGGTCTCCTTGCGCTGTGCCAGGTCGTCAACGTCATCATCGTTGAATGCCACAATCTGCTTCCAGCCATTGGAGCAGAAGGTCATATAGTCCTCGCAGCCCTCAGCAAGCGTGGGCCAGGACTGAGTGACATAAGAGTTGCCGTTGATGTGATACACATTAAACAAGTACTCGGGTTGGCCGCCGTTGCCTGTGCGATCGATGGCGCTGTAGGGCAAGGTAAGGTAGAAGCAGCCGTCAGCACTGAAGCCGCTCATCTGATAATCGGGGTCGGTCTTGTCCCAATTGGAGATGGAGCCATAGACGTAGAGTTTCTTCACATTCAGCGGCGAGATGACGAAGCGGGTGCGTGCGGTCGAGAATATGAAGGTGATCTGACGCAAGTCGTCGTTCAAGCGGAAGCAGTTGTTCTTCTCGGTGGTGGTGAACAATTCACCATAGTCGCCCTCCAATGGTGTGAGCGTCAACGGGCAGCCGTTCTCCGGAGCGCCCAGGGTAATTTGCCAGCCGTCATGTACACCCGACTGCCAGCCGTCACCGTAAACTGCGGAATAATGGTTGGCGGAGGTCAGGTTAGAGGGTCCCCATTCGCCGCTGGTGAAATGACTGTTTCCGACTACTGCGGCGTAGGTGATATCCTCCTTAATATAAGGCACGGGACAGGTGAGGCGGCCCAGCGTGTCGGGCAGGAATCGAACACACAACGACTCACTGTCGTTGCCGACCACCAGATAAATGCATTCATCGTCCCAAGCAGCGAGGCTGTTGTCAAGATATACACGTCCGCCCACTAGCGAGAAGGGCTTGGTGGGGTCAGGTTCGACGATGACCTCGTCCTGAGGAGCCGCCTTGGTCAGGCGGATGGTGATGGCCTTAGTGGCAGGGTTGAAAGTGAATTCTGCCGAGTCACCCACAACAGGATTGTCAATCAGAGTGAGATCTGCCAGGGGTACCCATACCGAATTGATGCCCATTGCGTTGTCAGCATAGTTGCAACCTGTGCCACCGTAAACGTCTTCACGGCTATACAGCGTCGAGTCGGCATTGGGATAGAGCTCACGCCACTCCCAAGAAGCGTCCAGACCGTCGCCCCAGCCGTGCTTGAAGAACCATCGCTGAACGGGGTCAGGTTCAAATTCCTTGGTCATGCGGATGGTGATGGCACCCGTAGCGGGATAAAAGATAAATTCGCACGAATCGCCAACAGCCGGTGTGCCAATGACCTCGATATTATCCAGGGGAACCCATGACGAACCGCTACCGTTAATGTTATCGGCATAGTTACAGCCGCTGCCGCCGAAGATGTCCTCCCTGGTATAGGCGCTAGCATCCTCGTTGGCGAAAACTTCGCGCCATTCCCATGAACCACCGCCCCAAGGGTGTTTCAGGAACCACCGTTTGGTTGGTGTCGGCGGGGTATCGCCACCCTCAAAGTCGGGGTTGTGTTTCAAGCGGATGGCATAGGTGTACCATGAGCCCGAGGACACCATTGCCATCATGGTTTCCTCGCTTCCACTATACACGACATAGCCGTAAGATGGGTTGGAGCCTGTCGCTAGATCAACATCGCCCCACGAGACGCCGTTGTAGCCGCCACTCTTGAAGGTGAGCGTCCTTGCCGATGACGAGGAGGTAGAGTTGCCCCACACCTCGATGGTGTCACCAGGACTGGCGGTGAAATAAATCCATCGGTAAGCAGTACTTGACTTACCATTGATTTTCAAGCGCTGGTTGAAGGTCATCTCCTCGGTGCCGTCGGCTGACGTCCACGTGCGTTCAGAACAGCTCTGGAAGATGGGGACACGGTCGGCCGAGCTGCCGTCGGTGACAAATGTCAGGCCCTCGATGGTTGTTGTTTCCCATAATGTGTCGTTAGGGAAGGTCTCAGTGTCGCTGAAGTTCCAGAAAGTGGCCTCCTGAGCCGACACCACAGCGGGCAATGCCAGCAAGAAGGCAAAAAGAACCCGCAAGAATGATAGTTTTTTAGTTCGCTTAATCATAAGGCTGTGATATTAATTAATGAATAAATACTTTCATTGCAAAAATATAAAACATCCTCATTACTTTCACCAGAGCAGAAGAATATAGTAAACTTGGAAAAACGGCAAAGTATTGTTAATCAGAAGATTTCAAAAATCCAGCATGACCTTCATAGTAAATCACACATTAAGGCTAAAAGTTCTGATGCGGGCTAAGCCCGCTGATTAGTGATTAGAGATTAGTGATTAGAGAGAGTATCCGCGTTGATGGAGACGCAAATTTTGGATAAACCTGGCTGCGCTCAGCCATTGAAAGCGAACTTTCATGGCCTTCGACTTGCACAGTTTTTTGCGTCTCTATAGAGGTACAATAAATACAAAGGGTGGCCGCACTCTTGTATTTATTTTTGTTTGAGGGAGCGGAAGAAGTAGATGATGAGGGGGATGGCGAGGAGGAACGACAGCACGTCGCAGACGGCCTGGCAGATTTCCACACCGAAGAGGCCCAACAGGCGGGGCAGGATGAGAATCAAGGGGATGAAGAAGATGCCGTTGCGGGCTGCAGCGAGGATGTTGGCCGACAGGCTTTGGCCGCTGGTCTGCAAGGTCATGTTGCACACAGTGACCACTGCCGCCATGGGCAGGGTGACGAGCTGCCAGCGCAGGGCGACGGCTCCTACGGCAACGACCTCGGGGTCGTCACGCAGGAGGTCCACCAGCTGCTCGGCAAATACGAATGCGGGGCCGCACATCACCACAAGCACTGCCATGTCGAGCAGGATGGTGAAATAAAAACCCCTGAGCAGGCGTTTGAAATTGCCTGCACCATAATTGAAGCCGCAGAAGGGCTGGTAGCCCTGCCCCACCCCAATGATGATGGCAAAAATGATGAAGGCGAGTCTTGACACGATGGACATGCCAGCAATCGCCGCGTCGCCATACACACCAGCAGCCACGTTGAGCATGAGGGTGGCAATACTGGCGAGGGCCTGACGCGTGAGCGACGGGGTGCCGCCCTTGAGGATTTCCTGCTGGAAGTGCCACTTGCGGGATGCCTGGGACAGGTCAATGGGGATGTTCTCACCCTTGCGCGACATCACCCACAGCACGATGAAACCGAACAACTGGCTCAGCACAGTACCGATGGCGGTGCCTAAGATACCGAGGCCGAAGGTGAACATGAACAGGGGCACGAGTACCACATTGAGCACGGCGCCCGAGATCATGCCATACATCGCTTGGGTGGCGTTGCCCTGGAAACGCATCTGGTTGTTGATAACCATCGAGGCGCTCATTAGGGGCGCGCCCAACAGGATGACACCCATGAACTGCATTGTGTAGGGCAAAATGGTGGGTGTGGAACCGAGGGCGATAGACAGGGGCTTGAGGAAAATCAGGCCCAATATGGTGATGACAATGCCGCAGATGATACTGCCGATAAAGGAGGTAGCGGCCATCTGACGCGCCTCGTCGAGACGGCGGGCGCCCAAGTGGCGTGACATATAGGTGCCAGAGCCTTGACCAAAGAGAAAACCTATGGACTGGATGATTGCCATGATGGGGAAAACCACACCGACGGCAGCCGTCGCCTGGGTGTTGATCAAGCCCACAAAATAGGTATCCACCAGGTTGTAGATGCTCGTGACAAGCATACTGATGACCGTGGGCACAGCCATCGCGGGAATCACGCGACGGATGGGAGCACTGGTCAGAAAAGTATAGTTGTCTTGCTTGCGCATCGAGAACCTTGGTTAATTACTTTTGCAGCCGCAAAGGTACAAAAAATTCTCCAGTTTCAAGTCCATAGCCCCCAGTTTCCCTCAAGTTGTCACTGTTGTTAGACATGTTGTCGAAGTTGTCTGAAAAATAAGAATGCGGATACCTCTCTAAACCCTAAACTCTAAACTGCTCGCAACGCGAGCATAAACTGGATGCCCTTGACGACGCGCATGGGGGGATTCTTGAAGTGGTTGCCGGGATTGAGTTCAAATTTGGTGGGGATGCCGCGTTCAGTCATCAGGGCAGCCAGGGTCTGGGTGCGCTCACCGACGGTCTGCAACACGGCGTTGCGCGACGTGCTCTCCTGTTCGCCTACCGAGAAGTAGGCACCCTGCAGGGGCACTGCAAGTTCATGTTCGCGGGCATAATCCAGCCATCCGGGATACCACATCGAGCCTGAGGCCGACAGGATGCGGGTGAACAGGTCGGTCTGGAAGGCGGTCCACACGGCAAACAGTCCGCCCAACGAATAGCCCGCCAGACAGCGCCACACGGGCGGCGCATCAAGCAGGTTTTCCACTTGAGGCACGATTTCATCGGTGAAAATGGGCAACAGTTCAGGAGCGCCACCCGTGAAGCGGTCATCCTTTGAAACCACCGTCTCGACCGCCCATGGCGACAACTCCTGATTCCAATGCAGGCCACTGACGGTCACCAGATTAAATCCGCTGCAGCCCACCTGCTTGCAGGCATCCAGCAATAACTGTCCATTCTCATGATAATCAATCGAATAGACCAGCGGTGCTGTCCCCTGTACCAAATGATACAGGCACACCCTGCGGTGACCAAACTGCAACTCCTGTATTTCCATAATGGCAAAATTACAAAATAATCGCTACCTTTGCCGCAAAGAACAAAGCTTTTCGTACTATGACAAGTTACATTAAGCAACTCTCCTGGTGGAAATGGACCCTGCTGCTGATTGGCGCCATTGTGCTAGCCTTACTCGGTTATGCCTTGATTGATTTTGGATATAATAAGGCCAGCGATCTGCATCATCCCTCCTTAACAATTATTACGATAGTGCTGGTACTTGGCATCTATGCACTGATAAGGGGATTCAGGAACGATTTGCCAGCCGAGTTAAGACTGGGCAGCCTCATCCCCCACACATTGCTGGGCCTGGTCATCGGTTTTGTATATGTGATCCTCGTTTTCAGTACAATAGTCGCATTAGGGGGGAATGCCGATGTGTCGTGGCAAAGCTTTTCCTGGAAGGGCTTCATATTCTATCGCGATCTCGGCGTGGCCGTGGCAGAGGTGATCATCTTTTTCGGCGTGATTTTCAGGATGATTGACGAGCGGTGGAACACCACCGCTGCTTTCATCGTGACGGCGCTGACCTTTACTATTGCTTATCACGGTACTGAACCGCCCATCGTGATGGGCCTCATGTTCGCGGCCGCGTACAAGTGGTCGGGCACCTTGTGGTTGCCCATCGGCTTCCACTGGGCATGGAATTATATGAAGCACACTAACCTGTGCGGCACATTCCAGGTCATCATCAACGACTATTCAGTCTTTGAGCCAATCGATTCAGGCATTGTGCCAATCGAAATACTCGAACCACAGAGCTTAAGTGACAGGCTCTACTACGCGCACATCAGTCCCATTTCCGAGAACATCTACGCTGTCATCTACGCCATCCTCTTTACCTGCATCTTCCTCTTCCTCAGCTACCGCCGCTCAAGAAGAAAACGATAAGCATCAATCCACTACTCAATCCAAACCGCCAAATTTTACCGAATTTTTCGGTGGCGACTTCTAGAGTAACTATTCTGCCGATATGCCTAATCAACACCCGCCCTGCGATGCCCGAATGTCAACTCATGAACCTTCCTAATCTTGATAAAATCCAACAAAAAAATAAAAAAAGCTATTCTAGGTAATCTTATTTTAAAAAACATTATCTTTGTCATCTGATATAATGAAAATGGAAGAAGGCCAAAACATAGAATATAAACGAATCTGGAAAGATGAATACCTTCAATGGATTTGCGGATTTGCAAATGCACAAGGAGGTAAATTATACATTGGCATTGATGATGACCAGACTATTGTTGGTCTGAAGAATGTCCACCGCTTAATGGAGGATATTCCAAACAAGATTGTCTCTGCGCTTGGTATCGTATGCGATGTGAATCTGCATGAGCAAGGAGATAAGCAATATATTGAGATTGTGGTTACCCCCAGTAACATGCCAATAGCCTATAAGGGCGAGTACCATTATCGGAGCGGTGCCACGAAGCAGCAACTGAAAGGCGTTGCCCTACAGGAGTTCATTTTGAAGAAAATGGGTAGAAGTTGGAACGATACACTTATAGAGAATTCGTCTCTCGAAATGATTGACCGCGATGCTATTGAGTATTTTCTCCGCCAAGGAGTAAAACGCAAGCGACTTTCACCGGAAGCACTAAGTTATTCAACAGAAAAAGTCCTAGAGAATCTTCAGCTGATCACAGATGACGGGAAACTGAATAATGCTGCAATCTTATTGTTCGGAAAGAATCCTCAGAAGAGTTTCGTCTCGTCCATCTTCAGAATCGGACGCTTTGGGAAGAACGAGAGTGATTTAATATCACAAGATACCATAGAGGGCAATATCATTCAGATGGCAGACCGAATCATCGATGTGCTCAAAAACAAGTATCTCATATCTCCTGTTCATTACGAGGGAATGGTGCGCGTTGAGCCTTTAGAAATACCAGAAGATGCTTTGCGTGAAATACTTTATAATGCCATTTGTCATAAGGACTATAGTGGTTCGCATATACAAATGCGCGTGTTTAATGATCGCATAACATTGTGGAATCCAGGAATGTTACCCATGGGGCTCACTATCGAGGATTTACTTGTTGAGCATTCTTCGCAACCAAGGAACAAACTCTTGGCTAATGCGTTCTTCAAAGCAGGATTCATTGAAACCTGGGGTCGTGGCATCAATAAAATCAAAGAAGAATTTGAGAAAGTCAAACTCGATTTACCGATATTTGAAGAAAAGCAGGGAGGTTTTATGGTGACCATTAACCGGGCTAAAGATGTGCAGAGAATCTTGGGAATCCCCTCAAGTACCCCTCAAGTATCCCCCATGTACCCCCCAAGCACCCCCCATGTGGACAAACTTCTTCTCACTTTCGGCATAGAGTATCTTTCCATCGCAGAAATAATGACATTGATGGGACTGCGTGACCGCAAAAGTTTCAGAGCGAATTACCTTAATCCTGCCATCGATAAGGGATTCGTTGAGATGCTATATCCCGAACAGGTCAAACATCCGAAACAAAAGTATCGTTTGACTGTCATGGGTTTGGGATACCGAGACACATTACAAGCAAAACAGGATCGATGACCAAGTGTAAACGTTGGATAAAGATATAAAGATTTCCCGTAGTGATGTTTAGGGATTTTTTGATAGTGGGACTGGGCAGCTTCTTCGGCGGAGGGCTGCGGTATGTCGTCGGACGGTTGCTACCTGTGGCGACGGGGTTCCCGTTGGGAACTTTCACCGTTAATGTGGTGGGGTGTTTCCTCATCGGACTGCTCTATGGGCTGAAGTGGGACGGCGGCTGGATGTCACCAACGACAAGGCTGTTGCTGACTGCGGGCTTCTGCGGTGGTTTCACCACATTCTCCACCTTCATCAATGAGTGCGGCACATTGGTCAAGGACGGCAACATGTTGATGCCCGCCCTCTACGTGTTGGCTTCGCTCGCTGTGGGGTTCATCGCCCTGCTGTTAGGTAATTGGCTATCACAAGCGATTTTCAAATAAAAGGATATGGCAACAGCAACTTACAAAAAACGTCCGCTGTGGTTATGGATTCTGCTATTTGTTGCAGCATTGTTCCTGTCAGTATTGGGCTACATTCTGATTGCATCAGGATTTGATGTCTCAGATTCTTTTCAGCATCCCGCATGGACCGTTGTGTTCGTAGCCATCGTCCTTGGTCTCTATGCCTTATTTGTCAGGCTCTTGGAAAAGCACTGGCCCACCGACCTGTCCTTAGGTAAACTGCTGCCTCACACCTTGTTGGGATTGCTCGTGGGCTTCGTCTATATGGTGCTTGTCGTGTGTACTATTATTGCGACGGGTTGTGCCGACGTGACGAGGAACGGTTTCTCGGGCGAACAGCAATTCAGCGAAATTATGATGTTTCTTGCCGTGGCCGTGGGTGAGGAAATGATCTGCCGTGGCGTCATCTTCCGCTGGATTGATGAGCGGTGGAACACTGGGGTGGCACTGTTAGTGTCGGCACTCATTTTTGGATTTTTACATCTGCCTAACGATAACGCCACATGGTGGTCGTCAATCGCTATTGCCATCGAGGCTGGCCTGCTGCTGGGTGCCGCCTACAAGTGGTCGGGCACGCTGTGGGTGCCCATCGGCATCCATTGGGCATGGAACTATACCCAGGGCAACATCTTCGGCCTCGCCGTCTCAGGCACCGATGCGGGCAGCACTATGCTCACTACCACGGTCAACGGTCCCGACATCATCACGGGTGGCGCCTTCGGTCCTGAAGCGTCAATCGTGGCCGTCCTCTTCGGTGCGCTCTACACCATCGTCTTCCTCAACAACCGTTACCGTCGCTGAGGGGATTACATCAACAACTATAACCACTAAAAATAGAGTAATTAATATGGCAGAACAGGCCGACTTTACCGAAGTGCTGGACGTGGCCGCAAAGGCGGGACACATCCTACTGGAGAACGGAGCAGAAATCTCACGCGTGGAGGATATCATGAGCCGTATAGCAGCCCACTATGGCGTTGACTCGGGCAACTTCTTTGTGCTTTCAAACGGCATCTTCACCACGGGGCACACCAAAAAAATCTCTAAGTTGGGAGGACAGGCTTCCACCTATGCCAACGTGGAATTCATCCCCATCAGGGGTATCCAACTGTCTAAAGTGGTTGCCGTGAACCGCCTGAGCTATGATATCTCCAATGGCAAAACAGGATTGGCCGAAGCCCGTGAACGTCTGGAACAAATCAGCAAGGCGGCACCCAAACCGGCATGGGAACAGATTTTGGGCTCCGGGATAGGAGCAGCGGGTTTCTGCGCTGTGTTTGGCGGCGGATGGGCCGAATGTGGGGTGGCCCTTGTCGTGGGACTGCTGCTGTATGGCTTTGTGATGGGCGTGAGCAGCCGTTATTTCTCAAAGATTGTCAGCGGCGTCTGCAATGCCTTTTTGGCGACCATTCTCTGCATTCTCGCATGGCGAATTGGCTCTGGCCTCAGCCTTGCCAACATCATCATTGGAGCCATCATGCCGTTGATTCCTGGTGTGCCTTTTATCAACGGTGTGCGCGATCTGGCCAACTCAGACTATCTCGCCGGTTTCACGCGCCTCACCGATGCGATGCTAGGTTTCTTCTGTATCGCTGTCGGAGTATCGCTCGCTTTTATTCTTGACGGATCTATGCACAGTGGTGTGGCGGACCTCAGCATGATGGTGAGCCCACAAACTGCCAGCCTATTCTGGCAAGTGATTGCGGCATTTACCGGCACAGCAGCATTCGCACTGCTGTTCGGCATCGATCGTGAGCACTATGTGCCTGCAGGCATTATTGGCGCCATCGGGTGGGCGCTTTACCTGATTCTTGTGCGCCATTTTGGTGCTTCGCCCACGGGTGCCACTTTTGCGGCATCCACACTGGTCTGCATCCTGTCCCGCATCGCTGCCATCCCGTTCCGCATTCCGGCCCAGGGATTTCTCCTTTGCGGCATTTTCCCGCTGGTGCCGGGAGCCGGCATTTTCTGGTTTACTTATTACCTTACCGACGAACAGTTCAACCTCTCGTTACAGAGCGGGTGGGTGGCCAG
>CAMZFV010000043.1 GCA_947306175.1 uncultured Prevotellaceae bacterium
ACGACTCATAAATCTACCCTTAATCGTGTATTGGATGATAGTTGCGGATTTTAGGCTAACCTTTTTCTTAACTGCCCTCCTGGCCTTCGGCGTCGGTTGGGCAGCAACAGTCACAGATGTTATAAATGCGTCTGACTTGACTGCTACAACAACTAATTACATGGATTTTAGTGGTGTCACTAAAACTAGTGATGCTGTCTATGCTGGTAACTCAGCAAAAGATGGTTCTAACAATATCCAGCTTCGTTCCAAAAACAGCACTAGTGGTATTGTTTCCACATCCTCTGGAGGTCGATTGGTAAGCGTAAAGATTAATGTGGGTTCAGGTTCTAACACTATTGATGTTTATGCGAGCAATTCTGCTTATACTTCAGCATCAAATTTGTATAGTTCATCGACTCAAGGCACCAAAATTGGTTCTACTAGCTCTACAGCAACAATTACTGTGTCTGGTGATTATGCTTATGTGGGTATTCGCTCAAATAATGGCGCTGTTTATATTTCTTCAATTGAAATTGTTTGGGAAACTGGTGGCGGTCAGCAGTCTGACCCTGTCATTTATCGAAAAGTGACCAGCGCTGACGAGCTTATCGCTGGCACAAAAAGCATTATTGCTTATGAGAACGGTGGTACTGTTGTCGGTTTTGGAAGTCTTAATAGTAGCCGATATGCTACTGGTATCACAGGATTGACTTTAAGCGACAACAAAACTGACATTGCTGATAAAGACGTCATGGAATTTACCCTTGGAGGTAATTCTAGTGGCTGGACTTTGCGTGAAGGTACTCAAGGATACTTGAGACATCTGAATAGTGAAGAATTGAACTTTGCTTTTACCACAAATAACACGCCAGCTAATACCGAAAAGTGGACGATAAACGTAACGAATGGTACAATACAGAACAAATCTTCAAACAGTTATGTCCATTATGATACAAATAATACTTATTTTTATTGCAGAACCTCTTTATCTAATAATATAAGGATATTTGTAAAAGATCTTGCTGCTCCTGAGTTCTCTTCCAATGGTGGCAGTTTTACTGGTTCCACAGCAGTGACTATTACTGGAGAATCTGGCTCAACTATCTATTACACGACCGATGGCACTGCTCCGACGACAAGCAGTAACAGCATCAATGGAAGTGGCTCTGTGACAATTACTGAAAGTTGCACCCTCAAGGCCATCGCTGTAAAAGATGGAGCGTCAAGCACCATCACCTCGGCTGACTTTACGATCACCTCAGGTGGTGGACCGTCGTTGAGTACGCTCTATCGTAAGGTGACCTCTTCAAATGACCTTGTCGATGGACAAAAGTATATCTTAGTCTATGAAGGAACACCAGCAGCATTCATGGGTGCGATTTCAACAACCAGTACGAAATATGGTCTTTCAATAACAGGCCCGACGATTAGCAATGATAATAAGGTCGATATCGCAAATAATAGCGATATCAAAGTGCTGACACTTACCAAAGACGGCAATAACCTGTCATTCAACAATGGTGCTGGATTTCTGTGCTGGAAAAGCGGTAACTCCTTGAATGTTGAATCTAATATAACGAACAACTCAAAATGGACTGCTTCTGGTGATGCTAATAATGGTTTCATTTTAACTAATCTTGTTGCCGATGGTTCGGATTCACGCATTCTTAAATATAATTCGACCAGTGGTCAAGAAAGATTTGCTTGCTACAAATCTGGACAACAGGATGCTGTCCTTTACGTTCAGGAGGACAGTGATGCGCCGATGATGCAGGCTCCCGAGTCGTTGAATATTGAAGATGCTACGGGTGATGCTACTGGCACACTTTCGGTTGAAGCTCAGAACCTGACCGATGGTATTGGCGTTAGCACATCATCCTATTGGACCGCATTGCCTAATTCTTTGGGTACCGATGGCGGAAATGTCACTGTTGAATATACGGGTAGGAAGCTTGGCACTTCGGGCAGCGTTTACCTTCATACCGAAACTAATGATGTTGACGATGTGACTGTGCCCGTAGATTATCTCTACACGGGTGATATCTATATTGTTACCAAGATTCCAGGAACCAGTTGGAACTTTGAGAGTGGCGACCATATTATCCAAATGACTCCTCTGTCCGATGGCACCTATAGAGCTCAGCTGACAGCTCCCGATTATGGTGGCCATAACGTTACTGGTGAAACCGAGAGCGAATATAATCATGAGTTTCTCCAGCTCACCCAACGTGTAGGCAATGGAATCACATGGGGTAGCAAGTACTTCTTTGGCCCCGAGGCAGGATCTAACTGGTGGCTGACTGAGGGTTCGATGAACACTATCGCTTACTTTGAGGAGGCCAATTCCCATGTTATCCAAATGATGCCTGGTGAGTGGACCATTATAGTTAATCCGAGAAATAACAGCATCATCATCTCGCCGACGATTGCTGACCCCGTGATTACCTTACAATCGGGTCGCTATTATGACGCTCAGACGACGACCATTACTTGTGATACTGAGCTTGCTCATATTTACTACACGACCGATGGTAGCGAACCCAGTCGCACCAATGGCACCTTATATGATGGTAATCCCATTGCCATTAATGCTGACATGACGCTCAAGGCTGTGGCAGTTCTGGGTTCTCAGAATCCTACCTACAGTAATGTGGTCACTGCCAACTACACCATCCGTGCACTGGATGGTACCGACTATGTGCTCGCCAATGCTGTTACGCCTAACGATGAGTATGTGCTGGTTTATAGCAGCAGTACGACTGACTATGCGATGGGCACGTTCAACTCGAGCAACTACTATGTTACCACGACAAGCAACAGTGACTTTGAGTTGAATGGCACGATTGTTACCCGCAAGTCCGATAATGTTACTATCCTAACCATCGAGTCGGCTGGCAATAACCAGTATTACATCTCGGATGAAAATGGTTACCTGTATTTCAACAGTGGTAACTATGTTAACCGTGGCCAGCTCGATACCGACAATGCAGCTTACAAGTGGACGATCACCATCGGTAATGATGGCGTAGCTACAATCCAGAATGTGGGTGATGATACAAGGTACCTGCGTTGCAATCCTAGTGGATCTTCATCACGTTTTGCTTGCTACCAGAATTCGTCTACAAATGCACACAATGCAAAGCTCTACAAGCGTGCCATTACGGTACCGCGCTTGAGGGTGAGCGAAACTGCAATAGACTTGGGCACCATCGAGGCAGGTGGCACTTCGGTAAGCAAGACCTTCAAAGTTCGTGGTTACAACTTGACCGCTGGTGTGACTCTGAACCTTGACGCTAATGGCACCGCTGGTTTCAGTGTCAACCCCACGACCATCACAGCAAACGACCTGAACAATGGCTACGTGACCGTCACTGTAACCTACACAGGCAGTGCAGCTACCGCAACTAATACAGTGACTATCACCAGTGATAACAATGAGGTAACTCCTCAGACGGTCAATGTCACCGCCGCCCGCACGCCGCTGGCTGTAACGATTAACCCTGCAAATGGCGCCACTTTCACTGGTAGCACGATGAGCGGAACCATCACGGCCAACAACGCAAATGCTACAATTTATTACACCACCGATGGCAGCGATCCCAGGACCAGCTCGACGCGTCAGGTATATAACGCTAATGATGGCTTTACCGTTACTGTTCCAAGTTTGAACGGCACTGTTACAGTTAGCGCCTATGCTGTCATTACCAATGGCAATTACAGTGAGGAAAGTGCAGTTGCTACCGCTACTTATACTCGTGTGGCCAAGAGTTCGACATTGTTTGAGAAGGTAACCTCTAGCTCCCAGATTAAGGCTGACAACAAGTACATCTTCGTCTATGCAACTGCTCCATATGCCCTTAGCGGTAATGGTTATACTGAAAACATCCAATTGAATGGCAATGTTGCAGATATTGGTACATCATCAACAACTGTATTGACATTAGGTGGTGATGCCACTAACGGTTATACTCTGTATTACGTTGATGGTGAAGGCACTCACTATCTGTCGCATTCTGGCAGGAGCACAACTTATACCACAACCGTAAACACATTAACCATTCAAAATACTGATTATAATGGTTACTATGTCAAGGATAAAGATGACTCTTATTACTTCTGCTATAATGCAGGTAATGATCCCTTCCGATGGTATCAATCTGTAAATGGTACTCCCGCTTACCTTTATGTTCAGGCAGCTACGATCGAGGCTCCCGAGATTAACCCTGCTACAGGTACGTACTACGAGAGTCAGACAGTGACTATTACTGATCCTGAGGAATGTACTATCTATTTCACCACTGATGGCTCTGATCCTGCCACCAGCAATACCCGCATTAATTATACTGAAAATTATTCTGGAAACGGGTACCAGGCTATTTACACTCCTGGCACCACGACGACGATTATCGCTGTTGCCGTTGACGAGGAGGATGTCTTTAGCGAACCCGTCAGCGTGACTTACACTTGGGGAGTTCCTATTGTAAGTATCAATCCCAGTAGTTGTGAAGTGACTGCCAGCAGTGTCACCGTGACAATGACGGGAACTCCCAGTGAAGCGACCATCTATTACACGACCGATGGCAACGCGCCCACTACGAGCAGTACCCAGTATAATGGTGCATTCACCGTTAACCTGCCCAATGTGGGTGACGAAGTGACTGTCAAGGCTATCGCTGTTTACCATGGTTTGACCAGCGAGGTGGCAACTGCTACCTATACCCGCATTGAGAAGGTGATTGAGGTCAAGAAGCCGTTCTTCTCGCCCATTGAGAATCACGTTTATTATGGTAACCAGCAGATTGAGATCCTGTGTACAACCGAGAATGCTGACATCTACTACGTGATTGACTCGCTGAGCGGAACAACCCCGCCAGCCAGTGTAAGCGATCCCACGAAGCTCTCGACTCACTACACGGTTCCCATCAACATGAACGTTGGCATGAGCTACCGCGTGAAGGCTATCGCCTACATTGGTGACTTCGCCAGCCAGGTTGCTGAAGGTTGGTTCACGATCAAGAGCACCAGTCAGTGGACAAATACCACTGGCGCTGACCATGTTCTGGAAAATGTCGCTGAGTTGCGCACTGTTAATCTTGCAGATGATGAGACAGTGACCTTCCGCAACCCCATTCAGGTGGTTTACATGTCCACGATGGCCAATGACCCGACTCCAGGTTCCTATACTCATCCCGCACCTGAATACGTCTATGTGCGTGATAACTCAGGTTATGGTGTGATTTACTTCGGTAAAGGTGCCACCGAGTGGGCTAAAGTAACCTCTGGTTGCACAAATAGCCCCGCTACCATCTTTGAGATGGGTGACTGGATTGACGGTAGCCAGATTAAGGGAACTACGGGTACTTGGACGGATGGTTTGATTCCTCAAGTGGGTACTGGAGATCATACCATTACCAGTTGGCCTAACGCCAGCTTAGGCAATACGCCTATCATTGCGGAGGAAGCAACCTGTGCCGACTTGCTTAGCAGTACTCCTACCAATAACTTGTGCGGTCATTACTTGCATCTGCGCAATACCACGCTAAGCGATGTTAAGGATTATAAACCCTCAAATGGCGATTATCGTCATAGTGGCACCATTACTGATGGGACACTCGATCCTACCGATCCAACTGTGCTGGCGACTTGTACCTATTATGACCGTTTCTGGATCTATAGCGGTACGGTAGGTGATAATATCACCTTTACATACCAAAGCACTGTTTACACTATGAGTGGTCTGGGTCACTACGACCAGGCATGGTTTGATCAGAAGGGCGCGGATGCTAAGTTTGATGTCTTCTGTGTGGGTGACTATTATCGACAAATTGATCATCCCTACGAGGTTTATCCTCTGGACTTCCTGTGGATATATCAGCCCGTGATTTCATTGGCTTCTGGTACTTACACCAGTGAGCAGACTGTCACGCTTACCGCGCAGCAACCTACGTGGGCTACCGATCCCGTCAAGATCTATTACAAGACTGACGACATGGACGATTGGGCAGAGTACACGAGTCCTATCATTGTGAACTCCGACACTCACATCCAGGCCTATGCTCAGGTGCCGACCGAGAAGTTCAATGACATCGTTCGCTCTGAGGTGGTTGAGGCTACTTACACCTTTGAGGGTGTTGAGGATCCCATCATCACCGATCATCTGGATGATCCTGATCCTGACACTTACGAGGATCGTATTATTGAGGTGGTTACCGGAAGCGAGAGTGTGGAAGTGACTATCTTGACCAATCCCGAGACTCCTAATGCCACAACGCTCTACACGCTCAATGGTGAGATTCCCGTGGAGGGTGATGACGTTGTAACGAACGGCTCGATTACCTTGCCCGCGATTACCGAGACCACGACCATTACCGCTATCTCTTATATCGAGGTGGAGGATGGCCAGGGTGGTTACACCAAGGTTTGGAGTAGTCCCGTGACCAGGACTTACACCTTCGTGAAGAGCAATGGTGTGGTTTATGATCTATTGACTACTGCGCCCACGGTGGGTAATGTCTATGTGATTGTCAACAAGGACGCCTACATGGGCATGAGCACGGCACAGAGCGGCAACAACCGCGCTTCGACGGGTGTGAAGTTTACCGACAACACTAAGGAACATGTCTATGGTAACGATGAGTTGGCATTGTTCGTTCTTGAGAACGCTAACGCTGGCCGTTACTACTTCAAGAACATCAACGGTAATGGTTACTTGACCGTAACCACCAATGATTACGCCAACCTGAGCACCAGCGCCACCGCCTCCTCCTATAGCGAGGCTGCTGTGGCCATCGGCGATCAAGCTGCAGGCTATCCCGCTACCATCAGATTCAACTACGATGGTACCAACCGTTACTTGCGCTACTTCGCTAAGGGTCACACGTTCACGACCAACAGCGACGTGACGCTGAACGAGAACGTCTTCCTCTACGGCACCACGGCAACCCCGCTGGCTGTCATCGAGAGTGAGTTTGAAGCAGCTTCTAATAAGCAGGTGACCGTGGCCGACAACCTCATCGGTGCTTGGGCTGTGTACGATGTTGCAAATGGTCACAAGTACTTGTGGGCTAAGGATATGGGCTACTCCATCGACAAGACCTCTCCTGTCACTGGTCAGGTGGATTATGTGAAGGATGTGCTCGGCTTCCAGCACAGAGACTGGGATCAGAGCAACTGGGTAATCCTCGACTTCGGTAGTATTCCTGGCTTGGAAGAAAGTGAATTAATGGAATTTGTAGGTAAGAAGCTCACTGGTGGTACTGTAGTAGGTAAGTATGTCGAGGGCAAGAACAATGGCGGCAACTACCGCATCGTTCTTAACGAGGCTCCTACTGCTGTTGAAGACGCCGAAGCAGCCAAGTATCCTGGTTGGGGCGAAGCCAAGCCGCTGGGTGGAACGTCTCAGAATCCCAATACTAATCCCAATTCTGATGCGTTGTACACTTATTATTACAACACTTATGGTCCTACCAACTTCTTGGATGCCAACTTGAATGCGCCTTACGGCAATGGTTTCGTTGCAGGTGATGACGCACTGGGCACCCACAAGGGCGAAAAGCTCTTCTTTATGAATCCCAAGGTTCAGGAGGTTGCCCGCGTCAGCGCTGTCTATGCCGGCAATGACAAGTTCACCGTCTATGTGCCCAGTGTCACTGACAACGTGAACGGTTGGGCCCTGAAGGGCGCCTTCACTGCTAAGTGGGACTACAACTACAATGGCATTGAGTATGGTGTTAAGCCTAACGATATGGAAAATGCTAAGGATTATGGCGTTATCTTCCATGCCGTTGTGGTACGTAAGGCCGCTGGTGGCGCAAGCGGCGCTCCGCGTCGTGCGAGTGCCGATCCTGATGCTGATGATTACATGAGCGACAGGTTTGAGGTTTATCCTCTTGATCTCACCAGTCCTAGTGATAGCAACAAGACTGCTGTTCGTGATCTCCAGGCCGAGAAGACCGTAGTCAGCGTACGCTACTACAACGTCATGGGTATGGAGAGCAAGCAGCCCTTCGAGGGCATCAACATCGTCGTGACGCGCTACAGCGATGGCAGCGCTTCGACCGTGAAGGTGCTGAGATAAGCTAGTAGAGACGCAAAATCTTGCGTCTCAATCCGCTTGCAATTGACAATGAGGCGGCCCCGCAACGGGTCGCCTCATTGTTTTTTCTCCCTCCCGTTTTTCCCGTTTCTTCAGAGCGAGGTGGCCGCCCCAATCCTGACGGCGAATTACAAAAAAATCGTTAAAAGTAACGTTGAGACAAAAATAATGTGTACATTTGCAAGTTAAATAGTTAGAATAACAACCAAACAAACGAAATACAAAATGCGCAAATTGTTTTTCATGCTGCTATTAGCAGCGCTCACATCTATGACAGGCCAGGCCTTGACTATTGAGAACACCGCAGGTGGATTGGCTCAGGCTGTTGACGATGTTGACATCACGACCCTGACTGTCAGCGGAACGATGGACGCCCGCGACTTCCAGTTCATCACCAATTCGCTCGAAGAATTGACGGTCCTCGACCTCACCGGCGTTACCATCGAGGCCTATAGCAAGGGTCAGGCCTTGTATGGTGCCATTACCGACTATGCCGGTAATGCCATCCCCCGCACCGCATTCTTCGGCAAGAAACTCACGAGCATTACCTTGCCCGCCAACCTGGAGACCATCGGCTATGCCGCTTTTGCCGGCTGCTACCAGCTGCAGAGCATCGACATCCCCGAGACGGTTGCCTTCATCGACGACTATGCCTTTGCAGGTAGCGCGTTGACGACGGTAACCATTCCCGAGGCTGTCGAGGTGATGGGAAAAGGCGTGTTCTCGCGTTGCGAGGCGCTGACCAGTGCCGTTATCGAGTCGCGTTTCATCGGTGACTTCGCCTTCCTGGGCGATTTTCTGCTCAATGACGTGACCGTTGGCGCCAAGGTCAGCATGATTGGCCGCGGAGCCTTCAACGGCTGCACCGCGCTGCAGTCGCTCAATTTCAACCCTGCCTGCCGCATGAGCCGCATCGATGAGGAAGCCTTCATCAATTCGGGCCTTACCAATATCGACATCCGTGGCCTCGGCCTCGGCACCATCGGTGACTGGGCATTCGCCCAGACCCAGCTGTCGCAACTTAGCCTCAGCCGTGAGATGACCACGCTGGGTGAGGGTGTTCTGGCACACAATCCTCAGCTCAGCAGCGTGATGATGCCCACCGTCGGCCACGCCTCGGGTAACAACAACGGCCGCGACAATGGTGAAGGCAATGCCAATCCGCGCCTGGCTCCCGGTGTGCAGCGCGCCCTGGACCGTGTGCCCGACTTCGCCTTTGCTGGTGATGGCAACCTCAACCCCGGCAATATGCTCAAGCAGGGCGTTAAGGAGATCGGCAACTTCGCCTTCTATAACGTGAGCGCCGAAATCGACACCATGCGCCTGCCCGCCTCGGTGAACCGTCTGGGTGACCGTGCGATGGCCGGTATGATCGGCATGAAGACCCTCAAGGTCGATGCCACCAGCGTTCCCGCCCTTGGCGAGGATGTTTGGGCCGGAGTGAACCAGCCTAGGGTGCCCCTGATTACCCCGAGCGAGAGCACCGTGCTCTACAAGGAGGCCGACCAGTGGATGAACTTCTTCTTTGCATCAGACTTCCTGTTGGGTGACGTGAACGGTGACGGTATTGTTGCCATCAACGACGTTACGACCCTCATCGACTACCTGATGTCGGGTGAAGGATCTATCAATCTCCAGGCCGCTGACGTGAATGGTGATGGTGATGTATCGGTAGGTGATGCCACCCTGCTCATCGACTTGCTGCTGTCAGGTGGCGCAAAGATGCCGACCGACATCCGTGCCTACGGCAACCGCATGGGTTCGACCAGCGATGCCCTGGTATTCTCGACCGTATGTCTTGCACCCGGTCAGACCCGCACCATCGAGGTGGCCCTCAACAATGAGGAGCACAACTACCTCGCACTGCAGTGCAACCTCGTCCTGCCCCAGGGCTTGGAACTCGTAGCAGTGAATGGCGTGGAGCGTGGCCGCAACCACAGCTTTACCTCGATGCAGAACGGCGAAGAGGACAACACCTATTCAATGATTGGTGTATCCTTCGATTGCGAACACTTTGCCGGTCATGAGGGCAACATCATGAGCCTCACCCTCGCTGCCAATGACGAGTTTGATGCACGTGATGCCGAACTCCTCCTGAGTGATGTCATCTTCGTGGATGTGCGTCACAACCTCTTCCTTGCCGGCAACAGTTTGGGTAAGGTTACCGAGATGACCGCCATCGAGCAGGTGAATGCCAATAAGGAAATCACCGGTGTACGCTACATCAACGTGGCAGGCCAGCAGAGCGATCAGCCCTTCGACGGCATCAACATCGTTGTGACGACATACAGCGACGGAACGACAAGCACCGTCAAGGTGATGAAGTAAAGTTCGCTTCGCTCGCAGTTAAGCGATAAACAATCAGGCGACCCCTCCGGGCCGCCTGATTTTGTGTATGGTATATAAGGTTAACTCCTAACTTCTAACTTCTAACTCCTAACGCTTCCTCATAGACGTCCTGGTAGTGACGTGCTACAATCGATTCGCTGTAGGTGTTGAGGGCTTTGTCGCGTGCTTGTCGGCACAAGTCTTCATGTCTTGCCTCGTCAAGACACCACAGGATGCCGTTGGCAAAGTCGCCGCTGTCGCGGTAGGCCGCCACATAGCCGTTGCGACGATGGTCAATCATCTCGGGAATGCCGCCCACATCAAAGCCTACGCAAGGCACGCCGCAGGCCATGGCCTCGACGATGGTGTTGGGCAGATTGTCCTGCAACGATGGCGTGACAAACAGATCAACTGCCTGGTAGAGCAATGCGATGTCTTGTTCGTTGCTCAAATAATCAATGGTATAGACGGGCAGCGGTAACGATTCCTTGACACTCTGCGCATCCCCGCCTAGGACGACGATGCCGATTTCACTGGCCAGCGTGGGATGCTGGTTAGCGATATGCTCACACGCCTCGGCCAGATATTTAAAGCCCTTGCGCTCATCGGTGATGCGCTGCGCGCCGAACAGAATCAATCGTTTCCCTTCAGGTAGGTTGTGATGGTGGCGTGCCGCCTGGCGGTCATCTGGAGCGAATTGTAGGGTATCGATGGCGTTGGGTGCATTGGTGACCGTGTGTCCCCTTGTCAGGCTGCTCTGCCGGGCCAGGTTGGCCATCCATTGGCTACAGCCCACAAAGGTCACGTTGTGGTCCTCGTAGATGGCCCGCTTGCGTTCAAATACGCGTCGTGCCAAGTCCACGCCGATGCCGCCGCTTGTCAACATCGGGCACTGGTGACACAGCGACTTGTATTTGTTACAATCGCTCGAGTAATGGCAGATGCCTGTGAAATACCATTGGTCGTGGAGGGTAATGACCACTGGTTTGCCGGAGTTGAAAATCTGCTCGAGATTCTTCAATGAGAGGAAGCCCTGGTTGACCCAATGCAGGTGAATCACATCGGCCTGCTGGAACTCGGGCATCGAGGTGATGTCGGTTCCCGCGTTGGCGATATCGACCTGAAAGAGGTTGCGCTTACTCAGGCCATTCGCCAGCCAGATGACCCCGCGTTCCCACAGGAATTTGGCCCGCAGACGCCACGAAGGCGCGATGTTCACAACGTCGGAGTCGTCTGTCTTGCGGTCCCTGACCAGCATCGTTGCCTCGACCCCGTTGTGCCTCAAAGCATGCAGCAGGCGGTTGGCGGCGATGGCCGCTCCTCCCGTCCTCTCAGCAGTATTGACAATCAGTACGCGCATTGCAATCACAAAGATATAAAAAAGTTACATGAATGTAAGTTACATTGATGTAACTTTTTTCTCAATTAGGGGTTAAACTGCTGATTGAGCCATAGTTGGAATATCGGATCAACAAATTCAAATGTTTTGCCTTGTTGTTCGATGATGTCCTTATCCTGAAGAATGCGCTTGTTGCGGGCAATGGTGTTGGCATTGCCCATAGTGTAAAGACGCTTGGTAGATTCCGACGAGAATTGATAGATGCCGTCGTTCACGGCTTGCAGCATGGCCTTTTGGCTTGCTGTGAGCGACTCAATGTCGTTTTGGAACATCGGGGCGTTAGTGTCGATGAGGCGTTGCAACGCCCGGTCAAAGATCTCATCAGTGGCTTCGTCGTCGGTGGCATTCCAGATAAAGAAACTTAACTGCTGGACATACCACGAGTGACACTTGGTCACGTCACAGATGCGTTTGGCCAGTTCCGTTGTGATATGTTTACCTGTTCGTTCAAATGCATTCACAATAAACTCGACCCAGTAGTGCTCCTCTATCTTCTTGAGCCAGATGACCTGACCAAATCGGTAGAATGGTTTGGATGAATCATTAAAGATTTCGGTCATCATGTGGCGCTTGCTGCCATATAAACAATAGGACACATGATGTTGCTGCTGCCAAACGGAGCGCATCTTGCCCTCCATGTCAGGGTATTGCGGTATGTTGGCCAATTGCTGAAACTCATCAATGCAGACAATGATTCGCAGTCCCTTGGCGGCAGCAATCTTTTCGGGCAATTCCAGGATTTCGAGTTTGTCCTTCTCTTGGGGCTGGAAGCGCACATCAAATGTGACAAACTCGGTCACTTTGTCCCGGATGACCAGCTGTGGCACAGCTCCTGTCAGAAATTTCCTCATTTCCTCGAGACCTTTCTTGAAACGGGATGCTGCGCATGACATGACCCTGCTGGCAAATGCCCGGTAAAATTCGTTCTCGGTGCTGATGCTGAACGCGTCGATGAAGCAAACTCTCACATCTTTATGCTCGGCCATCAACTCGTCGGCAACGGCCTTGACAAGGGAGGATTTTCCCCAGCGGCGCGGAGAAATAAGCATCACATGTATGCCTGACATGAGCAGTTGCTTCAACAGCGCTCTGTCTTCATATCGGTCGATAAAGTTTTCTTTCTCGGCCAGCGATCCAAATTGAAAAGGTGCCTTCATTGTGATGAATAGTCATTGGTTACGGCTGCAAAGATAATAAAAGTTACATGAATGTAAGTTACATTGATGTAACTTTTTTCTCAAATAGGGGACAAAGTGTTGAAAATGAGGATGGTTTCCACAACGGGAACCATCCTCATGGTTATAGAGTTCTTACGTTTTACCGTGATTAGAGCTGGGGACCGGCGGCTACGAGTGCCTTGCCTGCCTCGTTGTCCTCGTACTTGGCGAAGTTCTTGATGAAGCGGCTGGCCAGATCCTTGGCCTTCTCTTCCCACTGTGCGGGATCGGCATAGGTGTCGCGCGGGTCGAGGATGCCGGTGTCAACGCCCTCAAGCAGGGTGGGCACTACCAGGTTGAAGTAGGGGATCACCTTGGTGGGAGCGTTGTCGATGCTGTGGTTCAGGATGGCGTCGATGATGCCGCGGGTGTCGCGGATCGAGATACGCTTGCCAGTGCCATTCCAACCGGTGTTCACCAGATATGCCTTGGCACCGCTCATCTCCATGCGCTTCACGAGTTCCTCGGCATACTTCGTGGGATGCAGCTCCAGGAATGCCTGGCCGAAGCAAGCGCTGAAGGTGGGGGTGGGCTCGGTGATGCCGCGCTCGGTACCTGCGAGCTTGGCGGTGAAGCCGCTCAGGAAGTAGTACTTGGTCTGCTCAGAGTCGAGAATCGACACGGGAGGCAGCACGCCGAATGCGTCGGCACTCAAGAAGATCACCTGCTTGGCAGCGGGAGCGTGGCTGATGGGGCGCACGATGTTCTTGATGTGGTAGATGGGATAGCTCACGCGGGTGTTCTCGGTCACGCTCTTGTCGGCGAAGTCGATCTTGCCCTCGGCATCGACGGTGACGTTCTCGAGCAGCGCGTCGCGGTGGATGGCGTTGTAGATGTCGGGCTCAGCGTCCTTGTCGAGGTTGATGACCTTGGCATAGCAGCCGCCCTCAAAGTTGAAGATACCGTTGTCGTCCCAGCCGTGCTCGTCGTCGCCGATGAGTTTGCGCTTGGGGTCGGTGCTCAACGTGGTCTTGCCGGTTCCCGACAGACCGAAGAAGATGGCGGTGTTCTCGCCGTTCATGTCGCAGTTGGCCGAGCAGTGCATGGCAGCAATGCCCTTCAGCGGCAGGAAGTAGTTCATCATCGAGAACATACCCTTCTTCATCTCACCACCGTACCAGGTGTTGAGGATGACCTGCTCGTTGCTGGTCACGTTGAAGACAACGGCGGTGTCGCTGTTCAGACCCAGTTCCTTGTAGTTGTCCACCTTGGCCTTGCTGGCGCAATAAACGGTGAAGTCGGGCTCCTGGTCAAATTCCTCCTCGTTCTGGGGACGGATGAACATGTTGGTCACGAAGTGGGCCTGCCATGCCACCTCCATGATGAAGCGCACTTTCATGCGGGTGTCCTTGTTGGCACCGCAGAAGCCGTCAACCACAAACAGCCTCTTGCCGCTCAACTGCTTCACGGCGAGATCCTTCAGGGCAGCCCAGGTGGCCTCGGTCACGGGCTTATTGTCATTGGGATAGCCGGGCGTGGTCCACCACACCTTGTCGTGGCTGTTGGCATCGTCAACGATGAATTTGTCTTTGGGCGAGCGGCCGGTGTACACGCCGGTCATCACGTTGATGGCACCCAACTCGGTCTCCTGACCCTTGTCGAAGCCTTCCAGACCGGGTTTCATCTCCTCGTTGAACATCACCTCGTAGCTGGGGTTGTAGAGCACCTCGGTAACGCCAGTGATACCATACTTCTCTGCTAAGATAGCCTTATCAAATTTAGCCATAATATAAATCTTTAATTATTAATGTTTTAGAAATTACCTTTTTTGAAACTCGGTGCAAAATTACACATTAATTTAATATGTACAAACTAATTAAAGAAAAATTTCCTTAATTAAGCTCGCCAAACAACTTTGACAACGTTAAAGGCCAATAAAACATGATTTTGTCTTTGTTGTCTATATAGTGTTGTCCTTGTTGTTTGAAAGAGGTTTAGCAGCCGCCGCAGTCGCAGCCGTCACCATGGTCATGGCCGCAGTCACCGCTGTTGCAGTCATCGCAGCCGCATCCGCAGCCGTGGTGCTTGGGCGACAGTTCCTCGGGCGTGGCGTCGCGCACCAGCTGCACGTATCCGCTGTAGCGCACCGTCTCACCAGCCAGCTGGTGGTTGAAGTCCATGAACACCTTGTCGTCGGTCACCTTCACCACCTGACCCTCGATGCGCATACCCTCCTGGGTCATCATCGGCACGCGGGCGCCCGGGCGGATGTTCTCGGCGTCAAATTTGCCGTCGATGTGGAAGATCTCCTTCTCCAGCTCATAGACCAGCTCGGGGTTCTTCATGCCGAAGGCCTCGTGGGGCTTCAGAGTGAAGTCAAACTTCTCACCCTGCTCCAGTCCCATGATATGGTTCTGGAAACCCTCGATCAGCGACAGGTCCATGCCGAACACAAACGCGTCGGGATGCTCCTTATTGAACTTGAACACGCTGGTCTGCTCCTCGCCGTTCACGACAAAGATCTCATACACCAGCTCAACATACTTTCCAGCTTGAATTTTCTCCATTGATTCTAATTCGGTTTTATTTTATTTAAAGAATGAATTTGGACTGCAAAGATAACAAAAAGTTTCCACTTCTCAGTTTTTAGCCATTACTTTCTACCCATATCAGGCAGCCATGCCTTGCCACTAAGAATGACAGGGTTGGTGTGGGCAGCGAGTTTGTCGCTGCCTCCAGTCCCCCCGTGAGTCCAGCCTCCCCCCGTTTCTCCAGTTTTCTCGTTCCCCGGCCCCGCTTGCGGGGACATCAATATTTTTCTCCTTTGCGGGAAAGCTGATGGCTTTTTGTTGGAAAAAATGGCCGATTGGTTGAAATTTTGTATATTTATTGTTTATTATTACTCTTCAATTTGAAGGAAACACTTTATATTTGGTGCCTAGAAATCAACAACTACCTGATAATGCAAAGAGTCTTTTCTTTGGATTTCAAAATCAACATAAACCTTTAATTAACAGGGTGAAATACTCATTTACAAACAATTATAAATCACTATTTTTTAAGTGGCTATGAAAATTTCTTTTAAATTTCTGTTTTTCATCTTTGCCCTCGCTATGGCCATCCCCCCAGCCTGGGCAACGACAACCGATGTGATCACTGCCAGTGACCTGGCGGCGACAAGCACCACGTTAACTTACTTTACTAATGTAAGCAAACCGAGTGGCGCTGTCTATGCTGGAAGGACTGCCAAACACTCCAGTGGTGCGATTATCTTAACCACCAAAAATGCTAATGCTGGCATTGTATCCACAACATCTGGCGGCAAAATCAAGTCTGTTACTTTCACCTTTAATCAGAATACAGACAAGTACACTATTCAGGTGTATGGTAAAAATACAGCCTATACCACCTCATCTGATCTTACCGATGCATCGACTCGTGGCACGCTTCTGGGAACGACTAGTTCTATCAGCACTGTAATCACAGTTACGGGTGATTATGAGTATATTGGTATTATTTCTAATAATACTTCATCGAGTGATAAAATTATCTTAGATAATATCCAGTTTGAATGGGAAGCTAATGGCCCTAAGTTAAATGTTAACCCCGACTCGTTGACCATCGATGACAGCGGCACCAACAACACTTTCACCGTTACTGGGTCCGACTTAGGCACAGATAACGTGGGTGTAACGCATTCAGACTATTTTAAGCCTAATCTCACGGCTACCGTGGGAACGGCCACAAACCACTACGATCCTTACAATTTAAATAACAATGGCTCATGGTGGTATTTTAGCCCCAGTGGTGGTTCGTTGAACGGTACTGTAGCTGTGACCTACGAAGGCCGTAACCTTACCGCTTCAGGTACCATTAACCTCGCTAACAATGTCGCATCAGCACAGCCTGTCACTGTGACTTACGTGCCCAACATCTACATCGTGGGTAATTTTAGTAATGGTTGGGACTTCTCGGCTGCTGGTGCCACCGCGATGACAAAGACCAATAACAACGGCTCTTATACCTACACGGCAACATTGCAGAATATACCCGCTAATAGCTACATCCTGTTTACTAGAACAGCAGGTGTGACTTATAATTGGGAAGGTGATACCACCCGACTCGTTTTTGGTGCTGATACCAATGGTGCTGATTGGGCTTATGGCACTAACACAAGTGGTAACCTTGATACTGACCCGACAAACGACAATCCTGTCAAGTATCATCCCATCTATTTCTCGGAGGCTGGCACTTATACCATCACTATCAACGCCGCCGCCAAGACATTCTCTATCACTAAGGTGATACCGCAGGTGGCTACGCCAGTGATTTCGCCTGAAAGTGGCAACTTTACCGAGACTCAACAGGTGACCATCACCTGTGCAACCTCAGGTGCAACCATCTATTACACCACCGATGGTAGCACGCCCACGACCAGCAGCACTGCTTACAGTGCTCCTTTCACCGTGAGCCAGACCACAACCGTTAAGGCCATCGCCGTGCTCAACGGCTACACCGACAGTGAAGTTGCCGAGGCCACCTTCACCAAAGTGGAGCCCAGCAGTGATTTCACCATATTTGAGGATGGTACAGACCAAAGTTACTTAGTGCCATTTTTTGGTTATTATCATGATACGCAAAATACGACTATTCAGGTAATTTACCCAGCCGACAAGTTGACGGCGCTTAATGGAACTACTATTAAAGGTGTCAAGTTCTATACTGTTAATGGTGTCCATTTCTCAGATGGTTCGAATACTGTGACAATTGGTATGACTGATGATAGCTCGTTCTCATCTACTGCCGCAATGACAATTTCTGGCAGCACCGCAAGCGCAAGTTTTGTGCCGAGTACTGATATGACAGAGATTGAAATAGAATTCAATCCGGGTCTTGAATATACTGCTGGCAAGAATCTAATCATTCAAACAGTGGTTAGTACAGCTGGTACTTGTGACAACTATTCAAATTACACCTATTTTATAGGGGAAACACAGGACTATAATTGTGCCTATAATAATAAAGCCAGTTACGGTAGTGCTGCATTGATAAAGTTCCTGCCCAAGGCTACATTCTCCTATGTTTCTTCTATCCCCACTGTTGCAACGCCGACATTTTCGCCTGCTGCTGGCACCTACAATAGTGCTCAACAGGTGAACATCTCGTGTGAGACCGAAGGTGCAACCATCAGCTATAGCACCGACGGCGGCATGACCTGGACTCCCTACACTAGCGCCATCACCGTTAGTGAGACCACAACGATTATGGCCAAGGCCTCAAAGAGTGGCATGACCACCAGCGAGGCTAGTGCAGAATATATTATTGACATTCCTGAAGATTATGCCGTGACAGTTAGTCCTGATGGCGGTACCATCGACTTTGGCACCGTTGACAATGAGGCAGGTGCAACTAAGTCAAAGACAATCACCATCACCAATACAGGTCTTCAGCCTGTTACTCCGACGTTGACGGCGCTGACCGCTCCGTTCAGTACCGATTATACTCCTGTCCAGTTGGCAAGTGGTGAGAGCGTGACCATTACCATCACATTTACCCCGACAGCTGAGGGCACTTTCACCAATGGGGCTACGTTGAGTTTTGGCAACGGTATTGCCGATTGTGCCTTTACTCTTACTGGTAAGGGTGGCAAGTATAATGAGAACGACCACTCGGCCATCTATGACAAGGATTATACCTGGATTGATGCCAACGGTAATCCACAACCCAGCAACTTGCTGGAGACTGCCTATGAGCCTGAGCATATCATTGCCATGCTGCGCGAGATCTACACGAACACCGAAATTCCTGGCAATAAGGTTCGTGGCTATACCGAGACAGGTGACTCCGAGTCGCTGATGATTAATGGTAATGACGCCTTTGCGGTGAATTATTCAGCAGTTGGCCAACTCAACAGCAGTGAACAGTATGTGGACCAGTACGGCTGGAACATTCCTACAAGCAAACCGATTCTTAGCAGGACTGCAGGCAGCAGCACTTACAAGTATTTTGACCCGACAGAATACACTCCTCATGATGAAGGTCTCACCCTCATCATGGTTGAATTGAAGGATGGTGTTGACTTCTCTGGTAATTCCAGCTACTATTCCTTTGGCAGCAGTGCCTTGTCGCTGCGTGACAAAGTGGCCAACACCTTCAAGAGCGCTCGCATCATCACTACCTACAAGAAATCGGGCAGTGGTGAAGAAGCCGGTACGCTCTTCAAGATTGATGCCGATAAGCTGAACCGCTTCTTCTTCCTGGCCAAGGGTCAGTTGCGTATTATCGACCATGGTCAGGCCTACGAGAGCGATTGGACCAATAACAAGGTACATCCATTTCCAAGCCTTAAAGGCTCTACCTTTACCGACAATAGCTTTAATGAGTCCGCTGTGCTGGCACCATTTGAGCACATGTTTGAGCAGTTCAGTCCCAACCAGGCCAATAGTGAAACCAGTGCTATGACCGACGTTTACCAGGAACTGGTGAACATGGAATCCTATGAAGTGGTACACGATTGCGTGTCGATTCCTTATGTAGCTGGTAACCATGAGTTCAACATGTATGGCGTGGATTCTGAGAGTGATGACTGCCAGGACGTGCGCGATATGATGTTCTTTGTGCCTGATTACCGCATGAAGTTCTGGAAGGCTTCTCAATATGCCTTTGGTGATGATACCCGTGATCCAAACTCAATAGAGAAGTTCGTAAACTACAATAAGGACCACCGTCCCACGTTGGGTTTGTACGTTATCCGTCAGAATGAGATTACTGGCGACAAGCAGGCCAATGCCGATGTCTATGACCTGAACCTGAGCTGGGAGAGCAATCTGCTCGACTTCCTGCCTGGTGCCGAGGCGATGTATCAGTTGTTCCGCGTTGTGACCGATGAGTTCGGTAACAAGACCTATGAGCTCGTGGCCACCCTCGACCCGAACGAGACCACCTATGTTGACCATGTGCCCATGGCACAGCATGGCCAGCAGGTGACCTATGTCGTTCAAGGCCAAGACCAGACCGAGTTCCTGTCGTTGCAGATGTCCAATGAGGAGAGCTATATCATTCCTGGCCTCGACAAGAATGAAATCTTCCAGCTTTCACCCAAGTTTGACCACTATAGCCGCTTCGATCCCTTGACCGAGGCTAACTACTATGCTAACCAGCTCAAGGTGACCAATAACACAGGTACCAACATCAAGGGTGCTTATATGGGCAATGGTGCCAAGTTCACCTTCTTGCGTGGTACGGTTAATGGCAATGACACCACATGGGTGGCTGTGGCCGAGGCTACCAGCAATGGCAATGGCTCGTTGGCCATCAACACCAGCTTGCCCAGCCAGAACCGCAGTGGCCTCTACAACCACAACAACCTTGACTGGATCAAGATGAGCAATCCGTCAACTGTCAACTACACAGTGGATGGAAGTGATAACGTCACGTTCCAGAACTTCAACCTGTATGACAACTTCTATGAGTCGGTGGCTCAGAACAACCACCCAGGCTTCTATCTCTACAAGGTAGAGTTTGAGGCGCCCGCCGGAGTCACCATCCAGGATACCAATGGCAACACCGCTCACAGTAACAGGATCGGTGTGGCTATCCACAAGACCGATATGAATGTGGTGGGTTACACTGAGGATCAAATCAATGCGGATAAGAAACATGACCTTGTTGCCACCACGCGCAAGGTGAATGAGCAAGTCAAGTACAGCAGTAAGACTGAAATCCTCCGTTACGACCTCTATCGCTGGAAAGAGGGTGATCAGGATTACGGCTACATCCTTGACTTTGACAACTCGACCTTCAATCCCGCAACAGGCGAGGTGGACGAGTCCGACATGGCACCCACTGGCATCGCCGGTAACCAGGGTGGTCAATACACCATTTCGATGGACGGTGTGAACCAGAACGAGAACAACGTGTCGATTGTTCAGGGAGAGACCAAGTTCGCGACCTTCATGGACAATGTCGTTCAAGACGAGGCTGGAATGTACACCTATGCTCCCGTAGTCGAAAGCTTCACCACACGCGGCGACTACAACACCTATGGAGCTCCGCTCCAGCAGACTGGTGTCGCTACCATCAAAGCAAAGGTGGCAGGGGCAGTCATGAGTAGCACAAGGAACGGTGGCAGCAACTTCACCGTTGACGGCGTGGATAGCATCTACACCCATTATGCCGTGCTCCTGGATTTGAGCGAGCTCAATATCCCAGAGAGTGATAACCAGTTTAAGGACTATGACCTGTACATGGTGCGCGTGTGGCGCCAGATCGATCCTTCTTATCTGAAAGAGCAAGTCTTCACGGGCAGCAATGTTGGCCGCAACCGTGCCGAGCGTGTGACTGGTGACTTCATGATGGAAGAGGTGAGGAATTCGTTTGAATCGACTCCCGCACTGGGTCGTGAGGGTGTCAACAACACTACTGGTGAGAGTCTGTACAAGCTGGGTAACAATCCCAACCTCACCGCCTTCTACCCGAACTGGACCGTTGCAGGTTCTGGCTATGCTCAAAACTCCAGGGAGATAATGGCAACCTTCGGTGCCAAGAAGCTCTATGAGGAAGGCGACGATGCCAATAAGGTGATCACCGAGTTGCCCATGCACTTTATCGTTAGGGCTTACTACACCCGCACGGCCAATCTCAACCAGCAGAACGGCACCCGTGGTGTGGACCTCGCAAATGACGAGAAGTACTACATCGCCGACTATGAGTTTGATTACACGCTCAAAACCACCAATGACGAGTTCTACACCGCAATTCCCAGTGTGATTGTTGATCGTCAGGTGACCAGCGTGACCTATTACAACATGATGGGTCAGCAGGCGAGCAAACCGTTCGATGGCGTGAACATCGTTGTGACACGCTACAACGACGGCACGACCTCGACCACTAAGGTACTCAAGTAAAGAGAATATATCACCACAAACATCATTTTTTATAACTCTTTGCATTATGAAGCAAGGGCCCGCCGACAGATGGCGCGCCCTTGTTTTTATAAAATGTCAGTCTTTCGGCAAAACTAAAGACTAAGGACTAAAGACTAAGGACTAAAAACTAAAGTCTAAAGTCTTTTCAGAAAAACTAAGGACTAAGGACTAAGGACTAAAAACTTTTTTCGTACCTTTGCACCATCTAAAAAGCTGAATTGAACATGATGACTGACAAATTTGACATGACGGCGAAGACCTTCCTCGGGCTGGAGGGTGTGCTTGCCGACGAGTTGCGCGCCCTGGGCGCCGAGGATGTTACCGAGGGTAACCGCGTGGTTTTCTTCAGGGGTGACAAGGAGACGATGTATCGGGCCAACTTTGCGTGCCGCACCGCCATCCGTGTGCTCAAGCCGTTCCTGACGCTGAAATCGTCGGGCGCCGACGACCTGTATGAGCAGATCAAGACGTTCGACTGGGAGCAGCTGATGAACGTGAACACGACGTTTGCAATCGATGTGACGGCCTTCAGTGAGGAGTTCTCCAACTCGCGATTTGTCACCTATCGTGTGAAGGATGCCATCGCCGACTACTTTAACGAGAAGTATGGCAAACGCCCTAGCATCCGCCTCGACAATCCCGACATTCGCTTGGACGTCCACATCTCGGGCCGCGATGTGACCATGTCGCTCGACAGCAGCGGTGACCCGCTGTTCAAGCGCGGCTGGCGCGTGGCACAGACCGATGCACCCATCAACGAGGTGCTGGCGGCTGGCATCATCCTGCTGAGCGGCTGGGACGGCAAGACCGACCTGGTTGACCCCATGTGCGGCTCGGGCAC
>CAMZFV010000044.1 GCA_947306175.1 uncultured Prevotellaceae bacterium
AGTTCCGTGCCGACTGGACCGACGAAACAGCCGACAAGTATGTGGACAGCTACACACTGGAGGTATCCACGCGTCCCGCATTGCTTTCGGCCCTGGACGGCAGTCTCTATCCCGGCAGCTACCAGACCACGACACTCACCGAGCCCTGGAGCGGCAACGGTGTCAGCGTGGGCAACAGCGCCTACTACTTCAAGAACTATTCGGGCGACGGCTACATCGCCTTCACTGTGCCTGAGGGCTACTCCGATGATATCTTCACGATGCAGATCACGACCGTCGATGGCTACTATGGCTATGGCAACATCACGGTCGGCTCCAATCAGACTGCTGCCGTCGGCCACGAGTTCAACCAGGGTGAGACTTATTCATGGCTCGTGACTGCCAGCGAGGGTGAGAAGATCACCATCACTTCGACCGAAGCCTTATACTCGCCTGATATGACCATGATCAAGGTTTATGTCGGAGATATCAACGAGATGGATTTAATCCGTTCTACCGAGGAAGGCGATGAGAACTACCGCCTCGTTACCGGCATCACTGATATGTCCTACACCGTCAAGAATCTCGCAGAGGCCGGCACCTTCTACTTCAAGGTAAGGGCGACTTATATCGATGGCACCCAAAGCCGTTGGAGCAACAGCCAGAAGGTGACCCTCTTTGCCAACGGTCCCGAATACGAGCTTGGCGACGTGAACGGCGACGGCAGCGTGAACATCAGCGACGTGACGGCCCTGATCGACTACCTGCTGAGCGGTAATCCATCAGGCGTTAATCTGACAGCCGCCGATTGCAACCAGGACAGCAGCGTCAACATCAGCGACGTCACCTCCCTGATCGACTACTTGTTGTCTGGCACCTGGAATTAAAACTTCATCAAAACCTAAAGTATTTCCCTCATGCTCATCCAGGGCGTGAGGGATTTTTCTATTCATGGAGCGAAAAAAAGCAGCCCAGCACCTTTGTTTGTGATGCGGACGGTAGCTGCGGCAATCAGTCGATAACCAGATCGCAGCATAACGGGGTATCATGGTGGTGAAGATTGAACGTGAACAGCTTGAACATTTGAACACCGTGAACAGGATCGGGGGGATAGTCAAAATTTGTGCATTTTTCTCATTCTACTATATTATAATACCCCTCAAACCAGATAAAAATGCACAAAAAGTGTGTGTTTTTCTCATTCTACTATAATAGTAGTAGTTATATCAAATAACTACTCATGCTTTTGAGATGAAAAATGAAACCCGACAGGACACCTTTTGATGGGTGTCCTGCCGGTAAAATATAATGAGTAAAATTCAGAAAATCAACGTCTACATGCTTCTCTCCACTTGGCCTCATACTCAGCATATAGAGGATCGTTTTCCCATGAGTTCCACCATGAGCTATTAAACGACGGCACAGTAAGATTGATCTGGCCTAAGTCGAGAATGCCGCTCTTGGGTGACTGGGGTGTTGACGAGGTGGGTATGGAAGGTATGACATATTCCTTACCCCAGTTACGTATCGTCCCAACTGATACATCCAAGCCATACTGTAACATCTTCTCACGATTCTTGGCCGCTGACAGGTTAGGATCATAATACAGCATGAACGTGGCCTTCTTGTCAGCTTTGTCCTGTTTCTTGGCTTGACGCTTCTGAACATACGTCTGCCCCTTCCCTGGATTCGTCTCGATGTACCTTTCACTGCAATATCGATACAGTGTGGCCGGGGATATACCAAGCGCAGCGGCATTGTCCTGAACCGATTTTGTTCTGTCATAGCTGAGGTCAAGTTCGGCATAATGGATTCGCTTGGTGACGAAGTTAATGAATGCCTGTGACTTCGGTGCTTTGGGGTGCATGATGAACTTTGGCCTGTGATCCTTCCAGTAATTGATTTCATACTGGCAATAATCCCTCAGTTCGTCATAGGTCATCGTCATCGCCCGCCTGGTTCTTCGCGTGAGAGTGTCCAATGTAATGATATGGTCGCTGTTGTCGATGAACCGATGAAAATCCAAATACATATTGAACAGGAGTGTGTTAGCATCGACGTATGGGTTGATCAGTCTCCTCAGGCAGGCAAACTTGAACAATGTGCGCCTCCTATGGTTGCCGTCAGTGATTCTCTCCCTAAGCCACCACAGCTGAAGGTAACTATCATCCGTAAGTTGGTAAATCCCATCTATCCAGTCGGCGCGCTCAATCCTATAAAAGTAACAGTATTTCCGCGAATTATAGTGCATGAACTTCTCATAGTCCATAGTGCCCATATCATGCAGCAGGCGATCATCAAATTCAACGGTCGGCAGTGATGTTTGTTGCGACGGTAGGGACGGTGGTTGAACAATGACATCCGGCAGGCTATCAGGGAAGTCCAGCCGTGAATAGATGTTATAGGTGACATAACACTCGTCATTACCGCTGACACCATTGAAATACTGGCTTGCCCTGGTACCACATTCATCGGCCATAGGTTCCCCGGTGTCCCTGATGATGCAGTCCGTGATATACCTGTTCACGATATTCATGTTCATTTTGTTCAACTCCCGGTCCATCACATAAACCAACCTGAACCGGCGAGACGTTATGCCATCCTTATCCAGCTTATCGGAATAGGACATATATGCACAGGTAGGCTTGAGCGTGAGGCATTCCAGGTACTCGGGTATCGTCTTGAACCGCGTATAATCGACATCCACGAACACTGTCTGGCTCCCACGAAAGAACCTGTCACTCTTGAAATTCAGCTTCATACAGCCCTTGTTGCGGCCCTGACGGTAAACTGGATATGATTGGTAACGCTTGCCCCCGCTCGTCTCGATCCAATACTTCTGGTTAGGGTCATAGTCGAACAGGTTGCAGAACGAGTTGCCGGTGAGAGCTTGCTGAAGGAACTGGTCAACGGTAAGGCTCGTCTCCCTGAACGCCATTTTCACCTTGCCGACAGCCTCAGCCCCGGCCCTACTGAGACAGGCCGAGGCTTCGCTCTTGGTCATGTAGCTGTCGTTGCTAACATTAACTCTAAATACGAAATTACTATCTGTCTTCATAATCAATAAGTTAATGTTATGCAGCCGAGTTCAAGGATTGCTGCTGCTGTTGCCGTTGAAGTTTCCGTTCTTGACGTTCCCTTCTCTGCTTGGCTTTTTTCTTACCCTCGGACATGGCCTTCTTATGCGCTTCGGTTTTCTTGACACCACGCATCGACTGTGAAATTTTAAGTTTGGACGCCTTCGAGTGATGCAAGCCCTTCATACCGTGGCCGTAGGATGAATTAAACCCCTCTTCAACGGTATTATACAACTTGATCATCGCGGTCTCTATCCGGTCAAGCTTCTTTTTTCGCGTGGACTTTTTCTTGACATTGCCTTCATACAAAATGATCAGTTCCCAGTCATCAGTACCATAAAGCCGTCTTGCACGCTCGATTTTCTCGCCACCATACGCTTTCTTGAGATTACGCCACTCCCAGTTACGTTTCGACAGGTTTGTAGTCTGGCCGATATAACCCAAGTTATGCCCAGCGGTTTCTTTTGATTTTCCTGCATTTAACTTGCGTAGATAAACTATTGCGTTGCCTCTTTTTTGTTTTCTACGCCCTTTACCATTCTTTCCAGTCTTTTTCATGAGATAGCCCTTTCATTAATTTGTTTCCCATAGAGCTGCCGTTTTCGATAAACAACAACTCTCCTCTCTCCATTGACAGGTTGAAGGCTAAATGACCTCCAAGCCTCATCTTTGCTTCTTTTCGGTTACTGTATAGGTCACCGTTTCTCAAATTCTGAATCATTGTGTTTAGATTTTTGAGAGTTAATCGTGAGTGTTACGCCCATTTTCTTGAGCCTACTCACTAAACCCCGATAAGCATCTACACGGCGCCTCTTTCGTTCAACTATCTGTAGCAGGTCCTGCAGCGTTATGTCAACGTGGGTTCCGTTCTCCATTGGATGCCCATCGAACAAGGCATTTTGAAGTTTGTCTATGTCACCAGCGTAGGGATCACCCTTCACCGACGGCGCGCTATTAACACTCTTTTCCGGTTGAGCCTCAGGTATGGCAGCGCGCACATTCATCGTCGGCCCATGCCATGTCTCCGCCATTGACGAGAACATAGATTGTAACAACTGTATCATTACTGTTATTTAACTTAGAAATTAATTATCAAGCATTTACGCTTTATTCAAGGATAAGGCTTGGGGTGGAAATGGCGCGCGTTTTTCACGTTTCAGGCTGTTTTTCTTATGATTTTGAATATTTCAAGCTATTGATATTGATATTTTTAGTATATTTGCGGTTGCTATTCCGTCCTTGCACACGGATGGATCCCAGCGAATGACCAATAAGATGACGATATAACAAACTCCTTTGTGGTTTAGTATAGGCTTTGGTCGGCCTGCAGGGAACCGCACTGGAGTTTGTTTTTATATGATATACATGACCGAGTAAATGAACGTTGAGAAGAAAAACCAACTGATAGAGCGCATCAAGACACTGGAAGGGCTCACTGGAGAGGAGCGAAGTAATCTGCTCGATCTGCTGCGCACCAGTTACGGCCTTGTGTGGGAAGACAGGCCCGAGGAGGTAGAGGAACATCTGCGCGAGGCGATGCCCGTGCTGAACGAGGACAAGAACTGGACGATAAACAGGAACTTCCTGCCCTATGGCGTCCAGAGCGGCGACATGCAAATCATCGAGCAGGCGTGGGCAACCACATCAGCTACGTCAAGAGCGGTGACACCCCCAACGAGAACAAACAATACTAAAACCTCTCACCCATGCGAGCCGAGGCAATACTGCGCTTAGCCACAGCAATGTGGCTGTGCCTGTGTTGTTTCATGGCTCATGCCGGTGAACGCTATCGTGTGGACTCGCTGCTCAGGGTACTTGATGCCGTCATCGACAGCAGCGCCTACTATGACGCACGTCTTCACCAGGATTTGGTAAGTTACCGGACCGCCAATGACAACGCCGAGGATGACGAGACACGTTTCGCCCTGGCACATACCCTGTTCAAGACCTACCGTAAGATCCGACTCGATTCTGCCCTTTATTTCGCTCGCCAGCGGGTGCAGCATGCCCAGCGGCTTGGCATTCCCGACTCACTGCTGGCGGCGCGTCTCGACGAAGCCGACGCGCTGAAGTGTCTGGGCAGGCTCAATGACGCATTGGCCGTGCTCGACGCCATGCCTCACAACGAGTATATCAGCGACAACGCACATTACTACTCCCTGTACCTCAGCATCCTGTTATCCCTCTCACAGATGACAACCGATGATGCTGAAGTTGCCCATTACAAAACCTTGCTATCACACTACCGGGATACCATCAATCTCGTGAATAGACTGGACACCTTGACGGTGTGTGTCAATACCTGCGCCCTCAACAAGAGCCATGGCCGCTTCAGGGAGGCTCTGGATGGACTGCTGCAATTCGGTAGCATGCACGACGCATTGATCAGCAATTCTGCCATCTATTGGTATGAGTTGGCCGACACCTACCGCTATATGGGAGACACCGAGAGCGCCAAGTATTGCTACACCATGTCGGCTATCATCGACAAGCGCAACAGCAGCAAGACCTACACCTCATTGCAGTCCCTGGCATGGTTACTGTACCAAGAGGGAGACACCGAGCGGGCTTACCGTTACATCACCTGCTCGCTCAATGATGTCATGTCCAGCAATGCACGCAACAGGCTGGCATTAGTAGGGGAATACCTGCCCATCATCACCGATGCCTATGCCCGGCATCAGCACAACCTTGCCATGCGCCGCAACATCCTCATCGGCATCGGCGCGCTGGCTCTCGCCATCCTTGCAGGATTGCTCTCGGTCATCTACAGGAGCAACAAGAGGATGAAGGCGATGCAAGCCCAATTGACCGAAAGCAACAACAGCCTGCAGCAACTCAACCGCCAATTGAGGGAGCAGGGTGATGCGCTGGTGGAGAGCAACCGCATCAAGGAGGAATACATCGGTCAACTGTTCAACCTGTGTTCACAATACATCAGCGAAACCGAGAACAACCGCACAAAGATGCTGGGACGCATCAAGATGGGCAAAATCAAAGAACTGCAGGATCAACTGGATTCCTCAACCATGGCTCAAGACCTGAGCAGGCTGTTTGACAATTTTGACGCTATCTTCCTGGAACTGTTTCCCGATTTCATCGAGCGGTTCAATGCCCTGTTGCGACCGGATGAGCAAATTGAAATCAAGGGAAAACACTTGCTGACACCCGAATTGCGCATCTATGCCCTCATTCGGCTAGGCATCAACGACAGCACCAAGATTGCAAGCTTTCTACACTATTCGCCCCAGACTGTTTATAATTACCGCATGAGGGTGCGCAACCGCTCCGATATCCCCAAGGGCCAGTTCATCGCCCAAATCCAGAGCCTATAACACAGACAATACAGATGACGATGTGTCATAATTCTCAACTGGTAGCATTCATCGAGCTTCGCTCGAGAAATCAACTTTGCGGCCGTTAGGCCGATCAAAGTTTTAGGCAAGAATTATGACACGCCGCCATCTTTATAATCTCGACTTAGTGTCTTATTGAGAGGCTATTGGGCGACGATGTGTCCCCAAACGTCATAGGTGACACCGTCACGCATAATCAGCACGTGGCCATCTCTCATCACCTTGCGCACAGCGGGAAGCTTGGCATCACCCTGGATGTCAACGACACCGGTGGGATCCTGCTGCTCGCCACGCAACTTGGCGACACAAAACTCGATCTCAATCGGGTCCAGGTAGCCTCCCTCAACAAAGTGGGCGGCAACGGCTTCCTGCAACGTGGGCAGCGGGGTGCCGATAGCAGGATAGCTGTAGAGTGCCTTGCCGCCGCTGTAGGCGTTGTGTGAAGCGATGGCTTCTTCGAGCGTCGTGGCAGTGTAGACCGAGGGCACGGCATCGGGGCCTGAGGGCAGAATCAACGGGTCAAATCCGGTCAACAGGTATAAGGCATATCGCAGCTGGTTGGAATGACGATACTCCGAAATCTGCATATCGCTCGTGCGGTTGTAATCGACGGCGATGTCATCCCACGAGGCACCGCACATGGCGGCGAAAACGCCCGAGAAGACACCGGTGCGGTCAGCTCCCAAGTGGCAATGGATCTGGAACGGAACGGGATGGTCTTCATCGTTGATAAAGCGCACAATTTCCTGGATCCACTCAGCGAAGCGGCTTTGGTCGGTGTAATAGAGGGCATGGTCATAGGAAGGCGTGTGACCGTTCTGCTTGCCCACATAGAGCACACGGTGATTGCTGATAATCGCACGGTAGTAATCGGGAATGCTGGTGGTGTAGGTTGTGCCGTTGACGGTGTAAGTTGCGGTACCATCCTCCGACTCCAAATTGCCCGACAGAGCGATGTCGCAATTGATTCCGGCCTCGGTTGCCAAGGCGGCAACCCACTCGAGACGTGCACGCTCGGTGTCATATTGAGCACGCGATGAGTGATAGGGATGGTAGGAGCGGTATAAGTGCTGGGTGCCAGGCACACGGCGGAAGTTGGAAATGCGCTCCTGCTCCATCCTGTTGGTCAAGTCAAAGTCGGCCAGCGGACGGATATACAAAGCCGTCTCCTTGCGCTGTGCCAAGTCCTCCACATCATCGTCGTTGAAGGCTACAATCTGCTTCCAGCCGTTAGAGCAGAAGGTCAGGTAGTCCTCACATCCCTCGGCCAGCGTGGGCCATGACTGGGTGACATAGGAGTTTCCGTTCACGTGATAGACCTTGAACAGGAACTCAGGTTGGCCACCATTGCCAGTACGCTCGATGGCGCTGTAAGGTAAGGTCAAGTAGAAGCAGCCATCGGTACTGAAGCCTGTCATCTGGTAGTCGGCATCACTCTGCGACCAATTGGAAATGGACCCATAGACGTAAAGCTTCTGCAGGTTCAGCGGCGAGATAACGAAGCGGGTGCGTGAGGTCGAGAAGATGAACGTGATTTGACGTAAGTCATCATTCAAGCGGAAGCAGTTGTTCTTCTCGGTAGTGGTGAACCTCTCGCCATATTCACCCTCAAGATGAGTCAGCGTGAGCGGACTGCCATTGTCGGCAGCACCTAAGGTGATCTCCCAACCGTCATTCACGCCTGACTGCCACCCCTCAGTGTAAACGTCCGAGTAGTGATTAGCTGAAGTGAGGCTAGAAGGTCCCCAAGAGCCGCTGGTAAAGTGGCTGTTGCCTATCACGGCGGCATAGGTGATGTCTTCTTTGACATAAGGCACGGGGCAGGTGAGGCGGCCCAACGAATCGGGCAAGAAACGCACGCACAACGATTCACTGTCGTTGCCCACCACCAGATAGATGCACTCGTCATCCCAGCCAGTCACACTGTTGTCAAGATATACGCGTCCACCCACGAGTGAGAACGCTTTGGTGGGGTCGGGCTCGATAATGACCTCGTCCTGCGGGGCCGCCTTGGTCAGGCGGATGGAAATTGCCTTTGTGACAGGGTTGAAGGCGAACTCTGCCGAGTCGCCCACTGCGGGGTTATCAATCAGGGTAAGGTCGCTCAAGGGAACCCATACCGAATTAACGCCCAAAGCATTGTCGGCATAGTTACAACCCGTGCCGCCATAGACGTCTTGACGAATGTATAAAGTTGAATCGGCATTGGGATAGAGTTCACGCCATTCCCACGAGGCATCCAGGCCGTCACCCCAGCCATGCTTGAAGAACCAGCGCGGCCCCGTTTCCTCCTGAGTCTCTCCCATGTTGCGGATGCTGATAGCCCCGGTCATGGGGTTGAAGATGAACTCGCAGGAGTCACCCACGTTGGGGTTGTTAATCAGTTCAATATTCTCCAGAGGAACCCACGACGAGCCGCTGCCGTTGATGTTATCGGCATAGTTGCAGCCGCTGCCACCGAAGACGTCTTTGCGGCTGTAAAGCGACGCATCCTCGTTAGGTAAGACTTCGCGCCACTCCCACGAGCCACCGCTCCACGGGTGTTTCAAGAACCAACGCTTGGTGGGGGTCGGTGGGGTGTCGCCTCCAAAGTCGGGATTGGGTTTCAGGCGAATGGCATAGGTGTACCAAGAGCCTGAAGAAACCATCGCCATGACAGTTTCCTCGCTACCGCCATACACCACATAGCCATAGGAAGGGTCAGAACCTGTTGCCAGGTCAACATCGCCCCACGACACGCCGTTGTAACCGCCGCTCTTGAACGTGAGTGTGCGTGCTGAGGACGAGGACGTGGAGTTACCCCACACCTCGATGGTGTCACCAGGACTGGCGGTAAAATACAGCCAACGGTAAGCCGTGCTCGACTTGCCATTGATCTTCAAACGCTGGGTAAACGTCAGCGTCTCGGCACCATCGACCGAGGTCCACGAGCGCTCTGAGCAACTCTGGAAGATGGGGACACGGTCGGCCGACGAGCCGTCAGTGACAAAGGTCACGCCATGAAGGGTGGTCGTTTCCCACAAGGTGTCGCTGGGAAACATCTCGACGTCGGAGAAATTCCAGAAGGTGACCTCCTGGGCCGACATCAGCAGCGGCCATGCCAGCAATAGCGCCAGCAGCCTGCGGAGTAATGATTGATTATTCATAGTCAGTAAATAATGGTTAATAATATAAGTTAATAAGTTTCTGCCAGAAAAAGTATTTCAGGATACAAATATAGGGTTTCCCCGGCTAATCTCCGCCTTTAGGAGAGATAAAGTAACCTGCAACACCATCGCAAAGCGCTGATATACAGCAATAACAGTACAACAAACATGTCCCAAAAAAGTAAACGCAATATGAAACGATTTTCAAGCCTTGCGCGAGAGAATCGACCTAAAAAAAATACAGCGAGGTAAAAGGGACGTATCAAACGGAAACATCCATACCCCAATCAAACTCGTGTTGATTATTAATAATTAACAACCATCGTCTATAGTGATTCCTCACATCTCAGTGTCGATGTCATGAACAGGTATTCACTACTCCACACACACCAGGTAATCCCTACTCCACCACATCGTCCCGCTAGCATCCATAGGAAAGTCTTACCGCCTAAATCCCGAGAAAGACCTTGTGCCGGTATGCCCCAACTGCCACGCTATGCTACACCGCGCGGTCAACGGCAAGTTAATGCCCATCGATCAGTTACGGTCAATCCTCAAGAAACAATGACAGAAGCTGATATACACGCCCGGTTCTATGTCAATATTGCCAGATTATGTTGAGTAGTGCACAGACAGATAGAATAGAAAAGGGTGCGTAACAACTATACGCGCCCTTCTCGGATTAGACCATAAGGTTACTCTGATTTTTCATCTTCTTCAAGCCACTCATCTAATAGTTTGGTGGCGTAACAGGCTGCAACAGCGATACATAAATCGTACACAACCTTTAAAAAACACTGTAAAATTAACATTTTTTAAAATATAATTATTTTATTATTTATATAGTCAATGTGCAAATTTGTTTATGTGAAATTCACGATATCAACTATATCTTTCTATAATAATAAATAGGTCTTAACATTTCGGTTTTTCAAGCTTAACAAGAAAAAAAATGAATTTGATAACATTATGCAATAAAGGATGCCTAGCCAATGAAGACTTCGTTTTCTTCTGGGGGTACATGAACAAGGGCGAAGGCGTGACCAAGGCGTGTCTCAGTCAGTGGTATCCTTGCTCATTCACAGTCGACGGGCTGAACTATAACTGTGCAGAGCAGTATATGATGGCCGAGAAGGCGCGTATTTTCAACGACGGGCCCATACGCAAGCAGATAATGCGTGAAACAGACCAATTCCAATCTGTCTATTAAATGTCCACAGAAGCACCTGTGGGCACGACAACAAATAAATATAATCACATCATAACAACTACTCATGAGAATATTAATCATCGGAGGAACCGGCACCATCAGCAGTGCCATTACCCGTCAACTGGCCCAGACCGACCACGAACTGTGGCTGCTCAATCGCGGCAACCGCAGCAACGAGGTTCCGCGGGGCGTGAAACAGGTCATCGTCGATATCAACAACGAGGCCGAAGTGCTACGTCTGCTGGGCGACACCCAGTTTGACGCTGTGTGTGAGTTCATCGGCTTCCTGCCGTCGCAGGTCGAACGAGACCACAGGCTGTTTGCAGGACGCACTCGGCAATATGTCTATATTAGTTCGGCTTCGGCCTATAACAAGCCTGCTCGCAGCCATGTCATCACCGAAGGCACCACACTGGCCAATCCCTACTGGCAATACTCGCGCGACAAAATCGCCTGCGAGGAACTGTTGATGAAATACTACCGCGAGGAAGGCTTCCCCGTGACCATTGTACGTCCCAGCCATACCTACTGCGAACGCAGCATCCCCGTGGGCCTTCACGGCACGCAGGGTAGCTGGCAGGTCATCAAGCGCATGATGCAAGGCAAATCTGTGCTCGTGCACGGCGACGGCAGTTCGCTGTGGACAATGACCTGGAATGAGGACTTTGCCCGCGGCTATATAGGCCTTCTGGGCAACCCGCACGCCATCGGCGAGGCGTTCCAGATCATGAGCGACGAATCACTCACCTGGGACCAGATTTACCACACCATCGCCGATGCCCTAGGTGTGGAATTCAAGCCATATCACGTTGCCTCGACCACCCTGGCCCGGCTGGCGCCCAAGGAATATGATGTCGAAGGTAATTTGTTGGGAGACAAAGCCGTCTCGGTCGTGTTTGACTGCTCTAAACTCAAGCGCGTTGTGCCAGGATTCAAGGCAACAGTGCGCTATGACGAAGGCGTGAGACGCTGCCTGGCCTATATTCAGGAACATCCTGAATTGCAACGCGATGACTCAGCATTTGACGCCTGGTGCGACCACGTCATCGACACGCTGGAAATGGCCATCAACAGCTAATTAAACTAAACTATCGTCAGTTTCTATGCTGATATGATGGAGGTGTATGAGAGAGGGTGAGAATAGTGCCTCCGAGTCTTAGTATTGACATAATTACGCCACAACCATCAATCAAAGTGGATCCTAACCGACATAAGTGCAAATAAAAGGAGCGACCGCAGCCGCTCCTTGATCGTGTGGTCATCAGAACCCTACTAGCCTCTTGTGCAGGTACGTTAGCAGCATGCGCTTGTAGGCATTCATCGCACCTGCCGGTACATTGATGCGTTTGAGTTTCTTGCATTTCTTGAAGATGTAGTCCCCTATAGAACCGATAATGGCGCTCCTGAACGTTACCTCTCCAAGCATCGTGCAGTTCTCAAAGGCCTTTTTTCCAATGCACACAACAGAATCACCTACCTCGACGCGCTCCAAGTTATGGCAGTGCCCAAAGGCTGAGTCACCAATCGTCGAAACACTATTGGGAATGGATACGCTAGTGAGCTTGGAATTAAAAAACGCGAACATATCAATCACCTCAATAGAATCGGGCAGCTCGATCTCCTTGGCGCCGATTCCACAAAATGCCATGATACCAATACCTGTTACGGTGCTAGGGATAAAAACGTCCTCGAGCTTAGTGCACCCGCAGAAAGTCTCCTCATATATCGTTTTCAGTCCGTTGGGTAAGATCGCACAGGTGAGCCCCGTGCAATTAGTGAAGACGTTATTCTCGATTTCTATGCCGTCATTGTCTTCAAACTCAACGTAAGTCAACCCTGAGCATAGAGCAAATGCACAAACTTCGACGAGCTTTACTGAGCGCGGCGGATGCAACAATTCCAAGGAAACACACTTGTAAAAAGCGTCCCTGCCGATGGTGTGGACGCGCTTACCCCAAGTGATTTTCTTGAGATTAGAACAGCCGTAAAATGCAGCCTCACCGATTACCTCAACGGTATCAGCTATAATGAGCTCTTCAATATCGTCCCTGCCTTCATACTGGTGGGGGGCGATCTGTTTAATGCCTTCTTTAATCTTTAATTTTTTCATTTTCAGATATTTTTAAAAGGCCAGGGGTGAGGGTTACTCACCCCGGTCGTCAGTTAATAATTTACTTAAGCTGCTGGAGACCCAAGTCGATGAAACTAGGGCTAAACGTTGCGGGGTTCCACTGCCATCTCGCAAGGAAGTCGGCCAAGTCATCACCTTGGTTTACAGCCTCACGCTCCATGATGTCTGAAATAATCAGCCTTTGGAACAGGTGAGACATAGCATTGCCTTTCTCGCGCCACTCTTCATACTTTCCATTGTCCGGGAACAAGAATACACAACGCCCTCTCAACGGCTCACACAAAGCAGTGTTGAGGTTACCACACCCGCCGGTAGCGACAAAAACAAAAGTATCGATATAACCGCTTAAGAAAATTGCGGTTTTTTCACTTTCGACAATAGCCACGCCATTGTTTGGGCGCTTGCGGATGAGATGTTCACCGAAGAGGCACTGCTTCAAGTTGAAGTTGGGCAGCTGCAACACGGTATGGGCCCATGTAACGTGATTGAACGGATCCTTCACACGCTTGCCAGTAACAGGATTGTACTGCATAATTTTACCTGCGTGGATGTGGCCGAACTGATCAATCTGCCAGAACACGGTAGCACCAGACCAATGCTTTGAGGTCCCGATGTAGTATTCGTGCTTCATCTGCTTGACGGTCTCAGCATCAAATTTTGAACCCAGATACGTTACCAGGTGATTGGTGTGGGTCTCAGTGCCCAAGACCGACCTCTTAAACAGACCAGGATCCATGTAGCTCGGTGGTACGTACGCAGGCAGGCTGGACTGAACCGTAGCCGTCATGCGGGGCATCGGCAGGTTGTTGTCCTGAAAATACTCGCGCGGCGGGTAATGGTGCGCGCACTTGTCGGCACGGTCACATTTACCAACGCTCTCGTCAAGCACGTTACCGTTCTCGTCGACGTAGCGCACGAAGGTCTTGTGCCCGCACTCAGGGCAGATCCACTTGCCCTTCTTAGCTAAACTATACTTAAAATTATTCATATTCAGTTAGTTAAAAATGTTCACGGTGTTCAAATGTTCAGTTTGTTCACGCTTACCGGACCATGAACACCGTGAACGATTAGACTACTTCTTGAGATAGTTGTTAACGGTTCCCAAGCTTACTCCCATCTGTGCAGCAATCTCGCGCTGAGTCTTGCCCTGCGACTGGAGTTCCTTGGCGCGCTGGACAAGTGCGTCCTTGGCATTTTCAGTCAGGTGATCGCGTTCGCTGCCATATTCCACAAAGCGGAATTGTAGGAAGTTGTTGAGCTTCTCAACTGCACACACGATGACGTTATCGGAATCATAGCGGAACGGCTCATTGCGCTGCTTGATTTCCTTGATGTAACGAATCTGAGAGCCCTTGGTGCTGCCGCCGATGGCGAAGCTACCGTCACAGAAGTTCATCATCATGCGACTTCCAGCCAGGTCATTTTTTGTGATTGGACTTGACGGGTCGCGCTTGGGCGTGTGCGCCAAGACGAGAATCGAAAGATTGTTCTTCCTGCCGAAGTCCTTCAACCATTTCATCATGGGCAGAGCGAAACTAGCCTTCTCGGTCTCATTGCCCAGGTACGTGATGTTGTCGATGACGAGAATTCTCACCTCATGGTCAACAACAAGACGTTCCAACGACATCTTGAGATAATCCTCGAAGCTGCACCCACTCGGGAAGTTAACAACGTCAGGGTTAATCTCAACGCGCAACAGATTAGGCGAGAAATGGTGAATACTACCATCATCACCGCTGTAGCGTTTCAGAAACTGCATTTCAGACAACTCGAAGTCGCAATAGGCTACCTTCTGTGCAGGCGCTTCCATAGCTAGTCCCAGAATGGAGCGGCCACTGCTAATGGAGTTGGCAATCTGATAGGCAAGAATAGTCTTGCCTAGGTTAGTGTCGGAGTACAGAATGCAGTTCTCACCCTCGTACCACAATTGACCGAACAGACGGCGGCGAGGCGGCCTGTTCTTGGCATCCATGATGACCTGATTAGCCGATTTGACCGTGAACAGCCCCGTGTTAGGATTCTCCTTGGGGGAGTCAATCAGCGAGAAATCATAACCACTAGCAGTTGCCGCGGCGGGACCCGTACTCACCTGCTCTGATGAGGCTTGGGCACCAACAGGACCTGCTTCCTCGACCGAGATCTGCTCCACCTCAGGACTCTCCATCGGATTGTCGATCAGCGAGAAATCGTAGCCATCGGTGAGGTTATCGGCAGCTGCCGCAACTTCACCCAACTGTTTCTTCGAATCCTGGCTGCCAAGGGGATTGTCCCGCTTGACAGGGAAGGGAAATCCGTCCAACGCCTCCTTTGTGGGAGTGGACTTCTTCCTCGAGTCATTCTTGATCCTGCTTTCGACAGGATTCACCCATTTCTTAGGCCTACTCATACGGCATCCCCTTCCTGGGTGTCACCACCCTCCATGATTCTACGGATGTCACTCATGCGGTACCTATGAATAGCACCCACGGTGACAGGGACCAGGTAACCAAGCTTCTTCCAGCGCCAGAGGGTCGTTGAGCCCTTGCCCAGGATTTGCATGGCCTGTGCGCGGCTAACGTATGTCTCGGCCTTGGAATCAGCGATCTCCTGTTCCAATTCACGCTTGGCTTCAGCGATCAGCAGTCTGTTCGCCTCCACCAATTCGCCCAGTGTAATCGACACTTGCAGGCCTGGGCATTCCTTAGCAAGCTGAAGCAGAGATAAGAAATTCTCCATTGCTTAAACGTCGGATCTTGCGTAATCTTTGGGTCAGATAGCTCACCTTATTGGCCGCGCGCTCATGGCTCTAGCTTGACCCTCGGTCTGTCCCGGCAGCCAGTCCAAGCGGTCCACTCACGTTTGGCGCTGCAAAGTAACAACCGTTTTATTGTGGCATCCAACCCAATTGAACAAAATCAGAAAAACCCGCTAAGATACTAAGTCTCAACGGGTTATATCAAAAACAAGTTATGGTTATATTATGGTTGGGTTATGGTTGAGTTATGGTTTTATGCGGAGTTTCATATTTTCACAAAATTTAACTCTTTTATCATTTGGGATATTCATCTTGCCCATGTATTCAGCAGTCACATCGATACTATCACAGCACACTAAAAACCATTCAGGGTTAACTCTACCCCGTTGCATATAGGTTTCCTTGTAATATTCCTTAAGCGTGTGCAGGAACAACTTAAAAAAGTTCTTCGTTCCTGTTGTCTCCCACAGAGGCTCTATGTTCGCTTGGTTTATGCAGTCGGCAAACTGTTTCTCATCAACTCCGACTACAACACGCTCATCTACTAAGAACTGGTATAGTGCTGACATATTATATTCAGTGATAGGCGTGAAACTCCTCGAGTTTGAGGGATCTGTGGCTGACTTGATAGCTATCGTCGACGATGTGGTGGTTGGTTCAATATTATCAGTTGGTGATGAAACTCCCGATGACTGCAGAGCGGAGAGATCTATCAAGCCCCGCACACTGACACAGTACTCTTCATACATCTTGATAGTGCCATATGCTGCCCAGTACAACAAACTATCGTCTTCAGAGGCAAACGGCCCTGTTTCACTCATTTTCATAATAATTGAACAGCAAGGCTCAATATCTCTGTAAAGGTTTATAATCCGCCTTACCCCTTCGGCAGAAGGCACCAAGTTCATCCCCTGTCGGACTATGTCGTTGGTAAGCACAGCTTGATATAGAATAACGAACACATCACCATTGCTGCCGACTTCATCTAGACGGTGCCTTAGTTCCTGCAAATGATGTCGCGTGCGAGCCACGGACTCTACTGTAGCCTCATTCTTCTCAGCGGAAACATTGGCTCTGGTGTAGACGAAATCATCGTTTACGATTATAAAATTATTATTATGGAAATCTGTAATATCCATTGGCTTCCGCTATTAAACAAAATAATAATGATGCTTGACTATGGAAAGACTACTATAACGAGGAGTCATCATCGAGTAATCAGCCCGACATTGAACAAGCATTAAACAATGCTTCGTGCCAAATAACTCACCAAAAACTCACCAAAAGTTATTAAAAATTTTTCCTATATATTGATTATCAAGTATTTACAACTAAATATCGTGAACCCGTGGGGAGTCGAACCCCAATCGAAGGAACCGGAATCCTTTATTCTATCCATTGAACTACGGGTCCATTACGAGATCATTTCTCAGAAATGCGGTTGCAAAATTACTCTAATTTCTGTAACTTTGCAACAACAAACTCGCAAAACAACTATGAACGTACGCATTGAGCCATCGTGGAACCGTGTGCTTGCCGGTGAATGGGAAGCGCCTTATTTCAAACTGTTGACCGACTTTGTTCGACAGGAATACCAGACACGTCAGGTGTTTCCTCCTGGCAGGCAAATCTTTGCGGCTTTTGATGCAGCACCGTTTGATCAGGTCAAAGTGGTGATACTCGGTCAGGATCCTTATCACGGTGTAGGGCAAGCAAACGGGTTGTGCTTCAGCGTGAACGACGGTGTACCGTTCCCGCCGTCTCTAATGAACATTTTCAAGGAAGTGCACGACGATGTTGGCGCGCCTATTCCCGCCAGCGGTGACTTATCACGATGGGCACGGCAGGGCGTATTGCTGCTCAATGCCACCCTTACCGTTCAAGCCCATCAGCCCTTGTCGCATCACGGTAAAGGCTGGGAAGAATTCACCGACCACGTCATCGTTCACCTCGCCAAGGAACGTGAGCATCTTGTGTTCATGCTATGGGGATCATACGCTAAGCGCAAGGGGGCTTTTATCGACCGCACACGCCATCTGGTGCTGACTGCAGCCCACCCTTCCCCACTATCGGCAAACAGAGGCGGTTTCTTCGGCACCCACCACTTCTCACGCACCAACGACTACCTCATCCAGCATGGCATGACGCCTATCCAGTGGTAAAAACCAATGAAAATAATTCAATAATCCTATTGCCATTTCAAAAAATGGTTGTATCTTTGCACCGCTTTTCGAAAATAATTTTTTAAATATTTATTGTAATGTACTTAGATTCAGAGAAGAAGAAAGAGATCTTTGGCACTTACGGCAAAAGCAATACTGACACTGGTTCTCCCGAGGCCCAGATAGCATTATTCTCATACCGTATTGCCCACTTGACCGAGCACTTGAAGGTCAACAAGAAGGATCATACGACTCAGCGTTCGTTGAAGATGCTCGTTGGTAAGCGTCGCAAATTGCTCGATTACCTGATGCGCAAAGACATCAACCGCTACCGCGCTCTCATCGCCAAGAAGGAACTCGGTATCCGCAAATAATCCTCAACGAAGAGAACACATCAACAAGAACACCGCCGTATCGCGAAGATACGACGGTGTTTCGCTTTTACATGCCTAACCACAGTCTATTGGAGATCCAAGGTAGCAGGGTCACCAAAAATGGCTACCAGATCATCGAAGCGTTGCAGCGTGTCGCCACCGAACTTGGCTAGGGATTTGCGGGCACGCTCCATGGTCTTGGGCGGCTCGTCGGGACGGCTTTTTGAGAAGAACTTGTCGGCATAACATACTACCTTTTCTTCAAGGCTCTCGGGCAAGAGGTCGCGTGGTGGCTCAATGGGCAGATGCTGCGCTATGATCTCAGCAGCAGTGATGCCTGAGCCCGTGTGACGTTCGCACACGCGCCCGTGACGGAACAGCCCTATGCTGTCGAGCATACGTCGTCCCAAGATGCCGTGCAGGATGTATGGTTCGGTGCCGTAACAATGGATGCCAGGCGCATCGGTACGGCACATACCGATGTCGTGCAGCATGGCGGCCTCCTCGACAAACTCAATGTCGATGGGCACACCGTTGTCAATGAGGCGCTGGCTCAACTTCACAGCCAAGTCGGCCACCTGACGGCTATGAGAAACCAACACCCGGTAATCATCATTACCGGGTGTATAGTATCGTTCAATAATCGATAGACAATCCAACATTAGTCCACAAAGACTACCCAACCGTGCTCATCGGGATAATCTCCCTGCTGGATGGCACGCAGGCGGTTATACAGAGCGGTTACCTTGGGACCAACACTGCCATCTTTCCTGATGACATAGTGTACATCTTTGTCCATGTCAACCACCTCACTGATGGGAGCGGTAACCGCAGCGGTGCCGCACTCGGCAGCCTCATCGGCCTCGGCAAGTTCCTCCAGAGGGATGGGACGGGCCTCAACATCCATACCCAAGTCGCGGGCAATTTGCTGGAGGCTCATATTGGTGATAGAAGGCAGAATTGAATCCGACTTCGGCGTGATGTATTTGTTACCCTTCACGATAAAGAAGTTGGCGGGACCGCACTCGTCGAGGTACTTCTTCTCCTTGGGATCCAAGAACAAAGCAGCACTGTATCCGGCAGCCTTAGCACGGGCGGTAGCACCCATACCGGCAGCGTAATTACCACCTACTTTCCAACGGCCGGTGCCACAGGGTGCAGCACGGTCATACTCGCGGTAAACGGCAACCTTGGTGCACTGGAATCCCTCCTTGAAGTACGGACCAACAGGAGTAACGAAGATGATCACCATATATTCATCGGCGGGGCTCACACCAACGCGGGGCGAGATACCGATTTCTACGGGACGCAGATAAAAAGAGCTGCCACTGCCATAAGGAGGAATGAAGCGCTCGTTGAGTTTAACGACCTTCTTGCACATCTCCAGGAAGATATCCTCGGGAAGCGGCTGCATCTTGATGCCAAGAGCACTGTTCTGCAAACGCTTGGCATTCTCGTCGGGACGGAACATGCGGATTTTACCATCCTGACCACGGAAAGCCTTCAGACCCTCAAAAATCTCCTGACCGTAGTGCAGACAGCTGGCGGCCATATGCAAGGTTACCGTCTCGTCTTGGGTGACTTCAATCTCACCCCACTTTCCGTCCTTGTACGTGCAGCGCACGTTGTAGTCGGTCTTCATGTAGCCAAAAGGCAGATGTGCCCAATCAATGTTTTCTAAATTAGTCATACTCTCTACTTATGTTTAGTTAAGGTTATTAAATGGTTTTCATTTCCTAATTGATAACGATGCAGCGCCTGCTATATTGCCACTTTCTGGGTGATATTGCCTATCCTCACCAGATAGATGCCTCGGGAGTTCAACCGCAATTCTGAAGTTCCTGGCTGCAACGTGGCCTGCGATACAATCTGACCCAGAATCGTGTAAACCCGCACGGTGATACGCTTGGGCGTAACAATGGTGATGGTGCCATTGCGGCCATAGATCTCGATGCCATCGCTCGTCTTCGGGTCATTCCAAGTCTTGCCCTGTACTTCACGGTTAGTCTCACGCCATTGCACTTCGGCCAGAACCGCGGTTTGCAGTCCCAAGCCAAGCACAAGAATCAATATGGCGAACAGACGTCTCATCGTTTCAAATCAATCAACAAAGTTATAACTATTTTTCGGAGCAAACAAGCCTTTAAAGATTTTTTTAATTCAATGTATAAAAAACTTGATAAATCAGCACACGATATCACTGGGCAGACACACAAAATAACAATGAGTAGTTATATCAACAGCTACAAAAAGAAAGGCTGAAAGAATCAGATTCCTTCAACCTTTCTTGTAATGTATCAATGTGAACTACAGCAAACCGCAGTCCATATCATTTGTTTTCTTCTATTCCGTCACATTTAAACCAGTCAACCATCTCGGCATAGGCCCTTGTTGCTATTACTACTGTACCGTCGGGCAGTGTATATTCAATCCTCTCAGCATTGGGGCCATCATCTGAATGGTGTTGGCCGCCTTCCTTCAAGTACGATATAGTATAATTGTCGCTCACATCAACGAGCATTTTAACCATCTCCCATGAAACAGCATTATCGTCTTTTGAGACCCAAACCTTGTGAGGGCAAGGGAACGTTCTCCTCATGTTGTTAATAAGGTTTCTCGTTCTCTCCTTGACTTTCATAGCATCTATGATTGAGGATGAACCAACAGCATAGCAGTCCTCTGCGATATCTCTTACCTGCTCATCAGTGAGGTCAGACGTTAAGAAGAATCCGTCAAACTGTCTCAATTTGGATATATTATCATATACAACCTGTCTATCCTCTTCGGTCCAAGAGTATTTATTGAATGTATAATCAATTCCAAGTTCCTCAGCAACAATGTTGCAAGCAGACGTACATGGACCATGGTACAGCATAGAGGCTATCGGGCAGAAAGCGGGAGCTTGCGATGCGGTGCAAACTGCACCTATCTCTTCGGCAAGTGACGCGAGGTTACCTAGAATGCCTCCAGATGATTTTCCGAATAAGTAGATTTTGCCGATATTGTAGTTCGCCTTAATCCAATCGACCATGTTTGCCACAGATTCGCAGAACAATGGTGCAAACATGAGGTTCGATTCACTGTTGCCGTATTTGCTTGTCACACCACTGCAACAGCACACGGCTATATTATTTAGTGCAATAAAATCCTCCGTCTCTTTGTACATGCTCATAAAGTTTGTAAACCCTCCAGATCCTTTTGTCCTATCAAAAGGATAACCGCTTGTGCCAACGATAAATACGGCCAGATCAGTTGGCGCCCCTGTTGGACTGTAGCTGTCAGGCAGCAATATGAAACCATTATCATACAAGCGGTCCGCACCAATGTAATCCACGCCCGTGTCGAACTTGTAAGGCTTCTTCACTTCGCAGGAAATGTAAGTCCTTTTATCGCTCTGCGATAACGGATTAGCTGCATTTTTCCTTGTTGCGGGTGTGCCATCTACAGTTACCGACAGATCCCTCAACTCTATGGGAGACGAACTGCTTAACTGAAAACGCACATACTTGGCCGCTGCCGGTATTTCTTGAATAGATTCAACTATACCGCCATAGTTGCAATCAGCATCACACCAGTGCACACTTAACGTTTCACCGCTTTGCAACTCAACGTCTGTGATAGTGCAATTGCTGATGTCAAGCAGCAAAGTAGAGTGACAATATTTCCAAAAACTTGGGTCAGCAACTCCCGTATTGATGTTGCCGTAGTCCTTTGAATATCCGTTTTTCAGTGCGCCAGCCTGCATCTTCATTTTCAAGACCCCATCATCGGGTTCACCGTTCAACAGATACTCAATCAACACGGTCACATCGACGATGTTCACGGTGCCATCTCCGTTCACGTCGCCCGAAACAGAAATAGGCGTGCGCAAGGAGTTGCCTGTGACCACATTACTGGGGGTAGTCACATTTGAATTACCCAGGTCTAGTGGATTCACTTCAGTGTTATCCACGCTGGTACTTGTATAGGTAACATCCGATTGTGATTCCTGGGCCGTTGCTATATGAGCGCCAGATAAACACCCCACAATCAGAAACATACTAAGTAGAAACAATCTCGATTTCATATGCAAATATATGTAAGAATGAACAAAGCTACTCTTTAGGAGCTAATAATTACTTATTTTGTGCAAAGATATAAATTATTTGACATTAATACTTCATAATTAATGTCAATCAAAGACAATACAGACTCACGTCACTCCATAACCCCACTATTGCATCCATTATTACTATTGATACTATAACAAAAAACGAGGGAGCCGCTGTTTTACCAGTGACTCCCTCTTAGGGGGCGGTTACCTGCGCCGTCCCATGTCGCAGACCATCAGC
>CAMZFV010000045.1 GCA_947306175.1 uncultured Prevotellaceae bacterium
CCTACTCCGCACATCGGCGCCAAGTATGGCGAGATTGCACCCACAGTGATTATGGCTGGCGACCCCCTGCGCGCCAAGTTGATGGCTGAACGTTATCTTGAGAATCCCACGCTCTACAACCAGGTGCGCGGTATGCTCGGATACACCGGCACGTACAAAGGCAAACGCATCTCGGTTCAGGGCCACGGTATGGGTATTCCCTCAATTGGTATCTATTCTTACGAGTTGTTTAACTTCTATGACGTGAAAACAATTATCCGCGTGGGTTCAGCTGGCTCAATGCACCCCGACCTGCACATCGGTGACCTGGTAATGGCTATGGGCGCCTGCACCAACAGCGCTTACGCCATGCAGTTCCACCTACCTGGTATCTATGCGCCGATTGCTGACTTCGGCCTGCTTCGCTCCGCAGTAGAAAAAGCCGAGGAACTGGGTTATCGATACAAAGTAGGTAACGTTTATTCATCGGACACCTTCTATGATGACAACCCCGACACCGCACAGTGGCAGAAGATGGGCGTCCTGGCCGTTGAGATGGAAGCTCCCGCCCTTTACATGAACGCCGCCCGCAGTGGTGCCCGCGCCCTGTGCATGTGCACGATTAGCGACTCACTGGTGACCGGAGAGGTAACCACTGCCGAAGAGCGCCAGAACAACTTCACCCAAATGATGGACGTGGCCTTCGGAATCATCTAACCCATGAGACGCAAGTTTTTTGCGTCTCCACAACTTCGAGCAATATTATGGCAATGTTATCCAGAATCACCGAGCTGTTTGAAATCGACTATCCAGTGATTTCAGGCGGTATGGTGTGGTGCAGCGGATGGGAACTTGCATCAGCTGTGAGCAATGCAGGCGGATTGGGATTGATCGGCGCTGGGTCAATGACTCCAGAAGTTCTGCGTGAACACATTATCAAGTGCCGTAAAGCGACAGACTACAATTTTGGCGTGAACGTGCCACTTATGCACGCTAAGGCTGCAGAACTGATGGAAGTTATCGCCGAGCAGAAAGTTCCTGTAGTATTCACCTCGGCTGGAAGCCCTAAGAAGTGGACAGACTGGCTCCATAAGCACAAAATCAAAGTTGCTCACGTTGTTTCATCCTCTGCGTTTGCAGCCAAATGTGAAGAAGCTGGCGTGGATGCCGTTGTAGCAGAGGGCTTTGAGGCAGGTGGCCACAACGGTAAAGAGGAAACCACCACGATGTGCCTAATTCCTGCTGTACGTCGCGCGACCGATCTGCCACTTATCGCTGCAGGCGGAATCGCCACTGGTGACGCCATGCTGGCCGTAGAGGCCATGGGTGCAGATGGTGTGCAAATCGGCACTTTGTTCGCCCTGACACAAGAAAGTTCCGCTCACGAGAATTTCAAACGCCTATGCCTCAATCTTGACGAAGGCAGCACCCTACTCCACTTCAGGAAGCTTTCACCCACTCGACTGGTGAAAAACGGATTTCAGACCGCTGTTCAAGAAGCTGAGAACCGTGGTGCCACCGAGGAGGAACTGCTTGAACTGATCGGCATCGGCAAAACAAAAACGGGTATCTTCGACGGCGATGTAGAGAACGGAGAACTGGAAATTGGCCAAGCCACTTGCTTGCTCAAAGGCCGCGAAATCGAACCCGTTGATGTCGTGATGAACCGTTTCGTCAGGGAGTATTATTCAGCTCGGCAACAGCTTATCAACCAAGCAATGGAGGAGCGAATTTCAAGAAGAACATTAATGTAAACACAAAATCCGAACAATTACTTTATAAATATAAATTCAAATAATTATGTCACAGTGGTTTGAATGCAAAGTCAAATATGACCGCATGATGGAAAACGGGGTTATGAAAACCGTTTCAGAGCCTTATTTGGTTGATGCACTGTCATTTACTGAGGCAGAAGCCCGCATTACCGACAAAATGCAACCCTACATCAGCGGAGATTTTAAAGTGGATGCAGTTAAACGTGTCAACTTGAGTGACATTTTTTATAATGAGGGGGGCGATCGTTGGTACAAGGTCAAGACCAATTTTATCACAATTGATGAGAAAACCGCGGTCGAGAAGCGCACCGCCAGCTATCAACTGGTGCAGGCAAGCGATTTCAAGGGCGCCTTGACCACTTTCATGGAGGGAATGAACGACACCATGGCCGACTTTGAGATTGCCTCGATCACCGAAACTCCGCTCATGGACGTTTTCCCAGTGGATCTTGACGAGACCCGAGCTGACAGAGAAGCACGCCAAAAGGCTCAAAACAAATAACCAACAACACTTTGTCATGCCAAGCATCAAGGAGAATCTCAGACATGTCACTGCACTACTCCCCCAAGGCGTGCGGCTTGTTGCAGTATCGAAATTCCATCCTGTTGAAGAACTAAGCGCTGCTTATGAGGCCGGACAACGTCTCTTCGGCGAAAACCGCGCCCAAGAACTTGTCGCTAAAGCACCTTTACTGCCCAAGGACATCCGTTGGCACTTCATCGGACACCTGCAGAAGAATAAAGTACGTGCCATCATGCCACACGTGACTGTCATCGAGAGCGTCGACAGCGTGGAATTGCTCAGACTCATCGAAAAAGAAGCGGCACGCATCGACCGCATTGTTGATGTGCTGCTGCAACTCCATGTGGCACAAGAAGAAACCAAAAGCGGATTCAGCATTGAGGAGGTGCTCGAAGCGGGCGAAGCAGGACAACTCACCGAAAACCTTCCGCACGTCCACGTATGCGGTGTGATGGCCATGGCCTCACTGACCGATGACATGGAACAAGTGGCCCAGGAATTTGACCTGGTGAGACGCACTTATATCACATTAAAGGACGGCTGCTTCGACGAAAGCGAGTACTTTAACGAATTGAGCATGGGCATGAGCGATGACTGGCGGGTGGCTGTCAAATACGGTGCGACCCTGGTACGCATCGGCACCGCCATTTTTGGACCACGCAAGTATTGATTTCGGCCAAAAAATAACGCTATCGACACAACAAACCGACATTTTTTGTCGATTTGTTGTTTGTTTTGCTATAAATGTGTAATTTTGACAAATTTTTGAAGAAAACTCAATTTATTAACACTATAAAAAGACTGTAGAAATGGCTCAAAAATCTAAACAATGGGCAGCGATTATCATGATGATCGCTCTGTTTGCGATGATTGCCTTCGTGACCAACCTGTGCTCACCCATGGCAACAATCGTGAAGAACCAGTTCGGCGCATCTGAAACAGCCGGACAAATTGGTAACTACGCTAACTTTATTGCCTACCTGCTGATGGGTATTCCCAGCGGTATGCTCATCACCAAGATGGGTTACAAGAAGACCGCTCTTGCTGCGCTCATCGTGGGCATCATCGGTCTAGTCATCGAATACGTGAGCGGTCAGATTGGCGGTAGCAGTGCTTACTGGATCTACCTACTCGGTGCCTTTATCAGCGGTATGTGCATGTGTATGCTCAATGCCGTAGTCAATCCCCTGCTTAACGTTTTGGGCGGTGGCGGTAAGACCGGCAACCAACTTATCCAGATTGGTGGCGCTTTCAACTCGGCAGCAGCTGTTGCAGTATATATCCTGATGGGCGCTCTTATCGGTGAAGTCACCAAGGACACTGTGATTGCCGACGCAACTCCTGCGATGTTCATTGCTTTGGGTATTTTCCTTGTAGCATTTGTCGTTTTGTTATTCACCACGATTGAGGAGCCCGAACAGGCCCCGATGGAAATGAGCCTTATTTCCGGAGCGCTCAAATTCCGCCACTTTGCTTTAGGTGCTCTTGCCATCTTCCTGTACATGAGTGTTGAGGTGGGCACTCCCACTTACATGATCTCCTACCTTCAGACACCCGAAATCGGTGTCACTGCAGGAGTTGCCGCACTCATTGCGTCAGTTTATTGGCTGATGATGTTCATTGGCCGTACGATTGGCGGTGCTATCGGTGGCAAGGTGAGCAGCCGCACCATGGTCTCGGTTGTTGCTGCCGCGGCTGTCATTCTTCTGTTGTTCGGCATGTTTGCACCCACCGACATCAAGGTGAGTGTACCCGGTATTGATTGGGGAAATCTGAGTGTGATCTGGACGCCTGTTCCTGTTGGTGTTTTCGCCTTCATCCTCGTGGGTCTTTGCACCTCCGTCATGTGGGGCGGCATCTTCAACATGGCCGTTGAAGGTCTGGGCAAATATACTGCAGCCGCAAGTGGCATTTTCATGACGATGGTTTTCGGTTGTGCCGTGATGGTTGCTTTGCAGGCCGTTGTAGCCGATAAGGTGAGCATCCTGTCGAGCTATTGGATTCCCGTGGCATGTGCAGTCTACATCTTCCTGTATGCAGTGATTTTCAGTCGTCCTAACAAAAAGGCTGAGTAATACTTATTGACTGATAATCAATATCTTATATGTGGCTACTCCAATTTAGAGTAGCCACTTTTCTTTTTTTTGTTAATAATTTCATCTTCAGATATGCCACCATTTTCCATTTTTTTGAGTATTTTTGTAGATTGGAAAATAATTTAAAACCTCTATAGATATGATAGACTCGAAATTGATGACTCGCGCGGCAGACAACATCCGCATTCTTGCCGCTTCAATGGTTGAACAAGCCAAGTCCGGACATCCTGGAGGCGCCATGGGAGGTGCCGACTTTGTCAATGTATTGTTTTCAAAATACTTAGTGGCAAATCCTGACAATCCCAGATGGTTCGCCCGCGATCGTTTCTTCCTGGATCCAGGTCACATGTCACCCATGCTCTATAGCGTTTTGCACCTTGCTGGCTATTATTCAACCGATGATATCAAGGCCTTCCGCTCATGGGGAAGCATCACACCTGGCCACCCCGAGCTGGATGTGGAGCATGGTGTGGAAAACACTTCCGGACCTCTTGGCCAAGGCCATGTCATGGCGGTTGGATGCGCCATTGCCGAACGTTTCATCGCCACACACTATAGCGAGGTATTTGCTCACAAGACCTATGCGTTTATCAGTGACGGTGGTGTACAGGAGGGCATTTCCCAAGAGGCTGCCCGTATTGCCGGCTATCTGGGACTGAACAATCTAATCATGTTCTATGACAGCAATACAGTACAACTCTCGACCGACTGTAATGCAGTTAGCAACGAAGACACTGCCATGAAGTACCGTGCATGGAATTGGAACGTTATCGAGTGTGACGGTACTGATCCGAACGCTCTTGCCGAAGCACTTGACAAAGCCTTAGCAGAGACCGAGCGTCCCACTATCATCATCGGACACACGATCATGGGCCGTGGCGCCGTGACCGCCGAGGGAGAGAACTTTGAGGGCAAATGCAGCACACACGGTAACCCGTTGAGCAAGTCGGGTGCAGACTATGCCAAGACGATTGAGCACTTGGGCGGCAACCCCGAAAACCCGTGGGCAGTATTCCCCGAAGTGGCAGAGCTGTATGCCCAACGTGCACAAGAGCAGCGAGAAATCGTCGCCCAACGCAAACGCGACATCGATGCATGGGCTCAACAGAACCCCGAAGCCATGCAACGACTCCAAGACTTTATTGATGGCAAGGCTCCTCAAGTGGATTATGCTGCTATCGAGCATAAACCCGGCATTGCAACCCGTGCGGCATCAGCCAATGTACTGGCAACGCTCGCCAAAGACGTTGAAAATATGATCGTTTCATCAGCCGATTTGGCCAATAGCGACAAGACGGACGGTTTCCTTAAGGTGTGTGGTGCCTTCAAGAGGCACGATTTCACCGGAGCATTCCTGCATGCAGGCGTCTCGGAACTCGCCATGGCAGCTATAATTAATGGTATCGCCTTGCATGGTGGTGTAATTGCCGCTTGTGGTACATTCTTCGTATTCAGCGACTACATCAAGCCGGCGGCACGCCTGTCGGCTCTCATGGAACTGCCCGTCAAATTCATCTGGACACATGATGCCTTCCGCGTTGGCGAAGACGGACCCACCCACGAGCCTGTCGAACAGGAAGCACAAATCCGCCTCATGGAGGAATTGCAGAACCATCATGGCCGCAACAGTATGCTCGTGCTACGTCCCGCCGATGCTGCCGAGACTTCTGTGGCATGGAAGATGGCGATAGAAAACAACCTTACCCCCACCGCACTCATCCTGTCACGTCAGAACATAGAAGATTTGCCCTCAGCATCAGGCAACCGCTATGCCGACGCCTTGGGAGCCGAACGTGGTGGCTACATCGTCATCAAGCAAGACAAACCCGACATCGTGCTTGTGGGTAACGGCTCGGAAGTGGCCACCTTGGTTGCCGCCAATGAAATTATTAAGGAGAAAGGCGTAAAGGCCCAAATTGTTTCCGTTCCATCAATCGGCCTCTTCCTTAATCAAGACAACGAATACCGCAATCAGGTCATCCCTGCCGACGTTCCCGCCTTTGGTCTCACATCCGGCTTGCCCAGCACTTTGCGCCGCCTGGTACCGACAGGAACCATCTTTGGCCTCGACCATTTTGGTGCATCAGCGCCCTATAAGGTACTTGATGAGAAGTTCGGATTCACTCCAGAACAGGTTGCGACCCGCATTTTATGCTCTTTGGCATAATTTTTTCAACAAAATTGAAACTTTTTTGCAAAACATTTTATTGTAAACAAAAAAAAGCTTACTTTTGCAGGATAAAACAAGCCAACAGTTCTGCCAAGAACTACTGAAATTGACAAAAAGTTTAACAAAATAAAAAGAATTGATTTTATGAAAAAGATTGCTTTATTAGTTCTTCTTTGTGTTTCATATCTGGTTCCCACCATGATGACTGCACAAGAGGTAACTTATGTAGAGGATCCGTCACAAGGTTACCTGTTTAACCGCATGAGAGACAACTGGTTTATCCAGGCCGACGGTGGTGTGGGTATAATCATGTCATCCTACGACAAGCACCTGAGTTTCGGCAAGCGCCTCGGCGCAAAGGCCGACCTGTTCATCGGTAAGTGGTTCTCTCCGCTGCTGGGTTTGCGCGCTGGTGCTGACTTCGAACAGTTGAAGGGTGCTGCATGGACTGGTAACTATGCCGCATTAGGTTATCGTGGTGACATTCAGGCCAAGGATCCTGGCTTTGTTTTCCAGCACTTCAATGACATAGGTGTTGTTGGTGACGTTCTGTTCAACGTGTCCAACTGGCTGGCCGGCTACAAGCCCTATCGCTTCTACAATTTGATTTACTACGTGGGTGTGACTGCCAACTGGGTATATGCACGTGACGGTGCCCGTCCCATTTCGGATGGTCCTTGGAAATATGGTGCTAATGATGACCCCGACCACAGCCGTAACTACAGCATTCAAACCGGTTTGCTCAATAGCTTTGCTATTACCAAGAAGTTCGACTTGAACATCGATATTCGCTTTGACTTCATGCAGGAGCACATTGACGGTGCTGGTATGGGTTACAGGACTTGGAATGAGTATCCCGGTCTCCTCGTGGGTCTGACCTATAAGCTGGGCAAGAGCGAGTGGAACGCTCCCGTTACCGCCGTTTGCCCCGAGTGGAGGTACACCGATGCTGAAGGCGATGCTCTGGTTGCTAACCTGAACGACGCTAACCGCAAGATTGCTGACCTCGAGGATCAGCTGCGCAAGTGCTTGGAGAAGAAACCCGCCGAGATCAGCGAGAATGGTATCCCCGCCGCTGAGGCTCCCTTGGCAACCATTTACTTCCCCATCAACCGCACCGATGTTCTGGGCGTTCAGCGCAACGTGCTCGACGCTGTTTCAGAGGTGATGAAGAACGAGAATCGCAACTACTTGCTCACCGGTTGGGCCGACAACTACACTGGCAACGATCAGATCAACGTTCGCCTGCGTAAGGGTCGTGTAGCTACCGTGAAGAAAGAGCTCGTTAACAAGGGTGTTGCTGAGAGCCGTCTTGAAACTGAGATCAACAATGGTGAGCTGACCAACTATGGTCCCAAGGCTGCTTCACTCGACCGCGCCGTGACCATCCACCGCAAGTAATCTCTTTTCATAAGAGCCTTAACAAAGATGTCTCACTTCATATAGGTGGGACATCTTTTTGGTTACACTGAATACACATTATATAATATAATAGGGACACATGACAGGCCAATCGGGCAAAGACGTTTTGTTGAGGCTCATTCGTGAGAAGCAGCCGCTGTCTTTACGCCAGCAGTTCCAGCTGACTTGCGCATTGAGCCTGCCAGCCGTTTTGGCTAACGCCTCTGCCATGGTAATGCAATTCATCGATGCAGCCATGGTGGGACAATTGGGAGCCGACGACTCTGCATCTGTAGGATTGATGGGTACGACATCCTGGCTTTTTGAGGGTGTATTGAGCGCCTTCGCTGCGGGGTATGCCGTGCAGGTGGCTCACCTGCTGGGAGCCAAACGCAATGCCGATGCCCGTCAAGTCGTACGCCAGGCCATCGTGGTATGCCTGCTATTCAGTTTATTGCTTGCGGGTTTGGGATTAGTGTTATGCAAGCCATTGCCCGTTTGGCTGGGTGCTGAACCACACATCAGGCACAATGCCACCATCTACTTTGGCACCTTCATGCTCTTTGTCCCGTTCTTCATGACCGACATTGTAGCCAGTTCCATGCTTCGCAGCAGCGGCAATATGCGCATTCCCAGCATCCTTAACATCCTGATGTGCGTACTGGATGTGATTTTCAACTTCCTGCTTATTTTCCCCACCCGCGAAATCGCCATCATGGGTCACACGTTGACAATTCCAGGCGCAGGGCTAGGCGTCATGGGCGCGGCATTGGGCACAGCAAGTGCGGGACTGGTGATTTCCCTACTCATGGCCTATTATCTCGTATTCCGCTCCAATGAGCTTAGGCTCACGCTCGATAGAGGCTCTTTCAAGCCAACGTGGAACACATTCAAGAAATCCATCGGCATCTCTACACCGATGGGACTGCAACATATCATGATGTGCAGCGCCTCAATCGTCATCACCGGCATTGTCGCTCCACTGGGCAGCATCGCCCTCGCCGCCAACTCCTTCGGGATCACAGCCGAGAGCCTGTGCTATATGTCGGGCTACGGCATCTCAGATGCAGCCACCACGCTCATTGGCCAGAGTCTGGGAGCAGGACGCAAGCGCCTAACGCGCAGTTTTGCTTGGATCACGGTTTTGTCGGGTATGACCATCATGGGTTTGTTGGCAGTGCTCATGTATGTATTTGCCCCTCAACTGATGGGCATCATGTCGCCCGTTCCTGAGGTTGTGGAGTTGGGTGCCCGCTGCCTGCGGGTTGAAGCATGGGCCGAACCCTTATTTGCTGCTGCCATCATCGGCTATGGCGTGTTTGTGGGTGCTGGTTACACCTTGGCGCCTTGCGGCATCAACTTGGTGAGTATGTGGATTGTGAGACTTGGCCTTTCAGCGTTGTTTGTCCGCAGTATGGGACTCTACGGTGTTTGGATGGCCATGGCAATTGAGTTGTGCTTCAGGGGTACGGTCTATCTCATCTGGTTGTCAACCAAACGGTGGATGAAAAAAGACCTCATCAATAATCGACAGGCTTCCGCTTGTATTTCTCAGCCATAATGACACCGGCGAGAATCAGCACACAACCGATATAGGCTACCGCATTAGTGCGCTCGCCAAACCAAATGGCGGCGGCAATCATCGAAATAATGGGACTCAAATAGAAATAATTGCTGGCACGGACCGCACCGATGCGTTTTACCGTGATGCCCCAGATGAAGTAGGCTGCCATTGAGCAAATCAAACCCAAATAAAGCAGGTTGCCCCACACCTCGGGCTGTTTCAACATTTGCCACTCCAAATGATTGTCCTCAAGCGCCAGCAGAGGCAAGGCAGACAACACACCATAGAAGAATAATTTGCGCGTGATAAACAGCGTCGTGTAAGTGCGGTTCAGCCGCTTGAGAGCCATCGAATAGAATGCCCAAACAAATGCAGCCAACATCGCCAACAGGTCACCAAGAATGCTGTCACCCCACACAAACCCGTCTTTCAGTGCCAACATCACCGACCCAATAAAGGCTATCACCATGCCGACGCACGTTAACAAGGTGATGCGTTCGTCACGATAGAATATCGCCCCCATCAATGCCGTCGTCAACGGTGCTATGCTTACCAGGACAGCAACGTCACTGATAAGCGTTAACTCCAATGCCGTGTTCTCGGCAATGAAGTAAGCCGAGCCGCCTGCAATGCCGCACACGACAAAAAGTAGCTCGTCACGCCACCCGGTGTAGCGCACTTTGAAACGGGAGACAACCAGCAGCGACAGATAGGCAATGGTGAACCGAGCCACAAAAATCTCGGTAGGCGTCAACCCGGCATCAAGCAGCACACGGGTGTTGAGGAAGGAAATGCCCCACACCAGAATCATGGCGAACGCTGCCACATGATACCAAAAGTCGCTATGTCCTTTCTTGGATTGTCCCATGAGAATTATGGCGCAAAGGTACAATTAAGTTTTGAAAAAACACTACCTTTGCAACTATGAATCAAGAGGAATTCGCAAATAGCGTCTTGACTGCCGAAGAGGCCCTAACTATCAAAGGCCAGCGGGTACTTGTGGCACTGAGCGGCGGAGCCGACTCAGTGGCATTGCTGCACGTTCTTCTCCAGGCTGGATGCGACTGCCGTGCAGCTCACTGCAATTTCCACCTGCGTGGTGAGGAGTCCATGCGCGACGAGCGATTCGTGCGCAACCTGTGCCAACGGCTTAACGTTCCCTTAACGGTCAAGGACTTTGACGTGGCAGCTTGGCAGCATGCACATGGAGGCTCGGTTGAGATGGCATGCCGCGAATTGCGATATGATTGGTTCGAGCAGGAACGGCAACAGCAGGATTGCATCCTCATTGCCGTTGCCCATCATGCAGACGACCAGATAGAAACTTTTTTCTTGAACCTGATGCGCGGCACTGGCGTGAAAGGGCTTGCTGGTATGCAACGCAAGAACGGCAACATCTGGCGCCCGTTGTTGAATGTGACCCGTAGTGACATCCTTGACTTCCTCAATTCCATAGGACAGAACTACGTGACCGACAGCACTAATGCCCAAAACGACTACCGGCGCAACCGCCTGCGCAACATCGTGTTACCAGTCTTTGAGCAACAATTCCCGCAAGCCAAGGAGCGAATCCTTGACACAATGAGCAACGTCGCCGACGACCACGTCCTACTCATGGAACTGATTGAAAAAGCCCTTCCCGATGAACATCACTTTAATATCAACACGCTAATCAATCAGCCTCTTGCCTCCACCCTGCTCTACCATCGCATTCGTCATCTGGGCTTCAACACCGAGCAATGCGCCCAAGCCGTCAATTCAGCACGGCAAGGAAACATTGGACGGGTATTTCCCGCCAAAGGACATCTGCTCGTCGTTAACCGCCATTCACTTGATATTGAGGCAATCAGCCAGCCACAAGAGGTAGAGATTCCCGTTGACCTGAAGAACGGATTAGCCACACCCATCAATCTCAACATTTCATACGGAAACATGCCCTTCACACCACTGATGTGTGACGGAAAGCGCAAAGTGGCATTCAATACACAACTATTAGACTGCCAGCATGTTGTGCTGAGGCATTGGCGACGAGGCGACCGCATCAAGCCATTTGGCATGAAGGGTTCCAAACTCGTAAGTGATCTCTTCAATGACCATAGGCTTGACCATGCCGAGAGGCATGCCGTCTGGCTGCTTGAAGCCGACGGTGAGATTCTTTGGGTGATCGGGCACCGTTCATCGGCCCTCTATCCCGTCAAGATAGAATCACAAGACTACTTGATTTTAAGTTTATTTTGACGCACAAAAAAGAAAAATCAGCTCAAAAACTTGCACATAACGAAACTTGGCAGTACCTTTGCACCCCAAATGAGTGAGTTTGACCAGCAGATTCACTTTCGGAGAGATGGCAGAGTGGTCGATTGCGGCGGTCTTGAAAACCGTTGAGGCTAACTACCTCCAGGGGTTCGAATCCCTTTCTCTCCGCTTTTTTATGGATTTATTAAACGTTTTTGGAGGAAAATGGACACGTTAGGTCCTGTAGCTCAGCTGGATAGAGCAACAGCCTTCTAAGCTGTGGGCCCTGGGTTCGAATCCCAGCAGGATCACGCTTCCAAACCGAAGCCCCGTTTCCCGGTATTTCCGGCTATCGGGGCTTCACTGTTCCATAAAAAGATACTTTGTCGAAGAAGATGTCGCCTGTGTCCATGTCCTTGCGGGTGATCATGCCGACTGGCGGCTGTATTTGCGGTATTCGGTCGGTGTCATGCCTGTGCACCGCTTGAAGTAGCGATTGAAGTGCTGGCTGCTCTGGAAACCCAGACGGTATGCCACTTCCGCAATGGTGTCATCAGTTGAGTGCAGATCTTCCTTGGCAATGTCGATAATCTTCTGCTGGATGAACTCCATTGGCGTTTTCCCGGTCTCCTTTTTTACGAGGTCACCGAAATAGTTGGGCGACAGGCAGCACTTGTCGGCAAATATCTTGACCGAGGGCAGTCCGCTCATAAAAATTGACTCCTTGTTGTGGAAATAGTCATTGAGTGCCTGTTCGAATGTCGCCATCACGCTGCTGTTTTCCAACTCGCGTGTGATGAACTGGCGGTCATAGAAACGCAGGCAGTAGTCGAGCAGCAACTCGATATTGCGGCAGATGAGCTTGCGGCTGAACTTGTCAATGGGGCGGTTGGTTTCCTCCTTGATTTTGTCAATGCAATCGAGGTAGATGCCCCGCTCGCGCTCCGACATGTGCAGTGCCTCATTCGACGAATACTGGAAGAAGCGGTAATCGGCCATTCCTTTGGCTAGCGAGGTGCCGCGAATCAGGTCAGGATGGAACAGCAACGCCACCACGTCGTGGTCCATGCTTGGAATGGGTGTGGCAGTCACCGTCTGCATCGGGGCAAAGCTCGTCACTGTCCCGTCACTGTAGTCATATTCCTTGTGGCCGTAAGATAGTAGGCAACTGCGGGTATTCTTCAAGTACAGGGCATACACGCCATACTCCCATGTGGTCTCATTGTCAATAAGCTCACGGTTGGGCACATCCTTCAAGTTGCACACCGTCACCAGCGGATGGACAGTCTCAATGCCCAAGGCGTGGTTATACTGGTCAATATTGTCGAGTTTGAACATCATCGCTATTATTTAACGTGAAACAAAGGCGGTTTATTTGATAATCATCTTGTTTTCATTATTTTCGTTAATAACGGAACAGATGTAGCGCGGTATATCTCTACATCATCAGTGCCAATTGCCGCTCAGCAAGTAATCAATCAGGGCGGTCACATCGCTGATGTTTACGTTGCCGTCCAAGTTCACGTCGCCACGTGTTTCAGACAAACCAGACACTTCAAACCTTACAGTGACATTGCCGCCGCCCAGCACTTGGGCCAGGCAGTCAGGATTATCTACTGCACCGATTCTCGTGTAGCTATAATTGCTTGAAAATGTCTCGTAAAAGAGAACGACGCACGACGAACCATATAGCATGATATCACCAGCATTGATTGTGCCTGGGCGATAGGATGCAGTCGGCAGTGATGTGTCAAGGTAGTAATACTTCTCATTACCGTTGAGCTCATTCATATTAATTGTCAGCGGCAGCAAGGCATGGAAAGCCCGTCCTGTCTCAGTATCATCGATAGTAGCGGTAAAGGTAGCGCCGCCAATAATGACGTTGATTTTCATGTCCGTAGACATTAGCTGAGTCACTGCAAAAAGTGCCATCAGGGTGGATAAGACTGTTCGTTTCATTTTAACAGAGTTTTAAAGAGTAAACAACATCAAACTATATGTTTATCCCCAATTCGAAAGCCTCTTGCAGTTTGGAGTTTCCTTCAATCTCGCGGACGCCATTCACGCCACCGCAGAACAGGTGCGCCTTCAGCTTGGAGTTCTCATAACAGTCAATCCAGCCATGCAACCCGACCTCGGCACGCTTCGGGGTGGAATCCTCATCCTCGGCGGCAGTTGTCAGCAGGTAGATGTCACGAAAGCGGTAATCCTTGGGGTACATCGCGTTCATGCGGTCGATGAGCGTCTTCATCTGTCCACTCATCTCGTAATAATAGATGGGTGTTGCCCAGCACACCACATCGGCATTGAGCACGCTGTCCATGATGGCGGGCACGTCATCCTTGAAAACACATGAGCCCGTCTTCTGGCACGACAGGCAGCCGACACAGAACTTGATTTCTTTTCCCCGCAGAGAGATGAGTTCGACTGCATGTCCTGCAGTCCTGGCTCCTTCAGCGAATTGTTCTGCCATTGCATGGCTGTTTGAGCCTGGACGCAGGCTGGTGGAGATAATAATTACTTTCTTCATCTTATTTGAGGTTGTCTTTGAAGAATGCTTCCAGTTTGTCAAAGGGGATGAAGTTTTCATCACCACCATCGTAGAGGTCGCAATGAGTGGCACCAGGGACGATGTAGAGTTGTTTGTTGCCGCGGTTAAGGATGAACGGATCGGCAAGCGGTGCATTGAGCGGTTGCAGATTCGCGTCCTGACCTTGCAGCTCGACCTTCGCGCCGGTCATGTTCTCATACGCCGTAATGCCAAAATAGCGGCTGTGAGCCTTCTCGCCGTGCAGAATCATGACGGCATTGTCAATCTCATCCGTGAACTTGAGGAAACCAGCATTGAGCCACGGCAGGATGGATGTCTTGTTCCAGCCCTCGTTGGAGTTGAGGCTGCGTTTATGGTAGCCGCGCGGGGTCTTGTAGTACGCATGATACTGCTGAACAAACCACGGCGTATTGGTCGTGTCTTCCACCACTCCACCTGCACGCTCGTAGGAACCGTTACGGTAGTCCGTCAAACGCTGCTCGGCCAATGCTTTGCGCATCTCGTTGCGAGCCTCTTTACTGTCGCCATCATCGTGATAGCCGTTTTGCGACACACGACTCATATCGTACATCGTCGTTGCCACGGTGGCCTTAATACGTGGGTCGAGGGCTGCGGCGTTGAGGGCGATGCCTCCCCAGCCGCAGATGCCGATTACACCGATGCGCCCAGGATCGACGTTCTCCAGCATGGAGAGATAATCAACGGCGGCCATGAAGTCCTCGGTGTTGATGTCGGGTGATGACACATAGCGGGGTTCACCTCCGCTCTCTCCGGTATAGCTGGGATCGAAAGCGATGGTCAAGAAGCCTCGCTCAGCCATCATCTGGGCATAAAGCCCACTCGACTGTTCCTTCACAGCTCCGAAAGGACCGCTCACAGCGATGGCTGCAAGTTTGCCATTTGCATCCTTCGGAACGTACATGTCAGCAGCCAGTTCAATGCCGAAACGGTTATTGAACGTGACCTTCTTGTGGTCCACCTTGTCACTCTTGGGGAACGTCTTGTCCCATTCCTGAGTTAATTGCAGTGTCGTTGTCATACTTTTGCCATTTTGTTGGTTCTGGTTGCATGCCGTGAGCAGGAGCTCCACGAGCATGGCGGCTAGTTTAACTCTCTTCATTGTCTTATAGTTTTACTTTATTACCGTTCTTGATATAGATGCCATGAGAAGGGTTGTCAACCTTTTGGCCATTCAAGTTATAATATGTGTCATTGTGAATGTCATCCGCCCTAACTTGGTATAGGCCTGAGTTGATAGGCTCAAGTGACAACGTGACGCTGATGTCACTCTCGCCAGCCTTTAAGAATGACCGCAGCTCGTTCTCTGAAAGCCCGTCAATGTGCCCCAGACGTGTGTAGCTCCAGGAATTGGTGCCGTAGAACAGGCAGATGTTACTGCCGTTATAGAGAATCACATCACCGGGCTGCGCTGTAATCTGCTCGTTGCTCGCGGGCAATGAGAAACCCAGTGCGCCCCATATCTCAAATCCACCGCTTGAGTTGAGTGACACACTCACTGGAGTTTCCTGCAGATGGGCCACAAGCGCTCTTGTGGCAACATTGTCGTAGAGTGTTGCGGGTTGTGAAACGCCATCGATGGTAATGTACATTTTTCCTGGCAAAGTTGCTTGAGCCATGGCATCGTTGCTGTCATCGCTGCAACTGCCCGTAAACATTGCGAACATAAGTATCAGTATTTTGGTGAATGTCTTCATTCTGTTCTTTTTTAGTCCAATTATATGCTTTATCGAATGCAAAATAAGTGACAATCCGTGAGTGGGTTTGTGACCATTTTACGGATAATTGTGCTTGTTTTACCGAAATTACGTTTTTTGAAGTCAAAAGATAAGCCGGGAGTTCCTTTTGGACTCTCGGCGCGGTTCAATAGTTATGGGATGATATGATATGTTATGATACGACAAGATACTATCTAAAGATGTTGGGTTGTATCATATTGTATCACTAATTGCCACTTATATACAGTGTTTTTTGGGGGGTACAATGTACTCCCCTTTTGTGGTAAAACAGGGGTTTCGACAGTTATTATGGGATGGTCATATCTCATAAATTGCTAAATCACAATCCTTTAACGACTCTTTACGACTCTTTAAATACTGTTCGCAAGTACCAACAGGATCACGCTTCCAAACCGAAGCCCCGCCACCCGGTATTTCCGGCTAGCGGGGCTTCACTATTCCACAAAACAAGAAGATGTCATCGTGTCCACATCCTTGTGGGTATTTGGCGAAAAGCGCAGGCAAGTAAATTTTCTTTTCATACGTTTCACAGCACTCATTAAAACGGCTATAATAACGCAAACACATTGATCCGCATGGTATACTTTTCGTTTATTATGGTGGTATTCTTTTCAATTACTATTTACACATCATCCAAGTTAGAGCTCAGGTAGTAGGGCCTTGCCTTGGCGTGGTCCTACATACATGCAGCTTCTACACCAATGCGTTTTTACCGGACGATGTTTTTTACTTTAATCGGTGGGTTATTTCATCTCGGCATCAATCCAGCCCAGAAGCGATACCAACGAGGCATTCCAGTTGATGGCAATTTCGTTGCTGGCATAGGAGCCTGTAGCGTCGATGTAGGACTCATCGGGTTGCTTGGACGGGTAAGGCAGACTGCCGTCGCCGTTGTCCTGTTGGCCAGGATTGGGGCCACCGGCGAGCAGGCCGGGCATGGGGGCATCAATGCCGTCGGCCGACGAAATGCGATGGTGGATGTTCTTGGGGGGCTTGTGGCCATAACCGGTCACATAGCAGTATCCGGTGGCATTACGGCCTAAAACATAATCGGCATTCTGGAGGGCTGCTTCAAGATATTTCTTGTCGCCCGTGGCACGGTAGCAGTACAGGTGGGCAAGACCACTGGTGCAGAAGCACTCGGACAGGCAACCCCAACCGTAGTCATTGGCATGATTACCGGCGGGGGTATTGAACGACGAGGCCTTCAGGGTCGACAGCTGATAGTCGCAGAAGCCCAACAACTTGTTGAGCATGAGGTCATGCATGCCGGTTTTGTCGTCGCCGCAGGTAATCCATGAATACATGGCAAGTCCAGTGACATTTCCCCAACCGGGTTGTGAGAATCCGCGCTCACGCAAAGGCTGGGCGGCTTTAAGGAAGAACTCGTCGCCCGTGAGCAGGAACAGCTCGGTAGCAGCCCACAAATGTTCGTCGCTGGCATCGTTGTCGCCGTAGGTGCCTGTGGTCACATCTGGGTCAAACTCCTTGTTCATCTTGTCTTGGTCATAGATGGCCTCAGGATTGAGCTCGGCCCAGTGATAGGCGGCCAAAGCGGCTTTTTGGGCCTGCTCGGCAAATGCAGGATAGTCTTTGTTGCCCTTGTAGATGCGTGCGGCAAGTGCCATTACAGCAGCAAAGTCATAGCTGGCGGTCACACTCTTTTGCACCACATAGCGCTGTTGGTGGCAATCGGTGGGCATGACAAAAGCCTCGAAATTGGGAGTCGTCAATTTGTGGTAAACGCCTCCGTCATAGGGATCCTGCATGGTGATCATCCACTTGAGATTAAACATGAGCTCGTCAAGCAGGTCTGCAGTGCTGTTGCCGCTCTCGGGAATGTCGGCGTTGAGACGATTGAAATACTCTTTGTTCTGCTCATAGGCCATGAGCATCAGTCCCACCGAATAGGATGAGTTGACGATATACTTGTTGTAGTCGCCGGCATCATACCAGCCCAGCGGCGAGGATATGATGGTGCCTGCAGGTCGGCCAGGCGAAACTGCCGATGGATGAATCATGACCTGTGTGTCGGGATGTCCTAAGGGACGGGCATAAACACCGGCATATTTGCCGTCGATGGCGATGCCCGAGCGGTTGAGGTAGAAGGCCTTTAACGCAGCACGAGCTATGTTGTTCAATGCGTGAGGCTGCACGTCAAAGCGGGTCTTTTGGCCATTGACGCTCAGCTCATAGGTGCCGGGGGCGGTAATACCCGTGATTTCGACGATGGTGCGTTTCTTGTTCGACCACGGCGAGGTGTTGGTCCTCAAGGCCTTGGCTTTGCCCACACGTTTGCCGTCTGCCGTGTTTTTGATGGTCATCTTTTTGGCTTTAGAGCCCTCGATGACTGCGATTTTGGACTGTTGCGGATAAAATGCAACTTGATTGATTCGGATGCTTTCGCTCTGGGCTGTCAACGTGATGGCCGTCAAGGCTGCAATGGCGAATGTTAACACTTGTTTCATAATTCAGTAATATTTTGGTACAAATATATAATAATTATGTCAATGGCAGCGAGTGAGATACAAATATTTTCCCGAATGGGCTGCAAAATGAATGATTCTAGTAATGCTTTGCCAACGATGGCCAGGAAAAACAGAAAACAGCTGCCGTCTTTTTCTTATATTGTCTTCGACAGGCAAAATGTAAAAAACACCATTAAAGTATACCAAAAATTAATTTAGAAGTATACCAGTTTTAAGCACTGCAAAATTACTAAAAAAACCTCTTCCTTCAATCATACTGTCCGTAAATACCAACAGGAGTATTGGTGCTTAACTACTGCGATCACAATTAGCCATAAATGCTCAAAATCGGCTTCAAAATCAGTAAAAATATCTTTAACTGAGGTCAGTTTTCAGTAATTATTGCAGTTAGGCATAGTATTTTTGCGAACACGAGGGGCTGTCGCAATGCTGCTTGTGCCAAGCTGGTATTTGGCCAAATTAAAGATAAATAACTTCTGATATGCTGGGTTTCTCGAAATTTAATGGTAAATTTGTCCGATTTAGTGTATTTTAAAATGAAAAGAGCCGCACAACTGTTTTTGATGACGGCATTTGCGCTGTATGCCATTGTGGCACAGGCCGCTGTCAAGACCGAAGGCAACTTCGTGACAATCGACATCGAGAATGCTCAGGCAGGTGCCGCCCGCGTGGTACGCCTGCAAGTGGTGAACGACAATATCGTGCGCGTGCAGGCCACCTGCGAGGCACAGCTGCCGACCAAGCCGGCCAGCCTGATGATTGTGCCGCAGACGGCCAAGCCCAAGTTCACGGTCACCGACAATGGCGACAGCTATTGCGTCAAGGCCAAGAACGTGACGGCTAACGTCAACAAGGCCGATGGTCGCATCAAGTTCACTGACGCAAACGGCAAGGTCCTGGCGACTGAGGCCGTGGGCGGTAAATCGTTCAAGCCATTCAAGGTGCCCGAGCGCGAAATCGGCGTCGGCACCCTGACCGACGATCAGAGCAAGGGCTTGACCTGGACGCTCAAGTTCGAGAACCAAGATGAGGCGCTCTATGGCCTGGGACAGCACCAGTCGGGCGAACTCAACATGAAGGGCAAGAACGAGGACCTGTTCCAGTATAATACCAAGGTGAGCGTGCCCATGGTGCTGAGCACCAACGGCTACGGCATCCTGTGGGACAGCTACAGCTATTGCCGCTTTGGCAACCCCGAGGACTACCTGCAGCTCAACCGTGCCTTCAACCTCTATGACAAGCACGGCAAGAAAGGCAGCCTGACGGGCACCTATACCGACAAGAACGGCCAACGCCTGGTGCGCGGCGAGGACTCCCTCTATTTTGAGTTTGACATGCCCGCAGGATCGGAACTGGGCAAGTTGACCGAGCCCGGCGGCATCAAGAACCTGCCGAAGGGCTTTGCCCTGAACGGCGCGACGGTGGTCTATGAAGGCTTCATCGAGCCCAAGGGACGCGTGAGCGAGACGCTGCGCCAGTTCATCCTCTACTATGCCGGCTACATCAAGGTGTACATTGGCGGCGAGGAAGTGGTTCCCGAGCGCTGGCGCACGGCATGGAACCCCAACGCATGGAAATTTACCGCCCAGGTGCCTTCAGGCAAAAAGACGCAGCTGCGCATCGAGTGGCAACCCGACGGCGACGTGTCTTATTGCGGACTGCGCGTGTCGGCACCCCGCAACGCCGCCGAACGTGAACAACTCACCGTGTGGAGCGAGATGAGCCGCGACATGGACTACTACTTCATCGCCGGTCAGAACTTTGACGAAATCATCTCGGGCTATCGCACCCTCACGGGCAAGGCTTCGTTGTATCCCAAGTGGGTGCTGGGCTTCTGGCAGAGCCGCGAGCGCTACAAGAGTTCGCAAGACATCGAGCAGACGCTTGCCGAGTTCCGCAACCGCCGCATCCCCATCGACAACATTGTGCAGGACTGGAATTACTGGAAACTGGAGAACTGGGGCGACCACACCTTTGAGGCCTCGCGCTTCCCCAACCCGCAGGCCATGCTCGACTCGGTACACGCCATGGGTGGCCGATTCATGATCAGCGTTTGGCCCAAGTTCTATGAGACCGTCGACAATTACAAGGCGCTTGATGCCAAAGGCTGGATTTACAAGCAAGCCATCGTTGACGACATCCACGACTGGCTGGGATTCCGCGGTTCGTTCTATGATGCCTATGACGCAGGTGCCCGCAAGCTGTTCTGGAAACAGATGAACGACAACCTGTACAAGAAATACAACTATGCCATCGACGCCTGGTGGATGGACGCCTCAGAGCCCAACGTGCGCGACTGCACACCCATGTGGTATCGCAAGGCCCTGTCCGGACCCACCGCATTGGGCAGCTCGACCGAATATTTCAACGCCTACTCTATCGTCAATGCTGACGCTATCTATAACGGCCAGCGTGCCACGGGCAACAACAAACGAGTATTTTTGCTGACCCGCAGCGGTTTTGCCGGCGAACAGCGCTACTCGACTGCCACCTGGAGTGGCGACATCGGCACCCGCTGGGAGGACATGCGTGCGCAGATGACTGCCGGCTTGAATTTCTCGATGTCGGGTATCCCCTTCTGGGGCAACGACCAGGGCGGATTCTGTGTCGAGAACCGCTATGTGGCCGCTCAGCAAGAGTTTGACCAAACGGGCCATGAGAACAGCGACCTGACCGAATGGCGCGAGCTCCAGACACGTTGGAACCAATTCGGCTGCTTCATCCCCCTATACCGTGCCCATGGCCAGTGGCCCCTGCGCGAGGTGTTCAACATCGCACCCGAAGACCATCCTGCCTATGAGAGTATCGTCTATTACCACAAGCTGCGCTACCGCATGATGCCTTACCTCTATTCTATGGCCGGTTGGGTCCATTTCAAGGACTACACGCTCATGCGTGCCCTTGTGATGGACTTTGCCAGCGACGAGAACGTGCTTGATATCTTCGACCAGTGGATGTTTGGCCCAGCCTTCATGGCATGCCCAGTGGGCTATTACAAAGCCCGCAACCGCCAGGTTTACTTCCCCGAGCAGAGCGGCTGGTATGACTTGTATAGCGGCGAATTCATCAACGGTGGCCAAAAGCTCATCGTCGATGCCCCCTATGGCC
>CAMZFV010000046.1 GCA_947306175.1 uncultured Prevotellaceae bacterium
CTTCTGCCACTTGCAGAACTTCCTCCAGTTCTGCGCTCTCGCCAGCATTGGCGGTGGGTACCGCCTTCGGTTCTTCCGTTGGGCGGTATTCCTGTATAGGTTTTTGTCTCAGTCCCATATTAACGTCCTCGTTTATATCCGTATTTCGGTTTTGGTGTACTCATGCGTGTTGCCATCTGCGCACATCGGCGTGCCCACTCCTCGTCATCGTCCTTGTCACGTCCCCAGCCGCTGTCTGGTGCGCTGCCACCTCCGCCGCTGCTTTCGCTCATGGCGGTGGCTGCGTCGATATAGCCAGCAAACAGGAGCATGGCGACCTTCACGACATCCTCATGTGTGGCAGTCTCGTTGTCTGGATGCACGGACACCTCACGGTCTATCAGGTCGTGAATGGCCTGCGGAATATCAATGTGACAATTCCCGTCCTTATATGGTATGTCTTTGATATATCGGGGCGGTTCGGCTGTCCGCTGTTGCCCTGCCATCCGTTCCGAATAACGCTCCACTACAGACTTCGGCTTAGTGGCATCAGGTGTGGCACTGATAGGTCGGGACAACTGGCTATCAGGCTTCAGTCCTGTGCCAGAATGAGCCACTATGTGCTGTCCATCATGCTGATGGAGTTTCTGCCAGGTGTGTTCTATCTTCGGCACAGTGAGGTTACGGGCTACGCCAAGTTCCGAAGCCTTAAAGTGGCTGTTGCCCATCCAGACGGTGTAACCCACAAGCTTTCCCTGCTTGTCATGGCGGAGCATGACGGAATAACCCTTGTCCTTCATCTTGTCGCAGTAGCCCTCCCAAGAGAACTTGTCAAGCTCACGGAGCGCAGCTTTGCAAGCATCGTTTATCTGGTGTCTGTGTCGGTCGCGTATATCCTTTGGCAGTTTCCATCTGCGGCGTTGGTTGATGATGTCAGCGGCCATCCATCCACGCTCACGAATCTTGTGGTCGTTGTTCACATGACCGTCCATATCCACTCGGTTCACCACGATATGCAGATGTGGAATGCCTGATTCACTATCGACGTGGAGCGATGCCACATACTGGCTATGCGCCAGATTGGTATGTGCATCCTTCGGTCGGCCATGGTAAGGGGTCATGTCGAGAGAGTCAAACTCGTTGATGAACTCATCGACGAGTTGCTGCCAGTCGGCCATCGTCCAGCCCTCTGTCTCCTCCTTGGAAGGGGACAGCTCTATGCGGATGGCAAACTTCTTGAACTCGTTGTTGCCCTTGCGCTGCCTTTCCGTCTCTCTGATATGCAGCATCATCCGTCCCCAGATGGCAGACGGTGACAGGTCTTCCGGCAGGAAATTTAACTTCACTGTCTCGGCATCGAGCTTGTCCATGGCATAGGTTGTCATGGCGGCTCCGTGTGAAATGGTGTGTACTTGTGCTATCATAGACAAAGTGGCATTTATCTGGACAGACTTTCAATGATGTTGTTCCATCGCTCCATGAGAGTATCCACTTTCTGGAGCCAGTAGCGCATGAAGTCATCACTGCGGAAGAGCCTCCTGCGCTCTTCCTGATTCCGGGTTTTGAGTGCATTCTTCACATGCACAAGTTCGCCCCTGGCATCGTTGAGGGCGGCGATTGCATCTGCCTCCCGCTGGGTCATCCGCGCCTTGGGATGGTGGCCTGTGATGACCTTTCGGACATAGCGGCTCATGGTCAGTCCGCACTTTTCGGCTATGCCGTCGGCGGTCTTGTATTCTGCTTCTGTCAGCCGTACCTGAATGCGTCGGGTACGGTTCTCTTTAGGGTTGGTATCTGTCATTTCGGTTGTAAACTACAAAGGGTTAGGAAAACCAGTGCGAGCCTGCGAGTAGTGGCAAGAGGCACTTGTCGGCACGGATGCTGCGAAGCGCATTTGTGTGACATGGGCAACTCTTGCTATAACTGGTCGTAATTCGACCACGACTGACTGGGGCTTCACGGCTGTAAAGTCGCTGGCTGTCGGCATAATCTTGGAAGAGTCCCTGTCGGTGGAAAACCGACTGTCAAAAGAGAAAGGTGGTAAGCGGTAGTCTGCTGACTTCCTTTTCCCTTTTGTTCGGCTTGTTACACCTGTAGGCTCTTGCCGCAGGCATGTGCCGATAGGTGGAGCTATTTCAGTCAAGAGAAGAAGTAGTAAGGGTCTGTCGTGGCTGTGACATCGGCAGACTGTTACGCCTCCTGACTGAGGGCTGCTTGCCAGACCATTACCTGCTCTCATGTAGCCATCGCTGTAAATCAGCCTCCAGTTTCTCTGGAGTATCTTTTTCGGCAATCCACAAGAGTTTGGCACCAAGACGTGCCACTTGTTTGTCGGTCAAATCTGGCATACATTTGTTGACCAGCTCTCCAACAAGTTCCCACCGTCTGCCAAATACGGCATCGGGAGATTTGTCCTCGTCATCCCTGTGAAGGAAGTCAGAGACAGTCTTGTACTTGTTCATGGCGATTCGCAGGGTGAGCCAATCAGCATACCGCCAGCGGTATCTGGCATAAACCCGTGCGCTGATACGGCACAGCTCGAAAGCGTCAATAAGGTAGGCTCTGTCAAGGGGACGGCCTTTCTGCTGTTTCAAGTCCTGTATCATGTCTCGTCCTCCTTGCCAGTTTCATCAGCGTTGCAGCCAGTGTTTCCAGATGGGTAATTAACGGGGACGTTACCCAGCTGCCCATTGTTCAACAACCGTACAATATCCGACAGGGCATAGCGGTTGTGACTGCCCACTTTCTTAGGGGCAATGATGCCACGTTTCTGCCATAGCCAGAGGGTCGATTTGGCAATGCCCAGTTTATCACATACCTGACCAGAGGAAAGGTAGGTCTCACCATTGATGGCGTTCGCACCTGTCTTGGTCACTTCCTTGCTCCTTGCCGCAAGGGTCATGTCAACGACATCTTTAGCGAATTTGGTGAGGTCAGCGGCAGTGACCTCCAGTTTGAGGTTGCCACCGCCAATCTCCATGAGTGTTGAAATATCCATGATGTTTTACAGTTAAATGGTGTATAATATGTATATGTGTATACTGTGTATAAGTGTATAGGGGTATAAGTGTATAGGAAGTATAGTCAGTCTATCAGTCCAATAAGCTCCTTCTTCATGTCATCATCGATGGCACGATACCGGGCAAAAGCCTTGGAGCCTGCCACATGGCCGGACATCGAAGCAATCAGATTCGGGTCTTTGACCTGTTTGTACAGGTTGCCAATGAAGGTGCGGCGAGCCATGTGGCTGGATGCTATCTCATTGATGGGGCGTTTCACCTCCAGATGGGTAAGCGTGTCAATGACCGTGACGATACGGTTGACACCTGCCTTGGTCAGAATCTCACGGATGGCATCATTGTACTTGAAATTGATGTGCTGGGGAAACAGCACCTCGCCCTTACTGCGGTTCAAGCGTTCAATGATGGACATCGCCTTTGCCCCAAGCGGTACACGGACGCTTGCCCCGACCTTGTTGCGGGTCTTCTGCGGAATGTACTCCAGCACACCGTCAATGATATTGTCGGTGGTGAAACTCACAAGGTCACCGTAACGGCATCCCACCATGCACTGGAAGATGAACATGTCGCGGTAGTTCTCCAGCGTGGGGTTGTCGCTGAAATCGTATGCCAACACCTGGTCACGCTCGGCGATGGTCAGGTAGTATGGCGTTCCATAGAGCGTCCCCGGCATGTCGAACCTGTCAAAGGGGTTGTCGCCCTGTGCGCCGTTGAGAAAAGCCCAGTGTACGATGGTGCGTACCATGGTAAGGATGTTGTTCACGGTGTTGCCCCCTCTGGGCATCTTTATCCTGCCTTTGGTGCGGTTGTCGAGCTTGCCATAGATGGAGGGGTACTTGTCCACTAAGGTGTGTTCCTGCTCCACGAATTTCTTGAAGGCGGCAATGTCCTCGGCAGTGATGGAGCCGATGGAAAATGAGTAGTCCTTCATCTTGAGGACGCTGCGCTGATATTTCTCGAAGCGTTCCATCTTGTCTATGACACCACGGTAGTTGGAAGCCTGATGTTTGTCGGACTTCTTCTCTTCAATGAACTTCCTGCCCCAGACGGCAAGGCCAGTCTCTACAATCTCGCCGTTCTGCACCTTGAAGGCATTGGGGTGGTGGTAGGCAAATATGAGTTGTTGCAGCCACTTGTTGGTGGCACCAATATAAAACTCCCTGGAGATAAGGCTGGTTATCTCCATCACGGAGCGGTTCAGGCGAAGCTGTTCCTCATTGGACACCAGAGCCACACGGAGGCGGTAGCCCTGACGCTCGCTGCTCCAGTGGTTGGGATTGATGGTCAGCTCACTTGCGGCCTTGATGTCCGTCCTTGTACGATCATCACGGACGCGGAAATATATGGTTGCCTTGTCGGTCACATTGTTCTTGGCGGACTTGGCGCGGATAAAAGCGGAAATCTTCATGTCTAATGATATTCTTATATTATTGGGTAATATGGTATTATTCAATCATCTTCAGGATGTCACGCTTGGTGTCATCATCGATGGCACGGTAGCGAGTGAAGGAAACGCTGTTCTCTGTGTGTCCCGTAAGAGACGCTATCAGCGCAGGGTCTTTGACCTGTTTGTAGAGGTTGCCGATGAAGGTGCGTCTGGCCAGATGTGAGGCAGCCACCTCATATAGCGGACGCTGCTCTGCCTGACGTGTCAGCGGATTGAGGGTCATCACGATTCGGTCGATTCCTGCCATTTTGAGGATTCTCTTGATGTCTTGTCGGTATAGGTCATGTGAGAACCATCGGAAGAGGTATTCACATTCGGGGTCAAGTTCCTCCAAGATAGCCTTTGCCTTGTCACAAAGGGGAACACGCACAAGTTCCGTGCGGCCAGCCAGAAGGTTCTTGTGTGGGATATATTCCAGGAAGTCACCATTGATGTGCTGCCATGTGAAGTATTCAAGGTCGTTGCTGCGACAGCCCACAAGGCACTGGAAGATGAACTTGTCACGGTGACGCTCCAGACGTGGGTACTGGCTGAGGTCTAAGGTCATCACCTTGTCACGTTCCTCAATGGTAAGATAATAAGGTGTACCGAAGAGCTGCTGGTCGAGCGACACATTGCGGAAGGAAGTGTCTGTCAGATAGCCTTCCTTCACAGCCCAGTTAAGGAACATGTTGAGTCGCTTGATGCCGCTGATAATGCCATTTCGGGAAATGGGACGAATCCACTTCTCATTCTTGATGTTGAACTGGTCGAAGAACTTGCGGTTAGCATCACGGTACTCATGCTCATGTTCCATGTAGTCGGCGTAGTCCTCCACCTGTTCCTTGTCGAAAAGTTCAAGGGAGAGACGGAAGTCGGAATTGCCGTTGTTGTACCCCAGCCACTTCTCATAACGCTGGAGTCGATGAAGGACAGAGGTCTGCGCCTGGCGGTGCCAGTCGTTGAACTCCGACCGCTCCAGATACATCTTGAAGTAGTCTATCAGCCCTGGTTCCTCGCTGCCGTTATACTCATCAGCAGGAAGGGCGGCTTTATCATCGGCCTTGGTCTCTGCCATTTTCAGGGTGCAGTCCTCCAATGCGGCTGCAAGCCATTTGGCATCCATGCCTTTCTTGTATTTCGTCTTTATCATGTTCAATATCTTCTGTATTAACTCGTTTGTCTGTTGCTGCCGTTCTATCGGGACTACCATTTTCGGGGTGTTGGCGGCATAGCCTGGCACTGATGCATCCCAGTATTCGGGATTGATGGTGATGGAACTGGCAGCTCGCAGGTCTGCCTTGTTGTCTCTTACACGGAAGTAGAGAATGCCAATGTTCTCCTTCTTGCTCCGACTTTTTCGGAGAGTGACGCTTACTTTCATTGCTTCGGGTATTTTGGGTTACTAATCTTTGTTTGTTGACCTCATTTTTGCGGTGCCCAAAATCTGTTTGCGGTGCCCAAATTTGAGGTTTTGCGGTGCCCAAAGTTAGTAAAAGGTGCCCAAATTGTTCCCGTTTATCCCGAATAAGTGCGGTTCCGTTTAGAAAGTTTAAGTTTTCACAAATTGCTCTATATCAGTACATTTCAGTACATTTCTGGCAGTCCAAAACAGCCAGTTGTTCATGGCGATGTAAACGCTGATGGCACCCACAACAGCCACTACGCCAGCAAGGGCATAACAGAGGTTCACCACATAGGGGACGTAAGCTGCAATCTGCGTTGCCACCTCCTCCATGGCATTGGTTCCTGCTTCATAGCCGGTGTTAGCCAGCGACTGCGCAAAGATGCCAGCGGGCTTCAGTAGAGCGACACAGACCATCAGCACGGCTGCTTTGGTTCGCATACACATTCCCTCGACTCGCTTGACCGCAGAAAAGATGGCATTCTTGAAGATTTTGCTCATTTCTGTTCTTTACATTTTTTGGTTTTACAATCAGTGAATTAACTCCTATTGTTGTTCGCGAATACAATATTCAAAATATGAAGTTCATGTTCTGGTAGCCAAAGAAGGCCGGGGCTATGATCATCGCTCCAATCATGAACAGGATGCCGCCCACAAGATACATGATGCTCTTGGTGATGTCTCCCTCCTGGTTGTTGATCTTGATGTATATCTGCAAGGCTGAGACAATGACGACGATGGCTGCGACCGCATAGAGGATGTCGATGGTGTATATCATCATCGTACCGACATATGTGGTCGCCTCAGCCAACCCGTCCGCTCCCCATGAGTAATCTACCGCTCCGCTCTTGGCTGAAAGCTCCAGGCAAGCGGCAAACGACAAAAGGGAACAAAGAGACCTCCACGCCACGGTATCAATACTTCTGCACTTCATCGGTCAGATCCAAACCTAATTTGTCACCCTCTCCCTTACGCATGAACTGACTTAAAGTGTATGCATCCATTCCATTGGGTTTGGTGGCTATGGTTGCAAGGGCGGCATTGATTTCTGAAGCACGGGAGGCAGTCTGCGCCGAAACGGAAGGAGCGACAATCGTCTTGATGCCGTATGTCGGTGTGAATAAGGTCTTGTCAAAGGCTTTGTTCTCATCGAAAGGTTCATCCTCGGGCCGAGAGGATGTGATATCTTCCATTCTTTCTTCCGTAATGGTGTCAGTTCCAGACGCGGTTTCTTCGGCCTCTTTTATGGTTTCTTGTACAGCAACCTCCTCATCAGCCTCCCCAGAATTGGATGTTGTTTCTGGAAGCACTTCCTCAGAATATGTCTCCTCTCTCTGAATGGCATCATCGACTGACTGCACCTCATCTGCGGCCTCTTGAATGACAGCTTCGGTCTCAGGGGCTTCCATAATGTCAACCTGCTCTTCCTGCTTGGGTGGAACCGGGTCTTCAAAACCGAAACCGCCAGTGGCTGTATTCTCCACGACATTACGGGGTGCGTACTCCTCCTCTTCGTCAGTTAAGCCGTCAGCAGGGAAAGTCGTTTCTTCAGGGGACGCTTCTGACTTGGACTTGGCGTTCAAATCTATGGTCAACATGGCTGCATAATAGAGTATGTAGCCAAAGGTCAAAACGATGACGAATAATACAAATGCACTCATTACGGTCGCGTATGGATTTAATCGTTTAACAGCAAAATTGCCGGTGCAAAATTATTTCTGCCTGTTACCATATACGTAAGATATGAATGAAATACCGCTATATTTTGGGGCATAAATAAAAATTGGTTCTATCCATACATTACGGTAGAACCAACTATCCACAAAAGTGTGATGACAGGCATGCCGATTGACAAAGAGCAGTCAGCGGACTTGCCCTGTCCATCCGTTATCCCTGCAAACACAAACCATGGCTTTCGCTATGGGTTACCGATCCACAAGGCTTCATCCTTATGTGTTCAAACAGATTGTTAAGCAAGACGTGTCACGCTTCAGAAGAGATCTTTGGCACTACGCTTGACCTCACCATCCACAGTACCATACTTCCGCTCGTAACTCTTGACGGCTTTTTCAAAGGCGGCATTGACCACATCCTTTATCTGCAAACCCTCACGATTGGCTATAATGCGTATCTTGCGAAGAAGGGCGGAGGACACGATGGTACAGAAGCGTTCCTCAGGCTGTTTTGTGGATGGGGAGGTCTTTCTTCCTTTTCTCTCGTCCACTGAAGGCGGTAAGGCTGTTGGTTGTTTACTGACGGTCTCTTCTGTATTGGTTCCCGTCAGGCCTGTAAACAGGGCATCCAAATTATTGTTGTTCATGTTTTGTCTGTTTTTCAGGTGGATTGTATGCGGCGCAGAAACTCGTCTGCGAATGCCTGATAGTCTATCGCACCATTGCATTTCGGGTCATAGTCCACAATGTCGGCATTCTCCAACGGGGCTTCCGCCAAGCGGATGTTCTTGCGTATTTTGGTCTGAAACACGACATCGCCCAAAGCCTGACGGAGATTTGTTTCAATACCTTTGGAGAGTCTGCTGGACTCCCATCGGGTAATCAGGATGCCCGTGATGTGGGCGGAAGGATTCAACCGTGTATGCACCATTTTGATGAAATCGTTTATCATGGTCAGTCCTTTGAACGGCAATACCTCTGAGACGAGAGGAATAATGATGTCGGTAGCAGCCGTGAATGCGTTCAGGGTAATCAGACCCAGGGAGGGAGGACAGTCAAAGAAAATGAAGTCGTAGGTGTCTGCGATACCTGAATTGTAAAGCGTGTCCGACAAGATGCGTTCTCGGGCAATGGCGGTGGAGAGTTCCACATCAGCCATCGCAAGGGTCAAGGATGCCGGCACAAGGTGGAGATTGTCTGTAATGGCTATCACGGGCAAGCCATCGGCCCTACCTGTCATGGCATCATAAATGGTGGCTCCATCCGTCAGGGTGGTGAGCGAGTGGGTGAGATTGGCCTGCGCGTCAAGGTCAATGAGCATGACCTTATAGCCTTTCTTGGACAGTATGCTGCCCAGACTGGCAACAGTAGTGGTCTTGCCGACACCACCTTTATGGTTGGCCACGGCGATAATTCTTGTTTTCATCTTCTATTGCTGATTGTTCGATGGTTTTGCTGGTGATGCGGTTTCTGTCTCGATCATGTGTTCCGCATACCACTGAAGGACCTCCTTGTGAGTCACATTATGGATACTTATTTTGGCACACATGGAAGCGAGGTGTTTCTGGCCGTCCTTGGAATAGGGGAACCGGAGCAAGGGGATGCCTCCTGAACGGATGACCTTGATATTATTGCGTTTGGCTATATTCTCCGCATCGAGACCATACACCTCCACTGTCTGGGTGTCTTCGATGACAAGGGCGACAACAGTATCATTGCTGATATTCTTGGGGACGAAATGGGCATAGGCGACTTTGGCTTCCATCAGGTTGTCGGTGGGCACCTCATCATCCGTCTTATAAGTGTTAAGCCCTGCCGCCTCAATACGGAACACAACGGGAAACTCCTTGTTCAGGGCATCAGGGTGGAACAGTTGCCCGATACGGGCATGTATCTTATCTTCGGTAACGACCTCCTTGCGGAACGCGGCTTCCTGCGTCAGGCTGCCGGTATCTTCCTTGGCGGTCAGAATATAGCCGTTATCGACATGCTCCAAGGTGAAATACAAAGGGAAACTATTGCTCTGGCTCATTGTCCTGATATTTTGGGGTGATACTGTTGTCGGATATTCGGTTGCCCACACGTTCCTTCATGGTGCGAAGGTCGATCTCATAGTTGGTGCAGACACTGTCATAATCGAAGGCGAGAACGCGCTCCTGGTTGTAGAACAGTTCCTGGTCGCCTCGCTCATTGGTACGTCTCATAGGAATTCCTGTCTCATCATAGACATAAAACTTTAGGGCGGAATGGGTTTTTCCATAGTATTCCGGCGTGGAGATGAGGTAGCTGAGAAGCGAGTCGTCAGGAATCATGGTCTTTCCCTCCCGCTTGGCCTGTATATTGGCTTTCGCCAGACAGATCTTCTCACGGACGAACAGAACATACGTGCCGTTGTTGAAGTCATAGGTTTTGGCAGGAGCTCTTCGTTGGCTGACCTTGAGGCTGTACACAAAGCTGATCTTATAATCCTGGCCTTCCTTGATGTCGCCCAACTGTCGGGACTTGGAGAACATCGACCAGAAGGTGGCGATCTCATCCGTGCTGCTGCAGAGGGAATGCTGATAGTTCAGCCCCTGCTCACAGATGGCATAGACACGCCTGGCGTCAAAGGGGAAATCCTTGATGGCTGACAGTTCCGGCTCCAGACTGTAATACGTCGCCAGCACCATGGCCCAGTTGTTGATGAAGCGTTCGCCAATGACGTTGTAATCGACCTTGCTCTTGATCTCTGAGAGCGCACGTTCCCAGGCTCCTGCCCATCGGGCCTCGAAGTTCTTGCGGTAGCGCACAAGCTCCACGGTGATGTTCGTGGGGCACATGTTCCTCAGTTTAAGCAGCTGATGGTACTTGTCTGTCTCTTCCTTGGTACGCTCGCTTCGCTGGCTCTCCAAAAAGAGGACGCGTGAGAACAGGGCGACATCAGCGGTGGGCATTTCCTGCCCGGTGAGGATCACACCGCAATCGACCTTGGTGCTTTCCCTGCGCTCTCCATCGGCGCTACGCTTACTGCGACCTGCATTGTCATAGATGCCTTTCAGGAAGTCAATATGCTTATGACTCAACGTGTTCTTGTACTCATCGAAATGAACGACCATGTTACTGACCTCGGCACACTTGTCACCCATGGCATAGTAGGTGGTGCTTTCCAGATTACTGACTTCGGGAGAACGCTGGAAGAGATTGACAATGAAAAGGGCAAACTCGGTCTTACCCGTGCCTTTCTTGCCATAGATATTCAGTAAAGGAAATGACCTTGTGCTGTCAACGATGATGTCCCGGAACAGGGTAGCCATATAGAAACACAGAGCGACGACACCATTGTCGCCATAAAGGTCAATCATCAGCCGGAAATACTCCTGGAGGCTGACCATCTGCTTGGGATCATGCATGAATCGCCGCTCGTTGGTGAAACCTGTGCGGTTGCGCAGATGGATCTTCGACATGGCGGGAAGATAGAAATTCTCACTGTCAAGGCGGATGATGCCATAGTCATCAACGGGTCTCCAACGACCTTCATAGACGATGCCGTTGCAAAAGGCGTAGAAGCCCTTGTCGCCGATGTTGTTCCAGCCCATCTGGGGCACACGCTGGGCTTCTTCGGTCTTTTCGTACATATAAGCTTTCAGCTGTTCGTATTTCTCCTGTTTCTCAAAGAAGCGGAAGTTGCCTTTTCCCTCTATCTGGTCTTTGAAGCGGTCCAGCTTGGTGACATCCATCTGACGCAGTTCGATGGTCTTGCGGATGCCGTTCTCGTTCTCCAACTCGAAAATACGGGTGGGGTTCTTGTCATCGGCAATCAGGAACAACGGCCGAAGAATGAAGTTTGTCCATTCGCGTTCCCTGCCTTGCTGGTCGATGTCATAGTAATGGCGGCCACGCCGATAGAAACGGTAGCCCTCCAGCTCGTCCGCTTTCTCCATGGCTTTCCGTCGCTTCTGCTCCTGCAATCGCCGGGCAGCATCCGCAAGGGCTGTACGCCAGACGGCGGCTTTCTTGAACTTGCCTTTAAGGTCGCCGAGCAAAGAGGCTTGCATGACATCGTTCCGCACATGCACCAGCAGGTCGCAGACCTCACAGATGACACGCAGCTGGTCGTCATTCGTGCTGTCAGCCTCATAGTGTTTATCGGCATACCAAAGGATGAAGTCCCTTTCGGACAGTGAGTCCCAACGCTCCATGCTGGTGATATAGGAGTCGGCATCCTGCTTGACACCGTCCTCGGCGGGTATTTCCCGGACGGACACCTGGAAGCCCATCTCGGTGGCGAGACGGCCATTCTGGAAAACGAATTGTTCGCCTTTTCCGAAGCGTTCTCCGTCCTTGGGGATGTCAGCATCCGGAATGAAGCACAGGGTGCAGCCGAAAGGGCTGAAGACATTCAACTGCTCCTTCGTCCAGGAACCGCCCAGCGTCGCGACGACATTGGGAATGCCCAATGACTGGAGGCGCATCACATCGGGCGCACCTTCGACAAGATAGACCTTGCCAGACTGTCGGGCTGCCCTCATCGCCACATCGATGCCGAAAAGACTGGTGCTTTTCTTGTATATCAGGCTGTCGCGTCCATTGAGGTATTTGCTGCTTGCCTGTGGGTCAAGGGAGCGGGCAGTGAAAGTGACGATACGACCGAACCGGTCACGTTGGGGAATCATCAGCCTCCCTCTGTAAAAATCATAGTATTGACCTTTCCGGTCCTCATTCTCGCCGATCAATCCCAATTGTAAAAGGATGTCCGTCCTCAGTCCCTGCTTCTTGGCATAAGTCAGGAATCGGTTGCCGTGTTTGGGGCTGTACCCGAGACCGATGGTCCTGCAATACTCGACATTCCATCGGCCTTGCTTTGATTTTTCGGAATATTCGGCATAACGCCGACACTGCAATGCCTCCTCATTGTCCGCCTCATACTGTTCACGGAAGAACCGGTAAGCATACTGGTTGTAGATAAACATGGTCTCACGCCGATGCTGCAATGCCTCCTCTTCCGGCGTTTGCTTGGCCTCCAGGTCTTTGGCATCGACATCGTGGCAGTATTGCTTGAGGAGAAACTTCACTGCCTCAACAAAACCCAGGCCTTGATGCTCTTCCACGAAACTGATGACATCGCCTCCTTTTCCGCAGCCAAAACATTTGTACATATTCAGGTTGGTGTCGAGCATCAGGGATGGCGTCTTTTCTGAATGGAAGACACAGCAGCATCTCTTGCGGTTTTGTCCTGCGTTAAGGAGCTTTGTTCCCGGACACAAATCAATGACGAGCTGACAGATGTCAACCCGTGACTTGATGGCATCAATGTATTTCTCCTTAATCATGTGAATGAAATGGTTTTATCGCGCATGGAACCGTTATTCACTCTCAAGGCCGACACGCCAGCAGTTGCTCTTGATGATGGCACAGAGTTCTCTGACTATGACTGGTGACAATGGACGAATGGCCTTGTCACGTGCCACGCACAGCAGCCGGTGCTGCCATGAATGCGGGGAGCCGCCAAGGCGTAAACTGACGAAAGCCGTAAAACGCCCTTTGTCGCCTCTGGATAATGAGCCATAGAAGGCTGCTACATCTTTTTGTGTCATCTGCTTAATATTTTATGTAAAAAATATTGATTTATCTTTGTCAGAATAAAGAAAATACGTAATTTTGCACGCAAATTTAGCTCAAAATTTTGATACAGGGCCGAATTTGCTCAAAATAATGAGCAAAATAAAGATTATTTAACTTTCATGCACTAATATAGTAACAATAAAGTAACAAGTACCATTTATGTTGAATACTGAACTTGTAGATACGCTCTACGCTGGCCTCCCTAAAGAAAGGCAACAAGAACTGATTACATTGCTGTTCAAGAACAGCAAGCAGACCATGAACTATTTCAAGCGTACGAAAGACATCAGCCTTTCGAAGTTGGAAACCCTCGCTGACTTCTTCCACATGCCGCTAGATTACTTCCGAGCCAACAGTTCGTTCTCCGCTAACAATATCTACGGAAGCAACAACAATGTCGGGAATATCACCCTTAGCGGCAATCTCATTGCTGAAAACGATGCGCTAAGGAGAGAGGTGGCAAGTCTGAAAAAGACAATTGAGGCTATGGAGGTGACCATCAAAACCAAAGACGAAATGATTGACCTCCTAAAAAATGGCCTCTCCCCAAGATCATAGGAAAATCTCTGTTTTTAGCGAATTACGTCTTCGTTGTTTTGCTCAATATTTAGAGCAAAACACAACGAATGATGATTGAGACTCATTTGGGCGATTTTTCGCAAAACAACAAATTCTCTCTTGCGAAACAAACGAAAAAAATTTCGTTGATCTAATATATGGTACGTTGGAGACAGCGTACCATTTTCACTTCTTGCACCTATGGATAATCGGCTCAGTAGCCTTCTCTCTGTCTTTCCTCCTCCAACTCCACTTTGTCTGAGCCCAAGACCCCGATTCACTATTGACCACACAAGGCAGTGCGATATCATCTTCTCCGTCCTCTAATATCCGAACTTCAGGCTGATCTCTTCACAACCAGATGACCTTGGCTTTTCGGGGTGCATTCATCGTACCCGAACTTCTTTCTGACAGCAGAATGATATGCTGTCACCTCACTTTTCTTTCCGCAATCGATAGACATGACATGCTGCATGAAGCGTTGGGCTACCATGCATCCTCCTCTTTGTGTCTGTCACTGAATTGTTCTTTTTCCGACTCCTTCATGTCTGTCTTTTCCGGGCGAAGTCACCACTTACTTTTTCCGTCGCGAAGTTAGTGCAAGCCGTATTCTGCAAGTACCAATGCCTTATTCCCAGAATTTTTTCAAAAACTTTTTGCCGTCTGCCTTGCAACCCCGTAAAAACTTTTCGTGGCCCAAGGGTGAAAAAATCCGGTAATTTCTTGCATGTCATACTCCCCTTGCCAACTCTTATAGCAACGTAAAAAATAAATGTTTCACTTCTAAAAATTCAGAACAATGAAAAAGATCGAGAACAATTTCGCAGTAACAGGTTTTGTAGGTAAGGATGCAGAAATCCGTCAGTTTACAACCGCTTCAGTAGCACGTTTTTCTCTGGCTATCGCCCGCAACGAGAAGAACGGCGAGGAAAACAGCCGCGTATCAGCTTTCATCAACGTGGAAGCGTGGCGCAAGAACGAGAACGCCGCTTCATTCGACAAGCTCACTAAAGGAGCGATGTTCACCGTGGAAGGCTACTTCAAGCCTGAAGAGTGGATCGGCCAGGATGGCATTAAGCACAACAGAGTGGTGCTCGTAGCCACCAGGTTCTATGAGACTCCTGACAAGGAGGAAACTCCGAAGAAGGAGGGAAAGACTTCGAAGAAGAAGGCCAAGTGAGCCTTCTTCTTCCTCCCTCTGGGAGTAATCCCGAATAGAGGGAAAAGAATAACAAGAGCAATTTCTTTTTTATCAACCATCTAAATTCAAAAGTTATGATTTACACTCACACTATCGGTCGAATCGGCAATGACTGCCAGACCATCACAGGCGCACACGGGACTTTCATCGCGGTGGACATGGCTGTCGATGACTATTCCAAAGGACAGAACATCACGACATGGGTCAGGGTACGCAGCAGCAGAGAAAACCACATCCGTTTGGCTGAATACCTCACAAAAGGCAGACTCATCCTCGTGGAGGGGACAATATCGAACTCACTATGGACGGACAGACAGGGCGAAAGCCACATCCAAGTCTCCATCAATGCGGACAGCATCGCATTCGTGAACGCAGGGAAGAGAGACGAGCAGGAGGGCAATCCGAAACAGGCTGCCAAGAAAGGCGCAAAGGCAAAGAATACGCCGAAGCCACCAATGGATGCCCCGGAGCCTGACGAGAAAGACCTGCCTTTCTGATGTTGGACACTTAACAAGTCAAGGTTATGAGATACGCAAGGCTTTTAGTTCCCTATCGTGGTTACTGGGACATTCAAGTGGATGAGGAGAGCGTCATGGGTGGCTACCACGGCTATCAGTACGACTGCATCGTTATCGGTAGCGGAGCAATGATAACATGCCATAGAGACGAGTTTGAGTTTGTGGACTAATTGCACAGCATCATGGATTGGCATATCGTCTATGCGAAGTTTGACGGGAGCAAAGGCTTTAGAGCCTTTGATGTAAAAGAGGGCATACTGGTGGGAAACCTCATCTATGCCTCACTGATGGAGAACACAGAGGACACGAGAGCAAAGCTACAGCGGTTAGCCGATCTCAACAAGGAATGCCACCTTATGCTCCAGCTGAGAAGAAAAGGGAAGGTCTGTTTTCAGACCAAGTAAATAAGGTCACGGGCAGCCTAACCAGCTGCCCACAACTCTTTTAGCAATGGATGAACCGACAATCGAGCCAGAACTGAGCCTTTATTCTAAACAGAAGAGAGAACAGATAAAAGCTCTTCTTGAGAAGATGAAGCGGGAGGGCAGACCCATCGACTGGGCAACGGCGGTCTTGTGCTAATTGCTTCTCCACAAAAAACGTCCTGCCGTCAATGTCGGACGGCTTCATTCAGCCCGTGCGCATCAGAGACCCGAAGTTAGAGTGCTCCATCTGTGAAGTGTGGCAGGATTGAACATGCACACATTCTTCGTAAAGGATAAACGAGGAATGACCAGCTTCAGCTGCCAAGGATGATCGCAGCGCACATGCTCGGCAGCTGAAGCAGGTCATTCCGTCGGGATTCTTGTCATGGTTGTGTTAGTGGCCAACTCAACTGTGGCCAGACAACCCGTTGTTACCAATATTTGAAGGAGAGAGCAGCTTGATTCATAGCGCAAAAACTTAGCGTTTTCTGGTGTGATTCCATGAACTTCAAACTTTTAGGATGAAACGTGTCCTGTATCAAAAAAAATGACTAACTTTGTAGTTACCTTAAATCTACTTTATTCATACTATATTTTAATAGAATCAGCACTTCGTTGTGAAACGGAGTGCTGTATTTCAATAAAAGATGAACGTCGCCAATGCCTGATGAAACAATCAGTATGTATGATTTACCCATTGTTAAATTACGTTAATTAAACTGGGGATGTGGCTGATTATTGTAAAAAGTAGTAAATTTGCATCGTCAAAAAGGCTCGAATGATTCTTCCTCTGACATGAGCCTTACATTTTCCCAAAGATTTTTCAACCCATCACCATATATAAACTGACCATTTGGATGGTCTGGTTTGTTATGGGCTACCGCAACGATAATGATTCAATATAGTATGAAGAATGAATTGCAACTGCAATTCTGCCATGTTTAAACATGTCCGTGCATCACCCAATAAAGTGGATGAATGCACGGTTTATTTCGAGCAAAAATGGGCATCTGTAAAATGCACGAAATAATGCAAGAATTATACGGATTTACACATTTGTGATTTTGAGCATTGATTATCAATGGGTTATAAAGGCGATTTTACACATTGCAATTTTTTCGTTATGCAGCAACATTTTTTAACGTGAAAAATTTGATGAAATTCAGCTACAAAAAATGTGGATATATTCACCCAGTCTGCAACATCAGCACAGTTACATGATGTCCTGAGGGTGAAAACCAGCACAAAAATTGAAAGCCGTGTATAACGATTTTTGATGAAATGTGTACTGCTATTTTTGCAGATCCTTATATATCAAGATATTACAAACATAAATATGTATTACTGTTTGTTAATGTATAATAATATACCATTGGCAACGAACTCAGCAAACTGTTACTGGACTTGTCATTTTTTGACCAATACATGCGTTGAACTTCGACCTCAATAGAAGCGGACCCTTGGCAACAGTGTTCCATAAGGATTACAAAAATAATTTCGATGATGACTTTACAGATTATTTATGTCACGAATTTCCAGCCGTTTAGATGTTGAAAATATGACCTGATAAATTTGGACGTTACATTGGTGTTACATTTTTCCTTCTTGTAACCCATTTTTGAAGAGCCTAAATCACTTGTTATTTTGATTCAAATGCTTAATTTGCCCGGTTTGACTAAAAAAAGAGTGGGCAAGCGTGAAACACTACACAAATTGTCCAAATTTCTGAAAAATGCCAAAAATCCGAAGGTTAATTTTTCGATTTCTCAAAACTCTGATATATAATAAACTAACATGCATTTTGGTTAATTGGTTGATTATGCACACCGCATGATTAATGCTTTGTGGTTACAATTTGCAATAGACAAAAACTGCTGTTTTGACGAAAATATCATGCTGTTGCCTCTACAAAAAAGGAGGTGAGTCTTCATCTATCCATCAAGTAAAAATGGGAGCTTGTAGCGCAAGCGATGATAATGCTATCCGCACTCTGAAGGATGAATCAGGCTGGCTCAGGAGAAACCAGTTTTTTCATTTTAAGTTATTCAACAAAGAACACGGTGAACAACTTGGCAGAGTGTCCATCATGTTTTATACTGTTTCCTCTTTTTCGGCATTCAGTAGAATGATGCTTTAGCACTACCTGAATATACACAGATCTAGGGCATCAAATAATGCCTACTGCAAATACATAATAAGCCATTTCATAATAGGCAGAACTGGATTATCTTTTCTTTAGGATAATCGCGTCATCTAGGCCAACCAGTTCTACTACATCAGTTATATACTGAAATCCATATTTAAGCGTTATACACCTGTCAAGATTAAGTATTCCATTCCAGAAACAACCTATTCGGAGATCTTTCCTGGAGTCAAGTGTTAGAAGGTATGATACTTTGTCATCTTTATCTTTGGCATATCCGACCACTACAATCCACTGGGTATCATATTGGTCGAAGCTGATCTGTAGGATAACAGGTATGTTGTTGTCTATGCACTCCTTCACCTTTAAAGGTATTCCTGCTCTTTTCCCCGTGTGATCAATTGTGACAAATTCAGAATATTCCTGTTTCACTATCTTGATTATATCATTTGAACTGATTCCTTTGGGATAAAGGCTGGGGTTGTTGAGTGATCTTATCAGTTCCCAACCTGTTGTTGCTTTCTCATGTTCGTTGCGATTCCAAGATGTGTCTTCTGCGTTTAATACGTTAAGGATATTGAATGTAATCGCTATTGAATAAGCACAAGACACTCCGTCAAGCTCACCTTGCTTGAAGTGTGCTTTCTGATAATGACGTCCTGATGGATTCTTACACACCAGCCTGCCATGTTCATTCAAGCATAATTGATCGATAGCAATGAACTGTTTCATTTAGTTAAATTGAAAATGTTTATAAGGATATTGTTCTTGTGCCTATAATCATGGGCTGGGAATTTTAGTCTTAAGAGCAATTTGCCCGTTTGAAATTGACGGAGTCACTCAGTTTTGCAAAAAGTCCTTGGACAATAATCCACTCAAAAATACTATTACAAGTGTCGCTTCTATAGTTTTGGTTACCGCTACACTTGCCACCTTAGCTTAGAATTATTCCCATAACACTTTAATGATATCATTTTTCTCTTTATTTAAATATTATTATCCTTTCTTCTGTGATTGTCACTGATTACACGATTTTGAATGTTGGCTCAGATAATGTGACAGGAACTCCATAGAGCCGACCTTTGTGTCAATAATTGTGCGGAAATTAATCCATTGACTATAGTCACATGATATCCAAAATGGTTCTTCAAACGATTGAATGTTATTAACATACTTTTCAATATATAATTCCAGTGGAATTTGTGGAATAACAACTCCACTATTGAGAGACGGATTGAGTGTGGAGAAATCTGGTTCCACTATAATCTTTGAGTCAATCCGTTTTTTCATCATTTTATATCTATATAGATTTTCCATGTCGTACGATGAAAAAAGCAAAGTACTGTGCACTTTTGCATCAGGATACTTCATCCGTACTACATTAAGTATCATATCATCTAACTCATCTTTTGGATACTCCTCTTCTGGGATACCATTAAGATGTCTATGAAACTTTTCAGCATCATCTAAGACTACAGGTGTATTCATGCAATACATTTCACCAGGTCTTCGTAGATACACTATCTGCGCTTGACAACTATTCGAAGTAGAATCTTTAGCACTTATGCCGATGCATTTTATAAATCGAATACACTCCATTTGTAAAACTTCTATTGAAATAATTGAATCATTCATGATGTTTGATTTATTATCAGTTCATAATTTTGTTGAGTTATCACTTTTTCTCAATCTCAAAACAGGTAATATTAGATGCTAGCTTCTAGACACCGTATCAATAACTAGGTTGGTATGAACGAGACCTACGCCGGGTAATTTGATTGCCGCCAAGCGGCTGGATGTGTCATATAATACACATTTGCTCGTCACAACAACCTTCTGTGACGTCGCTCTCATGCCGACGAACGATGACAACAGCAGCACAAACAGAAACAACCTGTGACGGATATGTCTTGTATGTCGGTCCATAACAATAAGTATATTGATCCCAATCAGTAGTACTATAATGTCATTTATTTGATTAGATACACTTCAAATTTAGTATTAGTCAAATTTGAATTCAAGAAAATATTATAATCAATTGGCAAATAAATGTAATTATCTTTTATGATAATTGGTCTTGGCTTGTTCGCTTTGAATTCGCAATTCCAACCAGTTTTAATATTGACTATTTCCGAATGATACACCCATCCACGCAATTTGTCTTGTTTAGAAATAAATACAAAATCCCCTGTAAAATCTATAAGATTGATATCATCAAAAGAAAAGTCCTTGTTTGATAAAGATTGTATGGAACGAAGTGTATCTTGTATTGAAATATCCAACTCTTCAAAATTTAAATATTCAGACTGTTTCTGTATTGGTGAACAACTAAATATGGCTCCCATTACTACTGAAAAAAATAAAAATAATGTGCAATTCCTTACCATTTTTGTTCTATTTTTTTATTTGTCTTTCCAGTCATCAATTCGGTTGTGAGAATTATGGATATTCTTCAAACCTTTTGACAAACCTTGTGGATTATCAACAGAAATATTTGTAGCATTTGGAAATGTCCTTCTTGCCAATCCGTGTTCACCAAACACATCAAATAAATCTGGTTCAGGGTCAAGTACCCAAGGTGTTTTTTCTGTATATCCTCCCAACACTTGTACAGGGTCACGAGAATCATAAACATTTATATGGTTGACTCTTTTTTGAGATCTCGTTGATAACTGATAGTCATCTCTAACTGGTGTATTAATAGTAATTAAATTAATCTGAACATCCTTAAATTCCGGCATTTCAACCATTTTATTAATTGCTTCAATACCCACATTTCCACCATGACTATGTCCTATAATTGTAAGAGGCTCATCTACAGGAACTTGTTTTCTCAATTGTTTGATAGTGTTGATGAGCTTGTTTGATGCCTCAGAACGAGCACGTCGATCATTTCCACCTGACCAATTAAAGCCATAATATTGTTTTGTATTACCAAACTTTTTACTAACATATCTGCTTAATCCTATGCGGTCTTTCCAAGTAGAGCTGTTACTCCATGTCCCATGAACAGCAACAATTTGTTTACCATTAGGATCAAATAGGATTACTGGAGAGTCGTAACAGTAACAATATGGATTATGATTTTGCTGATTAAATATTCCCTTATTGTGCTCTCCATCAAGGTAATTCTCGCTATTTAGAGGATTATAATTAGAGATAGGATCAACACCATACCAGATTGATAGTCTTGGGTTCATGTATCGTGAACCGTAGTAGTACAGGCCCGTCTCCTCGTCCAGCTCCTTGCCGTTGAACTTGTAGGGCGTAGCATAGAGTGGCTGGCTCGGATCGCTGTGGCGCCTCCTCTCCAGGAACACCTCGCCGTAAGGCAGGTAGTCCATCTGCTGCGTTACGTGGCACGAGTCATCGGTGACCAGCGAGGAACTGCCCAGGTGGTCGCTGTGGTAGTAGTAGCGGCTGCCGTTGGAGTCCACGTTGCTGGTGCGGCTGGGACCTCTCGAGGGACCGCCGCCTTCGCCGTCATCAGAACCAGTGTCATCGGTGCTGCCGTCTCCCATCATCCAGTAATGGCGAGGACCGGAGGCGGCATAGCCGCCGGACGAGCCCGCGGCACCGCCACGCGGCTGCGTGGAAACCATCTCCTCGCCCTCTTCAGCGTGGCGGTTCTCGCCGTTGTACGGCAGGCCGAAGTGCTCGTAGTTAGACATCA
>CAMZFV010000047.1 GCA_947306175.1 uncultured Prevotellaceae bacterium
TGAGCGGCTGGGACGGCAAGACCGACCTGGTTGACCCCATGTGCGGCTCGGGCACGTTCCTCATCGAGGCGGCGCTCATTGCCGCCAACATCGCCCCAGGCGTGTACCGCAACGAGTACGCCTTCATGAAGTGGCCCGACTATGACGAGGAGCTGTACAACAATATCTACAACGACGACAGCAAGGAGCGGGAGTTTACCCACAAGATCTACGGCAGCGACATCGAGGGCAAGGCCATCGCCATCGCCCGCGCCAACGTCAAGAGCGCTGGCATGAACAAGTATATCGAGCTGGAGCGCCGCGACATGAGGGAAATCACCGAAGTCCCCGCCCGGGGAACGCTCATCAGCAATCCGCCCTACGGCGAGCGCCTCAAGCTGGAGGACATCGACTTGTTCTATCAGGACCTGGGCACCAAACTGAAACACACCTTCACGGGCTACAACGTGTGGCTCATCTGCAGCGACAAGGAGCAGTCGTTCAAGATCGGCCTGAAGCCGTCGGTACGCTATGCCCTCAACAACGGTGGCCTGGATTGCGAGCTGCTGCAGTTTGTCATCTTTGACGGCCGGTATGCCGAGATGCGCGGTCGCGGGGAGCATATCCACAACGAGGGCTTCCGTGCCAGCGAGCGCAGCCAGGGCAAGTTCAACAAGCCCGAGCGTGGCGACCGTCCGCGCCGATTTGGCGATGAAGAGCGTCCGCGCCGCCGTGACGACCGCCGCGATGACCGCCGTGACCGCCGACAGTTTGACCGTCCTTCCCGCCCCGAAGACACACCAGAGTTGACCGATGAAGAACGTCGCCGCCGCGCCAACATCAGCCGTGACCGTCGCATGATGTCCGACGTGGACAACCGTGACAAGAAGGGCCGCTATGACGACGACTTCGACCAGGAATTCCGCCACAGCGAGACGTTTGCCAAGCGCATCCTACGCGAACGCAAGCCGACCCTGGGAGCCGACAAGGAAGTGCCCATCATCCACGGCCGCCGCAAGAGCTGGAAACGCCGCGACCTGGACGAACCCACCGAAAACAAAGAATAAAAGGCTTTAGGCTTTAGGTTTTAGGCATTAGGTTGGCATCCGCGTCCTAACGCCTAACTCCTAACTCCTAACTCCTAACGCCTTATCAATGACTTCTCGCGAGCATATCAACGAGTACTTCAACGGGCGACCGTTCATGATACTGTGTGCCTTGGCGCTCATGGTGGCGACCGCTGTGGCCTTGATGATGGGTGTGCAGCCTCAAGTCGATGAGACTTCAGGTATTTTCTTCACCGACAAGGGAACGGACGTTGGCAGCCCGGCGCTGTCGGCGACAGTCAATGTGCTGTGTCTGCTGGTCTCGGGCGGCATCATCCTGGCATTGAACAAGGTGTTCAGCTATGTGCGCTCGGTGACCCACTTGATGGTCTCGTCGTTTTTTCTGTTGCAGCTGGCCAACCCTGCTGGACTGGTCTCGTTTAATGCCGGAACGATGCTTTGCCTGGTGATGGCGATGGCCGCTTTGCCGCTGTTTGCCGCCTTTCAGGACCGTCATTCCCAGCGCATCATTTTCCTGATATTTGCCATGGTGGTGGCCGGCAGCATGTTCCATTACGGATTTTTGATGCTGTTGCCCGCCTTCCTGCTGGGTTTCTTCAATATGGGCGTGTTCAACCTCAAGGGGCTGTTGGCGATGCTGTTTGGCATCGTCACGCCGTTCTGGATAGTTCTCGGGTTAGGGCTGGCCGCTCCCGCCGATTTTGCCGCCCCGCACATTCATGGCATTTGGACCGTAGTGGGTCAGACGCCTGTGAACCCCCTGCTGGTGCTGGCGGTGGTCATCTCGGTCTTGGGCATTGTGCTGGCCGTGATTAACCTCATGACCATCATGAACTACAGGATGCAGACCCGTGTCTATAACTATTTCTTCGTCTTTGTCCTGGTGTCGATGGTCATCGCCCTGTGCATCGACTTTAGCGATGTGGCGGTCTATCTGCCCCTGCTCGGCCTCATGGTCGGCATCCAGATTGCCCATGCCCACACCCTGGGCAAAGCGCCGTTCAGGTATGTGCTCATTCTCCTGTTGATGGCGGTGTGTCTCACTCTCTGTATAATCAACCTATCATTTCATTTCTAATTAATTCTTTAATTTAAGAAAATGGATAAAAAGAGCAAGCCCTTACGTCAAGCATCAAAGGATTATCGAGATGCTGTAGAAGCTATCAAGACAGCGATTCTACAGGGGCAATACGAAGCTGCAAAAAACATAAATCGTGTACAATTGGCGGTTTATTTTAGTATTGGCAAGTATTTATCACTTAATACTAGAAAAGGTGTTTGGGGGCAGAGCGCATTAGAATCCATCAGCCAACAGTTGAGGAGAGAGCTTCCGGGATTAAGAGGCTTTTCGGCAACGAGCTTAAAAAAAATGAGGCTGTTTTATGACAACTGGAATTTTTTGGATGCTAATTCGTCCGTTGAAACGGACGAAATGAATCAAGAGAATTCGTCCATCACAACGGACGAAATGATTGACATACATCCCAAAATCATAATACATGATACAACGGATTTTCCTGTTGAAGAGTTCTTTAAAATTCCGTTTACACATCATGTGGAAATATTTTCAAAGGTAAAAGATACTTCTGCACGATACTACTATATTCGCCGAACGGCCGAGGAGCATCTTTCAATTGAAAAATTAGTAAAACTCATCCAGGAGGAGGCTCATGTACTCTCTGAATTGATGCCAAACAATTTCCAGCAAACGATATCCAAAGCATTAATGGCCCGCAAAGCGGTAATGATGTTCAAAGACGAATATTTGCTTGATTTCATCAATGTGGAGGAAATTGGAGAAAGGGATAGTATTGATGTTGACGAACGTGTCGTTGAACAACAAATTGTCCAAAATATCAAGCAGTTCATTATGACCTTTGGAAATGATTTTGCTTTTATCGGGAATCAATATCATTTGGAGGTCTATGGAGTAGAGCATTTCCCAGATCTTCTCTTTTTCAACCGAGAGCTTAATGCAATGGTAGTCATTGAATTAAAAACGGGTGAGTTCAAGACATCCTACCTTGGGCAACTGATGGCCTATCTTTCGATATTGGATGCAAAGGTCAAAAAACCACACGAAAATCCATCAATTGGTATCGTATTATGTAAATCAGCGAATCGTGAATATGTTGAATTTGTGATAAGGGACTATAACAAACCTATGGGAGTGGCGACCTATACGACATCTCAAGAAATGCCTGAGGAATATCGAAAGGCCTTGCCTGACGTTGAGGAACTTAAAAAACTTTTATAGGAAAACAAGATTATGAAAGTCATTGTCGATAGCCATATTCCCCACATCCAAGGCCTCATCGAGCCACGAGCCGAGGTGTTGTACTTGGAGCCAGGCGCCATCACCCGCGATGCTGTTAAGGATGCTGACGCGCTCATCGTCCGCACGCGCACCCGCTGCAACGCCGACCTGCTCGACGGCAGCCGCGTCCGCTTCATCGGCTCTGCGACCATCGGCACCGACCACATCGACCTCGACTACTGCGCCCGTCACGGCATCACCGTGCGCAACGCCCCAGGGTGCAACGCCCCCGCTGTCGCCCAATGGGTATTCTGCGCAATCGCCGCTTGGATGCAGGCCCGCGATATTTCCACTCCCGAAGGCCTCACTCTCGGCATCGTCGGCGTGGGCCATATCGGTTCCATCGTTGCCCGTTGGGGTAGGGCACTCGGCTTCAACGTCCTGCTCAACGACCCGCCCAGGGAAAATAGGGACGGTTCTTTTGATGTAATATTCTCTCCGCTCGACGAGTTGCAGCGCCGTTGCGACATCATCACTTTCCACACGCCGCTCACCAGTGACGGCCAGTGGCCCACGTGGCACATGTGCGACCAGTCCTTCCTTGACGGCTTGGCCCGTTGCAGCTTGCTCATCAATGCCGCCCGTGGTCCCATTGCCGACAATGCCGCCCTGTTGCGTTGGCACGGCGACGTCGCCCTCGACTGCTGGGAAAACGAACCTGACATTTCCCGCGAACTGCTGGAAAAAGCCGTTGTCGCCACACCCCACATCGCAGGCTATAGCGCCGAGGGCAAGCAACGCGGCACCGCCATGATGCTCGCAGCCCTGAACGAGTACTACGGCTGGGACATCTCCATCCCCGTGATTGCCGCACCTGCCACAGGTGCCGCCGAAGTCACCCTCCCAGGCATCGCCGCCAGCTACGACATCCTCGCCGACACCGCCCGCCTCAAGTCCGACCCCACTACCTTCGAATCCCAACGCAATCACTACCCCCACCGCCCAGAATACCACTAACCGACCCTCACACTAAGTCGCTAAGCCGCTAAGTTTTAACTTGTTATTTAGTGTTCACTTGCATTTTCAGTTTTTTAGTTGTATATTTGCACCGCAATAACAACTAAACAATAGTCATTATGAATAACGCAGATTTTTGGGCATCCATTCGCTCTATTATAGCAGAAGGCTTCACGCCCGAGGGTCTGCTAAAACTTGATCGTTATGCAGAACAATTCATTAGCGGCAGGTTGGTATATCAACGATTTTCACCGCAGGAACAGCATGGCTGCGCAACGGGAGGTGCAACAAATGTCATTGCATCCCTGCTCGCGGGAGCAGAAGTTAGCACAGATAGAGGCGGTCAAACGTCATTCAGCGATTTCGAAAGAGAACGCCAATGCGCAACGCAGCAAGAACTTGTAATTGAGCGTTGGGCTAAAGCCGTAAACCTTTGGACCGATAGTGTGGAAGACACATTGCCTCAAAGCCTTGGAGAACAGATTGCTGAGGGGGGAGAGGCTGTGGTTTATGACCATGGAACCACGTTAATCAAGTCAATCAGTCTCGACTATTTCATTCAACCTGTCTTTGCTCTTGACAGGATATCACTACATAACACTTATTTTCCTGAGACCCGACTTTTTGTACTCGGTTTTGGCCGTGACAAACGGGGTGATTTTAAGATTATCGCAGAGCAGCCGTACATTGATGGGCAACCCGTGAGCGACAGTGAGATTGCAGAATTTATGCAACAAATGGGCTTCGAACTTAAGAATCCCCGAAATTGGACTTATGCCACCCCTGAGATCTATCTGAGTGACATGCATGATGAAAACGTGCTTCGTTCCCTTAAATCTGACACTATATTCGTGGTTGATTGCGATATCCGCATAAACACTCCTGAACTTCGTCAAGGCGGGACAAGAGTCCTGTCAACCGAAGTCGAATTCCTATAATCAGCCACTCTTTTACAAGATAATTGTTCCCACTAAAAAAACACCTGCGAGGGTGTTGCAAGGAACGGAGGTAATCGATAATTTTGCGGTACGTTTAGAAAAAAATGGCATCAGGGGGTTTAGTAAATCCTGTTTTTGGTGTCTATATAGTGGATGGCAGAGAAAATGCGTCAAATCGGACAGCTGTTTAAGGAGCATTATTCCGCGATGTTCAGGCTTGCCGTTGTGCTCTTGCACGACGAGGAAGAAGGTAGGGACGTCGTGCATGATGTCTTCGCGATGTTGCTCGACGGCGACATCCGCTTCGATGCCGACAAGGCGAGGGCGTTTCTCCTGTCATGTGTGCGTAACAGCTGTTTGAATGTGATGCGTGGCCGCAGTACCCGTGAGCAAGCGATGAAGTCCTATCTGCCCGAGGACGAGGCCACCGAAGGCCTTGAAGAACAGATCGCGACCTTGCACGACAGCATCAAGGACCTGGCACCGCCCGTGTGCCGCGAAATCGTGCTGCTGCACTACCGCGACGGGTTGACCTTCAAGGAAATCGCGGAGCGGCTCGACGTGAGCGAGACAACCATCTACAAGCACCTGCGCCAAGCGATGAATCAATTACGTTTAACGATAAACAAATAAGGATGATGGACAAGACAGAATTACTGTTCATGATGATGGAACATCCTGAGCAATACACCGACCAGCAGTGGCAAGAAATCCTCATGGATGACGAGTGCCGCGAGCTATATGCCATGATGTCGAAGGTCAAGAGCACCTTTGACGTCGACCGTCATGACCAACGGGGACTCGATGATGCCTTTGTCAAGAAGGAATGGGAAACATTCCAGGCACATCATCAGGCCTTGGCCAAGGTTATGCCCCTGTGGCGCAAAGTGGCGGCTGCCATTGTGGTGGCCATCGCATTTTGCGGCATCACCATTGCTGCCGTCCACCATTTCAACGCTGCAAAACAAGATACCCCTACAACAACTGTTGACAATCAGCAGATGATTCAGAACGACAACGGGCATCAGACCGCCACTGCCGTTAACGGTGATGTTGCCGAAGCAGCTCAGGAGCCTCGCTTGTATGACAACGTGCCGCTCGATGAAATCATCAGCGACATGGCGACCCGCTATGGCGTGCAGGTGGAGTGGCAAACGGAAGAGGCCCGTTGCCTCCGCTTGCATTATCAATGGGAGCCGTCCTACTCGCTCGACAAGGTGGTGGAGATGCTCAACAGCTTTGAATCCTTCAACATTACCCGCGACGGTGACAAACTGGTGATTAGCGACAGGGCAAGCGACAAATGATGAGACGGTGGTTCATATTGCTGCTCATGGTATGCGTCGCGGCGATGGCCGCCGATGCCCAGCGTGTCACACATCGGTTTGATAATGTGTCGATGAGTGATGCACTCAAGTACCTACAAAGCAAGACCGAGCAGTACAACATCGTGTTCATCTACAATGACTTGGAAGATTTCAGGGTGACCGCCACCGTCAAGAACCAGAGCATCCCGGACGCCATCAGACAACTCATCAGTTTCTACCCGATTGCCATGACCGTTAAGGGCGACCATGAGATCTACGTGGAGTGTACCCACAAGACCAAGTACCGCCTGATGGGGCGCCTCATCGATGAGAAGTCCAAACCATTAGAGTATGCCAATGTCGTCCTGCTCAATCCTGCCGATTCCTCCCTGATCTCTGCCGGCGTGAGCAACGCCAGCGGCATTTTTGTAGTTCCCGTCGAGCAGTCCTCGGTCATCGCCCGCATCAGCCATGTGGGTTACAGAACCGTGTACAAGCGCTGTCAAGCCACCCAAATCGGCACCATCAGGATGGAGCGCTCGCTGACGGCCCTCAAGGAAACGCTGGTCACCTCTCCTGGCATCAATATCCAGCAAGAGGGCACCAACTTGATTTTGAGCAACCTGAGTGGCACCGTGATGGGCAATGCGGGAACGGCGTTTGACCTGCTCCAGTGGACGCCCGGCATCATAGTTGATTTAGGGGAAAACATCATGGTCATCGGGCGCGGAAATACTTTGGTGTATGTCAACGACCGCCTGATTACCGACATCAACGAGCTCAAAATGCTCAATTCCAAGGACATCAAGCGAATTGAAATCATCCGAGATCCTGACGCGCGCTACCCGTCCCGCGCCGATGCAGTCATCAAGTTATATACCTACAGTTCCATCAAGAACTATCTGGGTGCCAGCATGACCGACGTGGTGGATTTCAAGCACAAGGTGTCGAATGCCACGACTTTGACCATCGACGGCAAGTACGAGAAGTTGTCGGGCAACGTCTCGCTTAGCTACAACCGCAACTACTCCCGCAGTTCCAATAACCAGGACACGCGTGCCAATACCGGTAGGAAAAACGACACCACCCGCTATGTTGGCGTCGGGGACGACTACCGCGTGTTTGCCGGCATCAACTATGCCTTGACGCCCAAGAGCGTCATCGGCATACAATACAACGGCGGCTATACCGATACAGAAATGGACCTGCAAGTGTCACGATCCTATAGGCGCGGTAACAACTACTCCTATATGGTCACTGACAATGACATGAGGCTGAAATCTACTAGCAACAACTTCTCGGTTAGCTACTCCTGGCAACGCACCGACGACTCACAGTTGCTGGTCATTGCCGACTATGCCACAACACGCCAGACCAACCATCAGAGCATCCAAGAGCAAAACATCCCAGAACCACAACCGATTGACTATTCCAACGACTACAACATCGTCACGGCAACCGCACATTATGATTTCGCCTTAGGCAAGTGGGGTCACAAGGCCGGGGTGGAATGGGGCTATGCCAAGAACTACGGCCAAGCGACCAAGGACAACGATACCCAACGCTGTGACCGCGACAACGATTGGGCAGCGGCCTACTATACTCTGGGCAGACAGTGGGAGCACTGGCGGACGAACATAGGCCTGCGCTATGAGTTTGACCACACCCGCACCATTCAGGACGTTGTCATCCGCTACAACAAGAATTACCACGATATTTTGCCGAGCCTTACCATCGGTTATAGAGTAAACCGCGATTTTGACCTAACGGCCTCTTACCGCCGCACGCTCGTGCGACCGACCTACAACCAACTTCGCTCGACCTATTATTACAATGTGTTGCCCCACAGCAGTCTGGGTTATTCCCACCTATCGGGTACTGACTTTATGCTCGTAGGCAATTCAACGCAAGGAGCCAATTCGTCAACCTATATCACTTATGTCAGCGCTGATGACCTTGCCACTGGCAATCCCGGATTGCGCCCCACGGCGACCGACCGCCTTGCCATCTCCGCCCAATACCGTCACTTCACTGCCCAAGTCTCCTACCGCCGTGTGATCAATGGCATCCAGACGGTACATCAACTGTATAACTCCGGCGTCCTGTGCCTGAGCCCGGTCAATATCAGCCGTTACCACACTTGGACGCTTGATCTGGACTATGCCCTCAGCACCAAGAGGCTCAACATGTATCTGCTGGCCTCGGGCACCCTGCCGCGCATTTACGTTCCATCACTGGGATACTATGAAATCGAGAACAGGCCGTTTGCTATTCTGCACGGCAATGTACAGTACAATGTCCTGCGGCATCTGATGCTAGGCGGCAGCATCTCTTATTCCACCCCGTGGACATCGGGTTACACCAGGTATAATTCAATACTGGGCCTGAACTTGAGCCTTGTGGCAACCTTGCTCAACGGCAGGCTCAGCCTGGGGGCCTATTATAATGATGTTTTCAATCGCGCCACGAGCACCAGCAGCGAAACTCGCTATGTCACCGTGCTCAACCGTGTCAACGTCAACAACGACTCGCGCAGTGTTTCACTCATGGTCCGTTGGACGTTCAACAACATTACCAATCCCTTTAAGCGTCGCAGCGGCAACGACAACACCCTGCAACGCACCCAAGAGAATATCAACTAACCAAATAAACAAGATAGAGATATGAAAACGAGAATTTTGATGATGACACTTGCCTTGGCTTTGCTGAGTATGAGTGCTTGTACTAAAGATGAGAATAACCCAATTGATAACCCTTTCTCTGGTGATACCAGAAGACCGGTTTTGCCTGTGACGAATGTTCAGATGTGGCCCACTCCCACGATTGACGACAGCAATCTTCAGGGCGAGGGCTACACCTATGACTACTGGAAGGAGCATAAAGCCGAAGCCCAGACTGGCGACGAACTCATGGCCATGTGCAATGTCCCCACTGGGTTGCTGAAGAACATGTCAACGGCAAATTTGGCATGGACTTGTTTTAACCATCCCTACAATAACAACTGGTTTGCCTTCAACAACATCTATGACGGAATCCTGTCTGTCATGACACGCTCTAACGGCTATGAGGAGTTGATGAAACGCAAGAGCGGTGCCCAGAACGTAATCGACCTCTATTGCCGGTTGGGTTGCAAGAGACTCGAAATTGAACGCCCTGGAATTACTCTGGTTGAAGAATTTGACTTGACATCTTGGGTGCTGGTGATGTGTACGGCAGCCGATTATATGGCTTTCAGTCCAAGCCAAGTTCAGCAACTTTCCGAGGAGATGCTGAACAAATGGCGCCTCCATGCCCCAAGTTCCACCTCTCGTGTTATGCTCGAGTTGTCTTCTTATCTGCTGGGAGCATTCCTCGCCTACCACTATGATACAAGTCTTACAGAGGAGCATCAGGCTTTGCTGGCCAATTATATCAAATTCCGTAGTATGTATGGGGGGGATGCTGAAGATCTGAGCCGATCCAACTCCATTATCTATGCCAGCCTAAAAAAGCTTGCTGGAGAATAGACTTTCAAGGCAACCGCACTTGTGTTGAAGACATCCTATAACTAAAAACACCCAAAAGGGTATTGCGGGCTATAACGAAGCGATATAACTTTGCAACGAGAAAATGACTAATTTCAATAATACGATGAAGAAGATACTGTTGATATTGCTGGTGGGGATACTGGGACTGGCGGCTTGTGATGACAAGGACGAACCCTATGGAGAGGAGTTTTTCCAGGACTTGTATGAATGCCCAACCAATGGCATCTATGAAGGATTTGTTTTCAGATTATCTGAAGAAGACAATATCGGCCTTTGGTGCGAAATCACCAAGCACCCTGATGACGTCAGCGGAGACCATGAATCGATTGCGCCTCAAAAGGGCATGTGGATTTACATCAGCGGCTTGGTTTTCAAGGGCAGGATCATCGAGAACAAAACGACCATCAGGTTCAGGGTATTGGGGGTCGGTAACTTCCCTCCCAAGGATTTCCCCTACGGCTATCTGTTATACATGAATCGCTGCTATTGCACCGCCGATATAGAACTGGTAGAATAAGTGTAAGTTAGTATAATTCTTCATTGATTAGTACGATGAAAAAGATATTATTTGTAATGCTGGTGGGGCTGATGGGACTGGTGGCCTGTGAGGAGAATGGCGATGAGCCGACACCGGCCAAGGTTGATGATGTTGACATTTACCTGGCTGTGAACGGTTGGGAAGATCTGGATAAAGGCGTCATCTATTCGGCTGATGGTGATACCATTTATATAACCGAAGAAGGTCAGCATATTCATAGGCTTGCTGCCGACGGCAGTGACTGGTACGCCATCATTAGTGAAGGGGGCGACAATGGCCCACGTTTTGCTGTCCTGAAGAATGGCCAGAGGCTGTTCTCAACCGACCAGTACATCTATGACATCTGTGTTGAAAAAGGGAATGTCTATACCCTGCGCAGCCTGAATCCCAATGGAAGTATTGAGCAAGAGTGGGTTTACCGGAATCAGGAGCAAATCTATGAAATAGACTGCTATGAGTATTTCTCTATCCAAATGGTTGTGGAGAATGGACATGTGACACTTGCGCCATATTATACGCCGACGCCTCGCTATTGGATTGACGGGCAATTCGTGATTATGCAGGGCATTGATGGAAAGCTGGAGTATTGCTTTATCGACAAGGTGGGAGATGATGTGCTGGTGGGCATCAATGGGACAAACGGATGTCCAACCGGCTATTGGCATAATGGAAACTTCTATAACGATATCCCTGACAGGATGAGTATCAATGCAGTGAAGCTCGTGGATGGGAAAGTCATTCTTGCCGGATCAGTTGTTGTGGGTCAAGGTGGTAGTGGTGTGAAAACCGCACCAGTTATCGTGAATGACGGAAGGGAATATAGGACAGATGGCACTGTCGCAAGGTTGATAGCCTATGGCAAAGACTTATACCACCTCTGCAACAGCAGTCTGAGCCAAATCTTCAAGAACATGAAGCCTGTCCCGCTGGGGTATATTGAGGTAAAAAACGAACGTTACCAAGATGTTTTTGGTGACAGAATCAACTTGTCTCAAATCCCATCTCTTTCAGACTTCATCGTAGTGACCAAGAAGAAATCATAGATCATGAAAAAGATACTGTTGATATTGCTGGTGGGGCTGACTGCGTTGACGGCGGCTGCTCAGGAAGGTGAGCAGACGTCGGGTAATGGCAGGCGGTGGAGCCTTGAGATGGGCGCCAACTGGGATTTCCTGCAGGATAAGTTGCTGCAGTTTGACCGCAACAAGCATGGCTGGGGCCTGTATTTTGAGACGCGCTACCACATCGGACAGACACCGTTTGACGTCGGGTTGTATGGCAGCCTGAGCAATGTGCCCCGCATCACGCATACCGAAATCAGCACCGAAATCCAGGACGAGAACGGGGAGCCCATCGGCACCCTCAACGGCATCAGCGAGGGCGAAATCAAGTTTGGCTCCTGGAATGTCATGGCGACCCTTGACTACAATCACCGCTTTAGCCGCCGCTGCGAGGTCTTTGCGGGTGCAGGCATCGGTATCTGTAAGTATTATGAGGGCAGGAACTGGGAACTGTTGTCTGCTAACTGGTATTCCATCACCGACGATTCCCACGATGGCATTTCGCTGTCGCTGATGCCACGTGTGGGTGTGTTGCTGTTTAATCACCTGCGGCTGACGGCAGGCTACAAGATACAGGAAAAAGCCAACCGCCACGCCTTTGTGAGCATCGGCATGGTCGGGTTCTTCGGCCGCAACTGACGCTGAATTAAAACTACGAATTACACGAATTATTAATCTTGAAGAATCCAAATGTCATTAGTGAAATTGACGTAATTCGTAGTTTAAAAAAGAATAACTATTATGAAGAAATTTCTGCTGATACTTGCGGTCATGTTGACGGCCACGACTTGTCCCGACGATTACGAAGTCGAGGGGATGAGTTATTTCGACAATCTGACGGAATGCCCCATCGCGGGTGTCTATGAAGGGAAGATTATCGTCAATGAGGACCATGACCACATCGGCGTGTGGTGCGAAATCACCAACTGCCCTGATGACGTCAGTGAGGAGTCGACAGCACCGCACAGGGGCGATTGGGTCTATCTCAGTCGCAGGGTTTTCAGAAACTATCCGACGGCCCACAAAACCGCCATTAAATTCAGAATTCTGGGCATGGACTGCTTTCCTCCTGAAGGTTTCCCATACACCTATGTCCTATTTGCGAATCGCGTATATTATCTTGCTAACATAGAAATCACCGAAATAACAATCAATTATGAAAACAACTAATGTTTTGATTATGCTGCTGGCGGTATTTCTGTTTACTGCCTGCAACAGCAAGGGCGACGAGCCAGACAAGAAGCAGACCATCGACCTCACGTTCAACACCCTTGTAGTCGGCCATACCGCCGAGGATGTCGTCTTCACACAAAGTAACGGACAGGCCGAGATTGACTACACCAACATGACTATCCAGTTCAATTGCAACTTCAAGGACCTCGATGGCCAAATGACAGCCTTCATCAGCCAGAAATATAGCCTTGAGCATTATAAAGAAACGGTATATTACATGGTGAAGGAAGCAAGCAGCCCTTATGGCGTAGTCATACGTCCGGGACTTATTGACATTTCAACAGGCATGATTTGGTATCAAGAAAACAATGTAGAGCAGCAATATGGCATTCTCATCATGACGCAGTACGTCTGTCCCTACCTGACCACCACCGTTACCGACGAGAACGGCCGCACTTATAGCCACACCAAGAGCAGGTATGTGTTTGCCTTTGACAGCAAGGGCGAGAAGGGGGTTATGGAGGTCACCGACTTTATTCCCGAAACGGGTGGTGCCATCCAGGCCGCCGTGCTTGATTACGAGGGGTTAACGGTGGAACCATTGCTATCGATGTACACACACGACATCGGGTACCGCATCACGGCAGACCACGCCACGTGCCGCCAATCGGACTACTACGACTTGACGGATCTCAAAATCAACATCACTCAGAAGGGGCTCCACATAAAAGGCTCCTATAAGATCAAGGACAAGACCTACAGCATGGAAGGCAGCGTCTTCCCGCCACAGCCTGGTTGGCAGCCGCAATAATCAGTGAGGAAGAAATAAAGACATAAAATATAGTCTTATGATGAAGATGACGAAGAAATTGATTATACTGATGTTGGTTGTGCTTGGCTGGACAGGGGCTGAGGCGCAAGTGAAATTTGGTGTCAAGGCGGGTCTTGACTTGACCAACTTCTGGGGCAAGCGGGTTCAGGAACGTAAATTACTGCTCAATTATCAGGCGGGTCTATTGATGGAGTACAAGTTCAATCCCCGCTTTGGTATTGGACCCGAAGTCGTGTTTGCGGCTCAGGGTGGCCAGTGGGAAGCCTACGACGGTAATCCTGACCGTTATCATACCAACTATATCAACGTGCCCGTGATGCTGAAGTATTATGCGGCTACCGACCTCAGCATTGACTTTGGCCCACAGCTGGGTTTCAACGTTTACAGCAAATCCTCTTGCAGGGGGAAGGTCTATAATCATAAAGATTGGACCAACACGTTGGACTTTGGCATCGGGCTTGGTGCTACCTGCTATCTCGATGAGCACGCCTTTATGCAAGCACGATATACCCTGGGCTTGACCAGGGTGTTCAATTCCTTCGGAGAAAAAGACAACCGCAAGAATGGCAACATCCAGCTTACTTTCGGCGTGCTGTTCTAAATTCACAAACTACGAATTTTGGGCTTCTGCACTCCTTTTTCAAACAACTTGAACAACGTAAACAAGATTATTGGGGTATCCACGTTCTTATTTTAACGATGGTATTATAGACAATGAAAAAGATACTTTATATTTTGCTGGTGGGGCTGCTGGTGTTAGCGGCTTGTGACGACAATGGTGACGAACCGAAGAAGGGCAAGTCGCCCCGCATTCTTTTGGAGATTTACACGGGTAGTTTTGGAGGCTATTATATCTATGACAATAATGGCAAATTAGTCTATGAGTGCCCCAAAAGCTATGGCATCACCAATATGGCCGCTGAGGGTAAGAATTGGTATGGTGTTCTGTTGTCCAACAGTGACTCTATCTATCGTGTCCTCAAAAACGGCAAGCTGGCGTACTCCACACCCTTTGAGATCAAGAGCCTTTGTGTTGAAAATGGCAACATCTACACGTTGCAGTGGGATAAGGCCCCGGATTACAAATATACTGGGGATTATATAACAAGAATCTTCAAAAACGAAACCCAAATCTATGAGTATGATAGTAATATTGGTTCAATCGGTGACTTAAGAGTTGACCATGGCGACCTCTACGCTTGTGCATGGCTTAAAGAGCGGAATTGGAAACCTACTTATTGGATGAACGGTAAGTTTTACAATCTTCCCTCTTATGAAGAGTATTTGTCGACCAGACATATTGTAAAACAAGGAAATGACACATTAGTCTTATTGCAAAATGGATTATCTGGCGGTGGTACATACCCTAATTACTGCTGGATAAATGGTGAGGCGCACCAAATTCTGAATAATCTTGACCTTTCATATGTGAGAGTAATGCTTGTTGGCGGCGTTCCTTATATCGCCACACACCGGTATAACAGTTTTGTACTGATTGTCAATGGCCAGGAATACACCACAGAAACTTCATCAACAAATCGTGTGGTGAAGATGCAACGGTACGGCAATAATGTTTATACACTCACATCCAATAATGGTTTATTGCCTCCCGATGGCAATACGCGCATCTTCAAGGGCCTCGAGCCCGTAGAGATCGACGGTAAGATCTGTGTGAAAGACATGCATCTCCGTACTGGCCGAGACAATGACACCGTAAGCCTCGCTGAGTTTACTACCCACGACTTCGTTGTCCTAGACAAGTAAAAACTACGAATTACGCTAACCTTTAGCGGCTAAGCCAAATCAAACAAAAATCATAATATGGTTGATTTGTGATAATTTGTTATAAATTTGTTGAGATTTTTCCGAGCACAGCGAGGACCCAAAGTCGAGATTGAAGTAACTAAAAAATGATAATCAGATATGGACATGAAGAAGATAATAATGATTTTTATGGCGGTGGTGGCTTACATGAGTGCCAGCGCCCAAGTTCAATTCGGTGCCAAGGTTGGGCTTGACTTGACCAACTTCTGGGGCAAAGACTGTGGGCACCAGATGGTGCTTAACTATCAGGCGGGATTGATAATGGAATACAGATTCAGCAACGCATTTGCTGTCGCACCCGAAGTGGTATTCGCAGCACAAGGAGGAAAATATGATGTGCTGTTCACAGATCGTGAAGATTATATCGGTCCACGAGTTCTACCGTATGGTAAATACTTCGGTTCTAATGATGGACTATATGCAAGACCTGCAACCTTTCATATGAATTATATAAATGTTCCTATTATGCTGAAGTATTATGTAATTCCATCATTGAGCATTGACTTTGGTACACAAGTGGGTTTCAATGTTTACAGCAAAATGACGTTAGGAGAGGCTTATGGAAAAGACGTTGCTGGCAAGTACGATAAAGAAACGATAGACCTGAAGGACGACACAAAAAGAGTTGACTTTGGTCTCGGTCTTGGTGCCTCCTATAACCTGACTGATAATGCCTTTGTTCAGGCACGTTACACCCTTGGTCTAACCAATGTCATCAAAGGTGATTTAGGTGAATTTTATGAAAGCAAGAACGGCAACATCCAGCTCGCCTTCGGCATGAAGTTCTAAACCATAAAACCGTCCCGCTGCCAAAATAAAATGTGAATGACCACGAATGGGCCATGAATAATAAATCATTAATGAATCATTCATGGCCATTTATGGTCATTCATGTTATAAATTAAGAATGCGGATGCCCAAAAGCAAATGATTCGCGTCTTAAAAAATCGGATTCTGCTTTTTGTCGTTGACTTCAAGTGCTCACATGTGATACCTTTGTGACCCGGGAGGGTAAATGTGCTTTTAACATTTCGTTAACAAGTCCGCACTACCCTAATGATTTATGGACTAATAATCTTTTGACTGGTAATCAGTACATTAGCGATCTTTGCCTCAAAATCGCAAAATTGCTTTTTGACCGCAAGGGATTCACGAATAATTTGTATCTTTGCAACCAAATATAAAGACAAACATGATGAACATGACAAAGAAATTGACGGTATTACTGTTGGCCGTGTTCCTGTTGGGAGGCATGGCCGTTCAAGCACAGACGCAGAAAAAGAAAGAGAAACAAGAGGTGGTGAAGTTGAAAAACGGCCACCAGGTGAGGGGCAAGATTGTGACCTATGCTCCGCTGGACTCGCTGGTCATCCAGGAGGATGACGGCACGTTGCAGACCATCTACTGGGACCGCATCAAGCAGATCACCAAGGAGGACTGGCAGCCGCAGCAGTCAATGGGCAGCGACTTCACGCCTGGTAAAGGGCCGCAGAAGGGTTACCGCGGCTTCTTCGACCTGGAGTTCTACTTATCCATCGACGCCCAGTCCCGAAATCATTTCGGTTTCAGTACCGCCCATGGCTACCAACTCAAGCCTTATCTGTTTGTGGGTGCCGGTGCCGGAATGAAAATCAGCCACAAACAGCATTTTAAAGACAACTTCGGGCAAAAAGCTGATTTTTATATGTTTCCTGTGTTTGCCGACGTCAGACTAGATTTGTTGAAGAGCAGATATTCTCCCTATCTGGATTTCCGCGTGGGCTACACGCTGGGCAATAAAGCCTATGGTGTGATGTTCAACCCCTCCCTAGGTTGCCGCTTGGGACTGAATGACAAATTGGCCATCAATGCTTCACTGGGCTACAGCCTGCAGAGCACCGACATCGTTATCCGCACCTACGGTGAAAACGCGATCAAACATCTGGACTACAAACCCGACTACCCAAACTTCCAGAACAACCCCTACCACTGCCTATCCTTCAAACTCGGCATCGAATTCTAAAGATTCAAGCATGATAAAGTGGAAAACCACTTTAAATGCTTGAAGTTTAGAGTTTAGGGTTTAGAGCTTAGAGAAGCATCCGCCTACATGGAGACGCAAGATTTTGCGTCTCTACAGTTATTTACTAACAAATTTCAAAGGGTGTTTTTAATGATTTTAGTAACAAACTTATTAGTAAGAAAGTTATTACTAATAGAGTTGTTACTAATAGAGTTGTTACTAGAATGGTTCGTGTGATTTGGTAAAATTTGCGCAATTCGCATTAAAAATCTGAGACTCCTGTAGTATGGGCTAAAAAAAAGCACTATTTTTGCAGCAAATAACCCGAATACTAATAACAAACAATTAATTCACGATCACAATGAAAGAGTTGAAAGGAACCAAGACCGAGAAAAACCTGATGGAAGCCTTTGCCGGCGAGTCACAGGCCCGTAACAAGTACACCTACTATGCCTCCAAGGCCAAGAAGGACGGCTATGTGCAGATTGCAGCGCTGTTTGAGGAGACCGCCAATCAGGAGAAGGAGCACGCCAAACTGTGGTTCAAGTTGTTGCAGGGTGGCGGTATCAAGGGCACCATCGAGAACCTGGAGGATGCCGCCGCTGGCGAGAACTTCGAGTGGACCGACATGTACAAGCGCATGGCCGAGGAGGCCCGCGAGGAGGGCTTCATCGAGATCGCAGAGCAGATGGAGGGCGTGGCTGCCATCGAGAAACTGCATGAGGAGCGTTACCTCAAGCTGCTGAGTAATATCAAGGAAGGCATCGTGTTCTCACGCGACGGCGACACCATCTGGCAGTGCACCAACTGCGGCCATGTGGTGATCGGCAAGGAGGCCCCCGAGATGTGCCCCGTGTGCAACCACCCGCGCGCCTACTTCCAGATCAAGGCCGAGAATTATTGATTTTTCAGGCCTTAAGTCTTAAGAATTCATGCCGACGAGGTGCTTTCGCCTCGTCGGCATTTTATAGTCTCATTTAAAAAAATGGCATGGATGTTGCAATAGTTTGCGGGGAAGTGTGTAAATTTGCCATTCGAATATTATTAGTCATAAGTATAAATTAAATTGAAAAGACAATGAAAAAAGGATGTATCGGACTTATTGTCCTGGGTGTTATTGCCCTCGCTTTGTTTGGATGGGTTAAAGGCGCTTACAACGGCCTTGTAGCTGATCAGGAGAGTGTAGAAAAAGCTTGGGGTAATGTGGAAAGTCAGTATCAGCGCCGCGCTGACCTGATTCCTAACCTGGTAGAGACCGTCAAGGGCTATGCCAAGCACGAGCAGGAGACCCTGGAGGGTGTCATCGAGGCTCGCGCCAATGCCACCAAGGTGACCATCGACCCCACCAACATGACTGCTGAGGACTTGAAGAAGTACCAGGCCGCACAGGGTGATGTAACTAACGCTTTGAGCCGCCTGATCGCCGTGAGCGAGAGCTATCCTGACCTGAAGGCCAACGAAAATTTCAAGGATTTGCAACAGCAACTGGAGAGTACAGAGAATCGAATCAACAAAGCTCGCGATGATTTCAACGAGGAAGCAAAGACGTATGACACTAAGCGTCGCACCTTCCCCACCAACATCATCGCTAGTATCTTCGGCTTTGAAGAGAAGCCTTACTTCCAGGCTCAAGAGGGTGCCGATAAGGCTCCCAAGGTTGACTTCGGAACCAGCGAAGGCAAGTAACCGATGGCACTGGTCGATTTTATCCCCAGTGAAGGACAACGGCGAATCGCCGATGCCATTACCGCAGCCGAGCGTCACACCACCGGCGAAATCTGTGTGCATGTGACGCCCCGTTGCCGCGGTGATGTCATGAAGCGTGCCGCCAGGACGTTCAACCGCCTGCACCTGTACACCACCAAGCGCCGCAATGCCGTGCTGATTTTTGTCGCCTACGAGGATCGCAAGTTTGCCATCCTGGGCGACGCGGGAATCAACGAGGCGGTGCCCGAGGGGTTCTGGGACAGCGAGGTTGACGAATTGGGCAAGTACCTCAAGGCGGGTCGCCCCGTCGATGGCTTGTGCGAAATCATCGCCCACATGGGTGAGCGCCTGTCGGAATATTTCCCCGGCGAGCGTGACGACGAGAATGAGTTGAGCAACGAGGTCACCTTTGATGACCTTGACGATGACATCGAGATTGATGACAATGACTATGGCAACATGGAATAAAGCAATCTGTCGCCTGACGGCAACCATCCTGCTGGTGTGCTGCACCGCGATGACGGTGTGGGCACAGGTGCCGCCACGTCCCAATCCGCCGCGCCTGGTCAATGACTTTGCGGGCATTTTGGGCGATTGTCAGTGGCTCGAGGATTCGTTGGAAAAAATCGCTATGGAGACCAGCAACCAGATCTGCGTTGTCACCATGGATGACTTGGGAGGCCACGATAAAGCTTGGATGGCCTATACCATAGGTGATAAATGGGGTGTTGGAAAGGCTGACAAGGATAATGGTGTAGTTATCCTAATTAAACCAAAGACCGAGAACGGTAAGGGTGAGGCTTTTATTGCGCCTGGTTTCGGCTTGGAGGGTGCCATCACCGATGCTTCTTGTCGGCGCATCGTCGATAATGTGATGATTCCCTATTTCAAGGAGAATGACTACCTGGGCGGTGTTTGGGCTGGCGCCAAGATTGTTCGCGATCTTGCTATTGGTGATTACAATGAGGAGGATATTGTGCAGCAGGAAGATGATGGGGCACTGTTCGCCTTGATCATGTTCATCCTCATCTTTGCCTTCTTCCTCTACTTGGCCCACAAGAGCAATAACGGAAATAACGGCAACCGCAACAACGGCGATACCGGCACCTGGGGCGGTCCCATCATCTTCACCAGCGGCAATGACTGGGGTCGCGGCACGTCATGGAGTGGCGGCGGCAGTTGGGGCGGCGGCGGAGGCGGCTGGGGCGGCTTCGGCGGCGGCTCCTTCGGCGGTGGCGGTGGCGGCGGCAGCTGGTAAGCCACCCCACAAACTAAAGGATTCTAGCCCCTCTGAAGGCGGATTTCCCCTCATCTTTAAACTTTAAACTCTCAACTTTAAACTCAAGTTCCAAAAGCATCGGCTTTTGGAACTTGCTTCATACGAACAGTTGCTTGAGGATGTCGGGGGAACGCAGGGTGCCGATGGCGGCATTGTGCAGGCGGTAGTAGCTGATGATGACGTCGAGCATGCGGTTGCGTTCCTCGCGGTTGAAGCGGAACACGCCCATATTGCTGAAGGTCATGCGCGACAACAGGTGGATGACTTGGGCCTCTTCGGGCTGCAACAGGGCATGACCCCGCACTGCCGACGGCATAAACACGCCGTCGGTCATGTCAAACCAGTAGCCCTTGCGGTAACTCTCGAGGTTGGGTTGGATGCCCAAGTGTGCGCCCAGATGGAAAAGGAAACAGATGTGGAAGTTGCCCACTTGACCCGGCAGTTCCTCCAGCAGCTTCACTGACTGCTCGATGTATTGAAACAGGTAGGGGTTGCCCTCGGGCTCCTGGATGACGTGGGCGAGCAGTTCGCTGATGAACAGGGCAATGGCATTCTTGATCGGGTCGCTGTAAATGGTCGCCAAGGGGTAATTGCGGCGCAATTCCCGCATCAATGCCAAATCCCGGCCGCTGCGGATGCCTGCTTCAAGGTCCACCAGCGACAAGGGCATGAGCATCGCGTTGCGCATCCGTGCCGCGTGGGTCTTGCCTTGGGGCACGGCAAATGACATCAGCCCGCGCCCATCAGTGTAGATGTGCACGATATTATGCTTGTCGCTGTAGCGGATGGTGTTGAGCACAATGCCCCTCAACTTCTCATACATGGCGCTAATTTACTCATTATTCGGCAATCACGGGGCATGAAAGTTCAAAAAACACAACTTTTTTCCCATTTAGGCGGGTTAAATTTTGCCAATTCAAAAAATAGTACTAATTTTGCAGTCGCTTTTGCGGAAAAATCCCGCAAAATGGCCCATTCGTCTATCGGCTAGGACGCAAGATTTTCATTCTTGAAAGAGCAGTTC
>CAMZFV010000048.1 GCA_947306175.1 uncultured Prevotellaceae bacterium
ATATTGCGTTTTTTCTTGTTATACTCTACTCGTTCCCGTATGACCTTGATGAGATCCGTCTGATTGCGGATACCCACGACATCCAGACGGGGACAAGTCTTGTCGCCACTGTAGATACTCACGGTCTTCAGGCTGAAAAGCCTCTGTGGAAAACTGCATTGCTCGCTGTAATCGACCACGCGGTACAATTCGATGTAGTCTCTCTGAATGGAGAAGATGCCATATTCATATTGAAGCTGTTCCTCATTGATGGAATAGCGGACACGACTCAGATACAGATACTTGCAAAAAAGGTTTGCCAGCAGTATGGCTGCTGCGGTCATCAGAAACGGGAACAACGCATTTGGGAGCAAACCGTCCCACCCGGCAAGAACAAAGAAGAGAGCTAAACAAAGGATGCTTCCCATGTTCTCCGCCACGATCTGTAATCTATGCGGGCGTAATATGATGACAGGAAATTTCTGACTCATGGCTACCTCCTGACTTTATGGTTTTGTCTCTTCTCCTCACTCTCACAAGCCTCAATCTCTCCATCGGCGTCGAGATCAATGCCGGAAGTGACATTTCTTGTCTCATCGGTCTCATCAGCTGCAAGGCGGCCTTCCTCTCTTTCCAAAAGCAGTTGCTCATTCCAGTCTTTTCCCTTGAAAGGGATTTCACGCACTGACTGTGTGTCCTGCATTGAAGTGATGCCCAGAAATGCCCGTAAAGAAGATCGGAAATCTTTATTCAGTGCCACCGCCTGTTTCTCCTGTTCTTTGATGTCTCCGTCAAAGCATAAGCGGCTCTGGCGCATAGACATGGTTTCTTCCCATGCGGATTCATATTTGGCATACTTCTCCTTTACAGAGTCGGGTAACAGATCTATATTGCCGTTGGCTAAATCCTGAGCAAAGGGCAGGGAATCGAGATAAGGTTTTCGCTCTGGCGTTTCTTTGATATTGAAACGCACCTGCTGATGCAGCTCGTTCCTGAAATTCTCTGCGAACTGCCGCCCGGCAAGGTCGTTGTCAAAGCAGATATGGTGCAACGCTGTGGGTGTCTGTTTCAACATTCCACGCATCTGACCCACAGTGGGATTACCGCCAGTAGAGACGAAGATGGCTTTGTTCAATTCGGGTTTATCCTTCACATGCAACTGATAATAGGACATGGCATCGTAGGCGGACTCAAACCAATAGACATGTTTGGCTTCGGCCAACCCGCCTTTGCCTAATTGGGCTATCCACAGCCCTTCGGAACTGTTGCTGCCCATCGCCTTGCCTTTATAGCCGGAACTGCCATCCAATCGGGGGCGACCTCGCTCTTCCAAACCAACAACGTTGTCGTTTCCTGGCACATACAAGGGGAAAGACAGATTGGTATAGGTCTTGCCTTCTGACTGAGCTTCTTTGGTGGCAAGTATGAAATGGGCACTGAAAGCTTTCTGTGTATCAAGGTTGATGCCTCTGGTCACAAAAAACGGATAGAACTTCTTGATGCTGTCAAAGTCATACTTGCGGAATGCATGGATGCTGTATTCATTGAGATTAAAAGGCTTTGCTTCTTTCTGAAACCCAACAATGACTCCTCGATGCTCGTTGGGCACATTCAGCAACGTACGGCATACTTCATTCACCAGATGGTCTGGATTGGTGCAACGGACGTGTTCCGGGAACATACTTGGAAAGGTCTTGATGAGACTGATGAGATTATAGGTTTTCTGTTCTGGAGGACGGAAGCAACTGGTGCCGTGATTGGTCACGATAAACTTGTCACCATGAATGCGACGGCCATTGCTGTCGTGACGGACATACGAGGGATAACGCAGTCCGTCACGACGGTTCAAGGTGTAACCTGCGTGAACAAGGACATCCTGAATGTTTATCCTGTCAAGATAGTCCTGATAGGTAAGGTCGTTGGCACTCATGGGCATCCCTCCATTTTGTTTATCTTCCCATTCCGTGTCCGTAGAGACCTTGGTTAAGTCCTGCTTCAAAAGCTCGGGAAGCAATGTCCTGTGGAGAGTCCACACCTGGCTTGACGAGGATCCGGCCAGTGCCATGCACCTCATGGTACACGTCTGGTGCAAAGTGTGGATGTTTGATATGCTCTACATTATGGGCAATGTCGGCACCAATGTAGGTGGCATCACGGGCAGCCGTGAGACCAGCGGCCAGGAAGGCACCGAGGTTGAAGCCCTGACGCATCTCAGGACGGGTCTTCATATCGACCTCCTTGAACACCTTTGACATCATGCGCATTCTCTGGTAGTCATCGACGGCCATAAACTTGTCATACTGTTTCTGGCTGATTTCATGGGAGATGACCTGACCATTGATAACGGCACTCATGCGATAGGTGACATCGCTTTTCCTGTTCTCTTCCGGGCTTTGACTTTCTCCTTCCGTTTGCTGCGGCAGCACCTTCTCCACCCAGATGTCACCGACCTCCACGGCTCGGCCGTGTTTGCCCTCTCGATACCAGCCCTTGCGCTCGTCTTCCTCATCAAGGTCTGCACCGTTGACATAGCCTTGTTCCGGGTTCATGGTGGGAGCAAAATGCTGTTGTTCCTGCAAGGGATCTGGAAAGACCTCAACCTGCTGGCTCATCACCTGCTGTTGCTGTATGAACGACTGCTCTACTTCTGGCTTCAGAGTGATGGCAATATGGTCAGTGCTGTTAAGCATGTCCTTGGTGATGGAATCTTTGAAGTCACCGCTAATTACATGATTTAGGATGTCAAGGCGTGACTGCAAGGATGCCTTCTTCAAGGAGTTATCAGTGAGTTTCTTGACTTCATCCTCCGTCAGGTCATAGGCGAAATCTTGTTGGGCACCAGAAGACTGGATGGTAAGAAGCTTCTTGTCCGCATCGATGATGATACCATGGGATGCCAGGACTTCCTGCCATTTCTCATTGGAGAAGTACACATCGGAAGTGATGAGTTCCTTGTAAGGCTTGGCAGGTTCAGCTGGACGGAGACGGGTCAGCACAGGTGGGAAGTACGTCTGTAAGTCCTTCAGCGGATCTGATACCTGTTGGGCGGATTGCTGACCGCCTTTGTAATAATAGCCATAACCGCCACTTTTCATCTCGCCAGGCCTCAGACGACCGTCAGCATGTTCAATAACCATCGGCACATCACCATATCGGCGAATATGGAAGCCTGACTGGTGACGAGGTGCCCATCCGAGAAAGCCTGGGCCAAAAGCATGAGGAGGCATGGGAAACGGCCTGCCATATCCCTCGGCTCCAGCCCTATAACCATGCAAACCCATGACGACACGGCCATTGACATTACGGGCCGCGACAAACGAGGAGGGCAAATCAAAGTCTTTACCGATGATGCCATTGAATACATTATAGGCTTTCTTATTGGCGTAGTTGGTGCCGCCTTCACCCAGGGCACAGAACTGCTGCTCACTGATGTCATAGCTCAGCAACGGTGAGTCATGTCCCTGGACAAGGAGCTTGTACTTCCCGTCTTCAACGGCAAGCTGTGCGTTCATGCCATTCCTGCGCAACAGGTCTTCCAACTGACGGGAAAGTCGGCCTCGGTACGGAAGCGATTCTGAACGGATGCTCATAGCACTGGTTACTGGTAAGATTAACACTGATTGGAGAGGCTCTCTTCAAAGAGTTCGTCACGGTAGGCCATGAAAGCCTGTGCTGACGCTTCGCTGTGGAGATCCAGCGACTTCTCCCTACAGTAGCGTTCATAGTCCTCAGTCAGTTCATCGGATTGCTGGGTCACGAAGTCCACTGCGGAAATGTTGCCCTCCTCATACTGCTCACGGAGGTCATCGTAATCTGGATAGTTCTTTTCCATATTGATTCGGTTTTTATTTGTGAATATGTTATTCCTTAGTATTACTGGCGTTACCGCACAAGTTGGCGTTGTTCTTCCTCGACTTCGCCGACCTGAGGCTGTAAAACCTGCTCTTGCTGAGCATCCTGCTCTTGGAAAGTCACGCCATTCTGGCTGGCCAGACGTTCAAGGGCATCCATAATGTCTTTGGTGAAATTTTCCTCTGGCACGTAAGATAGCCTGCCGTCTTGGTTGACCCAACAGCCGTCATTGCCGAAGGAATATTTGGGCATTGTGCGCCTTACCGTATTCTCCCACTGGGCTGCCGTGCCGGGGATGACAATGACACCTGTATCGGTAAAGAGATCAACGCCAATGGTTACGGGATCTTTACCGCCTTGCTCTGTCGCTTCCTTGATGGTTATCAGGTCGCCATCCCATATGCGCAGCAGGTCATCACCAGAAATGTCATACTCCATTGCAACAGCGGTTAGGTTTTTCCCAATAGCTGGTGTGGGAACATAAATGACAGTATTCGTGTCTTTATCAAGTTGTACAAAAGCTTTGATACGTTGTATGTCCTCAACTCCTTCTTGGGTAATGAAGTTGTCATTGATGTCTGCAACGATGACCTTGCCTTCTATGAGCGCGTTTTTCTGTTCCTCACCGAAGGCAGCAAGATTGGCCTGCTTGAACCTCGGGTAGAATACGACATCAATACCGTCTTCTGTATCAACCAGGGAAAACTTGGCATAGCCACGGGTAACACCAAATGGCTGCTCAATACTGATCGGCAGCAATGGCGATTTTCCTCCTCTTTCTATCGTCTCATGAACGAAATCAGGGAGGTCATAAATCATTTCCTCGGTCAAGCCGAACTCGCCAAGGATGTCAAGAGGATAGTCCTCACGGTAGAATTTCTTTTCTTCCATATAGTCGGTGAATTGCGATTTTGACATGGCAAAATTAGAGGGCATATCAAGTGTGATTATTCTATATACGCTCAAAATCGTGATATTTGACCGCGTTTCTTTTTATTGGTTCTAACAAGTAAGGCCATTAGTACCAATAATTGATTTTCGGCTCAAAATAGTGGGATTGTTTTGCCTGATTTCCTTAGGAGCATAATTGCGACTTTATCTTTGCCGCAAGGAGGCAGAGATGGTTGGCTTGTACTGTCTGGTAAACTCATCCTTATCGCGGAAATGCCAGAATAACAGAGAAATCCGCTCGAACGCTTCCTTCTCTTGATGTTTGCAACAGATGCACGGGAAATTCAGACATACAAACAAAGTAGCGCATATGATTGCGTAGAAACATAATGCACCATTTAACAACAACCAATGATGTGTCAATATTTTGAAAGATTTTTTTGGCTATAAAACCTGCAAAAAATGTTGCTTTTAGCAAAGATTATTGCTCAAAATTTTGATATATCACAGAAAATGATTACCTTTACATGAAAAAAAAGACATTGTTATTAGCTATGTGCTTAGGCCTGCACTTTATGGGCGATGCACAACAACGAGAAGCGGCACTTTTCAACACGATTGGCAAGACGCAGACAAAAGAAATAGTGAGTGAGCCGACTACGGAGGAAATCTCTGGATCAGTAGATGCCGACTCATTAAACAAGCAGGAGTCAATGGAGTCTGATACGACAACATACAATGCTCCTCTGATAGTGTCACTGCCATTGAAGGAGATCAAGGTGAACTCTCCCTTTGGGATGCGGCGAGATCCGATGAATAGGAGGAAAAGCCGTATGCACAACGGGCTTGACTTGAAAGCGAGGTTTGAGAACGTCTATTCGATGTTCCCAGGCACGGTCATAGCGGCATCCTACTCATCTAGCGGCGGGTACTATGTCACGGTGGATTATGGTGTCTGCACCTGTTCATTTCTACACCTGTCTAAGATTGAGGTCACCAAAGGACAACGTGTAAGTGCCGGACAGAAGATTGGTGTCAGTGGCAACACCGGCAAGCGGACAACAGGACCGCACCTGCACCTGTCCTGTAAATGGAGCGACACGGGGAAATACTTCGACCCCAAGGTGCTGCTTCGGTTTATTACTAACGAATTGCTGAAATACAGCAGAACACATTTTTGATGATGGGAGTTGTACTGATCATATTATTCATCGTGTTTGTCCTAAACAGACTTGGCAAAAGACATAAAAAGAAAAACCGGACAACCTGGCATGGGAAGTCCGATTGGGAAAGAGAATGTGATGATGGCGGAAAGTTCTTCGGATGGTAATGCCTTTCATTCGAATGGCACCCTCTGTCAGTCATTATCAAACACTTCCATTGATGCGCATTTTTGCCCCTAAGTCCAGTCGCACCAAGAGAAATGATTCTCTCTGCTTCATTTAGCGCGTCATCACCACTGAGTGCTGCCACCGAAAGGATCTCATTTTCTCCAAGTTCAGTTGTCACAGTCACTTTATAGTGGTATATTGTCCTATCACTACCAGTCTGCAATACACGCTTAGCCATTTCAGATTCCCATGTAAAGACTGATGCGGGAGCTTTACGAGTGTTCTTCAGCAATTTTACCATTACAGGTGCATCTGTGCCATCAGGATTGACCTTACGGAAACGCAGACAGCCACAAGCACACGCCCAAATGGGAGGACGGCGTGGGATGTTATCGCCTCCCATGATGCCCTCCTTTCCGTATTCAAGAGCGAAATCTATCTCAGTCATATCACCTGTGCCGTAGATAATATCTACAACACGTTCACCGCAAATAGGACACTTTGTCGGTTTGCGTTTTACATTCATTATTCTTGATCGTACTAACATAACTTATGCGAATTAATGTATTAATTCTTTAGCCAAATCTATAGGTATCAATCCACGATAATCAAAGTGCTTTCCACGCAGAAGCAGGCGAAGATTCCGCCGAGAATTATTCCTGTAATCGATTCATTCTGGACATGATGAGGTGTTCATATCTATCCTTCATATCTTCGCTGAGGAAAGAGCTATGAATTAACGACTTCCATTTGGGAATAGCTTTGCGCATATTATCAATTAGACGCAACACAACGTTTTCCTCCAGACCCATTGTTGTTGCAGCTCTCAGGAAATCATTCAGTTTCAAATTCGACTTTCTGCCAGATAATGATAGAGCCAACTCTTCCTTGTCCTCGGGATTGGCAATCGCCACATTGATAAGGTCGTAGGCTGGCGTAAGCTGATAGCCATTCGAGGGGCGGTAAAGCGAGAAATTCTTCAGATGCATATCATTATTACCCGTTACGAAGCAGAATAGCAATACCTGCATATAGTTAGTGAGATCGAGTTTCGGCATGTCGCAATGCTGCTTGATGACTTTTGCTATCTGTTCATGGGAGCCTTTGTATTTATACTCTGTGGGATGCAATGTCAACTGGCACATGTCTTCCATGTCTATCTTATCGCCCTTATTTGTGCGGTCTATGCGCTTGGTGATATAGCCAAGTTTCCCATCAGCCAGATGAATGAGACTATGGGGAACGACACGGATCTTTATCACTTCAGCAAGATGCATGGTCAGATCCTCGTTTTCAGGTAGCTGTGGATACATATCTGTCTGTGGCTTAAATATGTAGTCACCCCACAAACCTACTATCGTCAATCGACTGCAACCTTCATGTTTGCTGAGATTCAATGACAGTTTCGGTTGTACACCCGTCAGCGAAGTTTGAGCGCGAATTACCTGCTCGGCTAACTGGTCGAGGTCTTCATGACGATATTCCAGTAAAGGCGCTTCGCGCATTCCGAAGAATTTTCGGGCACATTGAGGATGGAAATCCCGCTGACCTTTCTCCAACTCTTTATAGCAATATAAACATTTACACATTATTCCTGCCCTCCATTGTTGATAGGAACTACACTAATGGAACCGATGCATTCCTTGCAGCAGAGCATCAGCAACGACATGCGGTCAAGAATGCTGACATCGGTATTTCTTAGAGCGATATCAAGCAACCAGCCTTCGGGAATCAATCCGTCGAAGAAAGGAAAAAGAACAGGACTGACAAATGCATCAGCCTGTAAGGGAAGCGTAAGACTAATGGGACAGGCATCTTCTCGATGAAGGTACGAACCCTCATAACAGAACCGGTATTCGCCACCATCTTCAGTAAGTATGCCTGCAAGTATGCCCTTCCTATATATCTCTGCTTGTTTCATGTCCTTTTGGTTGCCGTCAATTCATAGTTAAACAGATCGAGGAGCTGGTTGACCTTATCCATTCTCAGTGATGGTTTGCCCTGCTCCAGATTGCGCACGAAGCTTAGTCCGACTCCCGACTTCATTGCAAGGCCTTCTTGCGTGAGGCCATGTTCCTTGCGTAAAGCCTTTACAATCATTGATAATTTGGTCTTCTCCATAAAAATTATATTATTTCGAATGCAAAATTACGAAATATTCCTGATTTTATATCATTTCGGATATAAAAAATTAGATTTTTAACAATTATATATCATTTCGAGTATAGTTCAGATAAAGAGAAAGTGATGATGGCGGAACCGTTAATTGTGTCGACACTGTCGACACAATCTGTTTACCATATTATGCACGACGGCCATCAAGAACAAATGAATCAATGCTTTTGCCTATATGCCAATACATCATCGTCAATGCGCTATTGACAGAAACGGCCACACTCTGTTTTGCTTCATCAATAATTCGACAAATATTCATGAATAATCAAATCGACGATGACATAATAAGGAATGATAAAATATAGACCTTCGTCACTCAACCATTCAAAAAAATGTCAAAAACTGATTTCTAACCGACATTTCAGTTTTCAATTCAGGTTTGGCTCCGTCGGATTGTTTTTCCTATGCAAAGGTAATGTCTTCTGAAAGAACGCCAAGTACCACGTAGTTATCTGAAAGGAATTTGACGGCAGCCTTCCACAGATTGCCCACAATCGGGGTATTCCATCAAATCCCTATCATATTACTTGTCTCATCTTTCTATGGGAAGACCACCTTTCTTGCAACGTAAAAAACAATTCCCGACGGAGCAATAGCTTCGATAAAAGGGAAAAGAATAATAAGAGTTTAACGGTTTAACAGTGAGAAAGATGAGAGAACGAGATTTTAATATCTGCAAGGTGGAAATACCGATGTATGAAAGGTATGACAAGGCTGTCGAGAATAACGACGCTGAAGAATTGGCTTGGTTCGCTCAGTTTGGCTCTGAGAAAAGGGAATGCCAGATGATTACCAATGCCAGGACATACGAGCAGTACCTGATGTGTGGCTACAAAGAGAAACCTGTTTTTAATGAATATGGGTGGCTTGAAAACGGTAATTGCATGAGCTTGAAAGAAAAGTCTGAACATGTTCAAGTGTTCAAAGATGGCACCTTCAATGCTGAAATCATGTTGCTGCAACACCCTAACGGCAAATGGATTGGCTCTTTATGTTATAGCCTCTCCATCTGTGGAGGAGGCTCATACCCCAGCATTTGGGAAAAGCAGTACGACACAAGAAGAAACGCGCTGAATGCAACACTTGACAAGCTCATTGGCTATGTGGAAAACAGCACTGTCCAAAAAGACCGAAAGTATTTGCCGATGATAAAGAAAATGCGTGCTTCGACAGGCCAGTTATCACTATTCGACGATTTTTAATAACATGTTTAATCGGAGGGATGAAACAAGCCCTCCACAATACCTAAACAATATGAACAACATTTTTACAGACAATCCGGACTTCTACCCGACACCGAGAGAGGTCATTGAGAGAATGATGATGGACGAAAGCGTCTGTGGCAAGACTGTTCTTGAGCCATCGGCAGGGAAAGGCAACATCGTGGACTGGCTCAATGAAAACGGAGCAGCACAAGTCATCGCCTGTGAGAAAGACCCGAACATCCGCAAACTGCTGAACGGAAAATGTGAAATCATTGCTGATGACTTCCTTTCCGTCACGTCCGAGCAGGTAAGCCACATTGACTACATTGTAATGAACCCGCCATTTAGCGAGGGTGCCAGGCATATCCTCCATGCCTTTGACATCGCACCGGCAGGATGTACTATTGTGGCATTATGCAATGATGATAACCTCGAAAGAGGATGGCGATACGAGAAAAACAAGCAGCTTATAGAGACGGTGGAACTCTATGGGCGCAGGGAGTATCTCGGTGACGTGTTCAGCAAGGCTGAGCGTCAGACTAATGTACATGTGGCGCTTCTAAAACTCTATAAGGAGGGCGAAGGAAAGGATGAATTCGCTGGCTATTTCTTCTCACAGGTGGATGAGGACATCGCAAACATGAATGAGAGGGAAGGGATCATGCAATACAACATCGTGCGTGACCTTGTAAACCGATATGTGGCGGCAGTGAAACTCTTCGACGAGACACTGGCAGCAGCCAAAAAAATCAATGAGACTGCCAAATATCCCGACGCTGAGGGTTATGACTACATCCCTATCAAATTCGGAACCATGACAGGAGGCTACAGCGGTAATGAGAAAGTGGTCACGCATCAGCAGTACAAGAAAGAACTCCAGAAATACTACTGGCGCATTATTTTCAAGAAACTGCACATGGAGAAATATGCCACGAAGCAACTTCGAGAACAGATTAACCGCTTCATTGAGCAACAGACCAACGTGCCTTTCACCATGGGGAACATCTATCGTGTTATCGACATGGTGATACAGACCAACGGACAACGGATGCAAACAGCGTTGCTTGAAGCCTTTGACCTTATCTGCTCCTTCTCGGCGGATAACAGCACCGCAGGGGAAAAATGGAAAACCAATGCGAACTACATGGTCAATCGCAAGTTCATCGTACCGTATATGTGCAAAGGCTATCACGACCGCTATGTGTTTCATGGCACAGGTTATGGCGGTTATTGCACGAAGAACGGCAAGGAGGCATATCCCACGGTGCAGTTAGAGGGTTACAACATCGAGCAGCTGGAGGATGTCTGCAAGGCTTTGTGCTACATCACAGGCACGAACTATGACAATGTTTCGGGATTACACTGCCACCATGACCGCGAAGCATGGGGTGAGTGGTTCGTATGGGGATTCTTCCGTTGCAAGGCATACAAGAAAGGAACGATGCACTTTGAGTTCCTTGACGAAGATGTGTGGTATAAATTCAACTGTGAGGTTGCCAAGCAAAGAGGATGGGCTTTGCCGGAGAAAACCGTCAGCCAACAGAAGATGCACATGAGCGCATAAAAGAGGCAAGGGAGGTCATCATATCGGTGGCTTCCCTTGCTCAGTACGCACGGCATTATCACTTACTAACGATTGTAAGTCCCGAGCGCACCATGAAGGCGGAAAGCGGATAGCCTATGACAACGGCAATGTTAATACACATTATCTGAAGGAAATCTGCAGCGAAGTACTGGCACGACAAGATACAAATGGCATTTAGGTGATATTGGGACGGTGTGTAGCTGCAGATTTGATATAGTAGCAGACAAATGAAGCCAATTGCTAATATTTGATGATTGGTTTGCTTTGATAGTTTGGCCACTTTCAGCAATGGGAAACACATTTCTTGTCTCTTGTTTGCTCGCAAATAATCTAGGACGCGATGTAAACACGGAAATCAACAAATGCTCTTGTTGTCAGTTATTTATTTTGCTAATTTATTATTTTGACAAAAAGAGATTAAATCATTCAAGATAGTAAAGACACGCTTTTGGACGACAGTATAATAAATACCCCTTTAGTTTTGTGTTATGAACAAAAAACTGTATATTTGCAGCCATCTAATAAAGCAATTATAACTATCATGGTAAAATTAATACAAATAGTGTTGACTATTCTGACGATTGGCTTTCTCACAGGCTGTCGCGCATCAAAAACAATCACCTTTAGTAGTGATAAGAATTTGGTTTATTTCGAGAAACAGTATTCAAAGGCTGGTAAAGTTTTGAGTTATTCAGATGATATATCTACGGAAGAAATATTTCAAGCAGAAGACATATATTTTAAAAGAATAGCTAAGGACTATAATAAAAGCGTAGTAAGTGCAATTAAAGCCTATCAGCATTTACAACGTCAGTATGTTAAGAAGACAATTGGTAATAATGTCTATGTTTTCATCAATTTTATTGAATTTAATAGCGAGCAAGACATCATGACCGAAGACGCACCGTGTCTAAAAATTGTGGATAATGCCATGCCTTTAGATCCGTTTAAGAAGAAGGTCTCATGGATTGCTACAGTAATTAATCTTACTCAGAAAACCATTACTGAATGGAACGAGATTAAAGAATCTAATTCATTTGGAAATATATTTTGGCCCAACTACTGGAACATATATTGAATGGGAATGATATACTTCTTGTTCCCGATTATCTTTTAGCATAAAAATCATTAAAATAATAATGCAGCCCTAAACGGCTGCATTTTACATTAAATCAAGAATAATTGAAGAAAGTGTGAAAAGAATGTTGAGAGAAGGAGAAGATATAAAATCACATACTACAATGTGGAATTGCTTAACGGACGCTTACAACTATGCTTTGAATATTAAGGAGGGTTTTGATTTATATGTTAAAGCATTTGATTTGATGAGAAAATATTTCCACTGAAAAGAAGTATTGATGAAGACATAGGTTTATCGTAATCAAGCCGCAACACACAGTTTAACTTCATTCCTACGTACAATCAAACCAATGGATTTGGCAAACATGTAGGCGAATCTCCAAGATTCGCTCATTTTGCGTGTGTTCCATTCCAACGAAAAACGACCTCATCGATGTAGCCCTGCAAATATTAAAACCCACAAACCAAGTAAGATTCGCGGGTTTTATTGGGCCAACAGCTATATCATTGCCTTTGCTATTTTATGGGACAAATAGTATATCATTCCCTATTGAATAATTGGTTTAAGTATTATACCATAAAACTGAGCCGAGCGCATCCCTTATTTAGATTACGCTCGGCTTTGAGATATCTCGAATTAATTATCCTTAATAAATTAATGATAAATAACTTGTATCTTTAATTATATTAATCATAATGCCAAAATGGCTAATAATTTGGACTACGATCACATGGTACTCAAACCCTATTGGAAATTAATCTAGTTTTTGAAATTATACACTTTCTCGTTATTTTCATATATTCGATTGATAAAATTGCAATCAATTGTTTTTAAAGAACGCACCTTAATCGGCATTATAATATTGGCTAATTCTGGTAATATGACACTTACTTCAAAAGAACCCCCATTAGCATATTGAGCCCTATATGCTGATACTTCATGTTCGCATGAATAATTACTGTAGTCCACATTCAATTCCCCTCTTGCAATTTGACCTCCATGTCTAATCTCATGAGCCCAACTTCCAATGTTATATATTTGGTAATAAATTTTAATCAAATTAGGGTTCATTTCATCTACAATAGTTTCTTCTTGATTATTGTTATTGTATGAAAAATCAAACGTATATTGTCTAACTTCATCTTGTTTCATTGAATTCAAATCGGAGATTGTCATCAGCAGTTCTTCACACAATTCTTGCTCTTCCATTGTGACTTCCTGATATAATTTTTTTCTTTTAAGAATATCTTCAATCATTGCATTTACTTTAATGTCATAATAAGCTAGCCATGCCATTACAATTGATTCATCAATTCCTTTGAAGTATTCTCCCGTCGGGTCGATATAGCGGATGGGATTACCTGCACAATGGCTATAGGGAGACATGTTGTAATAATCCTCTGACATAGGATCCATTGTAATGAAACGCACAAGGATGGGGTCATACCAACGAGCATTGTTGTCATACCAGGCTAATCCGTCAAAAGCCTCAAACTCCTTTCCCGTGTGCTTTCGGTTATCAACCGCATAAAGAGGGTTTGAGTTATATGGAATGCCACTATCGGTGTAATCATCAGCTTGTTCAATACAACCATTCGCGTCGATTACAGCCCTAATTGAGCCCCATATGTCCTTGATGTAGTAGTGATAGCTATATGTCCCATCGTTATAGATATCAATATAACCCACTTCATTATACAAACGGTCTGCTTTTCCGGTTTCTTCCATGAGTTTGCCTGTGTAGCGACGCGTCACGCTTTTTACACGGTTAACATTAACAATTATAGTATCTCCAGTTACACGATCATAGCGCTTTACTGCTTCAGTGTAACGATGTCTAGTGTTAATGGATGTCTTTACACCATCAGCACGATACGATGATGTTAACAAATCTCCTGTCTCAAACCTGATAATTTGAGGGAGATGCAATGGATTGTAAATAACGTTTGTTATGCCACGACTATCATCTCGGGTAACACGTCCGAGGGCATCGTAATCCAACGATTCGAGATAGTCACCCATTGCCAGCTGAGGAATCTCACCCATATAGTCATCTGTCAGCGAATTATCAGTAATGTCGACAATGTGGTTGCCATCATAAGTGATACTAATCTGGTCATAGGCAAATCCTGCTGAGCCTCGGTTCACATTTGTAACATTGCCATTCAAATCATAGCTATAATTTACATTAAATAATGATGATTCTTCATCTGTGACAGATGAGATTCTATTATAATCATCATAAAAATAATTACGTGTTTTCGTAATACTGTTCATGCCATTTCGATGGCGTGTTTCTGCCATCTGGCTTATATTCCCATTATAACATGGACTGTTGCTACCTGTTGATTCTTGATGATATAATATTATATTAAATAATGGGCTATTCTTGCTAGTAATCCATCCTCGCAAATTATAGCTATAATTCATCGTGTAATTATTATTTATAGTTTCAGACGCCAGTTGTCCAAGATCGTTATAACTATAGGCTGCCATTTCATTCCAGTTTCCATTGTTCAATTTGTGTCTCATGGAAGTAAGACGGCCCCAGTTATCGTGATCATACTCCAACCACTCTGTGTAGCATTTTAGAATAGTTTGTTCGACTAGTCGGCTTGTGACCCTTTTTTGCGCAGTCATCAAACCAGACCAGTCATAGGAGTTCTCTACAGCAACCGCGCAGTCCTGTCCATAAAGATCCCGCTCATAAGATGCCTCTACACTCCCGTATTCATCGTAGACGGTGGCTGTTATTGTAACCGATCCACTAAAGTCTGTTACTGCTGTGCCTGTATTATAGCCTTTACCGTTTTCTGATATCATTGTTGGTAATCCGCTAGCTAAGCTAATCGGAATCAAATTATTCCAATGGGTATAGTCGTCATAATAATAAGCCCTATAAGGAGTAAAGTTTGATGCAGGAAAGCCAGGCCATGAATAACACAGTGTACTTTCCATGCTTAATGCCGTATTATAAACAGCTGTGACATTTAGGCTATCTGCAATTGCCTGCAGCGACTCTCTATCAAATGATGAGGGCATAATGCATTTTCCCTCAAGCGCTAGACGCATTTGACTGTCATAGGCCTCAACGCTCCATTCCTTTGAGTTGCGTTGAACACCGTTTTGTGACAAAACAGGTCGATTCAATCGGTCATAAACATAGTAAATGGGAGCAGCACCTGGTAGCTTCTTTTCAATAATGCGATCAAAATCGTCATATGTATATTTGTAGCAGAGTTTATTAATTATCGCTGTGTCACATAAGCCTTCTGTTTCATTAAATTCATCTGAAGCTTTCGGAGGTATAACATAAGTTAATCTCCCACAAAGGTCGTAAACATAATAAGTGTCTAATATGTAGTTACTATCCCCTTGTCTTTGAAGTACCTTCCTTCCTGTTTTGTCAAAAAATATTGCATTACATTTGCCATCCTCATCAAGTGTTATATCAACTTTGAAAACCCCATCATCATATGGATATCTCTTCTTATGGAGCTGATTATCAATGTCAATGTAGAAGTTGTTGCATGACGTGAATAATCCAAAATCATCATATTCGTCATAAAAATACCCCCAAAATGAATTATAGGTATAATATTTTTTTACTCGTTTTGAGTTTGTACGCCAAAGCTCTCCTGCTCCCCATTCTTCACTAACTCGATTTTCATCTGTTCCATCATATACAATCTGGTTGTAGGGATAGATGTCACCATCATATGCATTTCTGGCTTTCGTATAGAACCCTTCCATGAAACCGCCTCCATCATTATCATTCACAGGAGTCGGAAGATATTGAATATATTTTCGGCCTAATTCATCATATGTAACTAGGCTGGCCAAATCAGGGAGCCCTCCGTCATAATACTCTTTCTGCACTGAGCTCATTTCCCGCCCTAAACCATCAAAATAATTGGTTCTGACCTGACATGATGCAGAATTGGCATTCGGATTGTCAGTTGAAGGGGTTAATGGCTTTATTGATTGAATGAAGTTATGTCCTTGTGCCCTCGCACTAGTGAATGTACAAAAGCTAATTGTAGCAATTATTAGGGCTAATTTGCAATAGTTATAATTCTTCATCATGTCATTTATTAATTCATTTTTTCATTATTTTATGACTGAAAATATCATCACCGATTCTAGTTGCAATTAAATACATTCCATACGGCAAAGTGCTCAAATTTAGCTGGATATTTCCCCTCCCAGAGACGGATATGATATTATTTGTTAGGTACATTGTACCATTTGTGGAATAAACATTTATTTTGATATCTTCTCGATTATTTACTTCGTAAGTTACAGTAACAAAATCTGAGACTAACGTCGGAGAAACATGGCAAGAGTTTCCATTAAGTGTAAATCCATTGAAGCTTTGATTCAAATGAAAAATTGTATTATCTCTCCAAGAAGGAATAATGAACGGTTCATTTTGATCTGCGATAAATAGAGAATCATTAATTGGATCTTCCGTTAAATCATATTTCTGATTTATAGGAGGATAATAACTGGCCACTACTACCGAATCAACAGGTATTCCATAATAAAATGTTATAAGTCTGCTTAGTTCAATTACTGGATAACGAAGACCTTGCGCATACCACCTTAAAGTTTCTACCCCATGGCTAATACTATCATTTAGCATATTATGATTAATCCTTTCAACATTTAGAGCCGAACTATCATTATTGACGGCGAAAGCTTCGCTCAAGTCAGATGAAATATGTGTTACACCATTACGCATATAACTAATGAGCAACACATTGCGTAAAGAATCCGCATCAGGTGTTATCATCGACCCTCTGGCAACGGCTATAGTTTTTGATATGCCAGACTGCATAATATAATAATTACCATCTATAGTTCCTTCACCATAAAAGTGACCATTATAATCAGATGCTTCGCCAATGGGGAAAATAGATAAAGTCTCAGGAAGTTCGTATTTAATAGCTTTTCCTGGGGCACGTTGCCCGATTAGAGAAAGTGTATCATTACAAAAACGATAGAGTCTAGTTTCTTTGTTTTCTAACTCAAACAATGTCGTATCTCCCGCCCACCTAAAGCAAACAGGTTTACAGTATTCGCCTAACAACAAACTTGAAAAGTCCCAAAAATTTTCGTTTTCAGATGATGTATCAAGAAGGTCAAACGGTTCAAGCATTATTCGTTCCACTATATCACCATTACGAGGTAAATGAGTGGAAGCTTCAATGTTGAAAATATTCGAAGCTGATAGAGTAATGAAAAAATGCATGAATGTAACTAAACAAATCGTCTTTGTTTTATTATCATTGATTGACATAGTGGTAATCATACTTTTGTATATAATAGTTATTCCAGTCTTTTACACTTTCTAAACGTCCATACCCATCGTAATAAAAACGTGTCGTAATTCCGTGAGTATCTGTTATTGAGCCAATTCCGATAAGCCAATTGTATGTCAATGTGGTCACCTCGTTGCTTGGAAAAAAAGTTCTAATCGAAGCTAAATCATTTTCGGTTATATCATAACGATTATACAAACATTCAGGCTTTAGGTTATTTGGAAGAGCGGAAAAAACATCATTATAGCCGATTCCTCTTATCTCTGCAATAGGATAAGTACCTCTATAGCCCCACAAATAAGATGCTAATGGAATTCCTTTGTAACGTATCTCAACTAACTGACCCTTGTCGTTATACTGATAGGTGAATTCGGGAATATTGAGAGTGGCCAAAAGCGATGATGGCGCATGAAGACCTTCTCCAAGAGAATAAGTATCAGCATTGATACCGCTTCTTCCACGATATGTTGCAACTAGGTTATTGCTGTTATCATATACAAATCTTTTGGCACTTACTATCACTGAAGAACTGGAGTGAGGACGACAAGCAACCAATACTTGGGTTTCGGGCATATTTAAATTGAACCCATTTCTGTTAATGTAAGTGTAATATGATGTGTATATCGTACTGTCACTGTTCATAAACGATTCAGATAACTTATATGTTGCCCAAATAGCATCGTTAAATGATTGATTGTTAGCATAAGTGAATGTGCGCTCTGTTCGATATGCATTTTCGTCAGTATTGTGTAATATTCCATCACTAGTATAATATTCGTAGCTAGATGCTTTAGTCATGGTTATGTTAAATGGCAATAATTTGTAACGACATGTTTCATAATCCGCATCAAGTTCCCCAAATCCACTTACATGTAGAATCTTGACAAAGTCTCCACAAAACACAGGAGTATTGTCATTGTATCTGATATCGTAATCGAAATGTTCTTTTTTGTATAGCTGCTCATCTTTGTAAAATTTTCTTTCAATTAAGTTCCCTCGTTTGAAATCTTGGGATGTGTAGATTCGGGACATTGACGGAATATAATCACAGTATACGTCTTTAATATCACAATTTCCAGAATATCTCTGTGAGTCGTATTCATTTCGCACACTATAATTATTGTCCCCCATAACCTCCCACACATATGGGTATTCAACTTTTGATCCACCGCAAGGTGTTGAGTATATACCATTTGAATAATTGACCTTGAACTCGTTGACTATAACACCAAAATTTAATTCTTGATTTCCAGCAAAAGCATCACAATAGTAGGAATCATATTCTGGCAGTTCAAGGATCGTTCCACTACTACACCGACCATTAATGCTATCTGCATAAATATAGCTCTTGACAATGGGAGGAGAATCTAAAGAATATGTTTTAATTGATTTTATACGTAAACCTCCCCAAGGTTTTGAAAAAGATTGAGGTCTAGAGCTGTAAGAACTGACGCGAATTTTTATATATCCATTCTGACCTGTTGCATTATCAATTCCTCCATTCATAAGCAGGTTTCGGATGTCACTTGCCGTAATCTGATTGCTGGTTTCGAGATACCAATTATAAGGATAGCGCAATTTTATTTTATAGAAACCAGTACCATTATTACCATATAACATTGTATCAATTTCGTTTTTTGAGCATTGACTGTTGTCGATAAACCATGTTTTAACTATTTGGTTTTGCGGGTTATATAATTCCACTCGAGCATCTCTTGTAGTCGTTAGATCATAAAGCTCACTATGTTGATAGTAGTATGGACTTTGTTCGTGATATAAAGCAGAACGACTATCCATTAATTGCTTAATAAATGGTTGTAAATTTATGCGTATTCGTTTTTTAGTCGTTTGACTTCCAATATTTATATTATAGGTTGTGTTAAAATAGTCTGTTGCAACATTAGCTCTTGAAAAAAAATCTAAATTATCTTCTGTTCGAGCATAGAGGTGGTGTTCTGTCGTGGTCTCGACTTCTTGTTGCTGAGTTGCCATACTAATACGAGATCCTCTTTCATAAGAGTAGGAATTCTGCTCCCATTCAAATTCGGTCTTTCCTCCTGTCGCGTATGTGATCCGCTTCAACACACCGTTCTTTGAATAGACACTATCAATATCCCTATTTGCTCCCAGTTGTTTTAAAAAACCGCCATTTTCTCGTCCATTATAATACCCCCATTCATCTTGGGCATACATATAATTAGATGAATTATAGCTACTTTCATAATCAAAACTATATAAACAAATATAGCCATTTGCTGTCAGATCGTTTTCATGTATTTCTTTCAAAAAAACACCTTTATAAGAATATGGAATATGATTATTACTATAACAAGTGCCAAGTGTGAGATTTTCAGTAATAAACTCAAATTCTTTTATTGGTGTAGTATCTGGAATATGATTATAAATTGAAATTTTTTGTAATCGAGTCCTAGTATTGTCATATTGGAAACAAACTCTAGTATTTTTTGATTCGATTTCATTTAATAAGCGAGAATAATAATGGACAGTCGATACGGAAGTCTGAGTCTCACCCGTTGATGGCAATTCTCTCCATCTATATATAAGACTCTGTGAACTCCCTATGAACTCTCTCTTAGGCGTTGGTTCTGAATATTTAAAGATCACGGTGTCTTTATTAGCGCTTATCAACTTTGTTAAGTGCCATGTTGAAATATAATACAGGCTATCGGTGTTATTAGTGTGGTATACCAAACGTGTGTCTTCCATTGTATCAAACTCATATCGATTCATCATATCATCATACATAATGAATGATTCTGGAAGCCAGCCATTATTTGCAGACTTTGATGCTGGATCAAACGATATCCGAGAAGATGTCGATAGAATCATTTGTTTTGTATCCGGATCGAAAATGAAGGTTCCGTTAAGCCCTTGACAATTAAATGTAAAGACATCATTTGCCACATCAATTTTACCATCTTCATAATTATGAGTAACAGAATATGGTAACGCATCATTAAATTCATCCAAAGCATAATTAATGCCTTCACGGTCGATTATATGTTGCCGCAGATTAACACGTTCGTTATAATCTAAATTCAAAACACCAGTAATAGCATTTGTGTTTGACCAACCCCAGTGGACTTTATTGCAATGTGGCGCTTCATCAGGATAACCATGTACAGTACGGGTTATACAGCCTCCTGCATTGAGATTCCAACCAAGACCAACAATGCCAGACAATTCATTAACCTTGATACCGCCTCCATGATAACTGATACTGATTGGAATTTCCAAAGAACCCGATTTAATAGAATATAACGGCAAAGTTATGGAGGGCTGACCTGTAAACAAACTTACAGGATAATCAATATACTTCATTAATGATGCAACCTCAGGTGAAGGTGGAATAATTGATAATTCTGCTGGTCTAAATGATTGTGGATTTTGAGCCACACTATTAGAAGATAAAAGACTAATTAAAAAAATGAATAAAAAAAGTTTATTGTACATTTTATTATTAATAGTTAATTAAAACCTCACTAAATTATTGCCCTTTGAAATATTCCAGACACATGCGGCCCATCATCTGATGACCATCACAGGGTTCCTCATAGAGGCAACCGTTCGTCGAAGGCTCCATGTCGGCGGCCCCATGTGCCGGAAGAGTACCATGCGTCAGTCGATGATCTCGAAAGTGCCTCCAAAATAACTGCCGTTGTACG
>CAMZFV010000049.1 GCA_947306175.1 uncultured Prevotellaceae bacterium
GGCATCATCAGCACGCTGGCCATCATCTTTTATCAGGCCTGGCAGGAAACCGCTATCCTGCAATACAATAGCCCTGACCGTAACCGCTTCTTTTCCAAGATGTTCAACGGCTATATTTTCCTACTTGCCGTCATCCTGGTGGGCTACGTCTTTATGCTCAAGGTGAACTACGGCTGGCTTGTCGCTGATAAATATGGCGAGAGCCTCATGTATATCTACCCTCTGGGTCTCTCGGCTGGACTTTTTGCCATCTCGGCATTCTTTGATATGGGTTACCAGTGCGCTAAGGACACCAAGCGCACACTTCCCGCCATCGTGCTGGCCGCCATCATCAATGTGGCGCTTAATTTTGCCTTGATCAAACCACTGGGCGTGTATGGCGTCATCATTACCCAGCTGGTCACCTACATGGTGCTGGTCATCTACCGCTGGCACGATATGAAACGCTACTTCACCCTGAAAATCAGCCATCGTGTCCTTGTACCCATCGCCATATTATTATTGAGTGCCCTGCCTTTTTACTATAATGACAACCCGCTGATTGACATTGCCTTTATGGTTCTTGCTCTGGCCATCATCGTCTTGAGTTGCAGCAAGGAGATCAGGGAACTGATTCTCTCAAAATTGCCCAAATTTTGTGCAAGCCGAAGGCAATAAAGCAAAATTGCTTTATTTGCTGAGGCGCCGCCGAAATTATCAAAAACACACAGTCTAACAAAATAAATCCCATCCATACACGTTTATAGGGTAAATAACTACATTAATATTATCCGTATGAAATCAAGACTACTTATAATGATGATTGCGGCGATAACGCTTTTGTCATGTACATCAACTAAGGATAACACCCTCGCCTATTTCAAGGATTTGGCCTTGGCGCCCAGTGGTTCGCTGCCCAATCCTCAAGGCGATTACCCCATCTGCGTCGCCCCCGACGATGAGTTGGTCATTTCCATCACCTCGACTGTCCCCGAGGCCACCGCAGCCTATAACCTGCCCATGGACAATCCTGCCACGCGCGGCAACCTGAGAGTTTCAACCCAGCCCCGCACTCAGACCTACATTGTGGATGAGCAGGGCTATATCATGCTCCCCGTGCTTGGAAAACTTTATGTGAAGGGTAAGACACTGACGCAGATTTCCAACGAAATCACCGCCCTGGTGGCTAAAAACGTGAAAGACCCTTACGTGAGGGTGGATATCGTCAATTTCTCGGTCGATGTGATGGGTGAGGTGCGTGCCCCGCAGCGCGTGTACAGCGGCCGTCAGAACTTCACCGTGCTCGACGCTCTGGCGCAATGCGGCGACCTGACGGAATTCGGCAAGCGCGAGAACGTCTATGTCATCCGCACCGAGGACGGCAAGCGCAACTACCAGCGCCTCAACCTCAACAGCAGCGACGTCTTCAACTCGCCCTACTTCTACCTCAAGCAGAACGACGTCATCTATGTGGAGCCCAATGAGATCCGCATCGACAATTCCAAGTATAACCAAAACAACGCATTCAAGTTATCGGTCATCTCGACCATCGTGAGCGGCGTGTCGGTCATCGCCTCGCTCGTCATCGCATTAACCAGATAATCAACAGTCATGGCAGATAATAACACCAACAACTTTCAGCAAGAAGAACAAGTCTTTGACTTCGGAGCCCTCTTTGACAAGTACAAACGTTACTGGTGGCTTTTCCTCTTGTCGCTGCTCGCTTGCTTGAGCTTAGCGTATTTTTACCTGAAAGTAACCAACAAGGTATATAGCGTCAACGCCGTCGTGCTCGTGGCCCAGGAGGACAACAGCTCCAGCGCCGGAGCCAACCTGCTCAAGAGCATGAAGCTCGTGAGTGCCGGCGGCAAGGTCGAGGACGAGATGATTGTCTTCTCCTCACAGGAGCTGTGCACCGACGTCGCCAAGCGGCTCAGGCTCAACCGCCGCTACATCGAGAAGAAAGCATGGTACAAGCCTGACGTGGACCACTACAACAACTCCCCCGTCGAGATCATCGCCCCCGAGGAGATGTTTGACACCCTGTCATCGGTCAGCTTCAAGATCGACATCAACAAGGAGGGACGCGCCAGCATCAAGGCCAACAGCGGGAAAGAAAAACTCGCCAACTTCAAGGACCTGAAGCTGCCTGCCACCATCAAGACTACCTACGGCACCTTCACCATCAAGACCACCGAGGACTATGACCCCGAGAAGCCCTGCCACATCAAGGCATCGCTCATCGGATCACAGCATTGCGGCCAGAGCCTGAACAAGAAAATCAAGGTCAAGCTCATCACCAAGAAGGCCAACGGCATCAACCTGAGCATCAACGAGAACGTCAAGAGCCGCGGCAAGGATATCCTGAACACCCTCATCAACCTGTACAACGAGCGTGGGCAGGTGGAGAAGGACGAACAGGCCATCAACACCGCCAAGTTCATCGACGAGCGCCTGGCACTCATCTACAAGGGTCTGACGAGCAGCGAGGCCGATATTGAGGCCTTCCGCCACAGGAACAACATGATCAATGTGGAGATGCAGATGAAGAGCGCCATGGCCAAGCAGGAATTGGCCGACCAGGCCATCATCAAGCTCGAGGCCAACAAGCGCCTGTTGGGCATGGTCAAGGAATTTGTCAACGACCCCGCCAACAAGCACAGCTATATCCCCTTTGACGTGGATTCAAGCGCTGCTTCGGGCTCCATCAAGGCCTACAACAACCTGCTTGCCAAGCGTCAGGAACTGGAGCTTTCGGCCCAGGGCGACAACCTGGCCCTCAAGCGCATCGACGAGCAGATCGAGACCATGCACAACAACATCGTGAAGGGCATCGACACATCGATCAAGGGCATCAACATGAGACTCAGCCAAGCCCAGAGCCGCACCAGTTCGGTGGACAACGACATGAACAAGGTGCCCACCATCGAGCGCGAAGCGCAAGACCTCTACCGCCAACAAGGCATCCAGAACACGCTCTATACCTTCCTGTTACAGAAACGTGAAGAGAACTCCCTCGTTCTGGCCGCCACCACGCCCAAGGGCAAGATTGTGGATCACGCCTACGCGTCGATTAATCCCATCAAGCCGGCAAAGATGAAGATTTACTTCGTGGCGTTAGTCATGGGACTTCTCATTCCCTTGATGCTGTTGTTCCTCAAGCGACTGTTGACGACCAAATTCTCGACCCAGGAAGAGCTGCAGAACATCAGCAAGGCGCCCGTTGTGGGCGAAATCTGCCACAACCGCCACCGTTCACAGCTGGTGGTCAAGGAAGGCAAGTCCTCGTCCATCGTCGAACTGTTCCGTCTGCTACGCAACAATATCCAGTTCATGCTGCCCACCAACGACGACAAGGTTATGCTGGTCACCAGCTCGATTTCGGGCGAGGGCAAATCGTTTGTCAGCTTGAACCTCGCTTCCTCGTTCTCGCTGTTGGGCAAGCGTGTCATCCTCGTGGGCATGGACATCCGCAGCCCCAAATTGGCCGACATGGTGGAAATCAACGATACGCCAGGCGTCACCGCCTTCCTTGCCAAGACCAATGTGACGCTTGACGACGTCATTCAGCATTGCCCCGAGGTCGAGAACCTTGACATCATTGTAGGAGGCACCATCCCGCCCAACCCGTCGGAGCTGCTGCTAACCAACCGCGTTGAGGAAATGATTAACCAGCTCAAGGAGCGCTATGATTACGTCATCCTCGACTCGGCACCCATCGCCATGGTCAGCGACACCTACTCGCTCTCACGTTATGCCAACGTGACCATCTATGTCACTCGCGCCAACTACACCAAGCGCAGCCTGGTACGCTACATGAACAACGCCCTGGGACGCCGCCAGCTCAACAACGTTGCAGTGGTACTCAACGACACCAATCCCAAGATGTCGCAGGGCTACGGCTACGGTTACGGCCAAGACAAGGATTGATTATTTTTAAAGACGCAAAATCTTGCGTCTCCTGATTTCAAGATATTAAGCCTGTAGCAATGCAAGTCACCAAGTCCATACTTATCGAACGCGCCCTCTTGGGCGTGTTCTGGGTTTTGGGTACCATTGGCTTCATCTGCGACGAAATCATCCCAGGCTTGGCTTCTCTCAGGAGTTATGTCCTGCTGGCTTGTGACGTCACACTCATTCTCTTAGGCTTAGCTTGCCTGCGGCATCGTGCCGACATCCTGTTCGTCGGGTCGCTGACGCTTATCAGCATCTTCAGCAGTCTGATTCTGAATAAGCTGTCTATTCCATTCACCGTGAACGGAATGCGCGTGTTCATCGGATTGATGTTCTGCTACCCGATTTTCAGGTACTTCACCGATGACGAAAGGCGACGTGAGCATTTCATCAGGACATTAGACAAGAATCTGGAAGTCTTCCTGTGGCTACAGGTGCCTTGCATCGCCTTCCAATTCATACTTTACGGTGCCGATGACCACGGTGGCGGCACATTGGGCAACTGGTATTCAGGTACCATCTCGATGATGATTTACCTCATCTCGTTCTATCTGATGAGGAAACGCATCCGTCCCAAGCACTTTGTAAGTTCGGTAATCAACAACTTTAAGTATGTGCTGCTGCTCACGCCCACATTCTTCAACGAGACCAAGATCAGCTTTGTCATGATGGCGCTCTACTTCTTCCTGCTGATGCCCATCGACAAGAAAATGTTCGTCCGCGCTATGATTGTCGCACCCGTTTTGGGGTTACTGTTCTTCACGGGTTACACGACCTACAAGATGACCTATAAGGGCGACATGCCCAGCACTGCCATCGATGCCAGTATCTTCAGTGAGGAATACTTAACGGAATACATGTTTATGGACATCGAGGAGGCCGAGGAGGATGCGAACTGGAACATGGAAAATAACGAGAATGGCCTTACCGACATCCCTCGCATCACCAAGTTCCTGATGCTCCCCATGTTTGAAGAAGAGCAACCTGGCCACATTCCATTTGGATTTGGCGTCGGCCACTTCAAGGGCGGCACCAAGATGGATCATTCGGAGTTTTTTGATCAATACGACTGGTATTTGCTCGGCACAATTCCCTATCTCCTCCACATCTATCTGCAACTGGGCATCGTGGGCGTGTTGTGGTACTTCGCCTTCGTGATTTCCATCTTCATCCGTCATCCAAAAGGCTATTCCAAGCGCGACTGGAATCTGCAACTCTTTATCGCACTGCTCATTGCCATCAACCTCTTCTATATCGAGGCGCCGCGTGACCCCGTATTCTGCTTCGTCCTCTATGGCCTGATGGCGGTAGCATGGCTACCCGACAAGGCCGCCGAAGAAACAACCGAGGATGAACTTGAATCCACCCTCGTCCCCAGCACAACCTAAGAACTAAAAACTAAGGACTAAGAACTAAAACCTAATGCCTAATGCCTAACGCCTTTTTCATCCGTCGATTGGCGATGACGCACCAGTGGCAGAGCTTAGGATAGTGCAACAGGAAACGCAACACGGCATAGCGTCGCTGCAGCTGGTAGCGATTGTCGGTCACGATCTTGCTGATCCAGGGACGTTTAATGTCGAGCGGATAGATATAGAAAGCAAGTCGGTCAAGCTTCATGCACAGCAACTCCTTATCAAGCTCCTCACGTTTGCCCCTCTCCTCAAGGTTCTTATCCACCAGTTTGAAAAATGCTTCCCAGGTGTCCATACTCGACAGGCGGTTAGTGATCGACAACGAGGTGGCAACATAGTAATATTTCACCACTGGCTTATTATAGAAGCCCACGCGGTTCACATGGGCGCTCATGCGGATGTTCATGAGCACATCCTCGCTGGGCAATACCTGGTCATGAGGAGGGAAGATGTCGTCATGCCACGCCTCGCGGCGGAACAGGTTACCCCACGAAGCGCACATGCAGCGGCGGTCAAACAGGAAATGCAGATATTGGTCACCCGTGAGCACACCCTCCACGGGATGAGGCACCTCGTAGGTTACATCGCCCATCACCTTGATAAACGAGCCGTAGGCCACATCCAGCTGCTCGCTGACACATTTTTCCAACAAGAAAGCGACAGCATCGGGCAACAACTCGTCATCAGCGTCAAGATGCACCAAATAATCGGCAGCAGCAGCCTTGATACCGCTGCGGCGCGCCTCGGCAAGGCCCCGATTCTCCTGATGAACAACCCTCACACGGGCATCATGAGCCGCCAAGCTATCGGCAATCGGGCCCGTCTCGTCGGTTGAGCCATCATCCACGATCACTACCTCAATGCTGGGATAGGTTTGCGCCAAAGCGCTTGCCACGCTACGACGCAGGAATTGTGCAGCATTATATGCAGGGATGATGATGGTTACCAATGGCGACATAATAACGTTTTTAAAGTTTTCTCGGCAAAGATACGATGTTTTTCGAGAATAAACATTACTTTTGTCATTTAGTCTAACAGATAAAAATGATTACGACGATGAAACAGTTAATGAAATACAGCTTATTAGTCGTGCTGGCATGCTTGGTGGCATTCTCAACCCAAGCCCGACAAATCAACATCGATGCCGACGCTATTAGGGGTGACTTCACGATGCAGCTGCGCACGCTGTGCGAGCAGGCTAGTTATGACGACACCGTTATTCTCACCTTCGGCAAGGGGACATACACCATCGACGGCTCTATCCAATTCAGATGTAACGTGGTCATCAAGGGCGCCGGAAAAGACAAGTCCACTGTCATCTTTGACAAAGGCAGCGACCGAAAAGGATTCAAGGCATTTACCACAGATACCTTCTTGAAGGTGTATGGCACATTACAACAACCTGTCAGCGTCATCATTAATGATATTACTTTCAAGCTCAAGGAACACAAGGGCATCTGGTGGGAAGACTTTGAAATGTTTGCGGTCAAGGTCCATCATGCAAACCGCTTAGAAATTGCCAATGTGAACAGCTACATGCAAAATGCCAAAATCACCAATTTTGATTTTCGCGTCTGCTCTAATGTTTATGTCACCGACTGTATCATTTCTAACTTCAACAACTGCGACACAGGAGGTAACGTGTGGGTCCGCGGAACGATGGATAACATCCACATTAAACGTAACAAGTTCTATAAGTATGGCAAAGATGAGGTAGTAGGTATCTTTGACCGCCTTGTTGATAACAGCAACAGCCGGAACTTGAAGGGTAAAGCCGTGCGCACTAACATCTTTATCGAGGATAATGAGTTCCATTATGGTTACAACGGAAAGGACAAAGACCTGAAATCCTATAACCAAACCAGTTTAACCTTGATGACTGACCATGCCAAGACCAATGACAAGTGTACTACCCGCAATTTCCATGTAAAAGGCAATAAATTCTACATGGAAGACATAACTACTCGTTGCATGTACATAAGCTTCGACCCTGCTGACGTACATGAGGGCATCTATATAGAGAACAATGAAATCTATAACCAAGCGATCAAAAGCGACATGAGATACAATCGTCAGGACATCGAGGTCAATGACTTGAGTTCTTGTGACGATGCCATCCAAATCGTTGGGAACACTGTCAGGAACAAGAATCTGGTGCTCACTCCGTATGACTCACAGGGCTATAGTTTCTTGCTTATCCAAGGTGGCAACGTGAATCTGAAAGGCAATAAACTAATCAATGAGGCAGTTACCAATCCAATTAATGGCAAGAGCACTGGCATGCAAGTTGTATGGTGCGGAGCCTTGGGCGGTGAGGTGACCATGGAGGAGAACGTCTGCAAGGGTATTATGTGCATCGCTTATGTCGGAGCTGGGGATGGCACCAAACTGTTCACACTCAACGCCAGCAACAACTACTTTGAGGGTGACACGCGTGTCTATAGCCATAAAATCAAGGAATTGCACCTCAACTTCACAGGTAATACATTCATCAGCAACAATATGAATTTCTTCTTGCAGGAGTTTGCCAACAAAGGAACCGTTGTATTCAACAATAACGATGTGACCATTAAGCCTGGTGGTGGCCAATTTATGACACATTGGTCAAATGCATCCACTAACTCAATGAAGTTCAAAAAGCTGGAAGTAAGAAATAACATCTTCCGTGGAATTAAGAGCGAGAAAGAAATGTTTAAGAACATCACTAAAGTGGACAAGAGAAAGGTGCGTTCCAATACCATTAAACAATAACCAATTGATGAAATGAAGGTGAGAATACCGCAATTAGACTACCTGAAAGGCATCTTCATCCTATTGATGGTGACCTTTCATTTGGCGTTGATCGAGCAGACCTATCCTATGCTACGCAATGCGGTCTATACGTTTCACATGTCGGCGTTCCTCATCATTTCAGGCTATTTGGCCAATGTGGATAAAAGACCTGCGGACTTTTTTCATAGTCTTTTGAGGATCTTTATTCCATATGTGATATTTGAGTCAGTATATCTTTTAGCACAGTATTATATAGGGGGAGATCTGGGAGCCCATAACGTCATCCAAAACCTGTCCCCTACACTGTTTATCTCGATGATAGCCACACAGCCATCGGGACCCTATTGGTATCTGCATACGATGATCATCTGCATCGCAGTGTATTGGCTTGTTTACCGCATCATTAAGCTTGACGGCATCAGTGGGATGACAGTCATGGGACTGGCTTTATATGGTCTCTCTGTCGTGATTGAAGGATTGGACTGGAGCAATGTCATCTACTTTATGATAGGCGTATTCATCTTCAGGAGCGGCAAATCCTTTATGGGTGTCATCACCCCGTCAATATTGGCTTTGTTGCCGCTCATTCTCCTCTTCTGCTTCCCTGAGAACTATCATCGGGGCACATTGGCAGGAATCGCAATAACAATACTTGTCATCAGTCTGTTATTGGCGATATTCCCTTATTGCGGGCGAATGATACAAAGATCTTTGGCCTATATTGGGCGCAATTCGCTGGCAATCGTTGTGTTCTCGCCTATTTTCACGCTTGCGACCAAGAAGATTTCACCCTTCTTTGCATTTGACCCAACAGCCATTAGCTTCACCGTAACAGCACTAGCATTTGTCGTGGCGTGCTGCCTGTTTAGCGCCTGGCTTTCAGATAAGTTGTCCTTGAGCAGATTTATCTTTTTGAAAAACAATTTCTACAGTCATTACAAGCCATGAAGATACTGATCATCAACTGCATACTCTCGACCGCCGAGCATGGCATCATCAAGCGCAAGGAGTCCATCCGCGATTGCATGATCAGTAACTTTGCGCGTGGTTTTATAGAGTTAGGGCACAGCGTAACCTTGCTGGCATCAGAGGAATTCAAGCCCACAGGCAAGGACGAGGACTTGCCCTTTGAGGTCATCTATTTCCCGTCATTGCTACCGCAGGTGTTCAAGCCCACATTGCTACCCTGGCCCAAGGGGATGCGCCAGTGGCTCAAAAAACATGCCGCCGATTATGACCTGATCATTGCCAGCGAGTCATTCCAGATTCCCACGCTTATCGCTTCGCAGGTTTGTCCCGATAAACTGCTCATTTGGCAAGAGATGGACCGTCACCAGCAGCTGATGTTCAAATTGCCGTCCAAGTTCTGGCATAATGTCATCGTGCCCCTATTCATGCGCCATGTGCCCATTGTGCCCCGCAGCGAGCCCGCCAAGCATTTTATGCGTCACTACAGCCGCCATGTGAGCGACGTGATTGTCGATCACGGCACCGATGCCCACACGCTCTACCCTAACGACGAGCACGACAATGCCTTCATTGTGGTTTCCCAACTGGTCGAGCGCAAGCGCGTGAACCGCATCATCAACAATTTTGCCCGTCTTGTTAAGCAAGAGTCTTATCAGGACTATCGTTTAGACATCATCGGTGACGGCGACCAGCGGCAAGAGTTAGAGCAGCAGGTGACTCAATTGGGCATCAAGGACAAGGTCACCTTCCACGGTTTCCTACCCCACAAACAACTGGCAGAGCCCTTGAGACGCTCGCTTGCACTGCTGGTTGACACCAGCAACGACCTTAACATGGTCACCATTGCCGAGGCCATCACCAGCGGCACACCCGTGGTCACTAATACCAAGCCCTCCACAGCCTCGTTTATCGCCGCCAAAGGACTGGGCGTGGTGCGTGACGGTTGGGATGAGAACGACCTGATTGAAGTCATCAACAACTATGACCACATGCACGAGGCCTGCGTCAGGGAAGGCAAAGAGTTGACCAACGTAGCATGCGCCCGCAAAATGATCTCCATCCATCACGCGATAAGACGTTTAGATTTTTTGGATCGGCCTGCGGCCGAGAAATTAAGCAAAAATTCTATTTAAAATTTAGCAAAATATAGCTTTATAACTTGGCTGCCAGTCAGCCAAGTTGTTTAATTTTATTAATAATTTTGTTTAATTTCTCCGCGCTTGCGCGGATCAAAAGTGCAATAATCATACTGTAATCACGTTATTATAATAGATTAGCTAAAAGACCCAAAACTATGAGAACACGATTGATTATCAGCTTAATGGCTATTGTGTTGTCCAGCATACCGATGTTAGGACAGGATGGTTTGCGCCCCCGTGGCGACGTGAACTGTGACTGGGAGGTGAATATAGCCGACATCAATGCACTCATGGACTCGGTGATAAATGGAGCAAAATATCATTCGTTCTACAGCTACGCCACCGATGTGAACGGAGATAAGGAAATCAATGTAGCCGACATCAATGCACTCATTGGTGCCATTTTGGGCGATCAGTTGCCTCCCATGCCTACTTTCTCAGGTACGCTGCCCGTGCTCTACATCAACACCGAGGGGCACCGCAACATCGTCAGCAAGGAAGAATACCTTCATGCCGACTGGTGGCTTGACAACATGGACGTTGAGGGCTATGAGTCTATCGGATCTCCCACCAAGCCAAAAGGTATGCTCATCAAGGGCCGTGGCAATTATACTTGGACATTGAGCAAGAAGCCTTTTCGCATTAAACTCGATACTAAGGAAAAGCTTATGGGCATGAAGAAAGACCGTCACTTCTGCCTGCTGGCAAGTGACTTCTGGACTGCTCCATTAGGGTTTGAGTTGAGCCGCCGTATCGGGTTGTCTTATACCCCTGCTATCGAGCCTTTAGAAGTTGTGCTGAACGGGCAATATATCGGTCTATATCTATTGACTGAGAAAATTCGTGTTGGTAAAGACCGCGTGAATATCGATGAACAAGTCAATGGTGAAACCAACCCCGACATGATTACAGGCGGTTGGCTCCTTGAGATTGACAATCATGTAGATGAAAACCAATTCGGCTTGATGGAAGGCAATGGCAACTGGCTCTCTGTCACTTACCATAGCCCCGACAGTTTGTCATCAGAACAATTCTCTTATATCTATAATTTTATCCGTGAGACCGATGAAGCCATTTACAGCAATGACCTATTTAATTGTCCATGGGAAAAATACATTGACATGGACTCTCTTGCCTGCTTCTACATTGTCAATGAAGTCGCTGATGAGGTTGAGTCTTTTCATGCAAGCCTCTATCTCCACAAGCAACAAGGCAATGACACGAAACTAATATTCGGCCCTGTATGGGACTTCGGTTGCTCTTTCGGACGCTCTCAGTCGCCTACGCCCTGTTTCATCTATGAGAATACGGCAGACTATTTCAAACCCCACTGGCTGGAGCAATTACTTAAACAACCTCATCTCCAACTCCGCATACGCACGCATTGGAGACACTTTTATGACGAGGGTCTGCAATCCATCGAGGAATATATGAACAACTGGACGGCACGTATCACACCAGCCGTCCGTAAAGAATTGATCAGATGGCCAGAGTACGAGTATGACCACAATATCGTTTACCTCCACAGCAATTATTATTTGCCGTCATTGCGGGCAAAAATCAAATGGCTCCAGTCGAAGTGGGGAATTCCCGATAATGTTGACCCCAATGGACCAGAAGAGCGCCACCGCAATAACTAATTAACCCACTCTTTACGTTATGAAGAAGATTTATACCTTAATATCGCTTTTGATACTCATGATGGCTTTTACGGCCTGCCAAGAAGACACACCAAAGCCCGATCCTGAACCTATTCCACCACCAGTTGAGACCTTCTCGGGCACCTTACCCGTGCTTTACATCAACACCGAAGGAAGCCGTGCCATCGACAACAAGGAAGAATACCTTCACGCCGAATGGTGGCTTGACAATCTGGGGTTAGATAGCTACGAGTCCATCGGTTCCAAACAGAAGCCGTTGGGGATGCTCATCAAGGGACGCGGCAACTATACCTGGACACAATATGATAAAAAGCCTTACCGCATAAAACTTGACACCAAGGAGAGGTTGATGGGTATGAAGAAAAATCGTCATTTTATTCTACTTGCCCATGCCGACCAAGACCGCAACGACTTCATGACCAACACTGTGGGCTTCGAATTGAGCCGGCGCATCGGCCTTGCCTACACGCCAGCCCAAGAACCTGTCGAAGTTGTGCTTAACGGTCAATACATCGGCCTATACTTCCTTACTGAGAAAATCCGCGTTGGAAAGAACCGTGTCAACATCGAGGAACAGGCCAATGGAGAGACCGACCCCGAGGCCATCACCGGAGGATGGCTACTGGAATTTGACAACCACGCCGAAACCAACCAATTCATTTTCAAGGAAGGTAATGGAGAATGGTTTGGAGTCAAATACCTCTCGCCTGACAGCCTATCACCGCAGCAGTACGACTATCTATATAACTTCATTCTCAATCTTGACAGCATCATCTATAATAGCGAAAAGACGAGCACCGAGTGGGAAAAATATATCGACATGGATACCCTCGCATGCTTCTATATCGTCAACGAAATCATGGACAATATCGAGGCGTTCAAGAACAGTTTATTTGTCCATAAGCAGCGTGGCGCTGATAGTAAGCTACTTTTTGGTCCTGTATGGGACTTCGGGTGCTCTTTCCTGCGTGCCCAAAATCCCGCCACCTATTTCCTATATCAAAATGTGGATGATATCTACATTTCACACTGGATTGAGGAATTGTTGAAATACCCTCGTTTCCAACAATGCGTCATCGACCATTGGAACCGTTTCTACCCCTCAGGACTGGATGGGCTGGAAGAGTTTATCAATCAGTATGTGGAGAAGATCGAGAGAGCGGCTGAGGCCGACGCCAAACGTTGGCCTGCCGCCTATCAAGGCAAGATGTTGAGGTACCGCATTGAGAACAACTTCAAGCCTCTGCTAAGGGCCAAAGTCAAATTCCTTGAACAGCAGTGGAGCAACAAAACTAACTAACCATTATCAATTAATGCCGAAAAGTTGCTGGCGGGTGGTGGCGGCGATGGTGTCCCAGTCGTATTGGCTGAGGTCGTAACGGATGGGGGTGATGTCGGTGTTTTCCAGCAGAGTTGAGATGGCGGTAGCGAGGGCATCAACGTCTTTCACGGTGAAGTAGTTGTGTTCGGGCAAATCGACTTGGCGGGTGCCAGGGATGTCGCTGCACAGGATGGGCAGGCCGTAGGTCATGGCTTCGAGCAGCACCATCGGGAAACCCTCGTTCACCGACGGCAGGACAAAGGCGCGGGCGTGGCTATAGAGTTGGCGCAGATCCTCGCCTGTGGTAAATCCCGTGAAAATGACTTTGTTGTTGGTATCCAATCGCTCTAACAGGTCGCGGTAGGCGCTGTCATGGTCGCTGGCACCAGCGATGACCACATGAGAGACCTTCGGCAGGCGGTTGGCGGCCTCAACGAGGTATTCAAAGCCTTTCTCGGGCGTGAGACGGCCCACGGCAAGCAGATAGCCGCCTGGAGTGATGCCATGCTTCTCAAGGAATGAGGTGGACTCGCTTCGGGTAACGGGGTCGATGCCATTGGGGATAAAAACGCTCTTGTCGAGGGCACCGCATTTCTCCATCTGGTACTTGTTGACAAAGATGACACGGTTGCTGGAGCGGAGCGAGATACGTTCGCACTGGCGCAACATCCAGCGGGCAAGCGCACTCCACTTGCTGTGCTCATAGTTGGGACTATGGTAGGTCAGCACCACGGGCAGTTTCATCAGTCGCAGTATGGGCGCAAACATGCCAGGCCCGATGTTGTGGATATGCACCACGTCTGGGCGGTGAAACATGATGTGCAACACACTTAGGCAGGTGTGCCACACCGCCTCAAAGCCCTTGATGCGCGTTGAAGGCAAGTCGATGTACTCGATATTGGGGAAGGTCTGAGCGGACTGCTCAGTAAGATAGGCCCGCCGACGATAAAGACGCACATGGACATCATCCATGTGCGTATAGAGGTGATAGCTATGGGCTTCGACACCACCCTGAATGCCAGGGAAACCGCGTGTGCCGATGACCGCTATCGTTTTCATAAGTTGTTTAGTGTTTAGTTTCTAGTCCTTAGTTTCTAGTCCCTAGTTGTTGGCAAATGCCAACTTCTAACTCCTGACTTCTAACTCCTGACTTCCCTTAATCCCAGCAGAGGTCTTGACCCTTGCGGATGCGCCACTTGTTCTTGAGAATCCACTTGATGGGCACCCAAGGGCGGCGCACCATGTCGTGGCGCTCGGTAACGATGAAGGTGCAGTTGCGCTTGCAGTTGCGCACCTTCTCCATCGCCTCGCGGGCCTTGTCGCTAGCCAAGATGTTTTCGAGGGAATCCTCCTTGATGTTGCCGAGTTTCCATTCCTCACTGCTGCCGTTGCACGGGGTGACATTGCCCCAGGGATCGATGAAGAAGAAGTCGCTCAACGCGCCGCAAGGCGGACGGTACTCGTCGGTGTCGCCACGTAGGCGGCGGTGGATGGAGCGGTTGAAATAGGCACGGCCATAGTCCTTCAGGCGGTCCTTGAAGTGGCGGCGATTGCTGGTGAGCAGGGCCTTGACAAACAATTCATGCTGGCGAAGCGCCTCTTCGCTCTCAATCTGATTATCGTCCTTGTGGAAATACCATGAGTTGTGCACCGCGCTGTTGCCCAGTTCCACGTCCAGCGCCACGCACAGGTCGTAGAGATAGAGCAGATCCTTGTAGTTGTCGGGCGAAATGACCACCGAGAAGCCGATGTTCTTGCACTTGGTCTTCTTCAGCTCCAGCATGGTGCGCAGGGCATGGTCAAAGCCGTCCTTGATGCCGCGCTTGGCATCGTTGATCTTGGGCAGACCCTCGACGCTCACACGGATGAGGATGTTGGGATATTTGTTGGCGAGCTCAACGATTTTCTCGGTGTTGTAACCGTTTGTGCTCAGCTCCAATAGGCGGGATTTGGGATAGAGAATCTCGAAAATGCGGTCGATGTCTTTACGCAACGTCGGCTCGCCACCCGTGATGTTGATGCGCAACCCCGCGGGCAGGTTCTCATAGTAGGAGGCGTCTATTTCTTCGTTCGGGTTGGTCTGGAACTTCCAGATATTGCACATGTTACACTGCGCATTGCACCTGAAAGTGGTGATCAGACTTCCCTGAATCACATTCTTCATTTGCTATCGTCGATTTGCCTTTACAATTATTTAACTATAGTAAACGCTAAATATTGTGCAAAAGTAACAAAAAATAGTAACAAGAGAATCAAAAACAATAAATATCTTTCATCAACGACTGCAAATGAGCCTTGGAGCCGAATCGCAGGAGGGCCTTGCGGGCGATGTCAGCATGGTTCCAACGGCGCGTCATCGACATCGTGATGGCAGTTGACATCGCATCCTCATCAAAGGGCTCGAACGTCACACCATTCTCATTGTCAATCAGTTCGGGAATACCACCGATATTTGATCCCGCCACAGGCGTTCCCGCGCACAAAGCCTCGACCACGCTCAGCGGGTTGTTTTCATACCACTGCGAGGGCACCACGCTCAACCGCGCGCCTGTCAACACACGCGCCACGCCCTCAGCATCAAGCATCCCAAGGAATTCAATGTTGTCGCATGAAGCATAACGGGAACGCAATTCTGCCTCCAGAGGGCCACCGCCAGCGACCTTGAGTCTATAGGGCAGCCGCGAGGCTATCTCCAACAAGTCAGACACGCCTTTCTCACGCGACAAGCGTCCCACATAGCAGTAGTAATCCTCTCTTGGGGGTGTATTATCAACGGCTTGGTAATGAGTGAATTTCACGGGGTCGAGGAAGTTGTTGAGTACCTTGACCTTGGCAGGGTCAAAACCGCCTGCAATCATCTTGCCTGCCATAAACTCGCTGGGGCAAACGAAGGCATCGGTATTCTGTTCCAACTTGCCGCGGTTCCACTTCAGGGCTTCAAGCCAAGCTAAAGTGCTGGCGGGCAACGAGCCCTTCATGCAGCGGTGAGTGAGGACGTTGATTTTGCTGCCCGTAAAGCATTTCTCGCATGGTTTTCCGTCCCGCAGGCAATCGTAACGGGGACATAGCAGCTTGTAGTCGTGCAGCGTCCACACCACACGGACGCTGCGCTTGTGGGCCAATTCGCCCAGCACTGGCGAGAGGTAACTGTGGATGTTGTGCAGGTGAACCACGTCGGGCTTGAAATCGTCAAGCACCGCCTCAAAGCGATCTCGCACATCACCCCACCCCAGCGTTCGCTGCAAGGCGCGCCACTGGTTGCCCATGCCACCACCAAAGTTCACCTCACTGGCAAACGAGTCCTGAAAGCGGGCAGGAAGGTTTTCGGGATACTTCATGGCAAACACCTCGGCCTCCACCCCATTCTCACGGAGCAGAGTCTCGGTATTGATGACGACGATACAGTCGCCACCCCGAGGGTAATAAAACTTATTGACCAGAAGTACCCGTTTTGCCATAGGTTTTTAGGCTTTAGGCGTTAGGTTTTAGGCATTAGGTGTAAATTACACATTGAAGCGGAAGACGACGATATCGCCATCCTGCATGACATATTCCTTACCCTCGATGTGCAGTTTGCCAGCCTCCTTGACGGCGGCCTCGCTGCCGTAGTGGATGTAGTCGTCATACTTGATGATCTCGGCACGGATGAAGCCACGCTCAAAGTCGCTGTGGATCACACCGGCACACTGCGGGGCCTTGCTGCCGCGGCGGAAGGTCCATGCGCGCACCTCCTTGGGACCAGCGGTGAGGAAGGTCTCCAGGTTCAGCAGGGCGTAAGCCGACTTGATGATGCGGTTCACGCCGCTCTCCTCCAGGCCGATTTCAGCCAAGAACATCTGGCGCTCTTCGTAGTCCTCCAGCTCGGCGATTTCGCTCTCGGTCTGCGCTGCGACCACCAGGATTTGGGCATCCTCGTCCTTGACGGCCTCACGCACGGCATCCACATAGGCATTGCCGTTCACCACGCTCTTGTCGTCCACGTTGCAGACATACATCACGGGCTTGTTGGTCAGCAGGAAGAGCTCATGGGCGATCTTCTCCTCGTCCTTGTTGAGCAACTCCACGGTGCGGGCGCTATGACCCTGCTCCAGGGCTTCCTTATAACGCTTCAGCACCTCGTACTGGACTTTGGCCTCACGGTCGCCACCCGTCTGAGCCTGCTTCTGCACGCGGTTGATGCGGCTCTCGATGGTCTCCAGGTCGCGCAGCTGCAATTCCAGGTCGATGACTTCCTTGTCGCGCACGGGGTCGATGGTACCGTCCACGTGGGTCACGTTGTCGTCGTCGAAGCAGCGCAACACATGGATGATGGCGTCGGTTTCACGGATGTTGCCCAGGAACTTGTTACCCAAGCCCTCGCCACGGCTGGCACCCTTCACCAGACCAGCAATATCGACAATCTCGACTGTCGTAGGCACGATGCGTGCGGGATTAACCAGCTTGGCCAGCTCATTGAGGCGCTCATCGGGCACCGTGATCACACCCACGTTAGGCTCGATGGTGCAGAAAGGGAAATTGGCCGACTGCGCTTTGGCATTCGACAGGCAATTAAACAGGGTTGATTTACCCACATTGGGCAACCCCACAATACCACATTGTAATGACATACTCTATATTTCGTTTTATTTTATTCCAGTCTGCAAAGGTAGTGCAAGCCGAGCACAATGCCAAATTTATTTGAGCATTGTTGAGGCGCAGCCTACTTTCGCCTATGAGATAGGCAAAGATACACTTTTCTTATCATTCTACCAAACCAAATACAGCAGTGCAATCGGTTGCATTATTTTTTATCCACTCAATCCACATTATTTATTACTAAATATCATTCTATTCGTTATATTTGTAGGTGATTAATCGCTATTACTGAAAAATTATCACAATAACTTAAAATATAATCTATTATGAAGACTAAACCGGATTTAAAGTTTAACCAGCTGTGGAATATCAGCTTTGGATTCTTCGGGGTGCAGATTGCTTATGCACTGCAGAGCGCTAACATCAGCCGTATCTTCGCGACCCTGGGCGCCGACCCCCACAACCTGAGTTATTTCTGGATTCTGCCCCCGTTGATGGGCATGGTAGTGCAGCCGCTGGTGGGCTACTTCAGCGACAAGACGTGGCTGGGCCGTTGGGGCCGCCGCATCCCCTACCTGCTCGTCGGTGCTGCCGCAGCAGTGATCGTAATGTGTCTGCTGCCCAATGCCGGCTCATTCGGCCTAACTATCGCCGGAGCGATGATTTTCGGTCTGATTGCCCTGATGTTCCTGGACACGAGCATCAACATGGCGATGCAGCCCTTCAAGATGATGGTGGGCGACATGGTCAACGAGAAACAAAAAGCCAAGGCCTACAGCATCCAGAGTTTCCTGTGCAATGCAGGTTCACTGGTAGGTTACATTTTCCCGTTCCTGTTCACTGCCATCGGTATCGCCAACGTGGCTCCAGAGGGTGTCGTGCCCGACAGTGTGAAGTGGTCCTTCTATGTGGGTGCCGCCATCCTGATCCTGTGCGTTATCTACACCATCAGCCACGTGAGGGAGTACACTCCGCAGGAAATGGCAGAGTTTAACGCCGCCACCAACGCTGAAGGACAGGGAGAAGCAGCTGCTACCGAGATGAGCCCCGCTCAGAAGAAGCACGCCATCCGTGTATTCTTTGAGGTGGGACTGGTGCAGTTCTTCTGCTGGGCAGCATTCATGTACATGTGGACCTACACCAACGGCACCATCGCCGACACCGTGTGGAACACCAAGGACGCTGCCAGCGAGGGTTACCAGCTGGCCGGTAACTGGGTGGGCATCCTGTTCGCCGTTCAGGCTATCGGCAGCGTGTTGTGGGCAGTGGTATTGCCGCAGTTCAAGAACATCAAGGTGGCTTACTTCTTGAGTCTTGTCATCGGCGGCATCGGCTTTGCCATGGTTCCCTATATCCACAACCAGTATATGCTGTTCGTGCCCTACTTCCTCATCGGCTTCGCTTGGGCCGCCATGCTGGCTATGCCGTTCACCATGGTGACCAACGCCTTTGAGGGTAGCAGCCGCATGGGTACTGCACTGGGTCTGTTCAATTGCACCATCTGCATCCCGCAGATTGTTGCCGCCGCACTGGGTGGAGTTCTGCTGGCTGCAATGGGCAGCGTTCAAGGCAACATGCTCCTGCTGGCAGGCATCCTACTCTTTGCCGGAGCCCTGTGTGTATTCATCATCGAGGACAAAAAACATAAATAACCTATAGAATCTAAATACAGTAAATCATGAGAGTTAGATTTAATGTAGAGTACGGCACCGTCTATGGTGAGAACCTGGTACTCAATATCGTGAATAGCGCCACTGGCGAGGTTGAGGCAAAACACGCCATGAAACCCGCCAGCGACAAGACATGGAAATGTGATATCGACATTCCCGCCAAAGTCGGACACATCGACTACTACTATAGCGTGGAACGTGAAGGCAAAGAGATGCGCCACGAGTGGACGGTCATTCCTCACCGCCTGGACTTGAACGCCGCCAAAGCCTCCCGTTATTTCACCTACGACCACTGGAACGATATGCCCGACGACAGCTACCTGTACAGTTCGGCATTCACCGACTGCGTCGCTCTGCGCAAACACCAGATGCTCGCCAAGTGCAAGTATCCTACCATTGTCCAGTTGAAAGTGCGCGCACCGCAGTTGCGCACAGGCGAGACCCTGGCCGTGGTGGGCAACGAGCCCACCCTGGGCGACTGGGACGAGAACAAGGCGCTCAAGATGACCGAGCACAACCACAACGAGTGGGTCATCTCGCTCGATGGTGCGGCATTCAAGAAGGCGTTTGTTGAGTTCAAGTTTGTCATCTTGGGTGGTAAGGGCAAGAATGTCATCTGGGAGACCGGTGACAACCGCACTGTGCTGCTACCCGTATTGAGGGAAGGCGAGCACATCGTCTATGAGTTGTCACAGGCCTACTTCCCCCTCTATCCCGTCAAGTTGGCGGGTACCGTTGTGCCCATCTTCTCGCTGCGCAGCGAGGGCAGCTTCGGCGTGGGTGACTTCGGTGACCTCAAGATGATGGTGGACTGGGTGGCCAGCACAGGCCAACGCGCCTTGCAGGTACTGCCCATCAACGACACCACCATCACCCACACTTGGAGCGACAGCTATCCTTATAACAGCATCAGCATTTATGCCCTGCATCCGCAGTACATGGATATCCGCCAACTGCCCAAACTCGCCGACAAGAAACGTGCCGCCGAATTTGAGAAACTGCGCAAGGAGCTGAATGCCCTGCCTCAGATTGACTATGAGCGCGTCAACAACGCCAAGCGCGAGTACATCAAGTTGCTGTTTGAGCAGGAGGGTGCCGAGGTGCTCAAGAGCAACGAGTTCAAATTGTTCTTCGTGGCCAACGAGGATTGGCTGGTGCCTTATGCGGCCTTCAGCCACTATCGCAACCTGTACGGCACGGCAACGTTCTCCAAATGGCCCGACCACCACATCTTCACCGACGAGGAGCGTGAAGCCATGTCCAACCCGCGCACCAAGGCCTTCAAGGAAGTCGCCCTGTGGTATTATGTGCAATACTACCTCGACAAGCAGATGCACGCCGCCCATGAGTATGCCCAGAGCAAGCATGTCATCCTCAAGGGTGATATCCCCATCGGCATTAGCCGCGACAGCGTGGAGGCCTGGGTAGAGCCCAAGTACTTCAACCTTAACGGTCAGGCAGGCGCCCCACCCGATGCATTCTCGACCAACGGCCAGAACTGGGGCTTCCCGACCTATAACTGGGACGTGATGCTTGC
>CAMZFV010000050.1 GCA_947306175.1 uncultured Prevotellaceae bacterium
TGGGCGCTGGATCAGGGTGACACCATCACCAAGGCCTATTTTTATCCCCGATTGACCAAGAAGGAGGTCTTTGACGGCGAATATGTCGCCACTAAGAGCGGTCACTCGCGCGGCTCGACGATCGATTTGACCATCGTCGATATGAAGACAGGTAAGGAGGTCGATATGGGCGGCACGTTCGACTGGTTTGGCATCGAGAGCCATCCCGACTACGGTGGCGGTAACCCCGAGACCCTTGATTTCCAGCCGACGGTACCCACCTTTACATCGGAGCAGTTCTACAACCGCATGGTGCTGCGCGCGGCAATGTTGCGCCACGGTTTCAAGCCACTGGACAACGAGTGGTGGCACTTCACGTTGAAGAACGAGCCCTTCCCCGACACCTACTTCAACTTCCCCGTCCGCACCCTCAAGTAACTGCTGTACACATCAATCACGCTAAGCCGCCAAGCCGCTAAGTTTAAAAGATTCCTTAGCGCCTTGGCGGCTTAGTGTGACCTGTTGGTTGGGTTACTTCAGTGTGAAGGTCTTGCGTTGGACATCACGGCTGTTGGTGCCGATCATGACTTCAAACTCGCCAGGCTCGCAAACGTAGTCCAGGTTCTTGTTGTAGAACTTGAGCAGGTCGGCGTTGATGGTGAAGTTCACAGTGCGGCTCTCGCCGGGCTTGAGGCTGATGCGCTCAAAGCCTTTCAACTCCTGCACGGGACGGGCGATGCTGCCCACCATGTCGCGGATGTAAAGTTGCACGACCTCGTTGCCCTCGCAGGCTCCTGTGTTGGTGACGGTGACCGTTGCGGTAATGTTGCCGCCCGTGGTCATCGAGTTACCGCTCAGCGTGAGGGGACTGTAGTCAAAGGTGGTATAACTCAAGCCGTAGCCGAAGGGGAACAATGGATCGTTAGGCACGTCCAGATAGTTGGTGGTGAACTTGGTAAACCACTGCGGATTTGGACGGCCCGTGTTTAGGTGGTTGTAATAGATGGGTATCTGGCCCACGTTGCGGGGCATCGTCACGGTGAGTTTGCCGCTAGGTGCCACATCGCCGAAGACCACATCACAGATGGCATCGGCGGCCTCACTACCACCAAACCACACGTTGAGGATGGTGGGGATATTCTCCACTTCCCAATCCATCACCGTGGCACGGCCTGAGAAGTTGAGCAGCACGATAGGCTTGCCGGTGGCCTTAAGGGCGGTGAGCAGGTCTTTCTGTGCATCTAGGATAGAGAGGTCGCTGCGCGAACTGCTCTCACCTGACATCTCGCTGGGCTCGCCCATGGCGGCGACAATCACGTCACATTCTTTGGCGATGCGCACCGCCTCGTCACGCATCACGTCAACGGGACGCTCGTCGCGCATCTCACGCCCGAACATTGTCGAATTCTTCTCCAGTTCAGCGTCATAGCACACGTTGCAACCCTTGGCGTACATCACCTCGGCCTTGTCGCCCACAGCACGGCGCATAGCCTCGACCAACGTGCTGTAGCGGTCGCTGGCGGCGGCCACACTCCAAGTGCCAGGCATATTGGCGCGGGTGTTGGCCAGCGGTCCCACGAGGGCGATCTTGCCCGTCCGTTTGAGCGGTAGCACATTGTCCTTATTCTGCAGCAGCACAAACGTCTCGGTAGCCAGTTTGCGTGCTGCAGCGCGATGCTCGTCGGTGTAGATGTCTTTCTTGGCGCGCTTGGCGTCAAGGTAGCGGTAGGGGTCATCAAACAGGCCCAATTTGTACTTGGCCTCGAGGATGCGGCGGCAGGCCTTATCGATGTCGGTCATGGTCACCTTGCCCTCGCTGAGCGACTGTTCCAGGGTGCCCAGGAAACCATCGGCCACCATGTCCATATCGGTGCCTGCCTTTAGGGCAAGTGCGCTCACGGTCTGCAGGTCGCCCATGCCGTGGTTAATCATCTCGCTGATGGCGGTGTAGTCGGTCACCACAAAGCCCTCAAAGCCCCAGAGGTCACGCAGCACTTCGGTCAGGAGCCAGTGGTTGCCCGTGGCGGGGATGTAGTCGATAACGTTGAATGATGTCATGTAACTGCCCGCACCGGCATCCACGCCAGCCTTGTAGGGCGGGAAATACTCGTTGAACATGCGCACATGGCTCATGTCCACCGTGTTGTAGTCACGGCCTGCCTCGGGGGCTCCATAGAGGGCAAAGTGCTTGACACATGCCATCATGGTCGCCTTATCGGTCAGGTCTTTGCCCTGGTAGCCCTCAATCATCGCGCGGCAGATGGCCGACCCTAGGAAGGGATCCTCGCCGTTGCCCTCGCTCATGCGGCCCCAACGCGGCTCACGGCAGATGTCCACCATGGGGCTGAAGGTCCAGCAGATACCGTCGGCGGTGGCTTCAATCGAGGCAATACGCGCCGAGTTGCGGATGGCATCCATGTCCCAACTCATCGACATGGCAAAGGGGATAGGGAACACCGTCTCATAGCCATGGATCACATCCATACCGAAGATTAGGGGGATACCCAAGCGACTTTGCTTGACGGCGACTTCCTGCAAAGCGCGAATGCTCTGCACACCCTTCATGTTGAACAGACCGCCCACCTGGCCGGCTCTGATTTTGCTGACCACGTCGCCGCTCACTGTCGAGCCGGTAATGATGTCACCCGTAACTGGAAGGTTGAGTTGTCCGATTTTCTCTTGCAGGGTCATTTTGCCCATTAGCTCGTCGATGAACTGGTTCATCTTCGCCTGATCTACTGCTTGGACAGTTAATGTGCCCAAAATCACTGCCAGTGTGATTAAAATGCTTTTGATTGTCTTCATAACTATATCTTATTTTGGTTGATTTCAATCTAAATAGTGGTTGTTATTTCGGGTAGGAAAAACCCAATTTTGCAAGTCCTTGCTGCACCTCGGGGCAACTCATAAACAGTCGCCACAACAGGCCTGTTCGGTAGTTTTCTATCATCGGGGCGATGGTGCACTGGTCAATGGCCAGATAGCGGGGTAAGGTCCAGCCGCTGGCGGGACTGAAGGCGTCATAGAAGCCATATTTGCCCCAAATCGACTCGCCGCGGGCATAAAATCCCTTGAGAGCCACCATACTCTGCTCGGGCGTGTAGGGGAACGAGGAGAGCGCGGCTGTGGGTGTGATAACACCCAGATCGTTCCCAGGACTGTGTGCCGAGTAACCCTCGGTCGAATAGCTGGCAGTCAAGCCCCAACAGTCGGGACCATAGCCGCCATAGTTCTTGGGATTATCCACGCAATACTGGTAATTGCTCAAGGCGTGGTTGCGAACTACGTTCCAATAGTCGGCATACTGGTCTTTCAATCCCTTGGGGTTCAAGCCAATCCAGCTGTAGTGTGCCCAGAACAGGGGACCGCCCGTCTGCTCGGCGCCGTTGTGCTTCAGTTCCAACGGGTAGCCGTAAGGCGCCGCATCGCTCTTGATGCCGCCACTCCGGGCCCAGCCCTTGTGATAGCACGAGGCGGGCACGGTGTGGGTAGGCGAGGCTGCTGCCAGCACATACACGATGAGACACTCGTTGTAGCCTTCCAGCGGGAAATTCATTTCCCACTCATACTCGGGCGACCAGTGCCAATAGATGACGTCCTGACCGCCACGGGTGTACCAGTCAAATTCCATACCTTCCCACAGGGCGTTGATGCGTTTGACCAGAGCCTTCTCGACGTCGGTGTTACGGTTGAGGTACTGACGGGCGCAGAGCAGGCCCTGCATTAGGAAAGAGCTCTCCACGAGGTCTCCGCCATTGTCTTTTTGGCCAAAGGGTTTCACCTTGCCCGTGGGGCCGTGTAGCCAGTGCGGCCACACGCCATGGAAACGGTCGGCACGTTCCAGGAAGTCCACAATACGGGTCAGCCGTTCGATACCTTGGTCACGGGTGATAAAGCCACGTTCCATCGCCACCACCAATCCGGCGATGCCAAATCCGCTGCCGCCCGTGGTGACCACGTCCTGATCGTTCTCGGGGTAATCGCCGTCGAGGTGGATGCGTTCGCGGGCAAGGCCCGATGTGGGCTCTGCTCCGTCCCACATGTAGTTGAAGTGAACGCGCTCAATGTAGTCGAGCATAGCGTCATCGCTCTCAAACGAAGTGGGACGGCCCTGCTCGGTAGGTGTTGGGGGCTCTTCGTTGGCTGGTGATTTCTCGCCGTTGCTCTTGCAACTGCTGAATGTCATCAGCAGGATGAGTGCTAAAGTTTTCAAGAGTGCCTTGTTCATCATATATACTTAAAGATTAGCAGTCAATGTTGATGATTTTGGAGCATGCTTTGCATCTTAAAAAAGACAGGCGGGGTGTCGCCTGAGGGCTTTCACCCTGCCTGTCCTTAACTATGAAAAGAATTACTACTTATTCCGATTTGGGATCGTTCGATAACGTGGGCACGGTCTGCAACTGTGACAAGGGCAGAGGATAGTACTTCACACTCTCGTTCCAACCGCTGAGCACGCTGGCTGCGAGTCCGGTACGGATAAGGTCGTTGTAGCGCTCGCCCCACTCACACACGAGTTCCATGCGGCGCTCGTCAAGAATCTGGTCGGCGGTGACGTTGCTCATCGTAGGCATCTGAGCGCGGGTGCGAACCTGGTTGAACGGCTGGTCGCCATTCTTGCCTTGGCGCACCTTGGCCTCAGCATTGATCAGCAGCACGTCGGCATAGCGCAGGATGCGGATGTTGTTGTTCGAACCGTATTTGGTGCGGCCGGGGGTCAACTGGTTCCTCGGCGTGTAGGCCTTGCCGTTCCACGTGTTGGTGTTGTTGACGTTGCCCATCACGTTGATTTCGTCACCGTCGCGGGTAGTGGTGCCGCCAACAAGTACCGAAGTCTCCAGACGGATGGTCTCGCCACGGGCTTGTGCCCAATTGATGAAGTTGTCGGTGATACCCACGAAGTTCCATCCACCCAGGTTACCGGGACCCTGGAACACAAACCACTGGTCGGCATCAACCTCTTCGCCACTACCCTGGCCGAAGTCGGTGCACTGGCACTCAAACAGGCTCTCGTTACACATCTTGCCGGGAATCTTGAACAGGTTGTAGAAGTCGCTGTAGAGCTGGAACTTGTTGCTGCCGATGATCTCGTCGGTCAATCTCTCGGCCTCGGCATACTCGCCACGGTTCAGGCGGATCTTAGCGGCAAGGGCCTCAGCAGTGTAGGCAGTGACGGCGCCAAAGTGGGTAGCCTCGTTGGGACGTACCTTCGGGCAGTTCTCCATAGCATACTGCAAGTCCTCCAGCATGTAACGCTCAACGGCGTCCTTGGTCGAACGGGTGAGGTCACTCTGGTTGTTGTCGCGCAGGATGGTCACGTCACCGAAGGCTTGTGTCAGCCTGTAGTAGGCGTAGGCGCGCAGGATGCGCACCTCACCGCAGTAGGCGCGATATGTGGCTCGGTCGTTGTCGTTGGTGATGTGTTCGGCATAGGAGTCTAGCGACGATAGGGCGCCGTTGGCTACCTTGATCATGCCATAGTATTGGTTCCACATCTCGTTCAGACCCCAGAAGGAGTTGTCATACTTAAAGTTGCCGAAGTCCACGAGCAGACCTTGGTCATCGACACGTCCGCTCCACACATCGCCGTCGCGTATGATGGTCAAGGGCCAAATTACCCAGTGCATACCACCAGTGCGCAACTTGGCATAGACACCGGACACGGGCATGTACATCTCGCTGGTTTTGGTGTAATCGACATCTGACTCAGGAAGCGTGTTCTCGGGCAGAATGTCCAGCCAGTCATTGCAGGAGGTGGCTCCCACCATCAGCAGACCTGCAATCATGATATATTTCAAAAATTTCATTGTCGTGTTTCTTTTTTATGATTGTTGGTAATTGCTCATTTAGAAGTCGATGGTCACACCGAAGGTGTAGGTCGCTGTCAGCGGGTAAACCTCGGTATCCCAACCCTCGGGATCGCTCAACTCGGGCGTGAAGCCGTTAGCACCGAACAGGGTGAGGGGACGGTCGGCAGTGGCGCTCAGGCGCAACGAGGGCAGCGTGTAGTTGCCCATCTTGATGTTCCTGAAGGTGTAGCCCAGCGTCACGTTCTGGATGCGGAAGAAGTCGGCATCCTCAACGAAGAAGGAGTTCACACGCTGATCGCTCACGTTCCATGCACGGATCCATCCGGCAGCTGAGGGATACTCGTTGGTCGAGCCGGGACCGGTCCAGCGGTTAGCTACCTGGTCGTGGTCGAAATTGTAGTTGGACTGGGCATAACGAAGGGCGCGCTTGCGGTTGAACATTTGGCCACCGGCATTGCCGTAGGTAGTCAACGCGAAATCCAGGTTCTTCCACTGGAAGCCCAAGTTGATGCTGTAGATGAAGTTGGGCAGGTAGGAGCCCAGGGTGGTGCGGTCCTCGCCGTCAACGATGCCGTCACCGTTCAGGTCTTTGTACTTGAAGTCACCAGGCTGCAGACCGTTGGCTTGAGCGGTTCTGTCGCTGGCGCATTCTTGATCAGTCTGGTAGATGCCCTCCACGACGTAGCCGTAGAACGAGTTCATCTCCTTGCCTACAAACTGGTAAGTCTTGCCACCAGCGATGTAGGGGTTGCCCGCCAGATCCTTCACCTCGTTCTTGAGGTAGGACAGGTTGGCACCGATGTAGTACTTGAAGTCGTCGCCCACACGGTCAGCCCAGTTGATGCTCACGTCAACACCAGTGTTGAGAATCTTACCGATGTTCTGTAGCAGCGTGCCGTTCTCGAAGGGCAGACGCGGAGCAATTACAGCTTTGCGGGTCATGCGGTAGAACCAGTCGATGTCAACACTCAGGCGGTTGCGCAGCGTGGCGAACTCAACGCCTACGTTGGTCTCGTCAACCACCTCCCACTTCAGGTTAGTGAAGTAGCTGTTGTTTTGGAAACCGGCGATGGTGGTGTTACCAAACACACCCGACGACCAGGTGCCCGTCGATACCGAGCGGAAACCGTCGCTGGCGGGAACGGCGTTGTTACCCAGGCGACCCCAGCTGGCGCGCCACTTCAGGTAATCCACAACGTTCTGGTTATCCATGAAGCTTTCCTTGCTCATGACCCATGCTACACCGAACGAGGGATAGTAGCCCCAGGTCTCCTGGTACTTGCTGGTACCGTCGGCACGGAAGGTGGCCATGAACAGGTACTTGCCCATGTAGTCATAATTGATACGGCCAAAGTAGCTGTTGCTGCGGTAGCGGGTACCACCGTCGCTGGCGCGGCGGCTTTCGCTATCGGTGCTGAGGCCGATGTACTTGTAGGCGTCATCGCCGTCAACAATGCCGTAGCCGATGCCGTACAGGTAATGATACCTATCCTCACGCAGGGAGTGACCAAGCATGATGCCCAAATTGTGGTCGCCGAAGGCCTCCTTGTAGGTCAGCACGTTGTCCCATATCCAGTTGTTGTAGGTGCCTTCATTCTTGCTTACCCATGACTTGTCGTTGTGCTGAACGGCACTCACATAGTACTCGGGCATGTAAGTGCGGTTGCGGACGGATGAGAAGTCATAGGAGTAGCTTGTCCTGAAGTTCAGCTTGCTGGGAATGAAAATAATCTGGGCGTAGAAGTTGGTCAGATACTTGTTGACGTCGTTCACGCTGTTCTGGTAGTTGGCCGTGGCCATGGGGTTGTAGAAGTTGTTGGTGAAACCGACCGACTCGGGCGAGCCGTAGTGAACGGGGAAGGTGTTGGTGTTCTTCTCGTCCATCACGGGATAGATGCTGGGAGCGTTGAACGCCTGCTGCCATGCGGCATTGTTGGGCGTACGCTGTTTGCCCTTCGAGAAGATGCCGTTGAAACCGATCTTCAGCCAATTGGTGGCCTCGTAGTCAAGGGCAGCGCGGAAGTTCATGCGGTTGTAGTAGTTCTCGACATCCATGACACCATCCTGATGCAGGTAGTTGATACCCAGTGAGTAGGTAGCCCTCTCACCACCGCCCGTAATGGTCAGGCTGTGGTCGGTGATGGCTGCCGTGCGCAGCAGTTCCTTGTACCAGTCAGTGTCCGAGCCGTAGGTCCAGCTGTGGAAGTCGCTGCCTGCATAGCTGCCGCCATAGCGGTCGATAGAGGCCTTCATTGTCGATACATAGGCATCGTAGTTGGCCTCCATCAGCATCGTGGCATACTCGCTTGAGGTGGCCATCTTCAACACATTGGTGGCCTTCTGGATACCATAGTAGCCGTTGTAGGTGATTTTGGCGGGCTGGTTCTTGTTACCGTGCTTGGTGGTAATCAGCACAACGCCGTTGGCAGCGCGCACACCGTAGATGGCGGCAGCCGATGCGTCCTTCAGCACCGACATATCGGCGATGTCGTTGGCGTTCAGGAAGTCGATGTTGTCGTAGAACATGCCGTCAACAACATACAACGGGCTGCCGCTGGTGAACGAACCGTTACCACGGATGTGCACCTTGGGACCCTCACCAGGGGTACCGCTATTGACCACGTTCACGCCAGCCACCTTGCCCTGCATGGCGGTCATGGGTGATGCGGCGGGCACAGCGAGCAGTTCCTCGCCTTTGACAACTGCGATGGGCGCTGTCAAGTCCTTAGCCTGAGCCGAACCGTAACCGATCACGACAACCTCGTCCAGGTTGCGCACATCGTCCAGCAGTTGGACGCTCATCATTTCACTGGCTTCCATCTCCACGGCCTGCATGCCCATGAAGGTGAATTTCAGAATAGAGCCATCGGGAACATTGGCAATCTCAAAGTTGCCGTCAAAGTCGGTGACTGCGCCCATCGTGGTCCCGAGGACCTGAACGCTGGCACCGATCACGGGCTCGTTGACCTGGTCAACGACCGTACCTCTCACAGTCAAGGCCTGTACGCTTACAATGGCACAGGACACGAGGAGCAAGAGCATCAGAAATCTTTTTTTCATTAGCTTGTTGTTAATGTTAATGGTTGATAAAAATTACTATTGTCACTTTTCTGAGGGCAAATATATGTAAAAACTATGAATTACACGAATTATACTAATAAAATATCAAATTTGTTTAGTTTTTTTGCGAGTAATGAGTGTAATTCGTATTTTCCTCAAAAATCGCTCAATTCTTGCCGATATCGGCAAAAAGTTGAAGTGTTTGAGGTGAAATGATTGTTTTTTCTTGCCGATAGGACGTAAAGAAGGCAGGGAGCGTGGGGTTGCTTCCTGCCTTCTGTTTTAGAGATCTTCTTGAAGTCAGTTACTTGACGGTGAAGGTGGTTTTCAACGGGAGGTTGTCGCTGGCGGTACCAACGAGCAGGGTGCGCTGGCCGAGTGAGGTGGTCCAGTCGCCCTTGTCCTCGTCCCAGTACTGGAAGGCACGGCCACCGATGGTAATGGTGACGTCACGGCTCTCGCCAGGCTTGAGGGTGACCTTCTGGAATCCACGCAGTTCCTTCACAGGCATATCGACAGCAGTGTTATGGTCGCTCACGTAGAGTTGGATAACCTCGGCACCAGTGCGGTTGCCGGTGTTCTTGACGGTCACAGTGGCGGTCACGGTGCCGTCAGCGCCTACTTCGCGCTTGTCGATGCGCAGGTTGCTCACGGCAAAGGTCGTGTAGCTCAGTCCGTGGCCGAAGGCAAACAGCGGTTTCTTCCCTTGTTTGTCCGCCCATCGGTAACCCACGTAGATGCCCTCCTTGTACTCCTCATCGATGATCTTGTGGTCGTTACGCCACGTGCCAGGGTAGGTCCCTAGGGCATGTGCGCCCACGTCGTTGAGGTTCTGGTACCAGGTGAAGGGCAGTTTGCCCGAGGGATTCACGTCGCCCACAAGAATGCTGGCGAACGCCTTTCCCGTCTCACTGCCGATGAACCAGCCCTGGATGATGCCAGCCACCTTGTCGCGCCACGGCATCGCCACAGCGTCACCCGAAATGTTGACAAACACAACGTTCTTGTTCACGCGCGCCAATGCCTCAACTAACTCGTCTTGGCCGTAGGGCATATCCATGTGCTTGCGGTCATGACCCTCGGCATCCTGATAGTCGCTCTTGTTCAGACCACCGAAGATGATGACATAATCGGCACCCTTGGCTTTGGCAACCGCCTCGGCGATGAGTTCGCTGGCAGGGCGGTAGTCAACGAGCGATTGACCTGTGGTCACGCCGTTGTAATTGCCCGTGGTGTCGCCCACATAGCCGCGGGCATAATCCACCTCGATGCCAGTGCCTGCCAGGCGGGCCTTGATTCCGTCAAGCGGCAGGATCTCGTGTTGCGCTTTGAGCGAACTGCTACCGCCGCCAACAGTCATCATCTTGATGGCGTTCTCGCCGACAACCAGAATGCGCTTGGCATTGGTGACGTCCATGGGCAGCACATTGCGCTTGTTCTGCAACAGTACGATACCGTCTTGTGCAATCTTCAACGCCGCGTCATAGTGTGCCTCGCTGCACAGGAACCCCCGTGCCCGCTTGTCGCTCATTGTCGTGCGGAAGAACAGGCGCAGCACGCGGCTCACCTTGTCGTCCAGTTCACGGGTGGTGAACTTGCCTTCCTCGATGAGTTTCTTATAAGGCTTGGCCATATAATATGCGTCGTAGGCGTTGCTCGCACCCCAAGCTAGACCGTCAGTCCAGCTGCCGAACTCCATATCCAGGCCGTTCATGATAGCCTGCTCGGTGTTGTGCGCACCGCCCCAGTCGCTGACCACCACGCCATCATAGCCCCAATCGCCTTTCAAGATCTGATTAAGCGTATACTGGTTGTGGCAGCAGTGCTGGTTCTTGTACAGGTTGTAGGAACCCATGATGCCCCAAACGTGGCCCTCCTTGACGGCGGCCTCAAATGCGGGCAGGTAAATTTCACGTAATGCGCGGTCGCTCACGGTGACATTGACCTGGTGGCGGTATTCCTCGTCGTTGTTGAGGCAGAAGTGCTTCACACAAGCTGCCGTTCCGGTGCTTTGCAGACCCTTGATGTAGGGCACTACCATACGGGATGCCAGAAGCGGATCCTCGCCTAGGTACTCAAAGTTGCGGCCATTCAGCGGCGTGCGGTTGATGTTCACGCCTGGCCCCAGGATCATATCCTTGCCACGGTAACGGGCCTCTTCGCCCAGACTACGGCCATACAACTCGGCCAACACGGGATTCCACGAGGCGGCAAGACAAGTTAGGGCGGGGAACGCCACACACGAGTCGTTGCTTTGTCCAGCCTGCTCCCATTCGTCCCACAGCACGTCGGCACGAACGCCATGAGGTCCATCGTCAGTCCAGAAGTCGGGCATTCCCAGGCGCTTCACACCAGGCGATGAAAACTTGCTTTGGGCATGGATGACGGCGATTTTCTCGTCGAGCGTCATGCGAGACAGAGCATCCTCGACACGCTCCTCAATGGGCGCTTCATCGTCGAGGTACAAGGGTGCCTGACTCATCGTCTCCGTTTCTAAGCCCAACGACTGGATGTAGTCGGTCTGCGGGGTGCAGTTTTCAAAACGGCTATTCTCCACATACTGCATCAGCAGTTGGCGGAACGTGGCTTGATCGGGACGCGCTTCGCGCAGGTCCTTATAAGTGGTGCGGTTCGCCTCGGAATACTTCACGACGATGTCATCCCACTTTTCGGGGCGGGTGATGCCCATCATGCACGAGTTGTCAATCTTCTTGTAGGGCCAGAACGTGTAGCCGATGTTGGCCTCCTTCATCACGTTGACCAACTGCGCCTGCCACTTGTTGCTATTATGTCCCGTTTCGCCCATGTACATCGGCAGACCGGTCTTGTCACGGAAGTCGATGTAATCCTTGATGGCCTTGGCAGTGGCATCACCACCATAGCGGTGGCAGGTGTACATGATGTTGTCATCAAAGGTCCAGTCACTGAACATGTAGAAGTCGGAATTCCATCGGGCACCGCCCAGCAGAATCACGTGGTTCTTGTCCACCTCGCGGATGGCTTTGACCGTACGCTTGTAGAGCGGTTCCAACTTATTGTTCAGGTCTTCCTTGTTCTCGAAATAATGGGCGATAGGCTCGTTCATCAGCTCATAACCGAGAATCACGGGCTCGTCCTTGTAGCGGGCGGCGATGCGTTGCCAGATGTCGCAGAACAACTGCTGGCTGGGCTCGCTCTCAAACAGCCACGGGTAGCCATGACCGTCGTCGATATTGTCGCCCGTCTGTCCGCCAGGGCAGTCGTGCATGTCGAGAATCAGGTAGAGACCCTCGGCACGGCACCAATTCACCACCGAGTCAATGCGGGCAAATCCGTCTTGTTCCTTGGACAAGCCCATATAGTCCTCATCGGTGAAAAGCCTGTAGTTAAACGGCAAGCGGATGGTATTGGCTCCTTGCTGGGCAATGAAACTGATGTCAGCGCGAGTGATGTAGTTGTCCTTGAACTGGCGCCAGAAGTCAGCAGCGAAGTCAGGACCTACAGCCTCCTTGATCATCAGGTCAATCATCCACGGCGAATTGGTCTTTTTGAAGCCGAACATGTAGCCCTCAGGGTTGAGCCAGTTACCCAGGTTGGTGCCTTGGATATAGAGTTTCTCACCGTTAGGCTGCACCAGGTCAACTCCTTGCACGCGGACGAACTTGTCTTGGGGCTTGGCATGAAGCCCCAAGGCAAGAACGAGAGAGAGTACAATTAATAACGATTCTCTCATAAAGTCAAAAGGGTTGAAAAAACAATTAATTCTTTAAACTTGGTTACGCTTCAGCCATTCAAGCGAACTTAATGGCGTTCAGCTTGCGCACAAGTTTTATTTCTTTTGGAATACGCGCACGTAGTCCACTTCCATCGTCACAGGCAGTGCGTTCTCGTCAACACCCTGAGCGCCACCCCAGTCACCACCCCAAGCGAGATTGAAGATGATGTAGAAGGGATCGTCATAGGGCCAGTCGTCACGACCCAGTCCACGATTGTTGTAGCTCAGCTGCACCTTACCATCCACGTAGGTGGTGATGTTCTGGCCAGTCCACTCCATGGCATAGGTGTGGAACTCGCCCTCGGCACCCTTGCAATACATCTCGTGGGTGACTTGAGTGTTGTTGGAGTGAACATGAGCATTGGCATGCAGGCTCGACGAAACATAGTCGGGATGGTATCCCACCTCTTCCATGATGTCGATCTCGCCATCGGCAGGCCAACTGTGGAAGTTGACAGGCATCATCCAGAAGGCGGGCCAAGTACCCTTGCCCTTAGGCAACTTGATGCTGGCCTCGATGTAACCATACTTCCAGCCCTGGGCCTTCTTGGCATACACGCGGCCGGAATAGACCTTGCCGTTCTCCTTCAATGCCGTGATGCGCAGTTTGCCGTTACGGACCTCGGTGACGAGTGCGCCACCAGGAGTCTTGTGGTTCACGTAGTTCTGCAACTCGTGATTGACCCAACCGCTGTTCTGTACCTCGTGAACCCAATCGTTGGCGTTCAATTCAGAGCCTTCATCAAACTCGTCATGCCAAACGAGACTGTAGCCTTCGGGAGCGTAGTAGGGCGACTCCTCGGCGGCTTCCTGCTTGACGTTGATGGTCTTGCGAGCGGCGCCCGACATGATGGTGACCGCACCGTTGCGGACTTCGGTCAGTGGATTAGCTTGAACCGTAATAGTCACTGTTCCAGACTGCGAGACCGTGTTCTTGGTCTCTATCTTGATGAAGTCCTGCTCTGTATAGGCTCCCCATTCCTTGCCCGTGGTGGTGACATTAATGGTGTAAGCTCCGCCATTGGCAGGGACAGCGATATTTTCCTGTGAAACGGTGATGTTCACTGTAGGATTGGGGGTCGGCTCATCCTTGCCGTCCCCACCGCAGCCCAAAAGAAGGACTGCGGCAAGAGAAAGCAATAGCGTATGAAGCATGAAACTTTTCATGTTATGTTATTTAGTTGTCAGTTTTAAGTTTTCAGACCTAAAGCCTAAAACCTAATACCTAAAGCCTTACTCAGCTTTATGCTTTTGGATGATGATGTTACTGATCTTGGCCTCAAATCCAGCGGGACAACCACCAAAGTCGAAGATCATCTTACCCTGATCGAAGGAAATCTCTTCATCACCATTCTTGGCGACAACACCGATGAACTGAAGAACGTTCTCACCATCCTCTAGGGCGAAATCACCCTTGTAGCAGAGCGTATTGGGATCGTTAGTTACATCAGGATCCTTGTTGACCTTAACGGTAGCGCGACCCAGCTCCATGTTGGTGTTGATGGTCACGCGGACGTCGTAAGCCTGACCTTGCTCAATGTGGAGGGGTACACCGGTGATTGAGCACTGGGCCTGCCACTCCGAAACAGTGGCGTTGTCGGCCTTGATGGTATAAACACCGTTGGCATAGGAGAAAGTAGGATCGGCAATCTGAGACCAGCCTGCGTCAGCCCACCAGAAGCCCATGGTGCCTGCAGTATTGAAGCCTGCACCCAGGTTGTCGGGAGAATTCACGTCAACCCAGTCAACAGTGGGAGTGTCGGGGGTAACGGGCAGCACAGTGCCATCGTCGTTGGCATGATCCTTCAGCACGATGTTGTAGATGTTAACCGTGGTTCCTGCCTGGCAACCGCCAAAGTCGAAGAACAGGTTCACATGCTCCATGTCAATACCGGGCATATCGCTCTTCCAGAAGATGTAGTCCTGGCCGGCCTTCAGATCGATGCGGTCGGCGAAGTAGAATACGTTGTCGTCACCCTCCATCACGAGTTTCACAGTTACACCGTTCAGGTCCTTGTCGCTGTTGAGAATGCACGAGAAGTCATAATTGTGGGCAGCCGAGGTCGAGATATTCAGGGTCTTGAATGCCATCTGAGCCTGCCATTGATCGGTAGTGGCCTCGGGCAGGAAAATGGTATAGTCATTACCATTGGCCTCAAAGCCCGGATCAGCAATCTGATTCCAGCCGGGAGCATACCAGAAGAACATATTGTATTCTACGTTCTTCCACATGTTGAAGTCGCTGTTGGGATCAAAACCGGTGAATCCCTTTTCTTCCTCCTCGCTGGTGAAGATAAAGCGCCATGCGATGCTGCGGTCGGGGGTCTCATAGATGAGGACCATCTTCTTGGCCGTCAGCGTCTCAATGCGGAAACGCGGATTCTCATACTGGGCATCAGAGCTGATGTAGGGGAAGAGGGTGTTGGGAGCGAGCTGGATATAGGTCTGCTGGCTCTTGTTGCCGTCGGCATCTTCCCATTCATATACCTCGAAACTCCAAGTGCTGGTTTGGTCGCCGATGGTGGCATCCCAGTCTGCATCCTGGTGACCCCACTTGGTGGTACCGGTGTTCACATAGGTGAGACCGTCCTCACCGGCACTGTAAGTGTAGCTGCCACCCTTGCGGTTGTCGGCAGTGAAGGTGATACGGTCATCATAGACACCGAAGTCCTTCTTGTCGTTGGGCTGTGCTGACCACCAGCCAGTTCCGGCTGTTCCGGCAGGACCGCAAGCCATGTGGGCCACTTCACTATAGTCGATACGCCACTCCTTCTCGGTGATGCGGCGGAAGTCATTAGTGTAGTCAATTTTGGACTCATTGAAGGTGTATTCCTTCTTGATACCGGTCTGGCTGATGCCGTTGCGGTTACCCAGGCGCAATTCAATCGTGTGGGTACCAGCCTCGCTATTCTTGTAACCCACCTCTTCCAGAGTGGAGTAGGAAGTACCGTCAAGGATCCAGACGGGATAGGTACCGGGCTGCGGCGTGTAGCTGGCAATCATCTGGTTAGTCTCCTGGTCAACGGCGATATCAAAGTCGATACCGCTCACCGTGGGGAGACCGTTGGGATCTGCTCCGTCAAATTCATCGGGCGAGCAAGCGGTAAAAAGCATAGCGGTAAGGGGCAAGAGGAATAAGAGCGCTCCTGCTTTCACCTTGTTATATATCTTGGTTATCATAATTTCTTAATGATTAATTGATCAATAATTGTTCTGCTTCAATGTGGGATCAGCATCAAGCTCGCTCTGAGCCAGAGGAATGTGCTTCTTGCTGGGAGTCCACGAGTTGGTACGATAGCCGTAAGCGTCGGGAACGAGTACGGTCGAGGCTTTTTGAGTAGCACCGGCGATGCCCTCGGCACGCACCAGGTCGAAGTAGCGCTTGCCCTCGCCGCAGAATTCCAAGTGACGCTCGGTGAAGATGTCATCGATGGTAACGTTGTCGAGGCTGCCAAGTCCTGCACGGTTGCGAACCTGGTTCACATAGCCTGCTGCCTCGGCGGCACTGCCTCCAGTTTGGAGAATGAGCTCAGCTGCGTTGAGCAGGGTCTCGGCATAGCGGTAGATGCGCTTGTTGTTATTATAGTTCAGGTTCTTGGAAGTCGGGCAGTCCTGATTGTTAGCTGACTGCGGACGATACTTGCCGTGCCAGATGTGGGTATCCTGGTAGCGCTCGGTGTAGCTGTAACCGCGCACGTCCCAGCAGGTAACATCGCGACGTTGGTCATTGTCGGCAAACATATTGTAAGCCTCAAGACGCATGGGCAAGAAGCCCCAACCGTCGTTGCCGCTGTCCCAGCCTTCGCCGCCGCCCCAGCCGTTAGGTGAGCACAGGGTGGGGAATACAGTACCACCAGCAGCCAACGGGGTGCCCCAGTCACGCTGGGCCTGATCGTCGTTGTAGTTGATCTCGAAGATGCTCTCGGCGCACCATTCGCCACTCTCCGACCACAAGTCAGCAAAGCTGGGATTGAGTGAATAGTTGGCATCGCCGATGATCTGCTTCATGTAACCCAGAGCGGTAGCATAGCGTGCAGCGTCGTTCTGGTACATGACCATCTCGGCATAGAGCATGTAGGCAAATGCCTGGCTTACGCGTCCACTTTCGGCCGTCGGCCAGCGCATGGGCAGCACGTTAGAAGCGATAATCTCCTCAAGTTCGGGCAACAGCTGGTTGTAAATCTCATCGGCCGTCATCTGCGGAGCAGTATAGGGTACCGAAAGGTTTTCCAGATAGAAAGGCACATTGCCGTAATAGTGCCACAGGATGTTGTAGTAGTACACGCGCAGCAAGCGGGCCTGCATCTCCATCGAGCGGCGGAAGCTTTCGCTGGCCTCGCCCCAGGTAGAATACTTGATGGCGTCGTTGCAACGCTTGATGCCGCTGTAGAAGTCACCCCACAGGGTAGCGAGGGTGTTATTACCGTCGGCCTCAAAGTTGAACAGACGATGCCAGTGCTGGTTGTCGGTGTTATCTGCACCGCCAGGATAGAAGTCATCACCCATGATTTCACCGTCAACGGTAAGGTCATTGTAGGCTGCACCGTCCCAGTCGGGCCAGTGCAGAGGCGCATAGGCCGCAGTGAGGGCCTCATTGAGGGTCTCCTCATTGGCGTAATATTCTTCGAGGGGCTCACCCGTCGGGTTCTTCACCTCAAGAAAATCGTCGCTGCAGGAAGTCAGTGTGAAAACCACTGCGCAGAAACCTGCTATGATAGATATATACTTGTTCATAATTGATAGTTCTTTTAAGATGATTAGAGTGAAATGTTAAATCCGACAGTGAAGGTGCGGGCTTGAGGATAAACACCGTAGTCAACACCGAGGCTGGTGGAGCCGGAACCGATCTCAGGATCGAATCCCCAGTACTTGGTCCACGTGAAGAGGTTCTCAGCACGGCCAAAGATGCGAAGGCGGCTGACGCGAATCTTATCAGTCAAGAAGTGTGGCAGGGTATAACCCAGCGTGATGTTCTTCAGTCGCAGGTAGCTGCCGTCCTGGATATACATGTCACTGCAAACCCAGTTCTTGGAGTCACCAAGGGTGGGCACGGTATTGGAGGTGCCTTCACCAGTCCAACGCTGGAGCACCCAGGTGGGATAGTTACCAGAAGCGATGTCCTGGCGGTAGGTGGCGTCAAACACGTCAGCACCCTTAACGCCCTGGAAGAATACGCTCAGGTCAAAGCCCTTCCAGTCAGCGTCAAAGTTGAGACCGAAAGTCCAGTCAGGCACACCGTTACCGATGTTGGTGCGGTCGTCGCTGTTGATCTTGCTGTCACCGTTGGTGTCCACGAAACGGAAGTCACCAGGATTTGAACTGGTGCCGTACTTGGCATTATAAGCATCGGCCTCGGCTTTGTTCTGCAGGATACCGTCAGTCTTATAGCCATAGAAGAAGGGGAAGGGCTGGCCGTTCTCGGCGCGTGTGCCACCGTCGCTGAACTGCGAGATGCCGAAGTTCAGGAAGCCGGTGTCGTTACCCAGGTTCTTCAGTTTGTTCTTCAGATAGGATGCGTTGCCCTTGATGGCAAAGTGGGCATCGGAGATGTTCCACCTGTAACCAAGCTCAAACTCGACACCGCTGTTCTCCATATCACCCACATTGCCCAGAGGACGAGCCTCGCCCACGTAGCTGGGGATAGGCATCTCGATAATCATGCCGTTGGTCTTCTTGATGAAGTAATCGATACTCAGCGTCAGCTTGTTGCTCAGGAAACCGAAGTCGATACCGAGGTCGGTCTGTTCACTCTCCTCCCATTTTAGGTCGGGGTTAGCCAGGCGGTTGGCCTTGGAACCATAGACCATGGCAGCGGTCTGTCCAAAGTAGTAGTTGCTGGTGTTGCCCAGCGCTGTCAGTGTGGTATAGGCGAAGTCACCGATGTTGTCGTTACCGTTCTTACCCCAGCTGAAGCGCAGTTTCAGATTGTTCATCCAGTCGCGGCTGCTCTCCATGAACGCTTCGTTCATGATATTCCAACCTAACGAGAATGAGGGGAATACACCATACTTGTGGTTGGCACCGAAACGGCTCGAACCGTCACGGCGCACGGTTGCCTGGAACATGTAGCGCTCGTCGTAGTTGTAACTTACACGGGCAAACAATGACGACAGACGATGCTCGGTGTAGGGACCGCCCCATGCACCAACGAGGCTCTTGGCACCCGTCACCTTGCCGTCGGCATCGGTAGTGAGTTCCAGATCACCGCCAGTGGTGTAGTTGATGCTGGGCTTATCGCGATTTACAAGATACCAGTGGGAACCTCCCAACTCGTCACCCTTGAACTTCAACGCACTTTGGCCGAGCACTACACCGATGGTGTGCTTGCCGAAGGTCCTGTCGTAGGTCACAGTGTTCTCAATCTGCCAGGTGCAGTTGTTTCCCTTATAGGAAGTTGCCGAGGTGTGGTCGGCATTGTTGTTACCCGACAGATAGTACTTCTGCAGAGTGGCGGCTTCGTAGCCCCAGAAGGAGAGCTCGGCGCTGTAAGTGAAGTGGTACTTCAGTGCACCGATCAGTTGCAGATCAAACGAGAACTTGGGCATAAACTTGTGGCTCCAGTTCTTGTTGGGATTGCCGTGCATCATGGCGATGGGGTTGTTCTGCTCCTGATAGCTGCCGATGTAACCAGGAATGGTGTAAGGATTACCTTCGGCGTCCCTGTAAAGGTCATAGGCGCTATAGCGGTCAATCATGTCCTGTGCAACTGCTCCGCGCAATGCGACAGGTAGCGTGGGTGCCAGATAGAGGGCTGAACCCAGAGGAGAGCCCCAGGTCGAGTTGGCCTCAATACCTGTATTATGTACGCGCATATAAGAGAGGTTCGCGCCAAGGTCGAGTTTGTTTAGGAAGTTACGCTCCTTGGTGGCGTCCCACAGGTTGAACTGGTTGTTGGAGCGGATGGTCAGACGGTCATAGTTGGACTGTCCGTAATTGCCGCCAACGATACCGTCCTGATCAAAGTAACCCAGTGAGAGGTAATAGTTGACCTTCTCAGTGGCTCCGCTGACGCTCACGTCGTGCTGCATGATGGGCGCATTGTCGTTGAAGAGCAGTTCCTGCCAGTTGGTGCCAAAACCGACAATCTTGTCGCCGTTGGCATCGGTCAGGTTGTAGGGATCGGCATAGAGCGGTGCCAGACCGTTCTGCACGCGGCGCTCGTTCTGCAGGATGGCATAATCGGTAGCGCCCGTCACTTCGCGCTTTCTCCAGGGGCTTTGCCAACCGTAGGAGAAGGTGTAGTTGATGGCGGCCTTACCCATTTTACCCTTTTTGGTGGTCACTAGGATAACACCGTTGGCGGCGCGGGCACCGTAGATGGCACCCGAAGCGGCGTCCTTCAACACTTCGATACTCTCGATGTCATTGGGGTTGACGCTCTCCATACCATTCTGGTCGGTGGGCATACCGTCGATGATGTAAAGAGGTTCGGAGTTGTTGATGGTACCGATACCACGGATGCGGATCATCGACTTGGCGCCAGGCTGACCGGATGCAGAGGTGACGTTAACACCTGCGGCCATACCCTTCAGAGCATCCTCGGCACGTAGACGGGTCTTGCCTTCGAGGTCGGCTTCGCTGACTTTGGCGATAGATGCCGTCACAACGCTCTTTTTCTGAACACCGTAACCGATGACGACGACTTCGTTAAGCAACTCGGCGTCCTCGATGAGGGTGATGTGCATGTTGTCGCCGGCAAGCACGGTCTGTTTGCCGAAGCCAACGTAACTGATTTCCAACTCGGCACCTGCGGGTGCGTTGATGGAGAAATTGCCGTCGAAGTCGGTGACTACCGTGTTCGACGTTCCCTTTTGCACGATCGTGGCACCAATCACAGGCTCACCGTTGACATCAACGATGGTGCCCGTGAAGGTCTGATTCTGTGCAAATGCCGCTATGGACAGCATGACTGTCAACAGCAGTGAAAGTAATCTTT
>CAMZFV010000051.1 GCA_947306175.1 uncultured Prevotellaceae bacterium
CGGAGCAAACAACAAACATCGGGGAGACCATTATCGACGCTGAAATCATTACCGAAGATACCCGCTCCCCATTCATCGAATCGAACACCTCCGGCATTACGCTCGAGGAATTGAAACGAAAATGTATTGTACCGAGTTTTAAAGACTCATCCTTAACATTAAGCCACCAAGTTTTTGCAGAGAATGTACTTGGGGCTGCTATGGATTATTTTAACGGCGAAACATTTGGAGAGCTTGAATGTCGGGTTTCACATCCCATCTCGGGACGAACCCCAAACGCTCTCCTAAAACCCGCAAATCAACTTACTGAAGCAGATAAAACTCTATTTTTTCAGAGATTCTGTTTCTGCTTCGAACTGACATCGATGACCAAAACAATAGACGGTCAACCGATATGCCTCACTATTGGTGGGGTAAGAGCATATAACGAACAGAACCTTTACGCAAACAAGAGCCCTGAGAAGCTGAAGATATTCATCGGCTGGAGGGTCAAGGTATGCAGTAACCTTATGTTATCATGCGACGGATTACAAGACAGACTGGAAGTATTGAGCAGTTTAGACATTTACAAGTCAGCGCTCGACCTTTTCACAGCCTTTGATCCTATCGACAATTTCAACATGCTTGAAAACCTGGTCAACACGAGATTATCGACACAGGAGTTTTGCAACATCATTGGACGAATGAGACTGTACCAAGCTTTACCGGCAAGGACAAGACAAGAACTTCATCTGCCCGAACTGCTTTTGGGCGATTCACAGATAAACGCGGCAACACGCGAATTTGTGGGAAACGAGAATTTTGGACTCAACGGACAAGATTCCATCTCTTGCTATCAGCTTCTCCAATGTCTTAATGAATCGAGCAAGTCTTCATACATAGATACTTTTTTGACCAAGAATCGAAACTGTGTAGAAATTGCGACTGGTATCCAAAAGGCGATTGAAGGACGAGACACGGAAAACTACTCATGGTTCCTGTCATAGTGGAGTAATTCCAAGATTGTATCCGAAGAGGAGGACATCACAAACAACAAGTGGTGCCCTCCTTTTTTATATCAACTAACAATATATCAACAATTTAAAGACTAGAAAAATGAACAAGATTCAATCATTCAAGAACGCTCAGGAATTCCAAGAACTATTCGGGATTCAAGAGCATGGTGAAGTAAAAAGCCGTAGAAATAAGATCCTGCTTGCTCTTTTGAAGAGTAAATCAGTATGGGCTTATTGCAGGAAGCATGAAGATTGGTCATTGCTCGCTATCAAGAGTATGGCCGAGTTAAAAACCAAGCTGACGAAGATGATTTCAGATAGTGGAGTCCATCAGGGCCTCGATTTTACTGTAGTTTTGAACGGAACCACTTTTCACTCGGACACCTATGAGACCGATGCCTACAATGGTGTTCCCGAAGATGGTTCAATCGCTTTTGTCCGTTACATCAATCATGACAACAATGATGGAGTTTTCAAGATGAGAGCTGGACGATTCTATTCCAAGCTCATCGATGAAACTAACATTGGACAAGCTCTCCCGCAACAGGTAAAAACATGGCTTTGTGAGGAGTTTAGTCAAGACTGGCAGGTCTACATAGCCGGTACCCTTCCGAACTACACTTTGATTGTAGATCATGACTTCGCTGAGATTTATTCCGGTGAGGCTTGTGCTCCTGGAATGAACTCATGTATGATCGACCGAGGATTCCACAATTTCTATCGAGACAGCGTGAAGGCTAAGGCTGCTCGTCTTGTGGGAGATGACGGGATGATTCTTGCCCGCTGTATCATTTTCACCGAGGTACATGATGAAGACGATAAGGTATGGCGACTTGCAGAGCGTCAATATGCTAAAGACCAGAGCGACATCCTTAAGAGAGCACTTGTAGATGCCCTCATTAAAGCCGGAGAAATCGATGGATTTAAGCAGGTTGGAGCAGATTGTGGATCCAGCCGAGCATTTGTCGATGTAGACGGGAACTCACTTTCACATAAGAAGTTCCGTATTGAATGTAACCTTGATTGGGAAGATTCGCTCAGTTACCAGGATTCTTTCAAGTATTACAATCTCAACTCAAACATCGCCTATAACTATACCGATGTGGATTACTCGTATAACCTCGATACCACTAATGGTCAGCTTGAAGACGATGACGAGGAGACCTATTATGCCGAATTTCAAGATTATGATTGCGAGTCCATTACCGACGTATTCTATCACGGATCTGAAATCACTTGTGATAGCGACGACTTAAGTGAATTTACGTATTGGAACGACCAATACTATCATACTGAGGATGATCTTGATGAATGTCCCGAATGTGGAGGAACTATGCTTTCACCGGAATATTACGCTGACGAACTCTTTTACAGCGAGATTACCCGTGAACATTATTGCTGTCAGAAGTGCCGTGAGAATGCTGAGCTCCAGTTTAAGAAGGACAACTGGCATTTCTGTGACTTTGACCAGAAATACTATGAGCAAGACGATATCCTTACTACCTACAATGCTTGGAATGAGGAACTGGGCATGTATGAGACCAAGACCGTGAACATCGATATGCTTGAAGTATATATCAACTGCGAGATCCTGTTCCGTATTGGTGATGAACTTTACGACGAGATTAATGAACAAACCGAGCAACCCCTTGGCGTACCAGTTGCTGAGGAGGCTCTTATCGAAGCTTAGTGAAATATGAAACTATTGAAAAAGCTTTATTCCATTCACAGCAAGAGTGGAAAAGAACAAAAGATGATCAAATTTCTGCTCTGGTGGATTAAGACCAATATCCCAGGAGCAAGAGTTGATATTGACCGAGAAATTGGAAACATCTATGTAACGAAGGGTGTTTCTGATACCTACCCCTGCATCGTATCACATATTGATCAGGTGCAGACGATTCATTCACGAGATTTTCAGGCTATCGAGACTAAGGACATCATTTTCGGCTATAGTCCCAAGAATAAAAGACTTGAGGGACTTGGAGCAGATGACAAAAACGGTGTCTGGATTTGTCTGAAATGTCTGATGAAATACGAGAACATTAAAGTTGCATTTTTTACTGGAGAAGAAGTCGGATGTGTCGGCAGTAGTAAGGCTGACATGGATTTCTTCAAAGACGTGAGATTTGTGATTCAGTGTGATAGAAGAGGGAGTAATGACCTTATCGCTTCCATCTGCTCCACTGAAATTGCTTCAAAAGAATTTATTGAAGCTACCGGACATGAGCAATTCGGTTATCATTTGGAAGAAGGAATGATGACAGACGTGCTTACCCTTAAAGAGAATGGTCTTGCTGTTAGTGCCGTAAATATGAGCTGTGGATATTATGACCCCCACAGCGATCATGAATTTACGGTAAAACGAGACCTTCTTAATTGCTTGTCATTCGTCGAGCATATCATCGAGAACTTCACTGAGACATATCAACATCAGTGCGATTATTCGATGGGGTTCTACGACGACTATTTCTATGAGTATTATGATGAGATTTATGAACTGCTGCAAACCTATCCAGACTTGACATTTGGTGAGGTAGAAGCAGCATATCAGCAACACAATCCCAGGTTAGACCACAAGGAACTGAAATCAACCTACGAAATGGTAAAAGCAGATCTGGATTTTTGGAGTAAAGAAGAGGAGTATTACGCTAAACATTACTGATCATGACACAAGCAGAATTAGAAAACAGCCGTGAGTATAAAGCGGCTAAGCAACTTGAGGAAGCATTGAACGATTATGGCTTCGACTACAAGAAATTCGCCGAGTCAATCCGTTTCATGCATCCGACCTTACAACAGAACCTTTTCCGCCTGATCAAAGAGACAATCTTATGGATGGCGGACGAGAAGAACCGTTACATCGACCTTAGGAACCGGGCATCATGGGAAGGTTCAAAGGCTGTAGCGGAAATCATGAGTAAGCAACCCGTCCCCTTTATCTGAATGAGGCGGACATAGTATTAACCGAATGAAGGCTCTCACAAAACTCGACATGTGGGGGCCTTCTTCATAAACACAAAACAACAATGGCACAGAAAACAAAGAAAATGACATTGAAGTATTGGAACTCACTCAGTGAGAGTAGCCGCAAACGCGCTCTCCAGTATTGTTACCCAATTCATCCGGCTATCGTTGAGATGCTGATGAATGAGAAACCCGACCTAAAAAGCGAATGGTGGAAGATGGTTTTCAAGAAAGTAAGGATCCCTTCCCCCGGTAGCTATTACAAAACCGTAGTTAATAACACTTACTTAAACTAAACGACTATGATTTTTACAGAAGAAGACCGACTGAGAGAATTACGACTGGCTCAAAAGGATATCTATAATGCCGGTAATGATCTCGTAAGTGCAGGATTAAGACTCCAGGGCACTAAGTATGAAAAGAGCTATGATCGGTTGTATAAGGCACTCAACGCTCTCAACCGAAGGCTCATCAGTGAAATCAACAAGAACAAGAGGAGGAAATGATATGGACGAAGATTATAGCAGAGAGATTGCTGGTTATATCCTCAGCATCTTCAGAACTAATCCTTTTGTGGTAATGAGCTGGGGCATAAATCCGGCTAGCATTACTATCGTTGAAGTTGGAGTGAAATTTCATGTACAAGGATTTATTCACACCGGCTACGTTCAAGTGGTGTTAAACGAAGGAGAAGATCTATTTGAAGTAACGCTCATTTCTGAAGATGGCGAAACTTTGAAAACGATAGAACACATCTTCGTTGATAACCTGATTTGTGTAATAGATGATGCTGTGGAGAAATGTGAAAACTACCAAGAACGCATTTCTCAAGAATACGGCATTACTACAGAAACTGAATTATGTGAGAACGACACCAGCCAAACCACCCCTTGAGACCGGCTGATGTATTCAAATAATGGGTGTGTTCAAAAAAGTCTGTAACGGCTAATGAATACACCCTTTTCGTGTAACCAATTTTATCAAAGACTAAAATGGAAACAAACGAACCAAAGAGAGCTGTGATCTATGCCCGAGTGAGTTCTGAGAATGACAGACAGGACACATCTCGGCAAATTACAGACTTGAGAAAACACTGTAAAGCCCAGAATATGGAAATCGTGAAAATCTACGAGGAGCATATATCAGGGGCAAAGAAAAATGAGGAAAGACAAGTCCTGACCGAGTGCTTAGACTTCTGCACCGGGAATGACATTGATTACCTGCTATTATCTGAACTGAGCCGCCTGGGAAGATCGACGCTGCAAGTATTGAAATCCCTGGAACGGCTGCATGAGGCTAAGGTATCAGTCTATATACAGAACCTTGGCATCTACTCGCTTCAACCCAATGGCGAAGTGAATCCCATCGCGTCCATTCTCATCACCGTGCTTGCAGAGATGGGCAATATCGAGCGAGCCAACATCCAATACCGGCTCAACTCAGGCCGTGCCCAATATGTGAGGAACGGTGGGAAACTCGGACGCAAAACCGGGACCATCAAGAGCGAGGACAAAAAGCGAGAGGAGTACAAGGAGGTCATATCGCTGCTGAGACGAGGCTACTCCATCAGGAACACAGCGAAAATAACCGGCTACTCCTTTTCAACAGTACAACGCATTAAAAACCAATTTGTAAGATGATTAAGACCATTAAAGAATTATTGATTGAGTGGTGGGCTGGAAACTCTACCACAAAAATGCCCATCCCCACAATCTACACTTATGAGGTAGACGTGGATGGCAAGACAATCACAATCGAGAGCGTGAGTAGAAGCAGGATATATGTTCACTACAAGGCGCGGAAGCAGTACCCCAACGCCAAGCACATCCGGATAGTCAGCCGAACTCAGACTTATTGAATTGACACGTCACTACGAAAGGCAAACTGGAATAGTTGGTCAATAGCTGAGTTGATTAGCTATTCCATGAGTTATATGGTGGTAAACTTAACGAACAAAGCGGCTTTTGCCGCTTTATCTTTTGATGGATGCATGAAAAATCAATTGATATTATTACGATTTGCCGGTCATGATGTCAAGAACCATGTGGTCAGTGGCGCACATGGCATCGGCTCCGATGCTGGTCAGATTATGGATTGAGCGATCCACGTCGTCGTCGATGATGCCCTCGGCACTGGTGACGTGGCGGCCTTCCATGGCCAGCACGGCACTCAGCAGGGCGGTCGACACGCCCGACGCAATCTTCAAGGCACAGCTGGGCTTGGCACCGTCACAGATCATGCCCGTGAGATTGGCGATCATATTTTTCACGGCATAGCAGATGCGGTCATAGTCGCCGCCCATCAGATAGGTGATGCCGCACGAGCTGCCTATCGAGGCCACCACGCAGCCGCACAGGGCGCTCAACTTGCCCAGGCTCTGCTTGATGTAGATGGCGGTGAGGTGGCTCAGCGTGAGGGCGCGTATGACCTCCTCCTCGGTGTTCTCGTTCTCGATGGCATAGACGGCAACGGGATTGGTGGCGCAGATGCCCTGGTTGCCCGAGCCGCTGTTGCTCATCACGGGAATCAAGGCGCCGCCCATGCGGGCATCGGTGGCCAGTGCGGTCTTGGAGAGGATGCGCGAGAAGATGGTGTTGCCAAAGATGCCGTGACTCAGCGGCCTGTCCATGGTCTTGCCAAGACAATGGCCGTAGTTGCCCTTGAGCGACTCTTGGGCCGCCTTGAGGTTATAGTCACGGGTCTCGAGGATGAAGCTGATCTCGTCGAGCGGAGCCTGCATGGCGAAGTCATAGACCAGACGCAACTTGAGCTCGATGTCGCCATCGTCGACATCATTGCTGCGCCCGGCAAGTTCATCGAGCAGCACCTTGTCGTCGCGGGTGACCTTCACAAAGTGGGTGTGTGATCCGCTGATGATGGCGCTGGCAGTGTGGCCGTCGCCTTCGCACAGGATCTCGACATAGAGTTTGTCGCATTCACCCTGTTTCAACTGGATGTCGATACGGCCCTCGTCGATGTACTGTTTGCCTTGCTCAATGGCCTCGGGGCATACGTCCTTGATGACCTCGAGCTGGTACTCGCTCTTGCCGATGATAGCGCCTAGGGCAATAGCGATGGGCAGGCCGATCATGCCTGTGCCGGGAACGCCCACACCCATGGCGTTCTTGAGGATATTGGCACTCAACAAGGCTGTGATTTTTTCGGGTCGGCACTCTAGTGCCTCGGTTGCACGGCTCACACACAGGGCTACTGCCATGGGCTCGGTACAACCCACGGCAGGAACCACCTCGCGCTTCATCAACGCGATAATCTGCTCTCTAATGTTCTTCTCGATCATTATATCTTAATTTATCTAGAAAGAAAAACAATGAATACAACGATGACAAATAATTAAATTATTGTATTTGTTGTACTTATTGTTTTCCTTATTGTTTTCCTTTTTGTTTTATTGGCGGAATTTGGTCAGGCCGCCGTCCAGGAAGTCGAGGAAGGCGGGAACGTCCTCCTTGTAGCTGAACGAGCCGCTCAAGGCATTGCCCTGCGGGTCAACGCAGACGTAGAACGGCTGGGTGTTGCTGCCGAACTTGTAGCGCTGCAGGTAGCTCCACTTGTCGCCGATGGTGCGCAGCGTGCGCTTCTCGCCAGTGGCCTCGGTTACCTCGATGGGCTCGGGCAACGGGCGCTTGTCATCGACAAAGAGCGAGATGAGTACATAGTCCTTGTTCAGCTTGTCGGCCACGCTGGGATCGGTCCACACGGCAGCCTCCATCTTGCGGCAGTTCACGCAGCCAAAGCCCGTGAAGTCCAGGAATACGGGTTTGCCTGCTGCGGCAGCGGCGGCCATACCCTGCTCATAGTCGGTATAGGCGGCGCGCACCTCCTTGGTGTTGAGGTTGAAGTCCTGGGTGTTCATCGGCGGTGCGAAGGCGCTTACGGCCTTGCACGGTGCACCCCACAGACCCGGAATCATATAGATGGCGAAGGCCAGCGAAATCAGTCCGCCCATGATGCAGATCACAGGCATGGGCTTGGTCTCGTCGCCGGGCATGACCACGTCGCTCTGGAACTTGAGTTTACCGATCAGGTAGAGGCCCAGCAGGCCGAAGATGGCGATCCACAGGCACAAGAACACCTCGCGGTCCATCAGGTGCCAGCCGTAGGCCAGGTCGGCCACAGAGAAGAACTTGCAGGCAAATGCCAACTCGATGAAGCCGAGCGTCACCTTGAGGATGTTCATCCAGCCGCCCGACTTGGGTGCCGACTTCAACCACGAGGGGAAGAGGGCGAACAGCGTGAACGGCAGAGCCAGTGCCAATGCGAAGCCCAGCATACCGATGGCGGGACCCCAGAAGTTGCCGCTGGTGGCAAAATCCACGAGCAGGAAGCCAATGATGGGACCCGTGCAGGAGAACGATACTAGCACGAGCGTGAATGCCATCAGGAAGATGGACAGCAGGCCGCTGGTGGTGCTGGCCTTGTTGTCAACGGCGTTGGACCACTTGCTGGGCAGCTTGATCTCGAACATGCCGAAGAACGACAGCGCGAATACAACCAGCAGCAGGCACAGGAAGATGTTGAACACGGCATTGGTCGAGAGGGCGTTCAGCGCACTGGGACCGAAGATCGCCGTCACAATCAGGCCTAACAGTAGGTAGATGACAACAATCGAGATGCCATAGGTGATAGCATCCTTGATGCCCTTTTTCTTATCATTCTTGGCACGCTTGAGGAAGAAGCTCACCGTCATGGGGATGATGGGCCACACGCACGGCGTGAACAATGCCACCAGACCGCCCAGCAGACCCATCAGGAAGATCCACCATAACGAGCGGCTACTGCTGCCACCAGCGGTGCCGTCGATGGCTTGGATGTCACCCACGACGGGTTTCCACAGCGCATCATGGTCGAGGGCTGCAAGTGCCGCACTATCGACGGGAGCGCCCATCGCGGCACTATCGGCAGCTGCGGCTGCCAGGGCTGCGAGCGAGTCGGCTTTGGCCTTGGCTTCGGCCTCAGCCTTTGCCTTGTTCTCTTCCTCCTTGTTCTTGTCGGCCTCACCGTCAACGGCAGGTGACTTGCCTGCCTTCTTGAGGCTTACGCTCGACGGCGGCAGGCACGACTGGTCGTTGCATGCGCCGTACTCCAGGTCGGCATCAATATCATAGTTGGGCTTGGTGAACTTCACCTTCTGCACGAACTGCACGTTATTTTCAAAGTAACGAAGTTTGGCGCCGAACATCTCGTCGAACTTAGAGATTTCCTTGCCTACAGCCTTAAGTTTACCCACTGGTTCCACACCGTCCTTCTTGTGGAAGGTAATGGATGCCTCAGTGGGTCCTGCATCGCCCAGGTTGGTGGAATACACATGCCAGCCCTTGTCGATTTTACCTGTAAAGACAATCTCGCCCTCGCTGGAGCCGTTGGTGGTCTTGAGTTGGGAAGTAAACGTGACGGGATTAGCCATCTGGGCCAAGGCTATCATGGCCACCGTCACCATCGTCAACAATGTCGCAATCTTCTTCATCATAATCGTTTGGTTATTTGGTTGCAAAATTAATTATTTTTTTCAATCGTTTGTCATTTATACATCATAATACATCATAGGGGTACATATTTTTGTATTGTCGTAGACGTTTTTTTATGTAACTGTTTTTTCATATCAATAGTTCGTTAAAAAATCGATATATGGCTAAACGGCTATGCCGCGCCGCCAAAGAGTTCATTGAAAATCTGAGTAATTAAAGTTTGGTTCGGTCGGAATCGGGACACGTCAAAAATTCGCTTGGCCATGAACGTGTTGGTCATCAGCAGTTTGAACTTGGACATGGAATATTCCATTCCCCGTTCCTTCATCATGACCTTTGCCACGTTGAGCGAGGCGAAAGAGGCATTGAATGCACAGTCGAGTTTGTTGGCATCCCTTGCCTGCGAGTGTGTCAGCCCGCAATACTGCTTGGCATCACGGAAGCAGAACTCGATCTGGAACCTTGTCCTGTAGAAGTCCAGGACTTCCTCGCCCGTGAGGGAGGTGTCGGTGGAGAAAAACAGCTTGTGTTTGCCTGTGGGCATGATCCAGATGACAAGCCGCACCGTGCAATTCAGAGCCTTAGAGTAAGACAGCAGCGTGTAGGCCCTGCCCGGCAGCCCGTCGACAGTGACGGGAGTCATCCTTGACTTGTCGAGGTTCTTGAAGTCGATCTTGCCGTCCTTTATCCTGGGCCTTCCCTTCTTGCCTGTTGGCCCTCCCTGATAGAGGTAGTGCAGCACGGCATTGTCGCGGAAGCGGCTGATGAGGTGGAACCCTTGGGCACGGATGCCTTCATAGAAGGTGCGGGTCGAGAAGAAGGCGTCGGCAACGACAAGGCCGGTCAGCTTGAGCAGTTCCTTGCGGTAGCGCTTGATGACCGCTATATAGTGGTCCGCCAGCGTCTTGTTGCACTTCTTGAGTTCGAAGTTCCCCGGTGTCTGGTGGGCACGCAGCATCATGCAGTTGTGGGCGTCGATATCTATCAGCCCCAGCCCCATGATCTCAAGCCAGTGCTTGACGGCGCCCGCACATCCCGACCAGAAGCGACCGATATGCGGAGTCTTCTTGCCCGCCTTGCTGATGTAGCTGGGGTCGATGGCGATGGCCTTGCAACCCCCGGCGCCGAAGTAGCGCAGGGCAAGGGCGGCGTTGAAGCGCAGCCAGTTCAGGCTCTTCGAGCGAAGGCGACCGAAGTTCTGGCGGTAGCACTGTTCGCAGTGCCTGCCGTAGCGGCCCATCTGGGTGAAGTTTATCTTTCCTGGTATGACCATGTATAAAAGTAGTACCTCGATGATGACTGACTCAAAACTTTTGCTTAACTATGACGCGCAATCGTGCAAGGCCTCCTTGCAGATGCCAGTATATTGGTCGAGTGCTTCTGAAATATATCTCATATCTTAGCAGTGTTTGGCGACCGCTAAGTTACTGAATATCAGGCACTTGACCAAATTTTATTAGTTATATATTGTTAAAATAACTCATTGATTATCAAATATTTAAATTAATTATTAACTAAGTATTGATGAAAAAACAGTTACATAAAAAAACGTCTACGACAATACAAAAATATGTACCCCTATGATGTATTATGATGTATAAATGACAAACGATTGAAAAAAATAATTAATTTTGCAACCAAATAACCAAACGATTATGATGAAGAAGATTGCGACATTGTTGACGATGGTGACGGTGGCCATGATAGCCTTGGCCCAGTTGCCTGCTGTAACGCTTAAGACTTTAGACGGAGGCTCAGTGCAAAGCGAGACGTTGAGCAATGACGGTAAACCGTTTATCATCGACTTCTTTGCCACCTGGTGCAAACCGTGCAACCGTGAACTCTCGGCGATTGCCGAGGTCTATGAGGACTGGCAGCAAGAGACGGGTGTGAAGATTTTTGCCGTGAGCATTGACCAGGCCCAGAACACCAACAAGGTAAAACCGCTTGTGGACCAGAACGAGTGGGAATATGACGTGTTGCTTGACCCCAACAGTGACTTGCTAAAGGCCCTCGGAGGACAGATGATTCCCTTTGTCGTCGTCGTGGATGGTGAAGGCAATATCGTGGCGAAGCATAGCGGATACACCGATGGTGCTGAGAATGAATTAATTGAGGAAGTACGCAAGCTCCTTGCCAAATAATTTCCCATCAACTCAAGAATGAATCCTAAAAAACTGATACCCTTGTTGCTGCCGGTTATGTTGCTGGTAGCAATGCCTTCTGTCAATGCTCAAGTGACGGTGAGCGGGAGCATACAGAGTGACATCCTTGTCCCGCAAGATGATGACAAAATCGGTACAGAACACAGTGATGACAAGGTATTGACCAATACCTATCTGGACCTGAACTTGGGCAGTAAATATGTCGATGCAGGTGCGAGGTTTGAGTTCCTGAAATATCCCTTGCCCGGCTACGAGCCTGATTTCAAGGGGTGGGGAGTCCCGCATTTCTATGTAAAAGGTCACTATAAGAATGTGGAACTTACCGCCGGTGACTATTATGAGCAGTTCGGTTCGGGTTTCGTGTTGCGTACCTACGAGGAACGCTCTTTGGGCATTGACAATGCCCTGCGTGGCGGCCGCATCGTCTATAAACCCGTGTCGGGAGTAACATTGAAGGCTCTGACAGGTAAGCAACGCCGATATTGGCATCACAACGATGCCCTCGTTAGTGGTGCTGACATCGAGGTAGGGCTGGAACAGTTTATCAAGGCATTAGAGGCTCACGATACCCACATTACTCTGGGTGGCTCGTGGGTCAACAAGCACGAGAAGGCCGATGCTGATGCCATCTTTGTCGATGCGACCCACAAACTGAACCTGCCCAAGTATGTCAACGCTTGGGATGCCCGAATCAATCTGACGCACAAGGGCTTCAGTGTCCTTGCCGAGTATGCCCAAAAGACCCAAGACCCGTCCTTTGACAATGGCTACCATTATGGCAAGGGCAATGTGGCGATGCTCAGCACCTCCTATTCCCAGAAGGGTATGAGCATCTTGTTGCAGGCCAAGCGCAGCGAGGGCATGTCCTTCCGCAGCCGCCGTAGCATGAGTGGTACATCAAGTTTCATCAACCACTTGCCTGCCTTTACCCACGACCAGACCTACGCCCTGGCAGCGCAGTATCCCTACGCCACCAATCCTAACGGCGAGTGGGCATTCCAGGCCGAGTTCGGTTACTCGTTCAAGAAGGGTACAACGTTGGGTGGCAAGTATGGCACAAAGCTGAAATTCAATCTCTCCCATGTGCGCGGCTTGGACTATGACGGGGTGAAAGATCCTGTTGCCGAGGGGCGTGTCATCGGTAGCAATGGCTATAAGTCCAGTTTCTTTAAAATGGGAGAAACCTACTATCAGGACATCGATGTACAGATCGAGAAACGTTTCACCCGCGATTTCTCGCTTATCTTCATGTATATGAACGAACGCTATAACATGACCGTCATCGAGGGCCATGGTGGCATGATCAAGAGTAATATTTTGATTGCCGACGGCAAGTATAAGTTCTCGCCTAAACTGACATTGCGCTGCGAGTTGCAGTACCAGTTCTGTAAGGGTGATGATGGCGACTGGGCATTTGGCTTGGCCGAACTCTCTTGGGCACCTCACTGGATGTTCACGGTCAGTGACATGTGGAATTGTGGTGAGACCAAACTGCATTTTTATCAAGCCTTGGTGACCTATAGTCTTAAGTCACACCGCATTCAAGCCGGCTATGGCAGGACCGATGCCGGATTCAACTGCTCGGGCGGCGTCTGTCGCTGGGTTCCTGCGACCCGTGGTTTCACGTTATCCTATAACTATAGCTTCTAAAAAAGATGAGAAAGATATATCTGACACTTGTGACATTAGGACTGGTGCTGCTCAGCGCCTGTGACGAGATTTCCACTGATAAGCGTTTGACCTACGTCGAGCCGCCCGAGGCTGGGCGTGCTGTCCTCATCGAGGACTACACGGGGCAATATTGTGTAAACTGCCCGCGTGCTACCGAGGAGATTGAACGCCTCATTGAGCAATATGGTGACTCGGTGGTCATTGCCGTGGCAATCCATTCGGGACCTTTCTCCAAGCAGAAGGGTGAGCCCTCGCCCCTATATACCGAGGTGGGCGATATGTACTTCAACCGCTGGAACCTGTCATCCCAGCCTGTAGGCCTAGTGGACAGGCTGTTTGACTCCATGCCCTTCGGCTACACCGATTGGGGCGGTGGCGTGAACTATGAGCTCACCGATTCGCCCACATCTGAAGCCCCTGTGACTTTCTTCATTGATGGAGATTTTGACACCGAGACAAGAACGGGCTCGTTCGAAGTGCAGACCGTAGGCCTTGACGAGAATCGCATCAGCGGCAAGCTGCAGATATGGCTTGTCGAGGACAGCATCGACAGCTTCCAACTCATGCCCGACGGCTCCCGAGTTGAGCATTATAACCACATGCACGTCTTCCGTGCCAGCATCAACGACCCCTGGGGTGATGACGTGACCGTCGGCCATGGCGAGGTGGTCACCAAGATGTATACATTTGTTATGGATCCCACGTGGGTGCCCAAGCACTGTGCTCTTGTCACCTTCTTCTATGATGACCAAGGTGTCCGCCAGGTGACCAAGACAAAATTGAACGTTAACTAAAAAAACATAACCGCTTTATGAAGAAATTCTTTACATTATTGTTTGGCTTGTGCTTGTCGATAGGTTCGCTACAGGCACAAGAGATTGACGAGAGCTTTGTCTTTATGGACGAGGAAGGTGAAATCATTCCTAATGGCGCTACTGTCGTTCGCAATGTGGCAGAACCCTATGATGATGCGAGCGAAGTCATCTATTCAGGAATCTCTGTGCTGAATGTGGGTGGGTCAACCGATTATATCAAGATGACCTACGTGATCGAGCGCATTGATAACGGTACCTACCAGATTTGCTTTCCCTCGACCTGTAACATGCAGACCGTAACAGGCACCTATCAGACTGGTGTTGGCCAGCTCATGGCTGACCTCCAGGACATCCAGAGCGAGTGGTTCCCTGTAGCCGATGGCGAGTGCATTGTGACGCTGACGATCGAACTTTTCACCAAGCAGGGCCTCTTCCCGCCCAGCTATGTCCACAAGGCTTTCGGCCCGACCATCACACTGCACTTCATCAAGGGTGAAATCCCCAATCCTGGCAAGCCCGGTGACGTGAATGGTGACGGTGAGGTCAATATTGCCGACGTGAATGCCGTCATCGATATGATTTTGACCCAAGTCATTGACAAAGCCGGTGACGTAAATGAAGATGGTGAGGTCAATATTGCTGACGTGAACAGCCTCATTGATATGATTCTGAATAATTAAAAAGCATATTACCACTAGATGCCTGTTATCAGACAACATTGACCAACCTTTTTAGTTATAATTCTCACTATTAACCATTTAAAGAAATGTTTACATGATGAAAAAAGCATTACTTCTTCTTGTAGCATTTGCCCTGACCATGGCAGCCAGCGGACGGCAACTCACAAAGAGTCCGCTGCTAGCCGGCCAGCAGGTCAAAGGCAAGTATGAGTTCAGTACCACGCACAAGAGTGTTGAACGTGGCGGCAATCTGCCCTTGGTGCAGCAGAGCCGCAAAGCACCAGCCCGCGTCGACATCATCTCGGAGCAGCCTGAGGGCGAGTTGAGGACCTATCAGCGCAGCGGCGGTGCGATGTACAGTTTCTGGGGCTACCTGTTCTCTACCTATCAGGACGGCGGCGCCATGCAGATGGTGTTTGCCGATGACGGCAAGACCGTTTATCTCAAGGATCCCATTTCACAGGCTGCTGCCGGCACTTGGGTACGGGCCGAGCTGAGCGATGACGGCAAGACGTTGACCATGCCGTTGAACCAGCACATCATTTTCTATGATGACTATGGCTACGGTCTGATAACCGCTTGGGTCGACGTGGCGATTGACGACAATGGCAATATCGTTGCCACTGCCAACCCTGAGATTAAAGAGGCGACCTTCACCATTGGCGATGACGGCACAATCTCGCTCAATGGCTCGAGCGGTGACGTGAACAGCTTTACCGGCAGCGGCATTGGCCTGATCTATGACGACGACTTCACCTGGGCCGCCTATCTCGATTGGGAGTCAGTGTACACCCCGTTTGACGCCACACCGGTTGAGTTGCCCGACGGCGCTGTCCTGGAAGACTTCTCGATGAAGTACATCGACGGCAACGGCAGTCCTGCAGGAAAGATGGTCAAGGTGGCTATGATGGACAACGATGTCTATGTACAAGGCTTCTCATCTCTGGTACCCGACGGTATCATGAAGGGCACCCTGAACGGCGACAAGGTGGTATTCCCGAGTGACCAATACATCGGTATCGGTAACAGTCTGTTCCTGAGCATGGCCGGCATTGACGCCGATTACTATCTGCTTGAAAACCTTGAATTTGACTACGATGCCGCAACGCGCACCATGACCGCTAGCAACATCCTTGCAGTTGTTGCCGGCGAGAGCGTTCAGGAGACATATAGCCAACCCGTTATCGCGCCCTATTTCGACCATGCCGCAACTCCGGCAAATCCCGAGGTGATTGACTTTGTTGACCAGGGTGAGCTGGGCGGCTACAACTATGGCTCGTTCCATGTGCCGACCGTTGATACCGAGGGCAACTTCATCAATCCCAACGACCTGTACTACCGCATCTACTTTGATGACGATGAGTTGTTCACCTTCGGTCCCGACGAGTACCCCTATGTTGAGGACTTCATGACCGACGTTCCCTACAACTACACCGATGGTTATGACTTCGGCGTAGGCGGTGCTACCGTTTACTTCTATGAGACGGGCTTCCAGCGCGTGGGCATCCAGAGCGTGTTCCGCGGCGGCGGTGAAGAGCACGTGAGCGACATCGTCTATATGGAACTGACCGACGGCAGCGCTCCTGAGGGTTCGGCCGAAGTGTATGCCGGTTACTGTGACGATAACGCTACCAATGTCGGACTGACAGCAGGACGCGCCCAGGGCTATGACCTGGCTACCTACATCTATGATCCCAGCCTCAAGGGCTTGAAGGTAAAGGGCCTGCGCATCACCGCTCCCGAGGGCACCGCCGTGGCCCAGTACACGGGTTGGCTGTCCAACGGCCTGGGTCTCAAGTTTGTTGACGGTGTGAAAGTTGCCGATGCCGACATCACCAGCAACGTGGGTGATGTGGTTTCGGGCCATGCCGAAGTCATGTTTGACCAGCCTTACGAGATTGGTGAAGAGGGCTTCTTTGCCGGTTACACGATTCCCGTCACCGATGAGGAGGAAGCGTTTATGATCACCACCGACAAGATGGGCGGCGGCCTGTGGATCCACACCACGAGCGCTATGCGCAACTGGACCGACCTGTCCAGCTCGGGCAGCCCCTGTATCGAGCTCATCCTCGAGGGCCAGCAGGAGAATGCAGCAGCCATCGTTGTGCCTGCCAACACTTATGCCAAGAAGGGCGAGCCCATCCTCATTGAGGGTAGAATCTACAACCACGGTACGACCCCGATCAGCTCGTACAGTTTCACCTACGAGATCAATGGTGTAACCCAGACGGTCAACCTGAAGGGCAACATCCGGGCTGACCACTGGGGCCGCAGCAGCAAGATCGGCTTCACTTTGGATCCCATCGATGAGGCCGGCAGTTATCCCCTGACCGTCACTGTTACTGCCGTTAACGGTTCCGAGAACCAGGATATGGCTCCCACCCGCACGGGCATGGTGAACATCATGGACTTTGTGCCCGTTCACCGCGCACTCGTCGAGGAATACACCGGCACCTGGTGCGGATGGTGTACCCGCGGCCTGGTTGCCATGCGACTGCTGGCCGAGACCTATGGTGACGACTTCATCGGTGTCGCCTATCACAACAGCGATCCCATGGAGGTGACCACCGACTTCCCGAGCCCCGTGCAAGGCTTCCCCAGCGCATTTGTCGATAGAAATCATGACGTCGATCCTTACTACGGCTATGAGTCTGCCGGCTTCGGCATGAAGGATCTGATTGACTACGTCATGAGCCAGCTGGCTGTCGTTGACCTCAATGTCAAGGCTAACTGGGTTGATGAGGCCAGGACCGAACTGAAGGCTACCGTCGAGAGCAACTTCGTCATGAATTCCGACGACCATAACCTCGGCATCGAGGTAATCCTCATCGAGGACGACATGTACGGCCCCGCCGGCACCGATTGGGACCAGCACAACTACTATGCCGACATGGCCGACCAGTATGCCAGCGAGCCCAACCTGGGCCCGTTGTGCGAGTTGCCTGATGTCATCGAGGATTATCACTTCAACGATGTATTCTTGGCCACCTCGGGCGTTGTTGACGAGAGCCTTCCCGGCTCTATTGTTGCCAACACGGTCAACAGCTTCGACTACTCGTTCTATGTTGACTACCTCTACAACACGAGCAATGAACCCATCGTCCAAGACAAGGATAAGCTCCATGTCGTAGCCATCGTCGTTGACAAGGCTACCGGCCAAGTGCTCAATGCCGCCAAGGCAAAAGTCGGCAACACGGCAGTCAACGAGATCAGCGATGAGAACAAGGTGGTTGCCTCGACCCTGTACTACGACCTCACGGGCCGCATGGTCAGCAACCCCGGCAACGGCATCTACGTCAAAGTCGTTCGCTACACCGATGGTTCACAGCGCAGCTTCAAGGTGCTCAAGAAGTAACACCTGTCACACTCCGATTTAAAAGAAATCGCAGGCCCGTCACGAGGGCTTGCGATTTCTTTGTTACCAGGTGCCATCGCCGTCAATGAGCATCAAAATCAGGGCGAAAAAGCATTATCTTACCCGTGTTAATAAAGAGTTTGACGAAAAATGATTACTTTTGTGGCTAGAACATAGATTAATAATAAGAGTGATGACCAAGGGTGTGTCCATGACGGTTCATGAATATGAGCAACTGTTCAAACAAAACTTTGAGCGGCTGTATTATCATTCCCTTGACATCGTTCATGATGAGGATGTGGCACGCGATGTGGTGAGCGACGTGTTTGTCAACGTGTGGAAACTGCGCGAGACAATTGCTCTGGATACCGCGTTGTCCTACCTATTTACCAGCGTACGCAATCGCAGTTTGGACCAACTGCGCCACCAGAAACGTTACGTGCCGCTACTGGATGAGGTCATTCATGAGCTGGAAAACTATACCGATACCGACTGGGAAAAATATGAAGCTCGCATTGAGGCGCTCAAGGAGGAGTTAAATCGCCAACCCGAGCGTGTCAGACGCGTGTTATATTTGCGGTTTTATGAGCAGAAGAGCAACCAGGACGTCGCTGACATGTTGGGAATCACCGTCGATGGCGTGAAGAAGATCGTTCAGCGATCCTTTGCCCAAATGCGCGTGTCATTGAGTAAAAAGATGTTAAAGTTTGTACCACTATTGCTTTTAGCGTGTATGAATTAGTGAAATGGAACAAGACAACAAGCATATTGAAGGACAAGAGCCACTGACCCCGCTGGAACAATGGGAGTTGCAAAGTGCCATGAACCGTGAGCACGCCAGTGCGCCCGATGTCGAGGCTGCGTGGCATGACGTTAGCCGGCATGATTGCCGACACCAGTCAACCGATCCTCAACGATAATGTGTTCCGTTCCATTCATCAGGCGCAAATATACTCATTTTCAACAAAAAAACAAAATCGACATCCCGGGAACCAAAAAAAAGAAGTCGAGACCTGCACCTCTTCGGTGTTAGCCTCGATCTTCCTCTCCAGACTCGCTGTCGGTTTGATTATGCCGTCTTGAGGGCACGGTCTCCCCGTCAGGTAATAACGCCTGGTGATGGCGGTGCTGGGCGACTCTTCGCCGTCCAGTCCATACCATCGGGTTTATATTGTCTTTGCCCCTCATGCCGCCAGCGTGTTGATGTGTGTGCCAGCGGTCCTCTCGGGGGCATGTATTTGTCTCTATATTAATAAGGTTTCTTTATGCTTCTCAGGCGGCCTTTTTATCCTTGCGTCGTGAGTGCCGGTATGACACCTGCTGTCCCACCTTGTCCCACCTGCTGTCACCCCATGTCCCCCTATGACAATCAATCTGTTAGCCTGTTTTTGGCGGGATATAAAAAAGGGGGACAGCCGGTCTTGTCCCCGTGACTGTCCCACTTTTAAATTACTTGCCTTGCTGTTCTTTCTTCAACTTGCGAATAGCTCTGCTGACCATTTTCTTACTCGCTTCACCAGGTGGCAGACCAAACTTTTTTACGACGGTTCCATAGCCGATTTCATCGGACAGATCGTAGTATTTGGCCATCTCAATTACTGTGGACTTTGAGAGGTTTCCACTGTAATTTTCCTCATCGGGTTGAGGCGACGAGTGCTGTGTGCCCTGATTCACCGTTGGAGAGTCAACGGTCTCAGCCAGGTTGTTGAGTTCACGCTGCACCTTCTGGATGTCACCAAACTTATGTAGGAATCGCTCCATGAAGTAATTGGCGAGATAGATGGTGAGGTCAACAACTTTGCGGCGTGTCTGGGCCATCTCAGCTTCGGGGCAACCGAACAACATGTGAATAACCATAGCGCAATGGAATGCAATAGCCGCCATTCTGCCGCGAGCGTTAACACGAGGATCACTTGGGTCACCATTGGCTTTGTACCACTGGTCGTCATTAATCCAGGTCTCGATGGCAGCGTTCACATAGTCCAGCTCAATGAAGTGTTCTTCGGCAGGAATATCGCAACCACTCGACTCGTCATGGGCATAGCAGTAGAGCCTATTCCATTCATCAATTTGATCTCTGTAACTTTCGAGCTCTTCGCCATCTTCAATGATCAACGCTTCGAGGTATCGGCCGCTGTCAGGGATAGCAAGCAAGCAAAAACGTGACGCGGTGCCTCCTTCCAGTTCCTTTGAAAAGAACTTCTCTGTATCACCAGGTGTTCCTGTGAGAATGCAGTTCATAAACACGCGAAACAACCCTTGGATGGCCTTGCTCTTGTTTGCACGGTAAACCTCACCGTTATCAGACGCCTTGCGAAAATACTCTGCGGTTAGGCCGTTCTGTTTTCTCATGTTGTTTACTGCCGCGAGCACCTCGCTGCTGACCA
>CAMZFV010000052.1 GCA_947306175.1 uncultured Prevotellaceae bacterium
TGAGCTGGTGAAGTCGATGAATCCCAAGAAGATTTACATCAACTTCATCTGCGACTTGGAGATGCTGCATGGACGTGATGTTTTCCCACCCGAAGTGGAAATCACATCCCTGTTCACCTTCTAAAATAGAACTGTAGTTTCTATAGCATCATCTATGATGCCTCAATAGCCCATGACCGAAGGCCTGAAACTCAAGTTGTCGTTGCTGCCCGATGAGCCTGGCGTTTACCGCTACCGCAATCGGGAGGGCACGATAATCTATGTGGGAAAGGCCAAGAATCTGAAGCGGCGCGTCAATTCCTACTTCAATCGGGAACATGCCTCGTTGCGCACGACGATGCTTGTGCGCAATATTGTCGACCTGGAATATACGGTCGTCAACACCGAGGAGGAAGCACTCGATTTAGAAAATGCCCTTATCAAGGAATACCAGCCGCGCTACAACGTGCTGTTGAAGGATGACAAGAGTTACCCGTGGATATGCGTCTCGGGTGGGCTCTATCCTCGGGTCTATATCACACGCGATGCACGGGCCAAGGGCGACCGTTTCTATGGCCCGTATCCTCGCGCCGAGGTAGCTAAAGTGCTTGTGGATACCATCCGCCAAATCTATCCGTTGCGCACCTGCCGCCTAAATGTTTCACGTGAAACAATTGAGGCGGACAAACATCGACTGTGCCTTCAATACCACATTCACCGTTGTGAGGGCTGTTGCAAGGGATTAGTGAGCGCGGAACGCTATGGCGAGTACATCAGCGAAATCCGCCAGATTCTTAACGGCGACACGCACCAGTTGATGGATTTGCTCATGGGGCAGATGCAACAGTTGGCGAGCGAACTGCGCTTTGAGGAGGCTGAGGTGATCAAGCGCCGTTATAAACTGCTGGAGCATGTGCGCCGCCGTTCGGTGATTGTAAGTCCGTCGATCCATAACATCGATGTGTTCGGCCTGTTGCGCGATGAGGATGCTGCATGGGTGAACTTTATGCACATGCGGGGTGGGGCAGTGGTGCAGTCCTATACGCTTGAATACCGCCTCTCGACCCACGACGAGACGGATGCCGAAATCATGTCGATGGCGATTGCCGAGGTGCGTCAGCGCTTTGCCGAAACCTATCGCAGCGACCGTGTGGCCGAGGTGATGGTCAATGTGGAGCCTGATGTGGAATTTACGGGACTCTCGTTCACAATTCCCCAGCGTGGCGACAAAAAGAAACTGATGGATATCGCAATAAAGAATGCGACCCAGAAACGCACCGATCGCCTGCGCATGATGGAGAAACTCAATCCGGAGCAACGCACAACGCGCACATTGACGACCATGCAGCGCGACCTGCGGCTCTCGGTATTGCCGCGCCATGTAGAGTGCTTTGATAACAGTAACATCAGCGGTTCAAGCGCAGTGGCATCGTGTGTGGTGTTCCGTAATGCCAAACCCGCCAAAAAGGAATACCGCCACTTCATTATCAAAACGGTGGAGGGAGCAGACGATTTCGCCTCGATGCGGGAGGTCATCAACCGACGATATAGCCGACTGGTACAGGAAGGTCAGGAATTGCCGCAACTGCTCATCGTGGACGGCGGCAAGGGCCAAGTAACGGCAGCAATAGAGGCACTATCTGAGATGGGCTTGCAAGGACAGATAGCTGTTGTGGGAATTGCTAAGCGCCTGAATGAGGTTTATTTCCCGGGTGACAGCGTGCCCCTCTACATCGACAAGAATAGCGAGACGCTACACGTTATCCAGCGCCTGCGCGACGAGGCCCACCGTTTTGCCATTACATTCCACCGCAAGCAACGCAGCAAAGGACAGGTACACAGCGCCCTCGACGATGTGCCAGGCATCGGCCCCAAGACGCGCACCTTGTTGCTCAAGCACTTCAAGTCGTTGAAGCGCATCAGGGAGGCCAGCGAGGAGGAATTGGCTGCGGTGATAGGCTCGGCCAAGGCCCGCGCACTGGTGGCTGCGCTGCAAACGGATAACGTAACGAATGAAGAACCCGAAATCCAAGACAAGATATGAAGAATTTAGTGATATTTGGAAACACTTACCAGCAGGAAGACCCTGCAAAGGTATTATCTCTGTTGAATGACCTGCGTGAACGAGGTCTTAAGATCGCTGTGGAGAAAGAATACCTGAAATATCTTTCTGGTGGTATGAATGGGGACGGTTTCTCCTCTTTTGAGGCAAGCCAGGTGCCTGATGCCGACATGGCGCTGTCACTAGGTGGTGATGGCACTTTCCTTACCACCGTGATGTGGGTGGCAAGCCTGGGAATGCCCATTTTGGGTATCAATTTGGGCCATTTGGGCTACCTCACCGCTGGGCGGCTCGACGAGAGCAGCACTGTGATTGATGATGTGCTAGCTGGCAATTACCGGATTGAGGAACGTTCGATGTTGCAGGTGACGTGTGACCAAGTAGAGATACCGCATCCCTGGGCGCTGAACGAAATCGCCATCCTTCGCCATGACACTTCATCGATGCTGGACATGGAAACGAGGCTTCGCAGCCACGAACTGACCACCTATCGTGGTGACGGTCTTATTGTTAGCACGCCGACAGGCTCCACTGCCTACAACATGAGCGTAGGAGGCCCGATTCTCGAACCCACCACTTCATGTCTGGTGTTGTCGCCCATTTCGCCTCATTCGTTGACGATGCGCCCGCTTGTGGTGCGTGACGACAGCGAGATTGCGGTGCGTACCCATTCCCGTGCCGACCACTACGAGGTAAGTATCGATGGCGAGGTGACATTGTGCCCCACGGGTTCGACTTTGACCTTCTGCCGGGCTCCGCATTGTGCTAGAGTAATTCAGTGCTTGAGTAACAATTTTGCGAATACCCTGCGCCAGAAACTCCTCTGGGGAACCGACCAGCGTTAATATGTTATAAAGATTGACAAAAAGAAAAAGACAACAATACGTTGTCTTTTCTTTTTCCCTTAGGTTTATCGCAGGGATTATTGATACAGCCTGCGGTGCGTCAGGATCGAGCGGTAGATGTGGATCATTTCATCGGCGAGAATCTTGCCGGTGAAGCGCTCGGTATTATCGCGCGCTGCCTTTAACATGGCTGCTTTCTTGTTCTCATCATCCAGCACATCGCTCAACTGGTCGGCTCCTTCGTTGAAATCATTGTAGTAGATGGAGCCTTCGCCACCAATTTCGCGAGCCTTGGGTGAATCTTTACAGATGACCACAGCACCGCTGCGTTGCGCATTGATGAGCTTGAAGAGATCGCGGCTACGGTCAGTATTGGGGATAATGACCGCCTGAGCCATCTTGCACACAGCTGTCAGGTCCGCATGGTGGATTTTGTCCACTTGTTTGAAGCGGTGGAAGATATGCAGGTCATGGGCCTGCTCTTTGATCACGTGGTCAAAGTGATCGGTACGGTATCCCAACAGGAGAATGGAGATCTTGCGGTCACGCAACTCATGCACCAGCTGCATGGCTTCCTTGATGTTGTCCTCACTATTCAAGCGGCCTTTATACAGGATGAATTTCTCGGGCAGGTGGTACTTTTTGCGCAAGATATCGTACATGTTCTCGGGCACCGAGTCGTCGCATCCGTCAAAGAAGCAGGGATGTACAACCTGCACGTCATCGGGATTCACGTGATAATGGTCGATAATCGTTTGGCGGTCAACCTCGTTGAGCGCAATCACGCGTTTGGCGATTTTGCAGGCTTTGCGGGCCTTGCGTTGCAGGAGCATGCGCTCAATCCATCCGTTGGCACTCTTGTACAACGGATCAAGCATCGTGAACACCGAGGGGAAGTTGCTGCCGCTAAATCCCGAAGCAATGCCATCATCGATGCCGTGGAATGCGTTTACACCATGCCCCTTAGCCGAGCGCACAATGCCGTTTCCAGTGTACCAACGTTTGGTATTGTGGATATGGTTGCGTGGGTATTTCACCCTCACACTGTCCTCGTTGAACAAGGCGGTAAGGCGCTTGTTCTGTTTGTTCTCCGGGGAGTACAGGATGTAATAGTTGTCAGGATAATTCTTGGCCAATGCTTTAATAAGGATGCGCCCGTAATAGGACGTATCATTATTTTCCATGATGATTCTGCGGCCACCGTAACCTACTACCATGATATATTCTCGTTTAGTTCTAAGCGTTATTGTTTATGAGTGGAATAACTGTATGTCGATATTTCACAACCTGCAAAGTTACTAAGTTTTTTTATTTTAGGCATGGTTTATTGTGCATTTTTGCTCATTTGCATTAACTTTGCCGAAAAAATTGTATTGACATGAGACGTTTTTTATTCATTTTATGTGCAGTAGCGTTGTTCGCTTCTTGTGGGACAGCGCGCCATGGATTGGGTGGGGCAGACTTGAATCCTGACGAGGTGTTTACGGTGACCGACGCCGATATCGCCAATGAGACCCTACTGATTAACAACATGATCAAGGGCGAGTGGAAGTATGGTGGACCCGCTGTTGATGTTAGTGGTAAAAACCTGCTTGCCGGGGTAGGGAAGTCTATAGCCAAGAGTAAAATCAAGAAAAAACTCAAGAAAGCCTTCAAGAAGGTAGGGCTGGACAAGGCGACCCCTCAGTTCACCTTCAACAACGATGGATCATGCGTCATGAGGCTGATGGGAGTCAACATCAATGGGAATTATAACTACAACCCTGATTTGAACCAGATTTCCTTCAAGTGGCATGGTATCCCTGTGAACGCCCAGCTCAAGCGTGACGGCAAGAAAAAACTCCACCTCACCTTCGAAGCCGATAAATTCTTGAAGCTCTTGTCGCTGGCCAGCAAGTTCAGCGACAGCTCCTCAATCAAGGCCATCGGCAAGTTGTTGGACAACTACGAGGACATCATGGTGGGCTTTGAGCTGAAGAAGTAGCGGCATCCCGCAGAATAATCGGCTTTTCGCGGCTGTATAGTAAACTAAGGAGGGAAATCTTGCGGATTTCCCTCCTTAGCTATCATTGAAGCTTCCCTTCTTTATCTGCGGGGAGGCTGGCTCATGCGGTTCTTGCCCTCGTTGACGGCCTGTTTCTTGGTCATCGTGCTGTGGCCTGTACTTCTGCCGGGCTGGCTCTTGTTGGTATTGCTCATGCCAGGCTGCGTGCCGCCCATGCCGGGCTTGGGCTGTGACTTGTTCTCGGGAGCACCAAAGGTGCGTCCGTTGTAAGCGCTGTGGTCAAAGTACCGGTTAGAGCCCTTATAGACCTGGTATCCGGGAGGAGCTGCATTGTAGTAGCGGTCCTTGGGATAGCGGTTGTAGATGGTGAACACAAACTTCTTGTTGGTCCAAGTCACGGGACGATAGAAGTATTCCATCGTGACATATATCTGATACTGTACGGGCGAGAGTACAAACTTCAGCTCGTTGTTGCGGCGGTTCCAGAAGGTGCCGAAGATGTCATCGTAGGTGTCAAGGCACATGATGTAATCCATGTTGATTTCATACACGGCATTGTACTGATCGGCACTCAGTCCCAGCTCGTAGGCCATCTTATCGGTCAGGAAGAAGGCCTGATCGCGGGCCGACTTGTAACTCATCGCGTTGGCAGCCGACACGAGGGTCAGCATGGCCACCATTGTTAAGATAAAGCGTTTCATAGTGCGTATGTTTTAATCGTTAATAATTTTTCTTGCCTCAAAATTAGCGATATTCACAAATCGATGCAAATTTTTTAGACAAATATTCATGAATAATCGACTAATCACCCCTTAATCTGCATATCGCGTGCCAGTAACCGCCCGATTCTTCATATAGGAACGCTTTGGCGGTTAATAAGTCGATTTCTATAGACAAAGGGAGCAGTTTTCCCGATTTTTACGCTCCAGTTTATCGTTTTTCGCGGTTTATTTGTATTTTTGCAGCCTATGATAGACTTCACGCCTTTGTTCCGCAGCCATTTCTTGGGGCGCTTGCAGCAGCAGGTGCGCTACATCGACCATGCCGACGCCGTGCAGCAGGGCGAGCTGGTGCGTCTTGTCGAGAAGGCGGCGCTGACGCGCATCGGGCGCAAGTATGATTTCTCGTCTATCAGGACCTATCGCCAGTTTGCCTCGACTTTGCCGCTGTATTCCTACGAGAACCTGCAACCCCAGATCATGCGTATGATCAACGGAGCCAAGGACGAGCTGTGGCCTGGCCGTTGCTATAATTTCGCACAGTCCTCGGGCACGAGCGACGGGCGCAGCAAGTATATCCCTGTCACACGCGACTCATTGCGATGGAACCACTTCCAGGGCAGCAGCGATGTGGTGTCCCACTACTTGAACCTCAATCCTGCGAGCCGCATCTTCGCTGGCAAGGCTTTTATCTTGGGCGGCAGTTTTTCCAACCGCCTAAAGTTGCCGCGTGGGGTGAGGGTAGGGGACTTGAGCGCCAACCTCATCGAGAACATGAACCCGTTGGCCAATCTGGTGCGCATCCCCAGCCGCCAGGTGGCGCTCATGGAGGACTGGAGCGAGAAACTGCCCCGCCTGGTCGAGGCGGCCATTGGCGAGAATGTGACCAACCTGAGCGGTGTGCCCTCATGGTTCCTCACGGTCATCCGCGAGGTGCTCAATAAGACGGGCAAGTCCTGTATCCATGAGGTGTGGCCTAATCTGGAGGTCTTTTTCCATGGAGGCATCGCCTTCGAGCCTTATCGGCAGCAGTATGAGGAAATCTGTGACATGTCCAAGATGCATTTCCTCGATACCTACAACGCCAGCGAAGGCTTCTTTGCCGTTCAGAGCGACTGGGACAGCGAGGCTATGCTGTTGTTGCTCGACACGGGTGTTTTCTACGAGTTCCTGCCCGTCGAGGAGAGTGAGAGCGAGACGCCCGAGGTCTATCCCATCTGGGAAATCGAGAAGGGCCGCACCTACGAATTGATTATCACCGCCGCCAACGGCTTGTGGCGTTACCGCTTGGGCGACACGGTGACTATCGAACAGCTTAATCCCGTGAAAATCACCATCGCCGGGCGCACCCGCAGTTTCATCAACGCCTTTGGCGAGGAACTGATGGTGCACAATGCCGACCATGCCATTACCCTTGCTTCCCAGGAGACCGATGCCGAGGTGCTCAACTATACCGCCGCCCCCGTCTATTCCATCAGCGGCCAACGCGGACACCACCAGTGGCTCGTTGAGTTCGCCCGTGAGCCGCAGGACAAAGTCCGATTCATGCAATTGCTCGACCAGCATCTGCGTGAGGTGAACAGCGACTATGATGCCAAGCGCTCGGGTGACATCTTCTTAGCGCTCCCCACTTTGGTTGTTGCCCCCACTGGCCTGTTTGACCGCTGGTTGGCTTCGACTGGCAAACTCGGCGGCCAGCGCAAAGTTCCCCGCCTCAACAACAACCGCACCATCATCGACCAGATGTTAGCCTTAATGAAGACGTCGTGACAAAAGACCCTTAATCCATGTGGAAAAGAATGATTCATAGCAATATAGGGGCGGCGGTGCTTAATATGCTGGTGGCCTATCTGGTGTGGATGCTCTCTCGCGTGGCGTTTTTTGCCGAGAACTGGTCCACCTTCGCCCCCTATATGTCATGGCCATTGTTCAAGAGTATGCTCCACGGGGCGCTGGTGTTCGACACATCGGCATTGCTCTATGTCAATGCGCTCTACTTGGTGCTCATGCTGTTCCCTCTGCACCTCAAGGAACGTGAGGGTTTCCACAAGGGTTTGAAGTGGCTCTTTGTCATTACCAATGCCGTTGCTGTGGCGATGAACCTCATGGATTCGGTCTATTTCCAATATACTGGCCGCCGTTCCACCGTCTCGGTATTCACCGAGTTTGCCAACGAGGGCAACATCGCTTCCATCCTCCTGACCGAGTTTGTCAACCACTGGTATCTGGTGCTGGCCTTCGCCGTGCTGGTGTTCCTGCTGTGGCGGTGTTACACCAGGCCGCGGTTGGAGGTTTATCGCTTCGGGCATCATTATTACCTCTCCCAGCTCATCGCCCTGGTGGTGATGGTTCCGTTGGCCATTGTGGGCATCCGCGGCAGCGTTACCGCGGGCACGCGCCCCATCACCATCAGCAACGCCAACGAATATGTCAATCGCCCCGTCGAGGCCTCGGTGGTCCTGAATACGCCCTTTTCGATGATCCGCAGCTTGGGCAAGAAGGTCTTTGTCACGCCCGATTATATGCCTCCTGACCAGATGGAGGCTGTTTACAGCCCCATCCATGCCCATCCCGTTGTCGATGCCTTGAGCCGCGAGGGCAAGAACGTTGTTATCCTCATTGTCGAGAGTATGGGCAAGGAGTATGTCGGCTCATTGAATCCCGACCTCGAAGGCGGCAACTACAAGGGCTATATGCCCTTTATCGACAGCCTGGTCAGCAAGTCCTTGACCTTCAAGTACAGCTATGCCAACGGGCGCATCAGCATGGACGCCATGCCCTCGATTCTCTCGGGTCTGCCCATGATGGTCGAGCCGTTCTTCCTCACGCCCGCCTCGCTCAACGATGTCGAGGGCTTGCCATCGATGCTAGGCCGTGAGGGCTACAGCAGCGCCTTCTTCCATGGTGCCCACAACATCTCGATGGGCTTCAGTGCCTATGCCCACAGCATCGGTTACCAGCACTACTACGGCCTCGATGAGTATTGTAGGTCATCCAAGTATGGCGGCATGGACGACTTCGACGGCAAGTGGGCCATTTGGGATGAGCCTTTCCTGCAGTTTACCTTGGATAATATCGCGGAGATGAAGCAGCCCTTCCTCGCCACCGTGTTCACCGCCTCTTCCCACCATCCTTACAGCCTGCCCGAGCAGTACCGCGACTCCCTGCGTGACGAGGGTGGCTCGCCCATCCACAAGTGTGTGCGCTACACCGACTTGGCCCTGCGCCGCTTCTTTGAGCGTGCCAGTCGTGAGCCGTGGTACCAGAACACCATTTTTGTCCTCGTGGCCGACCATACCAACCAGAGCACCCACGACGTCTATAAGACCGACCTGGGCCTGTACAGCGTCCCCATTATCTTCTTCGCTCCCGACGGCAGTCTGCCTCCCAAACTGGATGAGACGCTCATTGCCCAGCAGACCGACATCACGCCCACCCTGCTGCATCTCTTGGGCTATAGCAGGCCTTACCTCGCCTTCGGTGACGACCTGCTGTCTGTCTCTCCTGAACAGTCGTGGGCTTTCAATTACAATGCAGGCATCTACCAGTTTGCCAAGGGCGACCTGATGCTGCAGTTCGATGGCGCCAAGACCACCGCCGTCTATCGCTTTAAGACCGACCCGTTATTGAAGCATAACCTCGTCGGCCAGCTGCCAGAGCAGGAGCTGATGGAAACCCAACTCAAGGCGATCATCCAGCAATACATGTCCCGCATGAACGAAAACCGCCTCCTCCCCACCAAATAAAACAACAACAAGGATGTTGGGCTGATGCGGTCTTGATTAGAAACTACGAATTACGCGAATTATACGAAAGCATCCTCACTCCTTTTTTCAAACAATAAAGACAACTTCATTGACTAATGGGGACAACTTTTTTAGTTGGCTCCAACTGTCGAAAAGCAATGGGGTGGTTTTGCGGCTGATTTTGCAAACTGTTGATTTTCAAGAGTTGTTTTGTCCTATTCAAAACAAAAGGGGTGGTGCGCGATCATTAATGAATGTTAAAAGTATGTCAAAGACCTCCATTGCAAAGGTACAAAACACAGGGATGGGTCCACCATGATAAAAAGCAAAACAACAACTGAAATTTCTGAATTCATCTGAGGGCTGACGCGCTCTTTCTATTGCCTTCGAATTAAAGCGAATTGGCATCCGCATACTAGTTATCAGACAACATTGACAACGTTATAGACAAAATAAAGGACAAGTTTTTAATTGGTTGTTGTTTAGGTTGTTAGAGTTGTTTTTTATTAATTGTGTTTGTTGTATTTATTGTCTTCATTTTTTTGTTGTTGTCGTTTTTGTGGTATGTAAAAATCCCTGGCAGTCGATTGACTGTCAGGGATTTCATTTTGGTGCCCAGGGCGGGACTCGAACCCGCACACCTCGCGGCACACGCACCTGAAACGTGCGCGTCTACCAATTCCGCCACCTGGGCTGATGGCTTTGCGCAATTCGTTTTGCGTTTAGCGGTGCAAAGGTAGTACTTTTTTTTAATATACAAGCGATTTGGCCAAAAAAAACCAAAAAAAGTTTTTTAAGAAACGATTTCGTCTGTTCAAGCCTTTACATAAGATCGGCCTAACAGCCGAGAAATTAAACAAAAATTATATATAAAATTAAAGAAAAATATTACCTTTGCTTCCTAATAGCGAATACATTAACAAACCGATAAACTCTGATAAGATTATGTTTAGCAAACAGACTTACATCAATCGTCGCAACGAGTTGAAAAAACGCGTGGGCGACGGCGTGATTCTGCTCTTTGGCAACAACGAGTCACCCTGCAACTATCCCAACAACGCTTACTATCCCTTCCGTCAGGATTCTTCGTTCCTCTACTACTTTGGCCAGCAGCGTGATGGCCTGGTGGGCGTGATCGATATCGACAATAATGTCGAGACGCTCGTGGGCGATGACATCGACATTGAGGATATCGTGTGGTATGGTTCAGTCGATAGCGTGGCCGACCTTGCCACCCAGGTGGGCGTGTCCCACTCGGCACCGATGAAGCAGCTGCAGGTCATCTGTGACGAGGCAAAGGCCAAGGGCCGCCGCATCCACTTCCTGCCGCCTTACCGCCACGACACCAAGATCCAGATTATGGACCTGCTGGGCATCCACCCCGACAAACAGGCCCAGGCCGTGTCCCATGACCTGCGCATGGCAGTCATCAATATGCGTTCGGTCAAGACGGCCGAGGAAATTGCCGAACTGGAGCGCGCTGCTGAGGTGGGCTACATGATGCACACCACCGCCATGAAGCTCATCAAGCCGGGCGTGACCGAGAAATACATCGGCGGACAGATTGATGGCATCGCCGAGAGCTACGGCGCCAAGGTAAGCTTCGCCACCATTTTCTCCCAGCATGGCGAGATCATGCACGGCAACCCGTCAATGGCTCCCCTGGAGGCTGGACGCCTCGCCCTGTGCGACTGCGGCGCCGAGACGATGGAGTTCTATTGCAGCGACAACACCCGCACGATGCCCGTCAACGGCAAGTATGACCAGCGCCAACTCGACATCTACCGTATCGTTGAGGAGTGCCATGACCTGGCCTTGGGCATCTCCAAACCCGGTATGAAGTACTTTGACGTGCACATGGCAGTCTGCCGCCTGATGACCGAGCGCCTCAAGGAACTGGGTCTGATGAAGGGCAACGTGGACGAGGCCGTGGCTGCCGGAGCCCACGCCATGTTCCTGCCCCACGGACTGGGACACATGATGGGTATGGACGTGCACGATATGGAAGGCCTGGGACAGATCTACGTCGGCTTTGACGAGGAGACACGACCCAACCTCGAACAGTTCGGCACCAACTGCTTGCGCATGGGACGCCGCCTGCAGGAGGGCTTCGTCGTGACCGACGAGCCGGGCATCTACTTCATTCCTGCCCTCATCGATGACTGGCGTGCCAGCGGCCACTGCGCCGAGTTCCTCAACTTCGACATGCTGGAGACCTACAAGGACTTTGGTGGCATCCGCATTGAGGACGACATCCTCATTACTGCCGACGGCTGCCGCTTCCTCGGCGAGAAGCGCATCCCCTACCATCCCAAGGATGTAGAGGACTTCATGGCAGCCAACTGAGCTGAAGGAAGGACATAAGTCGATTATTAGACATTAAAGGGGGTAAAATGGTTCGCCATTTTACCCCCTCTTGAATTATTTGCGGGTTACTCTAACCCCTAAACTTTAAGCGATTACCTCACGCTTACCTTGTAGGCCTGCTTGCCCACAGTCACGATGTAGATGCCGGGAGACATCGACAGGCTGCGGTGACCGTTGGCCACGAAGGCGTCAACCTGACGGCCATCGACGGTGTAAACGCGCACTTGCTGGCCATCGAAGCCTTCAATGTTGATACCTCCCTTGACGGCAACAATCTGCTCGTTGTTGGCCAGCTCGTCCAAGCCGTCGGTCTGGTTCTCGCTTGTGATCGAAACATTGTCGAGCCAGATGCGCTCGCTCATCACGCTCATGTAGCCACGGAAGACCACCTTGGCGTGGTTAGCAAACTCAACGCCCTCCAGCGGGAGATCAAACTTCTGCCACTCGCCGTTGCCCTCGGTCACATTGATGGTCGTCAACAGCTCGTAGGGGTTGTCGTCGCTGCTCAGGTAAACCTCCAGGGTGGGCATCACGGCAGCACTTGAACTGTAACCCATAAAGACGTAGAACGAGAGGGTGTATTTCTTGCGCTGCTCGATCTTCACCTTGGGCGATACCAGGTCAGCCCAGTGATAGTTAGCATAGTAGTTGCCATTGTAGCACAGGGCATAGCCGTTGTCACCGTCCTGTGAGGTCATCTCGTCGTTGTCGGTAAGGATGTTCCATACTGTGCCATAGTTGGCAACGTCGCCCTCGGTCATCCAGCCCGTGGTCGAGAGGATACCGTTCTCGAACGGCTCATAGAACGGAACGGCCTTCAACTGACCCAGGATGATGTCATCCAGGACGGCCTCGCCGTAACCAGCCGAGGTCGAGGGCACTACGGCATAGTAGTGCATCTCCATCTCATCGGTCGGTGCGCGGTCAACAATGAAGGTGGTCTCGGTCGTCGTGCCAATGAGGATCATCTGCTCCTCCTCGGTCGTGCCGTTGGGGTTGTACTCGACAATCGTGTACATGAGCGAACCGTCAACCACGCCGCCGTTCACGCCGACCTCGGACGGAGCGTCCCAAGTGAGGACGGCCTTCTGGTTATCCTCGTTACCGCGGATCCAGAAGTTCTCGACTGCGGCAGGAATGTCAACGCCGGCAAAGATATCGACGGTCGTGGCCTTGCCGCGGCCATACTCGTTCTCGGCAACGATGACATATGAGTTGTTGCCGTGCATGGGTTGCTCGTCAACCCACTCGATGAACTGACCAGGTTCCACGTTCTCAAACGTCATCAAGGGGATAGCCGATCCGGCACGGAAGATATAGACAGAGATCGGGCCTTCCAGCGGACGCTGAGCGTAGTCCACCGCAGGAGCATTAAAGGCGAAGTTCACCTTCAGCATGCCCTCCATGTCATGCTCGGCAACGAGGTTCTCGACGCTGTAGGGAGCGAATGCCGAACCAACTACCGTGATGGAGATGTCGTCGATGCTGGGCGAGATGAAGCTATTCTTTTGTTCGGCTACCACCAGGACGGACGGATAGTACTTGCCTGTCTCGGTGGCAATCACCTCGTTCTCGATCAGCACCTTCTTGCCATAGTCGGTGAAGGGTAGCGGATCAGGATAGATGGTCTGAGCCGTTGAGTCGGGTGCCATGCCGATGCTGGCATAGCCCGGGCTGTTCATGTTGTAGTTGTTGTAGCTCCAGTTGAAGGCGTAGGTGTAAACCATGTCCTTATCCAGCTTGATGGCGGGCATGTAGAGCCAGATCTTCTCCACGGGATGCTGAACGTAGTAGCCGTAGCCACCCAGGGCCAGGTTCTTGTTGTAGCTGCCCCAGATCCAGCGGTACTCGTTGTCGCTGTAGATCGACGAGTCGTTGACGGTGACAAAGAAGCGGGTGTCCTCTTCGACATCAAACGTGTTGGTGTAGGGAGCCGTGTAAACGCCGATAAAGGCCCCGGCACTCACGCGTTTACCCTCGCCAGCCTCGTTGCTGATGCCCACGGTGTAGGTGTGTACACCGACGCCCTCAACCGTGTTGTCGGTCCACAGGGCATTGCCGCCCACCTCAACGGGGAACTGTGCCACGGCTTCCTCGCCGCCATCACGGTAGATGTTGGCGGTCAGGGGACCTGCCAGCTCAGCACCGTCGAGTTGGGTAGTGGGAACGGTGAAGGTCACGTCGGCCTGCATTTCACCAGTCTCCTCGGGGATGATGGTGAGGTTGGTCACCTCGGCGGGCGCATTATTATAACCTAGCCTGTTCACGGCCATTGAGTTGACAAATACACCCGAGGCGTTGTCCTCCCTGAGGGTATAGGCATGAACGGCGAAGTAGTAAGTGCCCGAGTTCTCAACCTGGAAGTCAACTTCCCAGTCGGCGAGTTTGCCACTGGCATCGTAGGCCTCGTTGAAGTCGAGCACCTGGAAGGTCGATACGTCGGTGGGATCGGTACCGATCATCAGGCTCACGCGCTCCTTGTAGTTGGCATAGGTGTTGCGCATGTTCACGATCAAGGCGTAGGAGATGCCTTCCTCGATATCGATACCCGGTGAAATCAGGTAATCGTCGGCACCGTCCTGGTCATCACCCATGTTGTAGGGGCCAGTGTTGACGTTCCAGCACTGGTTGTAGCTATTGAACTGCCAAGTATAGACACTGCCCCAGCTGCTGACGTCATTGTTGGCGTTGACAACGGTCCACAGGTCGAGCGTCGATGAGTTGGTGAAGTCGTCAAAGTAGGGTGGCTGGAATGCGGTACCCGTCAGGATGTCGTTGGACATAGCGGATTCACCCTGCTTGCCGTCGGCATTGAACGGGGTCACGATGTAGTAGTAGCGCTCCATCTTGGCAGGAAGTGTCTCGCTGAACTCGCATGCGCTCTGATGGTCGGCGACGAGGACGTTGCCCGGCATGCGCACGACATTGTAGGTGACATTCTCGAGGTAGCCGTTGTTCACACCACCTGCGGGAGCATCCCACGTCACGTGGCTCACACCGTTCTCGACCGTAAAGGTGACATTGGTCACGGGAAGCGGCGTATCATAGCCGGCATAGACGTATAGGCTGTTCTCGGGAGAATAGCCCTCTGCGTTCTGGAGCAGGACATACACGTAGTGGTTGTCGTTGCTCACGGCCTCGGTAAAGGTCTGCTTGCTGCCGGGGGCTACGCTCACGTAGTTGGCTATGGGCTCGCCATCGAGCCATACGGTCATCGTCATGTTGCCGCTCAGCGGAGTGCCGTTGTAGGTCGTCGTGGGAATCGTGAAGGAGATCACACCCTCGGTGTTGGCTCCATCAAAGGTGAATGCCAGGTCTTCGATACCTGCCGGGGCCATAGCGGGAGCCTTGTTGCCCTCAAAGAATACCGAGGAAACCTGCTCGTTCTTTACCATCGGCTCAACGAGCGTCATCGACACGTCATAGGGGTCGATGGCATACAGGGCAGACCCTTGCTGTGTCACAGCCATCCACAGGAAGCAACCGCTTACGGGCTCATAACCCATGCCCTGCACATACAGGGTGGGGGCGACGTCGAGGGTGCCTGCCGAACGGGCGTCACCAGAGGTCTTGTCCACCTCATAGAAGTCGCCGTCGTAGCCGATGCAGTACATGTCTCCGTTGGGGGTGAAGCCCATTGTCAGGGGCTGGAATCGGTTGGGCCACGGACAGATGGTCTCGAACTTGCGGCTCTCGGGATTCCACTTGGCCATGTTCAGTCCTGTCAGGTCACTGTTGTACTGTACCGAATAGATGATGTTGCTGGTCACATCGTAGGCCATCACCGACGGGATGAAGCTGTAGTCCGCATCATCGTATCTGATGGACCACAGTTCGCTGAAGTTGTCGCGGCTCAAACCGTTGTACTCGACACCGGTGAGTGTGCCCATCATCTGCATGGGCCTGACACCGACAAGCTGGTCACGGCCCATAGCACTGGCCATGAAGTTGTACCTCAGGTCTGTTGCCAGCGGCTTGAAATACTCAGTTCCGCCGATGGTGTAGTAATAGATACCGTAGGGCACCGAACCGATGCTCACACCATCCCATTCGTCGGTATTGGTTAGGTTAACGAAAATTTTCAATCCCTCGAATTGGTCGGCACTGGGCGCCTTCTTATGCGAGGTGACTGGTTGGGTCGAGAGCATCTTAGCTCTGTTTTGGCCTTGTACGACCTGCTTGACAATCGGCATGGGCGATGCCGTGTAGGCCGTCTGTTGCCCGCCTGCCGATGCCATCAATGCCACCAGCGCGAGCAGCGCGAGTAAGGTTCTTGGTCTTCTCATTATCAATAATAATTTAATGGTGATTAATTAGTGCCACGTTATCCAGGCAGACAAGCGCGACATCGGTTAGTTACACGTTGCAAATGTAATCAATTATTACCGCTTTATGAAAGACCAAGAGGAATTAAAATGTACAAATTTCGGCAATTCACACAAAACTATGCCAAAAAATGCGGTTTTTTCGGCTTTTTTAGCGGTAGTGCGCCATGCTCATGATAATGATTCTTTGCGTGCCATGCGCTGGTATTGTGACGGGGTGAGGCCTGTGATGCGCTTAAAGGAGGTGACAAAGGTTGACCTGGACTTGAAGCCGACGCTCTCGCTGATGGCTTCGATGGTGAAGTTGCCATAATTGTCCATGTCACGCATGCGTTTACAGGCTTCCTTAATGCGGTAGGCGTTCAGGAAGTTATTGAAGTTCAGCTGGTAATGCTCGTTAATGACTTGGGAGACATATTTATATTTGGAACCGGCTAACATCGCCAGGCGTTCGAGTGAGAAATCAGGCGAGAATATCTCGGCGCTGGTATCCATCACTTGCAGGATGCGTGACAGGAGCTGTTGCTTGTTGTCGTCGCTGAGCGGGCTGCTCTTATATTTGAAGTGGCCTGCACCATCGGGGACATCGGTTTCAACGTCGGTTTTGTCGTCGGTTGTGGATGCTTCCTTTTCCTGCCATTGGAGTCGCGTGCGCCGCTGCTCTTCTTCGGCTTGCAGCATCTCCACGTTCTTTTGGTACAGCAGCTCGTTGGAACGTTTCAGTTGGCCGTTTTTCCTGTACACAAGTAACAGCATGACCAGCAGGGCCAGCAGGAAACCGAATGAAATCAGGGTAACGATATTCATCACCTCTCGGTGGTTCTTGATTTCGGTCATTTCCTGTTCCATGCTCTTCAATTCGTTGTGGAACTCCATCTCGCTCACGCTGGCGAGCTGTTGGTAGTTGGCCAAGGTGTCTTTGAGCATGGTATATTGATTGAAGTAGTGCTCGTAATCGCTGTGGTTGCCCAGTTGCCGGAAATATTTGGAGAGCATGCCATAGACCTCCAGCTTGCAGTCCTTCATCCCCAGTTCAACGGCGATTTTCTCGGCTTGCTTCAGCGTGGCGATGGCCTGCCGGTAATCGCTCTTCATGGCTTGCACCTTGGCTTTCTCAACGAGGGTGAAATAGATGAGGCGGGAATACTGCGTGGTGTCAATCAGTTGCAGCTGCCTGTCATAGACGTCAATCGCCGCGTCAAGGTTTTTGTGCTCGATGTCGGTGTAGGCTTGATAGAGCAGCTTGTTGTAACGCCGCAAAATCCACGTTTCATTGTCTTCGGGCATTTGCAGGTAATTCTGCCATGTGTCGGAAATCGGTTCCAGCCCGCCTTGCACATAGGCCATCGACACCATATTGGTGCAGGCCATGTCAGCATGCTCGTCGTCATGGGTGTCGAGTGCCACCGCCAGCGCTTGCTGGTAATACTTGAGTGCTGTGCTGCCCAGCTCGTTGTTGTTGCACTCTTCAGAGATGGTCTGGTACATGCATCCGAAACCCAGGTAGATGTTGGCGTCCTGGATATTGGCTTCGGTGGCCATCTCGTTGGCGCGTGTCAGGAAGTCAAAGCACTTGGGATAATCATAGAAGTCATAGAAATAGATGCTCCACAACCTCATATTGGCATTCTTGCACTGTATCTTTTGTTCCCTGGTGAGCGATGGCTCATAACGGTTGGCGACAATCGTGTAGCACATCAATGCCGTGTCCTTCTTGTTTCCGTCGCTGAAGTCTTTGTCGGCCATGTTGAGCAGTTGCTCGGTGGGCAGATTAAGCCACTTGCTATGCTCCCACGATTGGGACAAAGCATGGCTTGTTCCACCCATCACTAGGGTGATGACACACAATATGGCTCTAACAGTTAGACTCATGACAATAATTATGGGCCACAAAAATAATAAAAAAATAGATTTCAGTTCTCAGATTTCAGTTTTCTGTTAAGAAACTACGAACTGTGGCCCATTGAATGAAAGTATTTGTGTAATTTGCGAAATCCGTAGTTTGTTTTCACTCCTAACTACTAACTCCCTCCTGAAAACAGAATAACGGCGGGGATGGCCCCGCCGTTAATCAATCAAGGTAGTTAATGGTATTATAGTTTTTATCCGAGTCTCTTCAGCTTAACGGTGAAGTGGCGCATCAGGGGAGCTTCCCACTCGATGGCGACACCGCGGGTGATCTCGTTGCGGCGGTCATAGACGTTCTTGAGCGCGGCAGCGATGACGTTCATGTGGTTGTCGGTATAGACGCGGCGGGCGATGCACAGGCGCAGCAGGTCGAGGCCGCCAAAGCGGTTCTCGCGGGTCACAGGGTCACGGTCGGCCAGGATGTAGCCGATCTCGCAACCGCGGATGCCTGCCTCCAGGTACAGCTCGCAGGTCAGCGTCTGAGCGGGGAACTCTTCCTTGGGAACGTTGCACAGCACCTTATCGGCGTCGATGAACAAGGCGTGACCGCCCACGGGACGCTGATAGGGGATGCCATACTCGTCAAGCTTCTTGGCCAGATACTGAACCTGGTGGATGCGGGTTTCGAGCATATTAAACTCGGTGTTCTCGTCCAGACCGACTGCCAGGGCGTTCAGGTCGCGGCCGTTAAGACCTCCATAGGTGAGGAAGCCCTCGAAGGGGATGCAGAACAGCTTGGCGCCCTCGTACCAGTCCTCGCGGTTGGTAGCGATGAATCCGCCCATGTTCACGAGGCCGTCCTTCTTGGCGGACATCGTCATGGCGTCAACATAGGAGTACATTTCGCGGGCGATTTCCTTGATGGTCTTGTCGGCATAGCCTTCCTCGCGGGTCTTGATGAAATAGGCGTTCTCGGCAAAGCGGGCGCTGTCCATCACGACGGGCACGCCGTACTTGTGACACAGTTCGCAGGTCTCGCGGATGTTCTGCATCGACACGGGCTGACCGCCAACGGTGTTGTTGGTCACGGTGAGCACCATGAAGGGGACTTTACCCTTGTTTTCCTCAAGCACCTTCTCCAGCTTCTCCAGCGACACGTTACCCTTGAAGGGGAGTTCGAGCTGGGTGTCCCTGGCCTCGTCGATGGTGACGTCGATGGCACTTGCGTGACGGCTCTCGATATGACCCTTGGTGGTGTCGAAGTGGGCATTGCCAGGGATGACCTGGCCCTGCTTCACCAGATAGGAGAACAGCACGTTCTCGGCTGCGCGGCCCTGGTGGGTGGGGATGACATACTTGAAACCGAAGATGCGTTGCACAACGCTCTCAAACTTGTAGAACGAGGATGCACCGGCATAACTCTCGTCGCCCAGCATCATCTCGGACCACTGGCGGTCGCTCATCGCACCCGTACCGGAATCGGTCAGGCAGTCGATGTAAACCTGCTCAGCCTTGAGCATGAAAACATTGTTATGAGCTTCCTTGAGCCACTGCTCACGCTCGGCGCGAGTGCTCTTGCGAAGCGGCTCGATCATCTTGATTTTCCAAGATTCAGCAAATGGTAATTCCATTGATA
>CAMZFV010000053.1 GCA_947306175.1 uncultured Prevotellaceae bacterium
CTTCCCAGCCCCACGTGTTAAACGTACCCACGTTCATGTTGTTCAGCACGAAACCAGTGGCGTAGCTCATGCGGAAGCCGGTCACAATCTGGTCGGCGCAATGGGTGCGGAACCAGGTGAAGTCGGCATTAATGCGGTCGTTCCAGAAGCGGGCCTCAACACCAGCCTCATAGGAGGTGGTCATCTCGGGCTTGAGGCTGCGGTTGGGACCGGTGTAGCCATACTTGTAACCGCCACCGGTCAGGCCAGTGGGCTCGAGCTCGGGGTCAATCGAGAGCACGGGAGCATCCTTACCTACCTGGGCGATAGCGCCACGCAGTTTCAGGTAGTTGATAAAGCCCACATGCTTCATGAAGCCCATCTCGCTCAGCACGATTGAAAGCTCACCGGCGGGATAGAAGTAGTGGTTATTGTCCTTAGGCAGGGTCGAGGACCAGTCGTTACGGAAACGGCCGGTCAAGAAGATCATATTGTTATAACCCAGCTCTAACTGACCCGAGATAGCCTGCACGCGGCGCTTGGTAGAACGCTTCTTGCTGGTCACGGTGCTCTCGGTACAGTTGTTGATGCTGTAGAAGTCAATCACCTTGAAGTTGTAACCATAGGACGACAGGCTGGTTACGCCGTTCTCCAACTGGTGGTAACCCACCTGGATACCCAGCGAGTACTTGTTGTCCTTCCAGCTGTTGTTGTAGCCGGCAAGCACGTTGAGCGTCGGGTCATTGGTGTTGTACTTGGTGATGTGGTAAGAACCGCTGTTGTTGCTGTCGTCGACACTCTGGTTAGCAGAGGAGGTGTAGTAGGGGTGAACACCGTTCTCATAGGTCGAGGTGCTCACGTCCCAACCCATCTGCAAGCGCAGGTAGGTGTGACGAATCGGGGTGAAGTTCAGCGAGAAGGCGCTGATGATACGGTCGGTTTCATCGTGCATCAGGTTCTTTTTCAAACCAAACAGCGGGTTCAACAGGTCGGTATCGGTATAGTATGCGGGATACTTCATGTGGGCACCGTCCTCGGCCAGATACTGGCTCATGTCATCGACACTGGGCCAACGGTAGCTGGCGCGCACGGGACCATTGGTACCACGCAAGGCCTTGTCGTTCTTAGCGTTCACATACTGCATGCTACCTTCCATCGACAACCACTTAGTCAGCTCGGCGCGGCCAGCCAACGACAGGTTGGTACGGGTCAGGTTTGTAGTCTTGATGACACCGTCCTGGTCAAAGAACGAAGCACTGGCGCGGATCGACATCTTTTCGTTACCAGCCTCCATCGACAGGTTGTGGCGGTGCATGAAACCGGTCTGCAGCACAGCTGCCGTGTTGTCATAGAAAGGCAGCGTACCATCATACAGCGAACCGTAACGGCTAGTGAAGTAGAAGTTGGCGGCACCGTAAGCACCATTGATGTACTTGTCCTGAATCTTGGGCCAACCATAGGCCTTGGACCAAGTAATCTGGTTGCTGTAGGTCACGCGAGCGCGGCCTGAGCGGCCTTTCTTGGTGGTGATGATGATGGCACCGTTCGAGGCGTCACTACCATACAGAGCAGCTGCAGCAGCACCCTTCAGCACGGTCATCGACTCGATGTCCTCGGGGTTGAAGTCGTTACCACGCGACGAGTAGTCAGTGGTACGGGGAGTCAGGCCAGTGATACCGCCATCGGCAGCTGCCAGACCCGTAGTGGGGTTGAACGAAGTGTTGTTCATGGGGATACCGTCGATAACATACAGCGGCTGGTTGTTACCGCTCAGTGACGTGGCACTACGCAGCACAACAGTCGTTGATGAACCAGGGGCACCACCCGAACTAACGACGCTCATACCCGACACACGACCTTGCAGGGCCGAGATAAAGTCGGTACGGCCCGACTCGATAATGTCCTGGGCCTTCACGTTCTGCACCGAGGAACCCACGGTGCGGGCGACACGTTTCATACCGAACTCAGCCGTCACCACCACATCCTGCAGGGTGTTGGCACCTTCGGTCAACTGTACGTTGGCGGCTTGTGATGCGGGAACTTCGATGGCATCATAGCCCACAAAGGAGAAGACGAGCGTCTGGTTGGGGTCGGCCTTAATCGAATATCGGCCATCGAGATCGGTGGTCGTACCCGTATTAGTGCCCTTTACCCTGACATTAACGCCAATCATCGGCTCTCCGTTGGCGTCCTTAACGACGCCCGAAACTCGGTTGCTCTGGGCAACAGCTGTAAATCCCGTGTTGTACTGACTCGGGGCCAGTCCAGCGGGGATTCCCATGGCTATCGCCAATGTGCAGAGCAGTGCTAATTGTTTTTTCATACGCACATTGCTTTTAATTGATTTGAAGTTAATGAATCTGGTAATAGTATATTCTATCTAATCGTCTTTTCTGGAGAGTTTTTAGTTTAAAATGGCAAAATTGCAAAAAAATATTAAACAAAACAAATTTTAACCAAGAAAAATCAAGCTTATCCCACATATTATAAAAAAAGGCATAAAAAAAGGCGACCCGAAGGTCGCCCTTTTTAGAATTCAGCGTTGAAGCAAATGGATTACTTCATCACCTTAACAGCGCTGGTGGTGCCGTCGGTGTAGGTGGTAACGACGATGGTCATGCCGTTAGCCTCCTGCATCTCCTGACCAGCCAGGTTGAAGTAGCGTACGCCAGCAACGGTCTTGCCTGCGTTGAGCTCGTCAACACCGGTGAAGCCAGCCTGTGCAGCATATACGAAGTACTGGGTTCCGTCGGGGCTGATAGCAACACCCATGTTGTAGTTGTAACCTACGGGCAGAGTGTAGAAGCCGTCAGCGGTGAACAGCTCGTTGTCAAGAGCGGTACCAAGAACGGTAGCAACCTCACCCTCAGCAGCACCATAGCGAACACCATTGATCAGGATGTAGTAGTCAACATCGTGACGTACACCGGGAGTGTTAGCATCGTAGTATACGTAGCCATAGGTGTCATAGTCGAGAGCTACAGTGGTGGTGTAGTCACCATTGTCACCCTTGAACATGGGATACTGTACCTCGTTGCCGTTGGCATCGATCATAACCAGGATGAAGGTGTCCTCCTGAGGCTGACCAGGAGTGTAGGTTACGGTGAAGGTCTCTTCCATGGTCTCATAGCCATCACCAGCAACGGTAACAACGATAGTGTTCTCACCCTCGGCCAGAACGATCTCACCCTCAACAACCTCACCGTTAACGGTTACGGTTACGGTAACATCCTCGTCGCCAGTGTACTCAACGGTAACAACACCGTTCTCGTCGGGCTCGCTAACGATGATCTCACCAGTCAGAGGCTCGGGCGTGGGAGGCTCAACACCTTCCTTAGCGGGGATCTCAACATAGTACTCAACATCGGTAGTGCCGGGGATAGCATCCTCGTTAGCCTGAGCAACTGCCCAGTAGTTGATGTAGCTATCTTCCTCACCGCGAGGAATAACAACTTCTACAGAACCCTCACCAGTGTAGGTCTCGGTGGTCATTTCAGCAGTCTCGTTGTCGATGTACTGAACGTAAACGGTTACAGTGCCCTCACCGGTAGCGGTGATAACAAATGCATCGTCGGTCAACTCAGTCTCAATCACGGGAGCGGGAGTCTCATAGGGAGGCTCGGGAGCAGCAGCAACGAAGAGCTCGATAGAAGCCACTTCACTGATGGCCTTGCCCTCTTCCTGTGCGGTAGCGGTGATGGTGTAGGTAACATCCTCCTCACCTCTCAAGATGGTGTAGGGGTTCTCAACCTCTTCGCCGTTAACATAGAGCTTAACCTCGCCCTCACCGGTAGCGGTAACAACAACAGCATCGTCAAATGCCTCCCAAGTGATCTCGGGCATTTCGGTCTGCTCAAGAACGGGCTCCCAAGTTACGGTGAAGGTCTCCTCAAGGTTGTTGTAGCCAGCAGCCTCAACAACTACTACGAGAGTGTTCTCGCCCTCAACGAGCTGTACACCATCCTCATAGGGCTCACCATTAACGGTGATGGTAACTTCCTCGTCACCAGTGTAGGTAACGGTTACAACACCATTCTCATCGGGCTCACCAATTACGATCTCACCAGTCAGATCCTCAAGAACGGGCTCCTCCCAGTTAACGATCTTGGTAGCAGTCATGGGCTCATAACCCTCAGCGGTTACCTCAACGGTTACCTCGCTCTCACCATAAGCGCCCAGGAAGATCTGGCCGTCGGTGTAGGGTACATAAACGCCATCAACCATAACCTTGATGGTTACATCCTCGTCACCAGTGTACTCAATGGTTACATAACCATTCTCGTCAGCATCACCAATGATGATCTCACCGCTCAACTGTGCAGGACCTACGGGACCAAAGTCAGCGTTGTTGATCTTCAGGGTCAAGAACTCGCAGTGCTTGTTACCGCCAGTGGTCGAGAAGTCAGCCTTTACCATGGTCAGCTCGGCATACTCGTCGGCCCAACCCTCATCAACCTGTACGGTGAAGGCGATGATGTCCTGGGGATAAGTCTGGCCGCGGCTGGGATAGCAAGTACCGGTCTGAGCGTTGGTCAGAATCAGGTTGTACTTACCAGTGTAAACTACGTGTGCCTCAACACCATAGGGGTTGCCGGGCATGTAGTCACCCTCAGAGTCCCAAGCGTCGGTCTGGTGGGTCTGACCGTTGGACTGAGATACGGTGTTACCGTTGGTTACGGTGTAACCTACGCCACCGAACCAAGCGAACTTGTCGGGGTTACCGTATTTCTCCAGATAGCCAAGGTGGCAGCCCTCGGTGAGGAGCTCACCAGCGGGGTTGCGCATCTCGAAGTTGATCTGGAAGCCCTTGATGGCGTCGCCACCCAGATCCTGGATCGACATTAAGATCTCCTGCTCCTGGCCAGCGCCGAGAGTGATCTCGTACTCACTGAAGCCCATAACAGGGTCACCACCTGCATTAGCTGCGAAGCCAAAAGCTACGAGCGATGCGAGAGTAAATAAAAATTTCTTCATAATGAAAACAAAATTTTTAATTGTTAATAAAATAGTAAAACGTATTACACAAAAAACTCAATTTATAGCATAAAGATGGTAATCAGTTCAATCGTATCAAAGCGTTTCGGGTTAACTCTATTTTTCTATCATTAATTCATCACATTATTTGTTTGTTTCTAAGGTTCCACTTGATTATGATGTCGTTAGAGGTGGCGCAACGCCACACGCCTCGGGATAAAAGTCACCGTTTTGACGCATGGCACCAAGCACTGATGTCGGTGCTGTATTGCATTTCACTCTAACTGTTTTCACCAATACAGGTGGCGATATCACAATTAAGTTGCAACACAAAAGTAGAGCAATTTCTTGAACCGACCAAAAAAAACACAAAAAAAATGCTAAAAAAGCATGTTTTTCTCGCTTTTGATATAGAATTTCACTTGTTAATAACTTTTTTTCAAGTCAAAAAAATGGAGTTTTTTCAGCCAATCCACACCCACACAAAGCAGCTAGAATAATAAATACGGATCATTAATAGATTGAATGATGTCAACCTATTGTCTAAAATGTTGTTCCTGTTGTCTGGAAAAAAACAGCCGCCGGGGCTGTGGAGTGCCTCGGCGGTCGTTTTTATAGATGAGTGGAGTGGGGGATTACTCCTGGTCGCTGTCCCACCATACGGGGATGGTCCAAGCGTCATCCTGACGGTTCCACATCACTTCCTTGCCCTCGCTGTCGGTCATGCGGGCGCCGGGAACCTGAGCACCGATGGCCTGCAGGTTCTTGCTGTTGTAGTTGTACTCGTGTGAGCACTGACGCCAGCGACGATACTGCTTACCCTCGGGGATAGCCAGCATAGCGGCAGCCACCTTGTAGTGGTAAGCGGGAATCGACCAACCGAAGAAGATGTTGGGATCGAAGTCATAGCGGCGCATATCGTTCCATATCTCATAGGAGAACATGAGGGCGATACGCTTCTGCATGAGGATGTGACCCAGGCTCAGTTCAGCCTGAGTACCGATGCCGTTGTTCACGAAGTTGTCGATATCGGCCTGAGCCATCGGGGTGAATGACGGGCAGTCGGCGAGGGTGGGATCCTCGGCAATCCATGCATTCAGCTTCTCGTTCATCAGCTCGCAGCTGGCCTTTACACCCTTCTTGTAGGCATCATAAGCACCAGCCTTGTCACCCTTCTTGAAGAGGGTCTCAGCCTTGATGAAGCAGCACTCGGCATAGGTACCGATGTAGGTGGGCGAGCTTACGCGGGTGTAGAACGTACCAGACTCGGCAGACTGGAACTGACCACCACCGGCGCGGCAGTACAGGATGCTGGGATTAGCGAAGTAACCCTTGCAGTCACTGGTGCACTCGATATAGACGGTGTCACCCAGGCGAGCCTCGTTGGCCGAGTTGATGTACCAGCTGTTGGTTGCAGTGTTGAACATAGCACGCAGGGGGCCACCCTGGCTGTTGATGTCGCTGGCCATGTCAACGCCGAGCGTACGACGCCAGTTGCCTACCCACTTAATGTCGGTGCGGCTGTTAGCATCCTTGTTGGGGCTGTAAGCCCAGGGGAGAATCTTGTCGGCACGGGGGTCTTCCACACCCTTGCCAGCGAAGTTGGTCAGGTTGTCATAGAGCATCTTGGTGGGCATGTAACCGGCATTCATACCGCAAACCGAGAACAGGGGCGAGTAGTCAACGGGCTCATCCCAACCGAGGTTGTCATGGGTAGCACCGTTGTCGTCGGTGTGGTTCACGATGGTGTTGTCGGCATTGCTCTGCATAGCCTTGTCGAGGCAGCGCAGGATCTCGTCAGCATCATACTTACCGTCCTTGTAGCTACCAGCACCCTTCTTGTTCAACTTGTTGATCCAGCGAGCCTTCAACATATAGGCGAGCTTGATCCACTTGTTCAGGTTACCACCATTCCACCAGTCGCCAGAAGCGAGAGTGGGCAGGCTGGGATCCTGGCTCTGACCCTTCTCCAGGCACTCAATGGCCTTGTCGATGGTCTCCAAGCAGCCCAGATAGATGGTCTTACCCGTGTCATACTCGGGAGTAGCGGGCTCGGCAGCTGCCTGGGTATAAGGCATCTCACCGTGCAAGTCGGTCATGGCCATAAAGCCGTAAGCCTTGATCAGGTAGCCAGCACCGGCAAATTGCCAGTTCTCGGCGGCCTCAGCCTTAGCGATCATGTCAGGCACGTTACAGTAGGCGCCAACGAACCACCACTGATAAACGGTGGTTACCTGACCGTCAACGGGATACCAATAGGAAACATGCCAGTAGTTACCGCCACCGTTGTAACGGGTCCAGTCACCCATGGCCATAGTGGTGCGCCATGCACCGAACTGTAGACCACTATTGGTATAGAACTCAATGTGCGCGAGACGTTGGTCATAGGTCGTGGACTCGGCCGAAGGGCTATCGGGGTCAACGTTCACATCCAACCAGTCGTTGCAGGAGGTCAGCGATAAAGCCAGAACTCCCAGACCGCACAGTATAATTGATTTCAATGATTTCATATTATATCTGTTTTTTGATAATGATTACTTCACGATGATTTCACAGATGGAAACGCGGTTCCAGCTCAATTCGTCAAACATGTTGCTGATACCCTGACCGGCAGCGTTGATGCGGTTGGCGGCGATACCATACTTCTTGACGAGCATATCCTTCACGCTGGCGGCACGGCCGTTAGCGAGCTTGATGTTGTTCTCCTGGTTGCCCTCAGGCGAAGCATAACCCTTGATGGTGCAGGTAGCCTCGGGATGGCTCTTCAGGTAAGCGGCGATGCGCTCAACGTTGGGACGCTGGTCGGTAGTCACGCCGGTCTTGTTCACGGGGAAGTGAACGAGCACGTTCATGTACTGCTTGCTGTTGTCAACAACGGCTGCGGGCTTGTTCTTGGCAGCGTTCAGATCGCTCTTGCAGTTAGCCAGAGCCTTGTTGGCAGCTGCGAGGTCGTTCTCGAGCTGTGCGATGCGTGCGTTGCTAGCGTTCTGAGCGTTGGCAAGCTGGTTGCGCAGGTCGTTGATCTGACCGTTCAGGGCCTCAAGCTCAACATTATTCACGCGAGCGGGAGCAACATTGTCGGTACCGAATACCAGGTTGATACCCAGTGAATACTGGCGGGTAGCGGGAACGCCGCAGTAGTCGAAGCCTACCGAAGAAGAACCACCGATACCAGCACCCGAAGCAGCTACCTCGGGATCACCGTCGTAGTTGGTGAACAGTACCAGGTTGTTAGCAGCAGCAGTGATGGCAGCACGCTTGAGATACTTGGTGCGGGCCAGGAGGCTGCGAGGCACATCGTAAGTCAGCGAGATGGTGCGCAGACGCAGGCTCTTCACGTAGGTGATCCAGTTACGAACCTCGTAGTTGTAAGCACCGGTGTAGTAGTTCTTGATAATGTTGTAACCACTGGTCTCGTTGCCGTTGAAGATGTAGTTCTTACCGGCCTCCCAGGTGTTCTTAACAGCCTCATAGATGGGGTTGCCTTGAGCATCCTTGCCAGTCTCATACACGCCCTCGATGGTGAGGGGCTCGTTGCGCCAGTCGCCGGAGAGCTCGCTCACGCCGCTCATCGACATGGCATACTTGGTACCGTTGAAGACGTCGCCGCCATAACGGAACTCCCACAACATGTTGAAGGTCCAGTTCTTGAAGAAGGTGAAGGTGTTGTTCCAACCACCCTGGAACTTGGCCTCACGGTCGCCGACCTCATAGGCCTTGCTGTCGGTGGTGGGGAAGCCGTTCTTGTCAAGGATGAGCTTGCCCTCGCTGTTGCGGTTCCACTTGGTACCGTCAATACCCATGAAGTTACCATGGTTGTAGCTGGCAGCCTTAGCGCCACCATACTGTACGTCGGTCAGGTACATAACGTCGATACCGTTTACCAGGTCACCCACGGTACCACGGTTACCGAAGATGTTAATACCGGTTTCCCAAACGAAGTTCTCACGCTGGATGGGAGTACCACTCAGGCTAATCTCAAGACCCTTGTTGTAAACGTCACCAGAGTTAACCGAGCAGAAGATGTAACCGGTTGACTGCGGGCCACGGGGTTGCAGAATCAAGTCATAAGAGTTGTTGGTATAGTAAGCAACGTCAAATTTCAAGCGGTTCTGGATGAAGCGCAACTCCAGACCAACCTCGGTCGAACGGGTACGCTCGGGTTTCAGATAGGGGTTACCACGGGTCCAGATGTTACCCAGACCAACCTGACCCTGCAGATAAGTGCCCACAGGCCACAGATAGGTGTTGGTCACATAGGGGTCAGTACCCTTACCTACCTCAGCCCAGCTGGCGCGGATCTTACCGAAGGAGAACCAGTCGGGCAGGCTCTCACGGAAGAGCTCGGTGAAGGCGATAGCGCCGCTCACACTGGGATAGAAGTAGCTCCAGTGCTCCTTGGGAAGGGTTGAATCCCAGTCGTTACGGCCGGTTACAGTCAGGAAGATGGCGTTGCGCCAGTCTACACGGAACTCACCGAAGGCCGAAACCATGCGCTTCTTGCTGCTGCCATGAGCGAACTTCTTGTCGGCATCGCTGGCATTCTCGTAGCTGAAGAAGTTTTCAACACCGAAGTTCCAAGCCGACTCATAGTCGCGGCGGGTCTTGGTGTAGTCGGTCGAACCACCCAACATCAGGTTGACGTTGAAGTCACCGAACTGCTTGTTCCAGTTCGACATCAAGTTGTTGCTCAGGTAGCGATACTTGTACATGTTGTCGCTCAACATACCACGCTGCCAAATCTGCTTGATGGCACCGCCAGGAGCGATCTCGTTGTGGCTCTGGGTGGTATAGCTATCGACACCCATGCGGTAGCTCAGCCACCACCAGTCGAACAGATCCCACTTCACATTGAAGTTGCCGGTGAAACGCTCGGTGTCATCGGTCATCTTGTTCTTGTTGACAATCCAGTAGGGGTTGTCGCGCTCGTCCCAGGGCTGGAACTGGTCACCAAACATGCGATAGCGTGTGCCATCCTCGTTGAGGTAGTGACGCATGTCATCGCTGGGAGCCCAGTTGTAGGCTGCATAGAGGGCACCAGTACCACTGGAACCATAGAGAGCAGCACCAGTCAGGGTCTTCACGGTGCGGGCGTCACTGTAAGCAGCGTTGGCGCCGAAGGTGAAGCGGCCCACCTTCTGCTCACCGTTGAAGCGGAAAGTAGTCTTCTTGTAGCCAGTGGTGGGAACGATACCATCCTGATCGTAGTATGAACCACTCAGGAAGAAGTTGTTGTTGGCAGTACCACCGCTAACGCTCACGTTAGTATCCCAGATGAGACCAGTCTCGAAGAAGTTCTTCAGGTTGTCATAGAAGGGAACATTCTGCTTGGGACCCCATGAGTTGTAGCTGTCGTCCTTGATGTCAAGACCAGTCCAAATGCTGTTACCAGCAGCATCCTTGGAGTACATATCGGTCATGTAACCGCGAACGTACTCATTCTGGGTCTTGGGCAGATCCTTCACCATCGAGGCGATCATCTTACCCGAGAAGCTGATCTCGGTGTGGCCTTCCTTACCCTTCTTGGTGGTGATCATCACAACACCGTTGGCAGCGCGCGAACCGTAAAGTGCGGCAGCAGCGGGGCCTTTCAGGATCGACATGCTCTCGATATCCTCGGGGTTGATATCCATCACACGGTTAGAAGAGGTGGTGGCGCTGTTCATCATACCGTCGAATGCGGAGTTACCCACGATACCTGCCGAGTTGTCATAGATGACACCATCCACAACGAACAGCGGCTGGCTGTCGCGGTTCTCACCAACAGAGTTACCACCACGCAGGATGATCTGGGCGCCCGAACCGGCAGCACCAGACGACTGGGTGATGTTCACACCAGCAATCTTACCCGAGAGGGAGTTGATGGCGTTGGCACTCTTGTTACGCATCAGTTCCTCGGCCTTCAAGTCGTCAACGGCATAACCCAGTGACTTCTTGTCCTTGCGGATACCGAGTGCGGTCACAACAACCTCGTCGAGGACCTGGTCATTGGCAGCCATGTCAATGTCCATGATGCCGCTGCCCACGGTTACCTCCATGGGCTTGCTGCCCACGTAGGAAATGACGAGCACGTCACCTCGGTTGGCGTTGATTGAATACTTGCCGTCCACATCGGTGGCGGTACCGCGGTTGGTACCCTTGACCTTAACGGTCGCGCCGATGAGAGGCTCACCTTGGGCGTCACGTATGACGCCAGAGACTTTGTTGGCCTGGGCCTCGGCTGTGAAACCCGTGCTGGGAAGCGATGTCATCCCAGCCGGTGCTCCGCAGGCGATTGCCAGGGCGGCCAACAGTGCTAATTGTTTTTTCATACGCACTAACTTTAAAATTTATAAAAAATTGAATTATACTGACTTTATTTTGTCTTCTTCAATCGTTAGTTTCTACCGCTTTTTTTCCGCCCTGCGAGCGGGAAATTATTCAAATTAATATTGAAATTTGATCAATTTCCCGTGCGCTAGCACGGTCATTAGTTTCAGGCATTAAACTGACATTGTCTATACCTAAAGCCTTTAAAAGTAGGCAAATTTGCAAACAAAAATTAACTTGACCAAATAAAAAGGAGAAAAAATGGCCCAATGCTACCAAAAACAATAGGGAAAAGGGTGAAAATTTTTGGATTATGTACCTTTTTTCGTTGTTTTTAACATTTACAAATGTAAAATTCACCCATATTTTTTGGCTGTCTCAAAAATAATATAGAATTTTGCACCATTGTTAAAAAATGTAAGATGCACTCCCGCGTGCATTGAAGGCAAAAGTTGAATAAATTTTATTGAATTTACTACTTAAATATTAACAAATTAAAACGTGCTTATGAAAAAGACATTAGCTCTTTTTGGCGCGCTGATGATGCTGTGCGGTACTGGCTACCAGGCCCAAGCAGCACCCGCGCCACAGGTGACGGCCAGTTCCGCCACCAGCATTGTGACAGGCCGAGTCGTCGATGAGCAGGGAGATCCCATCATCGGCGCCAGCATTGTCGAGGTTGGAACGACCCGTGGCACATCGACCGATGTGGACGGTAACTTCTCGTTGAAAGCAGGCATTAATGCCAAACTCCAGATTTCGTTCATCGGCTACAAGACGGTGGAAACCCGCGCCGCTGCGGGCATGAACATCGTCATGGCCGAGGATAAGGCCCTCCTCGATGAGGTCGTTGTTGTGGGTTACGGTACCCAGAAGAAGGTGAACCTCACCGGTGCCGTGTCGACTGTTGACATCGACAAGACCTTTAATTCCCGCCCTGAGCAGGACATATCCAGGGCATTGCAGGGTGCAGTCCCCGGCTTGAGCATCATCAATGCCAACGGTGACATCGATGGCAATCCCACCATGCGCATCCGTGGCGTCGGTACGCTGAGCAACGGCCAGAGCACCCCGCCCATGATCGTCATCGACGGTGTCGTGAGCGATATGGACGGTCTGCAGATGCTCAACGGTAATGACATCGCCACTGTATCGGTTCTGAAGGATGCCGCATCGTCCTCGATCTACGGTACCCGTGCTGCCTTTGGTGTGATCCTGATCACCACCAAGGCCGGCCAGAAGGGCGAGCGTGCCACCGTTACCTATTCTAACAACTTCGGTTGGGACGACCCCACCTATCTGCCTGACTTCCCCGACGTTCCCACACAGTTGAAGTCCGCCATCATGGCCAAGAAGCGCGCCGGTTCTGACGCCGTCGAGCTCTTCGGTATGTACTTCGACCAGCTGCTCCCCTATGCCGAGGCATGGAAACAGCAGAACGACGGCAAGATCGGCTACGGTGAGATGCGTCCCTGGCAGAGCGACAGCAACGTGGGTGACTACCGCTTCATCGGCAGCCAGCCCATGTACTATGCCGACTATGACGTGCAGAACATCTGGTACAACCACGCCGCACCTTCACAGAGCCACAACGTGGCCGTGCGTGGCGCCAGCAACCGCACCACCTACTATCTGTCCTTCGGCTACAACTACAAGGAGGACAACATGAAGTGGAATCCCGCCATGCGTAAGCGCTACACTGCCGCTGCCAACATCTCGACCGACTTGACCGACTGGTTGACCGTTGGTACTCGCATCAACTTCTCGCGCCGCCACTTCTCGCGTGCCGATACATGGAACAACATGTACCAGTACATCTGGCGCTGGGGTTCATTCTTCATCCCCAGTGGCACGATCGCTGATCCCGCCACCGGTGAACAGCTCGACTTCCGCGTGGTAGCCATGCAGAAGCAGGCTGCCCGCAAGAATGTGACCATGGACCGCTTGAGCATGACCGCCTTTGCCACTGTACACATCACCAAGAACCTGACCTTGAACACCGACTTCACCTATGAAATCGGTAACATGAACAGCGGTTCGAGTGACCACACCGTTTACGGCTACAACTGGAGCGGTGTCACCCCGCAGTGGATCGTGAACGACGGCAACACCAACGCTTGGCGCGACAACAGCAAGAGCAACAAGTGGGCTGCTAACGCCACCTTGAACTGGAACAAGAGCTTCAATGATGCCCACAACTTCAACATCATGGTGGGTGTCAACGGTGACAACTACAGCAGTGACTACTTCTATGCTTACAGGCCTCAGCTCTATAGTGAAGACTATCCCGAGCTGGCACTGACCTATGGAGACCAGACCAAATGGAACATCAACAGCAGCACATACGACAAAGCTACTGCCGGTTACTTCGGACGTATCAACTATGACTACAAGGGAATCTACCTGCTCGAGTTGAACGGCCGTTATGACGGTTCTTCAAGCTTCCCCGTGAATGACCACTGGGCCTTCTTCCCCTCGGGATCGGTAGGCTACCGCTTCACTCAGGAGAAGTATTGGGACCGCCTGCGCCATATTGTGGACAACGGTAAGTTGCGCTTCTCCTACGGTACCATCGGTAATGAGGCCGTCGGTGAAAATATGTTCCAGTCGCTCATCAGCCCCATCAGCCAGGGTAATGTTACCTGGTTGAACGAGAATGGTGCCAAGGTGACCGAACTTGGCTTGCCCAGCTGGGTGAACTCCTCACTGACCTGGGAGCGCATCACCACCATGGACGCAGGTATCGACCTGGGTATGTTCGGTGACGTGCTGACCCTGGGCTTTGACTGGTACCAGCGTACCACCAGCGACATGCTGGGTCCCGGTACCGCACTGCCTCCCGCTGTTGGTGCAGCAGCTCCTGTGACCAACAATGGTGAGCTGCGTACACGCGGTTGGGAAGCTACCCTCGACCTGCGCAAGCAGTTCAACAAGGACTTCGGCGCTTACTTCAGCGCAAGCATCGGTGATGCCAAGACCAAGGTGACCAAGTGGAACAACGAGTCTCATCTGATCGGCTATCCCTGCAACAGCTCCTACGCCTACGAGGGCATGACCTGGGGTGATATCTGGGGCTTTGAGACCGACCGTTACTTCACTGAGCGTGACTTCACCGGCAAGAATGCCGACGGCTCGTGGATCTATGCTCCCGGCGTAGCCGACCAGACCGGCATCCAGACCCAGACCTTCGTATTCGGACCTGGTGACATCAAGTACAAGGACCTGAATGGTGATGGTAAGATTGACGGTGGTAACGGCACCGAGGAGAACCACGGTGACCTCAAGGTGATCGGTAACATGATGCCCCGCTATGAGTACAGTTTCCACGTTGGTGGAAACTTCAAGGGCTTTGACCTCGACGTATTCTTCCAGGGCGTGGGCAAGCGCGACATGTGGACCCAGTCGGCATTCGTCTTCCCGATGATGCGTGAAGCCGACTTGGCCATCTACGCCAACCAAACCAAGTACAACATCTATGATCCCGATAACGGTATCGTGAATATCAGCGAGGACAATGACTTCCCCTGCCTGTTCCCCGGCAACGAGTATGCTGGTAACGTGGTAGGTCTTTCGGGTGAGGGTGGTTGCCACAACTACTATCCCCAGACCAAGTACCTCGTTGACATGAGCTACCTGCGTCTCAAGAACATCACGCTGGGTTACACCCTGCCCGAGAACTTGACCCGCAAGGCCTTTATCGAGAAACTGCGTGTTTACGGTAGTGTGAACAACCTCTGTCTGCTCCACAAGGGCAGCGGTGACCTCCCCATCGATCCCGAGATGAACGCCGGTCAAGGCTCTCTTGGTTACGGTACTTGGGGCCGCACCTATCCTATCAACCGCACCTGGTCGGTAGGTCTGCAGGTAACCTTCGGTACCACCCGCAGCGCTGCCGTTGCCGCTACTGGCGACAACAGCGTCCTGAATGCCCAGATCAATGACCTGCGCTCGCAGCTCGCTAACGCCGAGAACAGCTACAACGCACGCATCGCCGACCTGCAGAACCAGCTCAACGCTGCCAACAACCGCAACGCTCAGTTGCAGAAGGATCTCAATGATTGCCAGAACAGCAAGAGCGGCATGATTGACAAGGCCCTGCAGTATATGACCATCCTGGTTCACTTCCCCATCAACTCGATGGCCGTATATGCCGACCAGGAACCCAATGTTGAGCGCATCGCATCCTACCTGAAGAGCCACCCCGAGGCCACCTGCACCATCAACGGTTATGCCTCTAAGGATGGTCCCCTGGAGCGCAACATCACCCTCGCCAACGGCCGTGCCGAAAGCGTGAAGAATATGCTCGTGAAGAAGTATGGTATTGATGCCAAGCGCATCAACGCACAGGGTCAGGGCATCAGCAACATGTTTGATGAACTGAGCTGGAACCGCGTTTCCATCTGTGAAATCATCGTGAAGTAATTATTAATTAAGTTTTAAGTTGTAAGTTTTAAGTTGTAAGTAATATTACCGAATGACAATTCATTTACAGGCGATACAAACTGTACTTAAAACTAAAAACTTAAAACTAAAAACTAAGAATATATGAAATTACTGAAATCAATTATACTGTGTGGGCTGGGACTCGCCGTTTTATCGTTGTCTTCTTGTGACGACATGCTCACCAAGAGCGAGCGTACCAAATTCGAGCTCGGCCAGGAGTTCTGGAACAACACCAACCAGGTGTCCAGTTACAGCAACGTCCTTTATCAGAACTATATCGGTTATGGTACTGGTGGTGGTGCTGGCTGGTTCTACTTCAAGAGCCTTAGTGATGACCAGGTGAACCCCAATTTTGATGATTGGATGTTCACTACCATTCCTGGCACTTCCAGCTACTGGAGTGATCCTTACACCGAGATTCGCCGCTGCAACTACATGTTGACCGGTCTGAAGAACTCAACGCTTCTGGAAAGCGAGAAGAACTACTATATTGCTGTCGGTCGTCTCAATCGTGCATGGCAGTACTATCAGCTCGTGCGCATGTATGGTGATGTGATCCTGCTCGACGAGGTTGTCCTCGATCCCGAGGCTCAGAGCGATGCAGTTTATGGTCCGCAAACCGACCGTGACCAGGTCATGGACTTCGTGCTTGAAGACCTGAACTTCGCCATTCAGTATCTGGGCAGCGCTGGCAAGAACTCCTGGAGCAAGGACATGGCACTCGCCATGAAGAGCGACATCTGCCTGTTTGAGGGTACTTATTGCAAGTACCGCACTGTCGAGGAGAACGGCAAGGCTGCCGATGCCACCCGCGCTCAGAAGTACCTCAACGAGTGTGTTGACGCTTCACAGCAGATCATGAATTCGGGCAAGTACAGCCTCAGCGCCAACTATGGTGAAGTTTACAACTCGCTCGACCTGAGCAAGAACAACGAGGTGATCTTCTTCCGCAACTACGTGAAGGACCAGCTCATGCACTCGACCGCCGACTATACCGCCTCTTCATCACAGCAGCGCGGTATCAGCAAGGACGCTGTTGAGTCCTTCCTGTTCCTCGATGGCAAGCCTCTGGCTACCACCGCCTACGACAGAAACGACCATCCCGTGCTTGACCCGAGCAACAACGCCTACAGCATTCAGAACATGCTCGCCAACCGCGACAAGCGCCTGAGCGTGCTCCTGGATCCCTATCTGTGCTTCAAGGGCCATGGTTGGGTTCGCGCCAACTCCATGCAGATGACCTCATCGACGGGTTACAACATTGCCAAGTATGACAACACCGCAATGGAAGTGGATTACCGCATCAACACCGGTAAGAACTACACCGACGCCCCCATCTACTGGCTGGCTGTCATCTACCTGAACTATGCCGAGGCTAAGGCTGAATTGGGTTCACTCAACCAGAGCGACCTCGATGCCACCATCAACAAGCTGCAGGCACGTGCCAGTCTGCCCGCGATGAGCATCGCACCCGCTGCCGACCCCGCCAACAATATGGGCGTCAGCAGCCTGTTGTGGGAAATCCGCCGCACTCGCCGCTGCGAGCTCATGGCCGACAACTGGTACCGCTATTGGGACCTCATCCGCTGGCATCAGCTTGACCTCCTTGACACCCAGGTTCATCCCAACATCAACCGCGGCGCATACCTCGGTGATGTTACCGACCTGGACGAGGCTTTCACCCTGGACGCTTACGGTTACATCATTCCCATTACCACCAAGCAGCGCACCTTCGACAAGAAGTACTACTTGTGCCCCATCCCCAGCAACCAGATCACGCTGAGCAAGGGTGGCACAAAGCAGAACCCCGGTTGGTAATTTAGGCATTAGGCGTTAGGTTTTAGGCATTAGGACCTATACACCTGACGACTTCACAAAAACGGCTACCGCCGCAGCGATTGATTTCACTGCGGCGGTAACTTTTTCAATATTTCTTTCCATTTAAATATTTCAATTGGGCGAAAGTTTTAAAAATAACGTACTTTTCGCCCAATTGAAATTTAAGTGCTAAAATTATTACTAACGATATAAAAACTGCTGAATATTATAGATTTAAAGTATATGGTCTTCTGAATTGTCGGATGATTAACCATTATTGTTTCAGTTTCAATTGGGCGAAAGTTCTAAAAAAAATGCAATTTTCGCCCAATTGAATCCCTAAAATTCAAAAAATAGTCTTACATTTGCGGTGTTCAATTAATACGATATCGTCATGGAGAAATTAATAAGCAGAGAAAAAGAAATCGCATTACTCAACAAATTCATGATGAGTAACCGTCCTGAATTCATAGCTGTTTACGGGAGACGTAGAGTAGGAAAAACTTTTCTGATTAGGCAACATTTCCAGGATCAGTTTGATTTCTATGTGACAGGCATCATTGGGGGAACCTTCGAAAACGAATTGGAAGCCTTCAACATGGCGTTAAAACGATATGGGCACCAGGGCACTAAAGCAACCACATGGATGCAGGCATTTGGCGTATTAGGGGATTTGCTGAAACAGAAAAGCGAATACCAACAAAGACGATGCATCGTTTTTATTGATGAGTTGCCATGCTTTGAAACCCGCAATTCCGGATTTATTCGAGCCTTAGATCATTTCTGGAACAGCCAGGGGGCATGGATTGACAACATGATGCTCATCGTTTGTGGCTCTGCAACATCGTGGATGATACGCAATGTGATCAATAATCGGGGAGGGCTACACAATCGCGTAACGCATGAAATACATCTCAAACCGTTCACACTTTATCAGACCGAGCAATTCTTTGCCGAACAAGGGTCCAATTGGGATAGGCTTTCTATCTTACAGATCTACATGGCAATGGGGGGCGTTCCTTATTATTTAGGACTGGTTGACACCGAGTATAGTGCCGCCGAGAATATTGATAAACTCTTTTTTGAAGAGAATGCAGAGATGCGAAATGAATATAGTAGGCTATTTCAGTCTCTTTACCGCCATCCAGAAAAATATATGGACATTGTGAAGTTGTTGGCAGGGCACAAACAGGGTTTGACTCGCAAGGAAATCGCAAATCAATTAAGGATTCCCAACAATGGTCATTTGGGTGATATGCTTGATGATTTGCAATATTGTGATTTTGTCAGGTTATATAATAACGGCATGAAAGTTAATACGGGAATATATCAACTCATGGACTTTTACACCTTATTCTATCACCAGTTCGCTCGACGTCGTATCACTGATAGGCACTATTGGCGCAACACGATAGGGACACCAGGCCAGAACACATGGTATGGACTAGCATTTGAACGTGTCTGTATGAGCCATATCCAACAGATTATCTATGCGTTAAGACTTGACTATATTCACACTGAGTTTTATTCATGGCGAAGTAAGGAAAGCACACCAAGAGTTCAAATCGACATCATTATTGACCGTGCAGATGGCATTGTGACCATTTGTGAAGTAAAATACTCCAAGACTGAATACACGCTTTCCAAAGATGAGTATGAAAAAATAATGAATAGGGTAGCAACCTTCATCCAAGAAACCAAATGCAAAAAAGGAACCCAAACTATTCTCATTACAACTAAAGGCATGAAACCCAGTGGCTATTCCGAGATTTCGAAGCGCACTGTGACTCTCGACGACCTCTTTGTCGAGGTACCAGAATAGAAATTCGCTAATCTTATTGAATGAACTTGGCTGTATTTTAGCCAAGTTCATTCAATAATTTGCTTCATTAGTGTCCACTAAAAATTCATAAAAGTTCTTTGAAATTATTGAAATTCAGT
>CAMZFV010000054.1 GCA_947306175.1 uncultured Prevotellaceae bacterium
CTGTTGCTCTTGGCGCTGGTGGCCAGATAGATGGCACATTCGCTCAAGGGGATGCGTCCCTCGGGCCAGCCGATCTTGTTGATGATATCAAAGGTGGCGTTGGCCAGCAGCAACGCGTTGGGGTTGGCGAGGCCGATATCCTCGGCAGCGAGGATGCACAGGCGTCGTGCAATGAATTTGGGGTCTTCACCGCCGGCGATGAGTCGTGCGAGCCAATAGACCGCTGCATCGGGGTCGCTGCCACGGATGCTCTTGATGAAGGCCGAGATGATGTCGTAGTGCATTTCTCCGCCCTTGTCAAAGGCGAGCGGGTTCTGCTGCAGCCTGTCGGTGACGATATCGTCGGTGATGACAAAGGGTTCACCGTCGTTGAGCGACTGCATGATAAGGTCCAGAATGTTGAGCAGCTTGCGCGCGTCGCCGCCAGAGAAGCGTAGCAGCGCCTCGGTCTCCTCGACGCGCACCTCGCGTCCCTGGAACATCTTGTCGGTCTTGATGGCGTGGTCGAGCAGTGCGAGCAGGTCGTCACGGTCGAGCGGATTGAGCACATAGACCTGGGCGCGGGAGAGTAGGGGCCGGATGACCTCAAAGGAGGGATTCTCGGTCGTCGCGCCGATGAGTGTGACCGTGCCGCGTTCCACGGCGCCCAGCAGCGAGTCCTGCTGCGACTTGTTGAAGCGGTGGATCTCGTCGATGAACAGGATGGGGCGGCCCTTGGTGAAGACGCTGCGGGCGTCGTTCTTGCACCTTTCCAGCACGTCACGGACGTCTTTCACGCCTGAGGTGACAGCCGAGAGGGTGTAGAACGGCACCTGGGTCTGTTCGGCGATGATGCGCGCCAGGGTGGTCTTTCCCACGCCTGGAGGCCCCCACAGGATGAAGGATGAGATGTTGCCGCTCTCGATCATGCGTCGAATCACCGCGCCCTCGCCCACGAGGTGGCGCTGGCCGATGTAATCGTCGAGTGAGCGTGGCCGCAATCGTTCGGCTAGGGGTTCGTAACTCATATTTTATTTTAGAGTTTAGTGTTTAGAGTTTAGAGTGGTGTCCGCCGCTCATTTCATGTGATGGAGGGCGTGGCGTTCGATGATGCGGGCGATGGTCTCGAGCCAGTGGGCGTCCACGTCGTCAAATGTGGCCAAGTCCTTGCTATCGATGTCGAGCACGCCGATGACATTGCCCTCAGGGTCGTGCAGGGGGACGACAATCTCGCTGCGCGAGAGGCTGCTGCACGCGATATGGCCGGGAAACTGCTCCACATCGGGAACGACGATAGTGCGGTCTTGTTGCCATGCCGTGCCGCACACGCCGCGTCCACACTTGATGTTGTAACACGCTACGGGGCCCTGGAAGGGTCCCAGCTGGAGCATTTCGTCCTTGATGAGGTAGAACCCCGTCCACCACCATCCCATGGTCTCGTGGAGCAGGGCGGCAGCGTTGGCGAGCTGTCCCGTGGGGTTGTTCTCGCCCTCGATCAGGCTCTCGACCTGCTGGGCGAGCAGGCGGTAAGTTTCGTTCTTGTCCATAGCACAAAAGTAATGCATTTGTGGCAATAAAACAAGTAGAGACGCAACAATTTGCGTCTCTACTCATTTCTTAATCGCTAATAGCTAGAAGCTAATAGCTTGGTGATTGCTGAATTACTTCACAACCTTAACAGCGCTGGTGGTGCCGTCGGTGTAGGTGGTAACAGCGATGGTAACGCCCTCGGGCTGTGCCATCTCCTGACCCATTGCATTGAAGTAGCGTACGTTAGCAACGGTCTTGCCAGCGTTCAGCTCATCAACACCAGTGAAGCCAGCCTGTGCGGCATATACGAAGTACTGCTCACCATCGGGGCTGATAGCAACACCCATGTTGTAGTTGTAACCTACGGGCAGGGTGTAGAAGCCCTCACCCTCAACGAGCTCGTTGTCGAGAGCGGTACCGAGAACGGTAGCAACCTCAGCATCAGCAGCACCATAGCGAACGCCGTCGATCATGATGTAGTAGTCAACATTGTGACGCTCACCAGGATTGTGTGCATCGTAGTATACATAGCCGAAGGTGTCATAGTCGAGTGCCAGGGTGGTGGTGTAGTCACCATTGTTGCCCTCAGTCATCTGATACCATACCTCCTCGCCGTTAGCGTCGATAGCTACCAGCCAGTAACCCTCCATGTGAGGATCAACGGGCTCCTCGTGCGGGAAGACCTCAAGGTAAACAATGTCGGAAGCGAACTTCTCGCCATCAACATTGTAGTAGCACTGCATACCAATGCGCCAGGTGAACAAGGGATCGAAGCCCTCGGCGTTGGTGCGATAGAAGTATACGTAACCTGCGTTGAAGTCATAACCACTGGTTGCGATCTCGTAAGGAATCTCGGTCAGATCCTCGGTGATTCCGAAGTCATCGAAGTTGTAGTAGTAGTCCTCGTAGGGGAAGGCGAAGATCTGGTCGTCATCCAGGAAGATGCTGTAGCTCAAGAGAGTCGGATCGATGGCTTCGCCATTCACGTCAACCTTGGGCAGGGTGAAGTAGAGACGGCTGAAACCACCCTCGCTACCGCAGTCATACCACTCGTCAACGGTGGGGTTAGCGGGCTGTACGGGGTTAATCTCGAGCAGCTGACCCATGTGCTGGCCTTCGCTGGTGAATTCAAGGGCGCCTGCCCAGCTCAGGTCGTCGCTCCAGATGCCATAGAGACCTGCGCACTCATAGTTCTCGGGGAATTCGGCATCAACGTTACCCTCGCAGTTGAGAATGTCGATGGTCTTGAAGTCAAGGCTTACCTGGAACTGGATCTCCTCAGCGCGCTCGTCAAGAGCGGTGCCAAGGTAGTAACCTTCCTCGCCATTCTCATCGGTATCCAAGTAAACGTAGGAGTTACCCCACATCAGCTGTACACCATACTCAGCCTCATCGCTCCAGGTCAGGAACTGGCCAACGGGAACGGTGATGATACCGGTGTTAACATCGAAGTCACCCTCTACCCAGGTGCCATAGCTGTCCATCCACCACAGGGGGTTCTGGATGTAAGCCTTGGTTGCATCCTCGTTGAAAGCAATGTACAGGTCGCCGTCGATTTCGGTCATGCCGATGCCGAACCAAGAGCTGTTGTACAGGCAGTAGCCAAAGCGCATGAACTTGAAGGTCTCGCAACCGTCGGGAAGCTCAGTGATAACGGTGGGAGTCTCAACGGGCTCGCGCTCGGTGAGAACGGTGTTCCACTCGTTGAAGCCACCGAAGCTCAGGTCGTCGGTCCAGTAGCAACCCAGGCCGTAACCCTCATATTCGGGATAGTCACTGCCGGTGGGGTTAGCATAGGTGCCCTGCAGAGTCAGGGTCTCGCCGTCGATCACAAAGATAGCCTCCTCGGCGCTCTCATCAACGGTGAAGGACAGAGAAGTGCCCTCTACAGCGGTGGTACCCATAGCAAGAACAACGTCAGCCTCATAGTAGTCACTCCAGTAGATTGACTGGCCCATGGGGATGTGGAGCTCGTTGCCCTCGATGTAACCCTCAACCCAGTTCTCGTCATACTGCTCAGCTGAGTTGTTGAGGAGGTTCTTGATGTAAACCTTTCCGTCCTCAGCGTAAACGATGTCGGTCTTTCCGGACAGCTCACCAGCGGTGAGATAGCCACCAGAAACATAAACACCCTGGCCACCGTGGCTGTAATACTTGGTCTCACCAGCGGGCTGGTCCTTGAAGCCGCGGATGCTGACTTTCTTCTTCACGTCAGCAACCTTTACCTTCTCGGTGTTGATTTTGTTGGTCTTCAGGCTGTGAGTAGCCTTGAAGCTTACACCTGCAGATGCGCTCAGCGCAACAACAGCTGCAACAAAAAGTACTGATAATTTCTTCATAATAAAAATGAAAAATTAGTTAATAAAATGAATTAAAACACTTAAAAATGAATAATCTATACGATATAAGTCTTTGGTTATAGCCCAATTAAAAAAATAAGCTATTTCAAGTGGCAAAATTACATATTTTATTTGTTATCACCAAATATTTTTATTGAAAAAAAACTAGTTCATAATGTGGCTGGCCACACTATGAACTAGATGGGTTACGCTTAAGGCTTATCGCTTAGAGCGTTGCGATAATAGAAGCCCGCCAAAAAAAATGAAAAAACTTTTTAACAGGGCGGTTATGACTCGCGGAATCAGTTATTCAGGATGATGTCTATGACGCTGTTGATGTCTGCGATATTCACTTCGCCGTCCTTGTTGACGTCGCCATTGAGGCCTGACGCTGCGGGAGCAACACCGAAGAGCGACACGCCGATGGTCTGTCCCATGATGGCCAACTCAATGTCGATGTTGGCGTTCAACGCAGTGTCGGTGAAGCGTGCAGTTAGGTCAAGAGGCACATCTCCCAGCATGGGGCCGATCCAATCACTCTCTTGATAGGCGGGGTCGTCGCCGGGAACAATAGCGATAGGCGCCTTAAAGAGAATAGTGGTGTAGCCATACTCGTCAACGCCTTCCACGCCGGTAACCTCGATGTTGCCCACGGGCATGGTGATGCCCTCGGCACTGAGGCAGAAGTTTTTCAGGCTCAGGTTGTACAGTCCGTCGGTCTGGGTGACTTCAACCTGTACCTCGTCTTGCTCAGAGACTATGCCATTGACAACGACCTTGAGGTGGCTGCTATAGGTGGTGGCATTGATGGCCAGCGTGCAGCATGCGGCTGCAAGTATTGCAATAAAGTGCTTCATCATATTTTTAAAGAATTACTTCAAAATTATATTTGTAATTATTTGCCCAACAAAAGATTGTCGATAAGTTTTGTTGCATCGGAAATACCAACTTCACCATTGTCGTCAAGGTCGGCCGCCAGCTTGTTGATTTCTGTGGTGCCATTCAGGAGGTAGTCGATCAGTGCAGTTACATCGGCAATGTTGACCTCACCGTCGTTGTTCACGTCGCCCTTGATGACGGCAGGAGTGGTGGCGGTGGCGGTGATGATGTAACAGGAAGCGTTCTGCAGGTCGCCCGAAACAACGCTGATAGCGATGCGGTAGGTGCCATCGGCGTTCTGTTCCATGGACTTGGTCAACACGGCGCTGGCACCCTCGATGGTGGCGGTGAAATCATCCAGGTTGGGCTCGCCGACGGTCTCCATGCTGTAAGCAGTAACGGTGGGATCCCAACCGTCGATGGTCTCGTCCAGATAGCGCAGGTCGGTCATGTTGCCCAGGTAAACCAGCTCCATGTCATCGACATAGAGGGCGTCGTTCTTGTTGCCCTGGCCGGGAGTGGCGTTGGTCGAGAAAGTAACGAAGATGGCCTCACTGGCAGCGTCGTTGGCGGCATAGCTGTCGTAGTCGAAGGGGAACGAGTACTGCGTCCAGTCGCCAGCGGGAATCTGACCACCGACGATGCTGCCCGACAGGTTGGTGTATTCCTTGTCAACGGGCTCCTGATAATAGGTACCGTCAAAGGTTTTGACGCTCACGTTGGCCTTGTAATTGTCATTGGCCGAGCCCTGGGTGTATTTCAGCCAGACGTTGAATTTGTCGGGCTTGGCATACAAGGGCATATAGAAGTCGTCAGTGCCTTTTTCCTTGTCCATCTCGGCGTGGTTGGCAGGATCGGTGGCACTCATCGAACCCGCGATGAGTTGGCCGTTGGTCATCGTGCCGTTGGCAATGGTACCGAAGACTGAGCCAGCAGTCATCACTGCACTATGACCGGTGGCGCCACTGCGAACGTCATCGCTAGAAGCGAGGCCAGCAAGGCCTGCTGAAATGCTTGCAAATGTACCGTCGGCGCTCTTGAAGCCATGCCAGCGGTCAGGCTCACCCAGGTCATTGGTCCATGCTTCCATGTCGCTGTTGGGCAGCTGGAAGTGGTCGCCCACGGTGTTGAACCACATGGTGACGCCATAGGCGGGGATGGAGACGTTGGCCGCCATCATGCCGTCGGTGACGCGGGCAAACACGATCGTGTACATTGAGCCGAAGTAGGTGCCCGTAGCCACAGTGCGCTCGGCGCTAAAGGTGGTGATGCCATTGGATGTGTCGCTAGGCACGTCTGTCATTTTCAGTTCCAGGTTTTGGTTCATAAACACCACGTGCATCATCAGCGTGGTCAAGCCGTTATCTTGCTGACTGACGGTCACTGTAGTGGTTTGTGAATTGGTTTGGCCGTTACGGGTCACATAGATAGTGCCCGTGTAGTCCTCGGCATTGATTGACAAAGTGGTCATCAGTGCCATGAAAAGTGCGAAAAATGTTTTCTTCATTGTTGTTTGTAGTTGATTATAGTTTAATTTGTTTTCTTCTTAAACATATTCTTTAAGTTAATGCTGTAAGTGACACCGATTGAGCCATATATCGGACGAAGGGTCTGCACCGAGTGGAAATCGCTCTTGAACAGGCCGCTCAGGCCGTAGGTCAACTCGACAAATGCGCCCCAGTGACGGCTGAAGCGCCAGTCTGCGCCCACGTCGATGCCCCACTGCATGTGGCGCATGTTCTTATCGAAGTCAAAGTCGCCGCGGTCACCCGGCTCGGTGCCCATCTCAATTTTGGGACCGACGGGTGTGCCCTCACGCAGGTAGCCGTCATAAGCCCATCCCCAGAATTTTCTATTGGTGAGCCATCCCATGAAGAAGCCGCCGCGCAGGCTCAAGTCTCGGTTGAAGTCATATTGGGCCTGGATGGGCAGGGTGATGCGCCGCTGGGTAGTCTTGATGCGCACGTTGCCGTTGAAGATGCCCTTGAGCGACTCGTCGCCCCTGACCACCTCGATGTCGTAGTTCTTGACGCGGCTGTCCACGTCCATGCTTCCCAGCTCGTAGCGCAGTCCGGAGTGGATGGCCCAGTGTGGGGCGAGCGGCAGGGTTCCCTCGGCAGCGACCGTGAAGTTGAAGCCCGGGATGAAACTGTTGATGCCGCGTATCTCTTTTCCCACATGGGTGGGCATGGTGCCGCCCAGGGCATAGCCCAGACGTGCGTCAAACCGCACGCTGTCGAGTACTGACGCATTGATGCCTATTGCCGTGGTCATGGCCATCAGCATCATGATGATATGTTTGCGATTAATCATTTATCAATAACCTAATGCCTAAAACCTAATGCCTAAAACCTAACTACTCCTCGTGTGAACAGATGAGGCGCACCTTGTCCACGCACAGGCGGCTGCCGATGGCGCCGATAAAGTCACCGCCGCTTGCGCTTGACGAGAACACGATGGCCAGGCTATAGCCGCGGCTGGCGAGCAACTGTTCGTCAATCTCCTCGCGGTATTCAAATTTCACGTCCCACGGTGTCCACTGCGTCGTGGGGGCGACGTAACCCATGTTGGCGACCGCCACGAGCAGGTCGCTGGAGAGCACATTGTCACCATAGAGCACCACCTCGTTGCCTTGTGCATCGTGGTTGCGGTAGAACACGGCATAGACCGACGCCGAGTCGGTGCGGCTTGCGATGGGATTGCCGTAGAAGTCCTGGACCGTGGCCCCTGGCTCAAAGGTGTAATATCCCGTGAAGCGCTCGGGCTTGCTGGTAAAGGGGATGCCGAAGCGTGTGGCATGCAGGTGGTCGCTCATCGCAATGCGGATGTCGAAGGTTCCCAAGAACATGTTGCCTGCCGCGAGGCGTTTGTTGGCCATGCGGCCGAAGGGGCCCGTGTCGCGGGTGGTCAGGCATACGCCCGCGCCGTCATATCCATCAACGAGCGGGGTGGTGGGGTAGTCCATAGGTTGGGCCGACCCCATCGAGATGCGGAAGCCCGCATTGGCCGTGGCCCAGTCATTGCCCAGCGAACCGTCGGGTAACACGTTGTGCCACATGTAGTAACGCTGGGTTGCTGTCTCCAGCTCAAAGTGCTCAAAATCGTAGCAGAGCGTGTCGGCCACAGTGATCATCGTGGGCACCACGCTGACGCGGTAGTGGCGTTGCCACTTGCGGTCCTCAGAGGTCACCGTGTAGATCACGGCGCCCTGTGAGAAGTCGTGGGTGCTGCCGCTGGCCGGCTCGATGCTGGCGCCGGGAGACAGCGTGAACACGGGAGACAGCGAGGTCACATCGGCATCGCTGCGCACCGCAAAGGTGATGACGCTGTCGGTCGAGAACACTGTCTGCAACGAGTCCGTGGGCTGGAAAAAGAAGGCCGCAGGGTCACTCACATGCAGGGTGGCCGTCTCGATGTCGGCCTCGCAGTAGTCGGGCTCGTCACCGAAACAGGAGGTGTTCAACACCGTCATAGCCAGCATGGCAAGTACCGCCAGCGGGGAAATATGACTTATATAATTATGTCCCATTGCCATCGATATTGTTTTCAAACCCGCAAAATTACGCATTTTTTCATGAATGGCGCTAAAGGAGTCACCATTTTTTATTTTTCTTCACAAAACTACCTCTTTATATGCCCTATTCGGCAACACACATCACGCAGAGTCGCAATATTTCACATATTTTTATTATTGTGTGCTTTTTGGGGCTTGATTTTTGCAAATTCAAATAATAGCAGTATCTTTGTAGGCTAAAATATCGCATGGTGTTCCGTGCGATGGAATCTGAATGGATGGCTCATTGAGTTGATGGCCAGGCATTTGGGAATAACATGAAAAGAGAGCACTACTCAATGGAGAGACTAATAAATAGACTACTTGATCTGAAGATATTCAGAGCTTTTAGGGTGAAAACGACTCCACGATGGATCATCCTGATGCTGGATATGCTGATTGTCACCGTTTGTTTCATCATGACTGTGGTGGCCGATATGTACTCGCTACACACTTTCGTCACACCCATATCCTTCATTGTCAACTGGCTGATTGTTTTTGCTGTCTATTTCGTTGTCTCCTATGTAACCAAGAGTTATACTTGTGTCATCCGTCTATCGGTCATCGAGGATTTGTACCGCATCTTCATGGTGGTAGCCCTGTCCACGACTATCCTTGTGTTCTTCAATGCATTGAAACTGTGGATGACGCGAGACCCCTTCATGAAATTCTGGAATATTTTCATCATCGGAGCCATGTCTTTCTCGTTGATGATGATTGAGCGATTGTGTATCAAGTATCTGTACATGCGCATGAACAGTGCCACCGAGGGCCGCAAGCGCGTACTCGTGCTGGGCACAACGTTCAACTCTCTGTTCCTGGCCAACGCGCTCAAGGGTGAGATCGGCGGCAAATACCTGCCCGTGGGCTTGTTGAGCCTCAAGTCATCGCCTGAAACTACCGAGTTGAACGGTTTCAAGGTTTATCGTTTTGATCCCGAGAAGATGGCTGATGTGTTCCAGAAGGGCAACATCGAGGGCTTGGTGTATGACTCCAAGAGTCACAGCCTGATGCGTAGCGGATTTGCCGATTACTTCATCAAGAACAATATCGCTCTGTTGGCGATGAATAAGGTGGCCGAGTTTGAGCAGGAATCCGATAAGGAAGACCAGTCGGGAATTTCTACCTATATTAAGGAGGTGCAGATCGAGGACTTGTTGGGTCGTGACCCCATCGTGCTCGACAACCCGCTCGTGAGACAGCACATCAAGGGCTCATGCGTGCTCATCACCGGTGCCTGTGGCTCCATCGGCAGCGAGATTGTGCGTCAGGTGTCCACCTACGGTGCCAGCAAGATCATCCTGTTTGACCAGGCCGAGACCCCTATGCACGATATCGCCATCGAGATGAAGAAGGACTTCCCGAGGGCTCACGTCGAACTGTTCATGGGTGACGTGCGCAACCGAGAGCGCTTAGAGGAGGCATTCGAGAAGTTCCGCCCACGCTTCGTCTTCCATGCCGCGGCCTACAAACATGTGCCCATGATGGAGATTAATCCCACCGAGGCCATCCTGGCCAACGTGATGGGAACGCGCAATGTGGCTGACGTGGCCCTTAAATATAATGTGTATAAGTTTGTGATGATCTCGACCGACAAGGCTGTCAACCCCACCAATGTAATGGGCTGCACCAAACGTCTGGCCGAGATTTATTGTCAGTCACTCTTCTTTGATGCGCAGAAGAAAGGCAAGAAGACGCAGTTCATCACCACACGCTTTGGTAACGTGCTGGGCAGCAACGGTTCAGTGATTCCGCTGTTCCGCCGCCAGATTGCTGCTGGAGGCCCTGTCACGGTCACCCACAAGGAAATCATCCGTTACTTCATGACGATCCCCGAGGCCTGCTCGCTTGTGCTGGAAGCCGGCTGTATGGGCAGTGGTGGCGAAATCTACATTTTCGATATGGGTGAGCCTGTGAAGATTTACGAAATGGCGCGCCGCATGATTTCGTTGACAGGTCTCAAGCCCGACATTGACATCAAGATTGAGGAAATCGGACTTCGTCCCGGCGAGAAACTCTACGAGGAGCTGCTCAACGACAAGGAGAAGACCACCGCCACTGTCAACAAGAAGATTATGATTGCCAAGGTCAGGACCTATAATTATAAAGATGTGTGCAAGAACATCGACAAGATTATCGATCTGGCCGCTCATGGCAATGTGCACGATATGATCTATGCCATGAAGGAGTTTGTGCCCGAGTACAAGAGCCAGCACAGCCGCTTCGAGACAATTGACAAGGAAATCGAGGGAGGCGTCAACGTCCAGGACAACCCGTCAAGGCTGCAACCCAACGCCGAATGACGGATACACAATTAATTCTACTTTTAAGTGTAGATTATAATAGAATCAGGCTTTGCGTTAGCGAAGCCTGATTTGGTTGTATCCCTCTAGTAAAAGAGAACTCGAGGAAAATTCCCCTTATTGTCGTTCGGGGTTTATTCGATTTCTAAGTGGTATTCGTCGCGGGGACGCCAGTTGCGGGTGAGGATCCACATCGTCACGATGGCGAACACGAGGGTGAGGACAACCATTGCGATGAACATGTACTTGGAGAGCATACGGCCCATCACAGCGGCATAGATGTCACCCATTCTCCTGATGATAAGATCCATGGCGGTCTCGTAGTCGATCCACAGGACAATGCTCTTGGAGAAGGGGATAAGCGACATCGCAGCATAGCTGGCGATAACACCCTTGGCACCGCGGTAGTTGCCAAAGAGCTTGCGCAGACCCTCAGCAATGCATCCAAATCCGATGCATCCCGCTGCAAAGAACTCGTGTCCCTGTCCGAAGATGAAGTTCATGACCAGCAGGAGTACGGCACACATGATGGCGATGCCGGGAATGGGGTAGCGCTGGCAGAGTTTAAAGTAGGGCCATGCAGCTGCAATCGCAGCAAAAACTGCGCTATAGGTCCAGAAGAAAGGATGATAGAATCCTAACGTTTCAATGACTCCTATGGCGATAACATATAGCAGGGCCAATCCGAGTACTTTTACGGCTTTATCCATAATAGGGTTATCTGTTTGGGTTAATATCTGGGTCTATAAATGAACTTTTATGCGTGCAAAGTTACTTTTTTTTGATTGTTTTGCAAGAACTAAATAGAAAAAAATGCCCTTTCGTGCCAAAAATCTATGAATAATAGCCAATATGGGACTCAAAAAATTGTTGTACCTTTGCGCCCATGAAGATAATCAGGACCTCGATTTTGCCGTTCAGGGGATTCTCGGCTATCAACCTGCTGGGAATCCTGTTTGTGCATCATGGGGTGTACTTGAGCAACGAGATGATGAACCACGAGCGCATCCACACGGCCCAACAGCGCGAGATGCTCTTTGTGTTCTTCTATCTGGCTTATTTCCTCGAGTGGCTGGTGAGGCTCCCCATGCGTGGCAATGCCTATCGCAGCATCTCGTTTGAGCGCGAGGCCTATGCCAACCAGCGCAATCTGCATTATCTGGAAAGCAGACCATTGTATGCCTGGAGGAAATATGTGAGACGTCCTGCCTATTACCACAAAAAATCATCAAGATGAGAAAGATAACCTTTGCTACCCTTGTGTTGGCCTTTGTCGCCACCCTGCAACTCGCTGCCCTCACGCCCCAGGAGGCGGTGGACAAGTTTGTGTCTAACAGTTCGCTACGTTATGCATCGCTTGGCGTTCAAGTCATTGACCTGGATTCGGCCAAGTCAATCGCCAGCTTCCGCCCTGAGCAGGCCAATATTACCGCCTCGACGATGAAGACCGTCGTCTCGTCGGCAGCCTTGGGTCTGATGGGCCCGCATTTCCGTTTCGAGACACCGGTTTATCTCGACGGTGAGATTGATGGCGGGGTATTCAAGGGCAACATCATCATCCGCGGCATGGGAGACCCCACGCTGGGCTCGACGTTTTTGCCCAACCAGGCCAACATCGTTGACGAGATCATCGAGGCCTTGCGCGCCTGTGGTGTACACACCGTTGAGGGCACGATCGTGGGCGATGACAGTTACTACTCCTATCCTTACTATGACGAGGACTGGGACGTGGGAGACCTGGCCTATGACTACGGTACTGCCGTCCATGCACTGAATTTCCACGATAACCTCGTGAAAGTGTCTTACACGCTCGACAGCCGTGGCCGTGTGACCCAGTCGAGATTTACACCTTCGGTCCCTGGACTCAAGGTCATCAGCCGTTGCCGTGCCAACCGTGGCCGCAATTCCATCACGCCCTATCTGGATTACAGCGTCCCCGCCTTGATCATCACGGGCGAGACGACAGGCAAGAGCTACAGTAACACCTACGCCAATCCCACGCCGGCCCCCATGCTGGTCGATAGTGTGGAGCGCGCCCTCAAGGCCAGTGGCATCCACTATCAGTACAACATTGACGCACGCGACAACGTGAACCATGCCGAGCGTACACTACTCGTGCTCCACAAGTCTCCCGAACTTACCGAAATCATCACCTCGCTGCTCGACCGCAGCGATAACATGTTTGCCCATGCGCTTTTGCGTGCCATCGGAGCACGTGACTGGGAACTGAAAGGCTTTGACGGCATGCCTTCCGATCTGGATGTTGTGGGCGTTGCCGCCGTCAAGAACTGGCTGGAGATTCAGGGCATCAACACCGAGCCGCTGTTTATGCGTGACGGCAGTGGACTGGCGCGTGCCAACAAGGCGTCAGTCAATTTCTTTGGCGATATGTTGTCGATGATGGCCCACCGCACATTTGACGGCGTGCGCCTGTGCGACCTCATGCCCACTGCATCGGGTCGTGCCGGCAAGACCTTAAAGGCCAACCCCTTGAGCGACCTGATTGTGCTCAAGTCGGGCAGTATGCGCCATGTGCAGTGCTTCGTGGGTTATTTTCCCGCCAACGAACCCCGCTATGCTTTTGCCGTGCTGGTCAACAACTTCACCTGCTCCCAAGCCAGCATCCGTGAGCAAATCGGTGTCTTCCTCTGCAACCTTTTCGGAGAACTGTAACATATTTTAATGTGGGAAAATAGTTGTGTTTTAAAAAAAGTTAGTAAACTTGCAGGCTGAATGTAAAACAAATCCTTGGCGCAATAGCGCTAAGCAACAATCATACAAGAGATTATGAACATGTCGATAGAGAAAATGCTCTCTCATGTCTATGAGATAGAAGGACTAATGCTCGTGTCCCGTCGCCTGGGCGAGGAAAACACGCCAGAAGTCATCACCAATAAACTGCACCGCAAGGTGCGCGAGCTGGCCGAGATGTGCGGAGTGGAACTTGCCACTCAGCAGCCAGCTGAGGAACCCGCTCTGGAGCCCGCACCAGCCCAAGATGCCATCCAAGAGCCTGTGCAAGAGGCCGAAACCCCTGCTGCCGAGCATCTTCCTGAAGAAGACTATGATGCCGACGAGACGTGGCAACACGATAACGGCGAGGAATTCAGAGAGGTATTCAAATTAAACTATGAGGAGCCTGAACACGAGATCGATGATGCCGATCAGGTGCCAGTAGAAGACCGTGAGCCCGACGAGGACATCACCGTTGAATTCATCGAGGCTCCCGATGAGCCCGAGGCCGAAGATGAACCTGTAGAGGCCGCCCCCGTGGCTCCGTCAACCCCTGTTCCCCCTGTATTTCATGCCCCCGAAGAGGTAGATGAAGAGCCCGCCCCCGAAAAGATAAACGAGGAGCCCGTCCAAGGAGAAGTGAATGAGGAGCCCGTCCCCGAACCCGACCCTGATATCCTTCCCGAGGCTGAGGATGAACCTGACATCACCGTTGAGTTTATCGAGGCAGACGATACTGTTCCCGAGCCCGAGGAGGAGATGCCCGTGCCGCCCGTTCCCACCGAGTTCCCCGAGACAGAGGAGACTCCAAGCCCCTTGCGTGTTGACGAGAAATTACAACGCACACTCTCCAAAGACATCCGCAAAGCCTTCTCGCTCAACGACCGTTTCCGCTTCCAGCGTGAACTGTTTGCTGGTAGTGCCGACGCGTTGAATACCGCTATCGCCCACATCGAGGCGATGCGCAGCTACGGCAATGCCGAACTGTATTTCTTCAGCCAACTGAATTGGGATCGCGAGAACGAGGTCGTGAAGGACTTCATGGCCATCGTGCGCAACCATTTCCAAAAATAAGTCATTCCTGATGGCTGGCAAGCTGTATATAGTGCCCACACCCGTCGGTAACCTTGACGACATGACACCTCGAGCCATCGAGGTGCTCAAGACAGTGGATACTGTGCTTGCCGAGGATACCCGCACTAGCGGCGTGCTGCTCAAGCACTTTGGCATCGCCACGCCCATGCGGAGTCACCACAAGTTCAACGAACATGAGGCCGTGGCAGCCGTTGCCGAGCAGCTTGAAGGCGGTGCCGTGATGGCGCTCATCAGCGATGCGGGCACGCCAGGCATCAGCGACCCCGGCTTCCTGCTCTCACGCGAGTGCCGCCGCCGTGGCATCGAGGTGGAGACCTTGCCGGGAGCTACCGCGTTTGTGCCGGCGCTGGTCAATTCGGGTCTGCCATGCGACCGCTTTGTCTTCGAGGGTTTCCTTCCGCAGAAAAAAGGCCGTGCCTCCCGTCTTGACGAGTTGAAGTCCCAGCCCCTGACGATGGTGTTCTATGAGTCGCCCGTCAGGCTGTTAAAGACCTTGCAGCAGTTTGCCGAGGCCTTCGGGGCTGACCGTGACGCCAGTGTGGTGCGTGAAATCAGCAAATTGCACAACATGACACACAACGGCACGCTGGGCGAGCTGGTGGAGTATTTCACCGCCAACGCTCCCCGCGGGGAGATCGTTATTGTGGTCGCCGGATGCCCTCAGGAGGCAGCCGTCAAGGTGGATAAGTATGCCGCGTTCAAGCAGAAGAGCGCAAGAGTTTGATAATCAACATAAAAAGATAAGATTATGAAGAAGATTTTCTATTTAGTTTGGTTAATGGTCGGTCTGGCATTACTGCCTGCTTGCCAACGCGCCAACAAACTGGAACAGGAGGCATTGCGTCAGGATTCCATCAATGCCGCCTTGCAGGATTCCATTAATACTGCCAACGCCGAGAAGGATAGCCTCATGGAACTCATGGGCGATATTGCCGACGGTATGCAGCAGATTAAGGAATTGGCCGACATCGTGTCGGTCAACAACCTGAGTGGTGAGACTCCTGACCGCAAGAAACAGTTGCGCGACGATATCGTGCTCATCCAGCAGTCCATCAACAAGCACAAAGCACGTCTGGCCGAGCTGGAGAACAGGCTCAAGCAGTCCACCAACTACAACACTTCGATGCAGAAGTCGATTGCCAACCTCAAGCAGCAGCTCGAGGATCAGCAGAACACCATCAACAGCCTGAACGAGCAGTTGGCTGCCGCCCATGTTCAGATCAAGAGCCTCAACCAGAGCGTGGATTCACTCAACACGGTGAACAAGAACGTCGTGAAGGAGAAAGAGGCAGCCCAGCAGGAGTCCAAGCAGCTCACCAACGAGGTGACTAACCTCAACACCTGCTATTACGTCATCGGTTCCAAGAAGGAACTCAAGGCCCACAAGATTATCGAGACGGGTTTCCTGCGCAAGACCAAGATTCTTGAGGGCGACTTCGAGATGTCCTATTTCACCAAGGCCGACCGCCGCACCCTCAACGAGATCCCCTTGCACAGCAACAAGGCTCAGCTGATGACCAACCATCCCAAGGATTCCTATGAGATCGTTGACCAGGGCAACCTCAAGGTGTTACGCATCCTGAATCCCAACCGTTTCTGGGAAAAGACCAATTTCCTTGTAGTCAAGGTTGATTGAGATGAAAATCGTTCTGGCGTTTGATAAATTCAAAGGCTCGGTAACGGCTCAACTATTAAACGAGGCCGCGCAAGATTGCTTGTGCGGCCTTGATGGTATTACCGCCGTCAGTGTCCCTGTGGCCGACGGTGGCGACGGCACCACCGTCGTGCTGGCAGCTAACCGCAAGGGTCAGTGGGTGACCGTGCCCACGATGGGACCGCTGCTCAAGCAGGATCCCGTTGCAGCACAGTATTTCCTGTGTGACGATTGCACCGCCCTCATCGAGGTGGCCGCCGCCAGCGGATTGGCGCTGTTGGCACCCGAGGAGCGCGACGTGATGCGGGCAACCACATTGGGTACGGGCATGTTGATGCGTGACGCGCTGGAGCGCGGTGCCACCAGCATCGTGCTGGGACTGGGCGGCTCGGCGACGTGTGACGCGGCGATGGGCATCATGTGTGCCCTCGGCGCTGAGTTCCTGGATGCCGAGGGACATCATCTTTATCCCAGTGGAGAGTCCCTGGAGCGAATCGCCCGTATTGAAACCTTCGGCATTCCTCAGACCGTCCGCGATTGCCCGATTACCCTCTTGACCGACGTGGATAACCCCCTGTGCGGTGAACGGGGCACGGCACATATATTCGCCCCACAGAAAGGCGCTTCGCCCGAACAGGTGGAGCAGTTGGAGCGTGGCATGACCCATGTGGCCGACATCGTGGGCACTGATATCGCCAACCTTGCTGGATGTGGCGCTGCGGGGGGCATTCCCGCCTTGATGTTGCATTTGCTCAATTGCCGCTTGCTCTCAGGCGCTCCTTTCGTTTTGGCCCAGAACCGCCTTGCCGAGGCACTGGATGGTGCCGACCTGGTCATCACAGGTGAAGGCCGCCTCGATGCCCAGACGCTTATGGGCAAGGCTCCCGGCTGTGTCATCAAGATGGCTCAAGAACGGGCTATTCCCGTGGCTGCAGTCTGTGGCGCTTTAGCCCCAGATTTTGACCCGGTTACCGCAGGTCTGATAGCAGCAATCGCTGTGAGCGACGGCCTGCCTCTTGACGAGGCGATGGATCCCGACGGCACCCTCATGCGTGTCTCCCGTGCAATCCGGAATTTGGCTCAAGATTTTTTACGTAAAGTGTAAAAGAATTAGACAGTGTAATGCAAAAAACAGTACGTTTTTTCATTTTTTAACACAATTATCTTGATAAACGATAGCAAACACGCGAAATTTGTTCGTGTGTTTTATTTTTTCAGCGTAACTGATATTAACCCAACATATAACAATTAAAACAATGAGAAAAGTCTTTTTTATTCTACTTATGCTGTTGGCGGTAACGCTACCGGCAGTAGCCCAAGACCAATTCTGGTATCAGGGCTTCCATTTTGAGGTAAATGGAGAATATGGCGCCAATAGTGTTACTGTAATTGGCGTAAACGATGAGACCTGTACTGGTCGAGTGGTCATTCCCAGTAGTGTGACCATCCTGACCGCCAGCTATTCTGGCAGTGGTCAAGATGAAAGGTCAATCCCGGTTACTACCATTGGCACGGATGCTTTCAGCGGCCGTTCTGCATTGACCGAAGTGGTCATTCCTTCTTCGGTGACGTCCATAGGTTATCGCGCATTTTTTGGCTGCACAGGTTTAACCGACATCACCTGGACCAATGGCCTGAAAACCATTGAAGAAAGCGCCTTTGAGGGCTGCACGGGTTTGACTGCTGTTACTTTTCCTAAATCTTTGAGCTCTATCGGTGAGCGTGCCTTTGCCGAGTGTTCTGCCTTGTCGAGTGTCTCTCTACCGGTAGGACTCACTTCTTTGGGTGCCGGCGCATTCTATGATTGTGTTTCCTTGACAAATATCACTTTGCCCCGTTCACTTCACTCCATCAGTGTCAATTTGTTCTACGGTTGTACGGGCTTGAGGAACATTACCATTCCGTCGTCGGTAAAGGGCATCGGTGCCTCGGCTTTTGCCTATTGCACGGGTCTGACTAACGTCGTTCTGCCCAATTCCATTACATTCATGGGCTGGAATGTCTTTTACTGCTGTACGGGCCTGACGAGTGTGACGCTCCCTGGAGGAGTTACAAGCCTCATGGGTACTTTCTTTGGCTGTACGGGGTTGACTTCGGTGGATATTCCCTTCGGTGTGACGACGATGGAGGGCACTTTCAAGGGTTGTACCAACCTGACGAATGTGACCATTCCTTCCCTGGTGACGACGATTGGTAGCGAGACCTTTGCCGGCTGTACAAGCCTGACGAACATCAATATCCCCAATTCCATCACCCGCATCGGCAGTATGGCTTTCAGCAACACGGCCTTAACATCACTGGTTCTGCCCAGCACGTTAACTGATATCGACTCAGACGCCTTCTTGGGCTGCACAACCTTGTCCTCGATTACGTGCCGCAGCCTGAATCCTCCTTACATGAGAAATAGTGATGGTTTTTCAAGCGAGACCTATGGCCTGGCATCGCTCTACATTCCGGCCTCGTCGGTGAGCAAGTACCAGAGCGCCAACTGGTGGAAACTGTTTGAGAACGTCGAGGGCAAGGAGGCCTACAATCTCACCTACGACTTTGTGGTTGACGGTCTCTATTACCTCATCACGGGTAGCAACACGGTGGCCGTCAGGGGCGGTAGCGGTTATAATAGTGACTTGACTATCCCCGCCAGCGTGACCAACAATGGTGTGACCTATAGCGTGACGGAAATCTCCCCCAATGCCTTCAAGAACAGTTGGATCACCAGTCTGAATCTTCCCGAGTCGCTCAAGTCTATCGGGACCAGCGCTTTTTCCAATTGCAGCGACTTGACGTCATTGACCATTCCGGTGAATGTGACTTCGATTGGCAGTTATGCCTTTGAGGGCCTGAGTAATTTGACGCGGATTGAGTGGAATGCCCGAGAATGTTGGACCAGCGGTTTTACCTACACGGTGATCGGCTATGGCAAGAATTTCTACTATACCCGTTGGCGGAATTAAGTGAGCGCATACTTGATCCTGCCGATGGGCTTGTG